>JBKAGN010000001.1:0-210955 GCA_046290415.1 Hyphomicrobiales bacterium
GGGCAGCATCCCAGTCAAAGATGCCTCCTTAGCAGGGTGAGTGCCTGCTCAATGTCGTCTACGAGCCGCTGGGCTTCCGCGCGCATGTGTCGGTCCTAAGGTCGGTCAAGCAGAAGGGGCGCATGCCTTGCAGCACGCGCCCGATGCAATGGGGTGATCATGTGGGATAAGTTGGACCGTTAGTAAAGTCCGACTGATGGCAGGGCGGGCTAGTAGAGCCCTCCAGTGCCGGACACAACGGCGCGATCGGCCTGTGGATCGACGGTCAATAGACGCCCCATATCGTCGGTAAAGCCGATGATCGAATAGGATGATGGCGGCGACGTGCCTGGGCGGAAAGCTTCCAAGATCGAGCCATCGGTGCCGGCGGCCACTTGCAAGCCAGTACGGCGGTCGATCGGGATGAGCGAAATGCCACGCGGCACCTGGAATTCGGTGCGCGGTTGGCCTTCCAACGCCGCTTGCATGAAGTCGGCAAAGATCGGCGCAGCCAGGCCGCCACCCGTTGCCGAGCGGCCCATATCACGCGGGTTGTCGTAGCCGACATAGATGCCAACGGCGATATCGTGTGAATAGCCAACGAACCAGGCGTCGCGGTTGTCATTGGTGGTGCCAGTCTTGCCGGCAATCGCCCAATTTGAAAGCTCACTGGAGATACCAGCAGCCGTGCCGCGACGAACCACACCTTCCAGCATCGACGTCACCTGATAGGCGGTCATTGGATCGAGCACCTGCTCGCGCTCATCGATCAGATTGGGTTCGTCTTGGCCCTGCCAGGCTTCGGCGCGGCAGCCTTCGCAAAGACGCGCATCATGGCGGAAGATGGTGTTGCCGTAGCGATCCTGCACCCGGTCGATCAGTGTCGGTTGAATGGCGCGGCCACCATTGGCGATCACCGCATAAGCGCCGGTCATCCGCATAACCGTCGTTTCGCCGGAACCCAGCGACATGGCGAGCAGCGGATCAAGATCGTCATAGACACCGAACCGGCGCGCATATTCCGACACGAGCGGCATGCCCATATCGCGCGCCAGGCGCACGGTCATGACGTTCCGCGAGCGCTCGATCCCGACGCGAAGTGTTTGGGGACCATAGAACTCGTTGGAATAGTTGCTTGGCCGCCAGACGCCCAGGCCAGGGCCCTGATCGATCTCAATCGGCGCATCCATGACCACGCTTGAGGGCGTGTAGCCGTTGTCGAGCGCTGCCGCATAGACGAACGGCTTGAACGACGAGCCCGGCTGGCGTTGCGCCTGGGTAGCCCGGTTGAACTGGCTCTCAGCGAACGAGAATCCACCGACCATGGCGAGTACGCGGCCCGTATAGGGGTCCATCGCGACCATGCCGCCGGAGACTTCAGGCACCTGGCGCAGCGAGTAACTGACGTCACCTGCCTCGGTCGGTTCGGCACGCACATAAATCACATCGCCTGCCGTCACGATCTCAGACGGGTTGGACCCAGCCCATTCCATCGCCGAGGCGGGGATGAAACCGGTCGGACGTTCGTCTGATAGCGCGCGCGAGGCAAGACGCGGCGGCATCAGGCCAAGCTGCGCGCCATCCTCGCCAACGGCCAAGACGACAGCCAGCGACCATTCTTCGATATCGGACAAACCATCGACCTCGCCGAGGGCGGCGCCCCAGTCCTGCGTGATGTCGATGGTCGTGACGGCACCGCGCCAACCGCGCTGGCGGTCAAATTCCTCAAGGCCGTTGCGCATCGCACGTCGGGCGTGGCTTTGCAGCACCGGATCAAGCGTCGTGCGCACAGAAAGACCGCCTTCGTAGAGGCCATCATCGCCATAGCGATCGGCGATTTCGCGGCGCACCTCTTCAGCAAAATAGTCGGACGCTTCCAGGAAATTGCCAGTGTTGCGCGGCAACACGTTGAGCGGTTCAGCTTGGGCGGCGGCGCGCTGTTCCTCTGTGATGTAGCCGTTCTCGAACATGCGGGTGAGCACCCAGTCTCGGCGTTCGATGGCGCGTTCGGTCTCGCGGAACGGATGGTAGTTGTTCGGTGCTTTTGGCAGCGCAGCCAAATAGGCCGCCTCGGCCAAAGTCAGCTCGTGAACCGACTTGTCGAAGTAAACGAGAGACGCAGCGGCAATGCCATAAGCACCGAGGCCGAGATAGATCTCGTTGAGATAGAGCTCAAGGATCTCATCCTTAGTGAAGGTGCGCTCGATGCGCAGGGCAAGGATCGCCTCTCGGATCTTGCGTTCAATGGCCACGTCGCCGGACAGAAGGAAGTTTTTCGCGACCTGCTGAGTGATCGTCGAGGCACCGACCGGACGACGATTGGTGCCCAGATTTTCGATGTTGACGACGATGGCGCGGGCAATGCCTGTGAAATCGAGGCCGCCATGCTCATAAAAATTCTTGTCTTCGGCCGACAGGAACGCTGCTTTCAAAACGTCAGGCATCGACTGGATCGGCAGAAACAGGCGCCGCTCGGTTGCGTACTCGGCAATCAGGGCGCCATCGGAGGCGTGCACACGGGTCATCACCGGCGGCTCATAGTCGCTGAGCACCGTGTAATCGGGCAAATCCTGGGAGTAATAGTGGATGCCATAGGCAACGCCACCGGCCACCAATAGGAAGCCGAGAACACCTATGCCGAACAGGTAACCCAGAAACTTCGTGAACATACGTTCATCCGTTCATTCTTGTGGTTGCGCCCGCCATCCCAAGCCCAAAGGCCAGAACCACTGAAGCGCAGTATGGTAAATGCACCGTTAGCTTTTCGTGCCTGCTCGCGCATTGAGCGTGCGCAGCTAACGTTTGGAACCGCCAGGAGCCCCATTTGGTTCCACCGTAGGCGGGGGCGATGCGGCGGAAATAGGGCACTTTGCTCAACAAAGGCGACGAAAAGCGATATGGGCGCCTGTTTCAGCCTGCGCTATGGCGCGCTTGCAACACGCTGCTCAAAAAACCGCTCAACGGCTGTCGAAAGCGAGGCTATTGTGCGCTCGCGCCAAGCCGTGTCTGACAATAGCCGGACATCATCCTCGTTGGACAGGAAGCCCAGTTCCAACAGAACGGACGGAATTTCCGGCGCCTTCAACACTCGAAACCCTGCTGAGCGATGGGGGTTGTTGACCATGCGCGTGGCCGTGGACAGTTCGTTCACGACGTCCTCGGCAAATGCCAGCGAAAAGCGAGTCGTTTCACGGCGGGTGAGATCGATCAGAATATCAGCGACCTCATTGGTGGCCGTTTCGGTCACATCCATACCGGCAAGCATTTCTGATCGCCGTTCATTGTCGACCAATTGCTGGGCGATCTCATCGGAGGCACGATCGGACAGCGTGTAAACCGTCGCGCCGCGCATATCGCGGTGACGCACCAGCGAATCAGCATGCACGGAGATGAAGAGATCGGCATGATGGTTCTGGGCGAACCGCACGCGACCAGCCAGCGGAATGAACACATCATCATCGCGGGTCATATAGACCTCAAAGCGACCCGTGGCGCGCAGATCGGCGACGAACTCGCGGGCAAAGCGTAGGACGACCTCTTTCTCCAAAACACCAGACCGGCTGACGGCACCAGAATCGATACCGCCATGGCCCGGATCAACCACGATGATCGGGCGGCCGCTGGTGTTGGCAATATCGAGCCGGTTTTCTTTCGGCGCCTCAACGCTGGCGAGAAAACTCTCACGCGTGCGTTCCACTTCAGCTATGAACCCATCCTGGTCGCTGCGTACCAGATCCAGCACGAGGCGCGCGGGCTGGTCATCGAGGGCGGCCAGCATCAGGATTTCGTCGATAACAACATAATCGGACAAATCGACCACGATGCGCCCACGTCCGGGGGCGAAGGGGCCATAGCGGAAGGCCGAAATCAGCCCGCGTGGCTCGACCTCGGCATCGTCCATCGGCTCGAAGGAGAGGCCCGGAAGGTCCAATATCAGACGATTGGGTTCCGGTAACATGTAAACGGATGGTGCCACCTCTCCCGCCAAATCAATCACAATCCGTGTGCGAACCTCATCGCCTGCAATGCGTGCTGCAAGCGCGGCGGCCTGATCGGCGGGTTGGAAGGAGGCTTCTTCAGTTGCACGCGCCGCCCACGGCCAGAACATCCCAATCAACAGCACCAGGCAGAGAGCAGCTTTCACAAGGGCCAGTTTGGTCGCCAGCCTGTCGCCGCCGGAGCGCGGACGCGCCTGGGCGACGGGAAAGTCTTGGACAACAGGGAGGCCGAAGCTGGTCAATCGATCTCTCATCTTCTGCAAGACGGCTAAGCACTTTGGTGCGCTTCAGTGCCGCCCATGGCTTAGCCGCGCATTTTTGACGGTTACCACATCCTAAAGGCTGGTGGTAAACCAATCTCAAACAAAGCCTGCGCGCGGTTTTGGCCGAAATAGCAGGGTTATTGCGACACCAAGCACGTTGATGATGCTTGCAAATTCGCAGTTGGAAGCGTACATCACAAGAACTTGCAAGGTTTGGCCGTGGTTGAAAATCAACCGGTCACCCGACCTTGTTGGCACTATGCGGCATTGATCTGATCGGCACCAGCGTTACCGCTGGACCTCGCCCATCCGAACCGACTGCAGAGCGAACGGCCCTTTGAGGAGGGCCAGCATACACCGTTCTCGATGGCTCCGGTTGCGGCTCCGACAGGAAGATGACTTTGACATCGCGGCGGTGCTTTGGGTCGTAGGCCTTTGCAAGATGATAGCTTTTTGGCGGTGCGCGATGTTCCGCGCCGCCTGTTAGACCGGAATACAAATGGTGCTGCACCTGTTGCCTTGTGTATCGAACACCGCCTCGTCGCGGTTACGTTCGTATGGGCACGCGTGCGTCAATGACGTCGTCGCTGACGACCGCGTCCGACGCAAACCTGCACCGGTTCCACCCGCTTTCGCTCGATCTCGATCGGCTGAGCCGCATGCGGCCACCCGACGGGACAGCGCTTTTTTCTCTACAGAACCGTTGGCGACCGCCGCTGAGCTTGTTCCTCTTGCTCGGCCTGCGCGCCCCAAGGAACCCTTCAATGTCATCCAAAATGTTAATCGATGCCACCCACCGGGAAGAGACCCGTGTGGTGGTGAAGCGTGGCAATCGCGTCGAGGAGTTTGATTTCGAGACGCTCGCGAAGAAACAGCTTCGCGGCAACATCTATCTGGCCAAAGTTACCCGCGTCGAACCTTCGCTTCAGGCGGCGTTCGTCGATTATGGCGGCAACCGCCACGGCTTTCTGGCCTTCTCAGAAATCCATCCCGATTATTATCAAATCCCGCAGGCTGATCGCGATGCGTTGCTCGCCGATGAGCGTGGCCATGATGGCGAGTCAGACGACGACGCCAACGACACACCGTCCGAATTCGAAAACGGTGACGATGGCGATGGCGATGGCCTGAGCGTCAAGGCGGCTGTCTCAGCAGGCCTGTTTGCGTCCGAAGAGGTCTCGACTGACGATGATGAGGCCGACAATGTCGATGAAAGCGGATCGGACGATGCGCTGGAAGAGGCGCGCCCGCGCCGCCGTCCAAGCCGTCGTCACTACAAAATTCAAGAAGTGATCAAGCGCCGCCAGATCATTCTAGTTCAGGTGGTCAAGGAAGAGCGCGGTAACAAAGGCGCGGCGCTGACAACCTACCTGTCCCTCGCTGGTCGGTACGCCGTGCTGATGCCCAACACCCCACGTGGTGGCGGCATTTCGCGCAAGATCACGTCAGCTGCCGACCGCAAACGCTTGAAAGAGGTGGTCAGCGATCTGGACGTGCCGGACGGCATGGGTGTCATCCTGCGAACGGCTGGCGCCAACCGCACCAAGGTCGAGATCAAACGCGACTTTGAATACATGATGCGGCTCTGGGAGACAGTGCGCGATGTGACGCTGAAGTCCGCAGCCCCTGCCCTCGTCTATGAGGAAGGGAGCCTGATCAAGCGCTCGATCCGCGATCTTTATTCGCGCGATATCGATGAGGTCATGGTCGCCGGCGACGAAGGCTATCGCGAGGCGAAGGACTTCATGCGCATGCTCATGCCGAGCCATGCACGCAACGTGAAACCCTATCGCGATCCCACACCGCTGTTCACTGCACAGGGCGTTGAAGAGCAGCTCGATTCCATGTTCGAGCCGACGGTGAAGCTGAAATCCGGCGGTTACCTGGTGATCAACCAGACCGAGGCCCTGGTCGCCATCGATGTGAACTCGGGAAAATCGACCAAAGAGCACAACATCGAGGACACGGCGGTTTCCACCAATCTCGAAGCCGCTGATGAAATCGCCCGTCAATTGCGTCTGCGCGATCTGGCCGGGCTGATCGTCTGCGACTTCATCGACATGGAGGAAAAGCGCAACAATCGTGCCGTCGAGAAACGCATGAAGGATGCGCTGAAGAGCGACCGGGCTCGCATTCAGGTGGGCCGCATTTCGCATTTCGGTCTGTTGGAGATGTCGCGTCAGCGCATTCGTACCTCGCTGATCGAAAGCACGATGGAACCTTGCCCCCATTGTGCGGGAACGGGCCACACGCGCGCCTCGGCATCTGTGGCCTTGCAAATCTTGCGGCAGGCTGAGGCTCAATTGCTGCGCCATCAAGGTCACCACGCCAATGTGACGCTGCGCTCAGAGACAGCGCTTTACATCTTGAACCATAAGCGAGCTATGCTTGCCGATCTTGAGGCCCGCTATGGTCGCCGGGTGGTGTTCACGGTCGACGGTTCCATGGCAGCCGATGCCTTCACCATCACCCGAGGTGAGGCCGCCGATCCGCGCGATGTGGTGCCGCTAGCGGCTGTAGTTCAGCCAGCCGGCGTTGATCTGGAAGCCGAAGAACGCGCTGACCAAGCCGCAGCTGAGGCCGCAGAAGCCGAAGAGCGGGCGCTGGAAGCCGACAATGATGATACACGCTCTGAGAAAGACGCCCACACATCGTCTGACGATGAAGAAAGCGGCGATGGGCGCAAACGCCGCCGCCGTCGCCGTCGCCGCAGAGGTGGTGGAGACGACGAGGCTGAGCGCAGTTCGGATGAAAACGCTGAGGAAGAAACCTCGGAAGCGAAATCTTCTGACGATGAAACGTCTGAGGAAGACGGCGAGCCGAAGAAGCGGCGGCGCTCCCGCCGCGGTGGACGGCGTCGTCGCGGTGGTCGCGGAAACGGCGAAAGCAATGGTGAGGCCAACGCAGATGGCGATGCTGATGCGGACGACAATTCTGAGCAGACTGCCGAAAAAGCTGCCGACAGTGAGGAAACTTTAGTCGCTGAACCGGAAAAAGAAACGGCTGATGACCTGGTCGCCGAAGCGCCTGCGACCGAAGAAGCTCCGGTCGAAGAGGAACCGGCCGTCGCGGCGGATGAACCCGAGCCGGAGCCAGAGAGCAAACTAGAGCCGACGCCGGAACCAGCGAAAGACCCGGTTGTGGAAAGTTCCAACCCTGATTCCGGTCCGAAAAAACAAGGCTGGTGGCAAAAGCGCTCCTTCTTCTAGGGCGCAGGCATGTCGTCGCTTCCTAACAACACGGGCCCGCGTCTCGCTGCGCGGGCCTTAATCGTTGAAAATGAACGGCTTTTGATGGTGAACGCCTATCCAGGCGGCAAGTCAGACCTTTGGTGTGCGCCGGGCGGCGGCGTTGAAAAGCACCAATCGATTCCGGACAATCTGAAGCGGGAAGTGTTGGAAGAAACCGGACTGACCATCGAGGTTGGCGGGCTGGCTGGCATCAATGAGTTTCATGAACCGGGTTCCGGATTTCATCAGGTGGATTTGTTCTTCCGGGCAATCATCCTCGAAGGGGTGATCGACCCGACATGGCGTGACCCCGACAATGTTGTGAGCGAGCGCCGATTCATGTCGCGTCTCGAGCTCAAACAATCGCGACATAAGCCAGACCGTCTGGCGGACTTTGCGTTTGGTCGCGACTCGGCCGCCTATGATCCACTCGAACTGTTGGTGCGCTAAACGCCGTTCTCAAAGCCGGTTGGTACGTCGCCGGACCCAGGTTTGGAACAATGAGGCTGCTTGCTTGATCGTGTCGTGACTACCGGCGAAAGACACCCGCACGAACGAATCACCATGGACCGGGTCGAAATCGTTGCCCGGCGTAATCGCGACGCCGGTCTCGTCCAGCAACGCAGCGCATAAAGCCGCTGCATCCTCTCCAGGGCGAAGGATCGAACCGACCGGCCAATAGGCATAAAAGGCGCCGTCCGGTGGCGGACCGCCCGTTAGGCCCAACGACCCTTGAGTTTTCAGCAAGACTTGCCGGTTGGCGGCATATTCGGCCTTGATCGCTTCCAACGCATCGGTTGCATCAAAGGCGGCGATGGCAGCAGCCTGCGAAAGGCTTGGCGCGCAAATGAAAAGGTTCTGCGTCAATGCCTCAGCACTGCGCACCAGGCGTTCCGGCAGGATCATCCAGCCGACCCGCCAGCCGGTCATACAGTAGTATTTGGAAAAGGAGTTGATGATGATTGCATCGTCATCATGGGCAAGCGCGCAGCACTCTTCGCCATCAAAAACCAACCCGTGATAAATCTCGTCAGAAATGTACCAGATGCCGGCCTGCTTGCAGTATGTGGCAAGCGTTTCAATGGCATGCGGCGGCATAACCGTACCGGTTGGGTTGTTGGGCGAGGCGATAAGAACTGCACGGATCGGCGCTTTTTCATGATGTTCGGCCAGCGCCTCTGGCGTCAGCACCCAACCATCCTCGGCCTTTAGATCGATTTCCACCGGCTCCAGGCCAAGCGCCCGCACAATGTTGCGGTAGGCCGGATAACCCGGACGGGGCAAAGCAATCCGATCGCCAGGATCACACAACAGCAAAAAGGCCAGCGAAAAACTGGCCGACGACCCCGTGGTGACCAACACTCGCGAAGGATCGACCTGCTGGCCGTAACGCTCCTTGTAATGGCGGGCGATGCGCTCGCGCAGCGGCTTGGTGCCAACCGCTTCGGTGTACCCGATCCGACCATCGGCAAGCATGCCAGCGGCGGTATCGCGGACGCTTTGTGGCGTCGGGGCGCCAGGCTGACCGACCTCCAGATGGTAGGTCACCTCGCCCTTGGCTTCGCGCAGATTGGCGGCAGCCAGAACATCCATCGCCAAAAAAGAATCGACCCGGCGTGCCTGTGCAACCTGGCGTTCCGGCGGGCTTTGCCGTTCCTGACGATCGGTCGTTTTCTCGATGGCTGCCATTGGACGGATGGTTCCCCTACACGAAGATTGGTTGATGGCCTGGTGATACGCAACGCCGCGCCATCCAACAATGTCTGAAATCATGGCGCGCATGCCGGTTCAACGTTGACCATCGCGGCGCGACTGCTAGGTTTCTCGTCCTTGCACGGCCTTCCAGAACCAGCCGGTAACACCCGTTGACGATGCCCCATTCTTGCCGTTTCCCCATTGGAGTGTCGGCCGCATGATCCGATCCGCTCTTCTTGCTCGCGCCTGGCTGTTCAGCGCGCTTCTCATTGCCTCGCAGCTTGTGGTTTCCACCGCCGAGGCTCAGCGTCAAATTTCCGTTTTTCGCGATGCCGAGGTTGAGGCTTTGGTTGCCGACTATGTGGCGCCGATCCTGCGCGCGGCGGGCATCCGCGGCAGCTCGATTCAGGTGGTCCTGGTCAATGAGCGCGATTTCAATGCCTTTGTCGCTGACGGGCGGCGCATTTTCATCAATCTTGGCGTGCTTCTGCAATCGGACACGCCCAATGAGGTAATCGGCGTCCTGGCGCATGAAACTGGCCATCTGGCTGGCGCGCACCTCACCCGTTTGAGGCAGGAAATCTCGCGCTCGCAGATTATCTCAGCCGTGACGATGCTCGCCGGTGCCGCCGCGATGGCCGCGGCCGCGAGCGCAGGGAGCAGCGAAGGCGTGGCTGCTGGCCAGGGGATCGCCCTTGGCGGCCAAACAGCTGCGCAACGATCGCTCCTTGCCTACCAACGCGGCGAGGAGCTGGCCGCCGACCGCGCTGCGATCACCTACCTCAATGCCACCGGGCAATCTGCGCAAGGCATGCTGGAAGTGTTCAGCCGCTTTGCCGATCAAACCATGTTCACCGGCCGTTTTGTCGATCCCTATGTGCGCTCGCACCCGATGGCGCGAGACAGGATTAACCAGATCGAACGCCTGGCGCGTCAAAGCCAGTATTTTGAACGCCGCGACCCGCCGGACCTTCAACTACGCCACGATATGGCACTTGCCCGCCTAACCGCTTTGCTTGACGGCGAGCGCACGGTGATCAGACGCTATCCAAACAGCGACACCTCACTGCCGGCGCGGTATGCCCGAGCGCTGGTGGAGGGCCGTACCGGCTCCGCGCGAAGCGCGATCCAGCAACTGGACCAATTAATCGCCGTTCAGCCATCCAACCCATTCTTCTGGGAGGCGCGTGGCACGATCCTCTTTGAGAACGGCAACCCCGGCGATGCGGCGCGCAGTTGGGCGCGGGCCTTGGAGCTTGCTCCCAACAACACCATGATCCGCGTCTTCTACGGCGCAGCGCTTGTCGAAAGCGGCGATGCCAACGTCCTTTCCACGGCCATCGGCGAGTTGGAGCGCGGCCTTGCCAACGATCAGAGCTTGGCGTTCGGCTACCGCTTTCTCGGACAGGCCTATGCGCGCAGCGGCAACACAGCGATGGCGCAGCTGGCGTCCGGGCTGGAAGCGTTCGCACGCGGTGATATCCAAGGCGCCAAAGGCTTTGCAGCCCGCGCGCAACAAAACCTGCCGCGCGGTTCGACCGGATGGTTGCGCGCCGCCGATATCCTGGCCTACGACGAATAAGCCAGTTCGCCCTGTTCTCCGCTGTTTGGTCATCCAACCAGGGCGATCACAAAAGGAAACCGCATGTCACGTCCCCTTCTCGGCCTTGTCGCTGTGGCAGGCATTGCCCTTCCGATCGGTCTTGGCGCCTTTGCGCTCTCCGGCGCAACCTCGGTCGGCGAAACGCAACTTTCTGGCCTTGACGCCGAACTGCTTGAGCGCGTGGTCGAGGCCGAGACCGCGCCACTGGACCTCGCCCCAGCGTCACCAACGCCACCAACGTCGCCGGCGAGCCTCTCGGCTTTGGCGGAAGCTGACCGCGAAGGCGCCGTTGCCCTGGTGCGCCAGGCCTTGCTCGACAATCCCCTGATCCTGGACGAGGCCGTCGAAGCGCTGGAAGCCGCACGGGCTTTAGCCGAAGTGGACCTTGTTGCCGACGTGATCGCCGAAAATGCCGATCTCCTGTTCGACGACCATAACGCCAGCATTATGGGCAACCCCGATGGTGCCATCACACTGGTTGAGTTCCTGGATTACAATTGCGGCTTCTGTAAACGTGCCCATGGCGATGTCATGCGTCTTATCGACGAGCAAAATGATGTGCGGGTTCTTGTCAAAGACTTTCCGGTCCTCGGGCCAGGATCGCTTGAGGCAGCCCAGGTTGCCGTGGCGTTTCGAGCGATTGGCGGCGACATGACGGCGTTCATTGACGCTATGATGACTGAGTCCGTTCAGGCCGATTCCGCGATGGCGCGCCGCGTGGCTCTAGAGCTCGGCGCCGACGAAACCGCGCTCGATCTGGCGCTCGACAGCCCGTCCCTGATGGAACCAATTGGCGAGGCCTACGCTTTGGCCGAACAGCTCAACATTCGCGGCACCCCGGCCTTCATTGTCGGCGACCAACGGTTGATGGGCGCGGTCGGATTTGACCGACTTGCTGAGGCCATCCAAGTTGAGCGCGATCGCCTGTCGGCGCTCTAGTCGATTCGCGGCGCAACACTCCACTGAGCTGGATGCATCATGGCCACCGTCTTCATTCTCAATGGTCCAAATCTCAATCTCTTGGGGCAACGTGAGCCGCATCTCTACGGACATGAAACGCTAGATGATTTGGAGGCCATGTGCCGCGACCATGCGGCCGACATCGACCTCGAGATCGATTTTCGGCAATCCAACCATGAGGGCGTGCTCGTCGATTGGGTCCATGAAGCACGCCGCCTCGCCGATGGGCTGATCTGCAATTTCGGCGCCTACAGCCACACATCGATTGCCTTGCATGATGCGTTGAAAGCCGCTGAATTGCCGATCATTGAAGTCCATTTGAGCAACATCCATGCGCGCGAACCCTTCCGCCACACAAGCTATACTGCGCAAGCGTCCAAAGGCATGATTGCCGGGCTTGGCGCGGCTGGCTATCGGCTCGCTCTGACCGCGCTATCGGATCTGATCGACGCTTAATCATGGCCGCATTCAGGCAGTGGACGGCCAGCACACGAGCGGCTATACCCCGCCGATCAATTCACCTACCCTTGTGATCGCGTGCGCACGTTCCTTCGGCTCTGTTTCGACGTGCGGTGATGAGTGAAAGAGTTTCTATGTCGAAGTCCAAGGCCACCATCGATCAGGATTTTATTCGTCAATTGGCGCTTTTGCTCAATGAGACGGATCTGACTGAGATTGAGGTTGAACAAGACGACACACGGGTTCGCATCGCCCGCACACCGGCGGCGGTGACGCATACCGCACAGGTTTCGGCCCCTGCTGCTGCCGTTCCAGCCACCGCAGCTCCGATCCAAGCGACAGCCGCCCCGGCTGAGGCACCATCGGAGACACCGGCTGGCGAAGCCGTTCGCTCGCCTATGGTGGGCACCGCCTATCTCTCGCCGGAGCCAGGCGCCGCCGCTTACATCAAAGTGGGCGATACGGTCCGCGAAGGACAGACGCTTCTGATCGTCGAAGCAATGAAGACGATGAACCAAATTCCGGCAACCGCATCCGGCGTGGTGCAGGAGATTTTGGTGACCGACAAGCAGCCGGTCGAGTATGGTGAGCCGCTGGTGATTATCGCCTGATAGGGCGCGGAGTTTTCCGACATGTTCAAGAAAGTTCTGATCGCCAACCGTGGTGAGATCGCCCTGCGCGTGATGCGCGCTTGCAAAGAACTAGGCATCGGTACGGTCGCGGTGCATTCCACTGCCGATGCACACGCCATGCATGTGCGCTTGGCGGACGAAAGCGTCTGTATTGGCCCGCCTGATGCCCGCGAAAGCTATCTCAACATTCCGCAAATCCTGGCCGCCTGCGAGATCACGGGCGCCGATGCGGTGCATCCGGGCTACGGCTTCCTGTCGGAAAACGCCAAGTTTTCTGAAATTCTGGCCGCCCACAATGTGACGTTCATTGGCCCGAAGGCCGAACATATCGATGTGATGGGCGACAAGATCGCCGCCAAGACGACCGTGAAGCGCCTCGGCATTCCCGTCGTTCCAGGCTCGGAAGGCGAGTTGCGCTCGGTCGAAGAAGCGCGCGAAGTCGCTGAAGGCATGGGCTTTCCAGTGATCGTCAAAGCGGCAGCCGGCGGTGGCGGACGCGGCATGAAGGTCGCACGCAACGTCGAAGAACTGACCGACGCGGTGAACACCGCCCGCGCCGAGGCACGCGCTGCTTTCGGCGATGATGCCCTCTACATGGAAAAATACCTACAAAACCCGCGTCACATCGAGGTGCAGGTGTTTGGCGATGGGATGGGGAAGGCGATCCATTTGGGCGAGCGCGACTGTTCGCTACAACGCCGCCATCAAAAGGTTTGGGAAGAAGCGCTCTCGCCAGTGATCACGCCGGAGCAGCGCGAAGAAATTGGAGCGGTGTCGGCCAAAGCGATTGCTGACCTTGGCTACTCGGGCGCTGGCACCATCGAGTTCCTGTATGAAGACGGCGAGTTTTATTTCATCGAGATGAACACCCGCCTGCAGGTGGAACACCCTGTTACCGAAGCGATCACGGGGCTCGATCTGGTGGCCGAGCAGTTGCGCGTTGCGGCAGGCCAAGGCCTGTCGGTCACGCAAGAAGATATCACCTTTGAAGGCCACGCCATCGAAGTGCGCATCAATGCCGAGCACCCCGAGACGTTCCGTCCCTCGCCCGGCGTGATCGAATCCTATCACCCGTCTGGCGGGTTGGGTGTGCGCGTCGATTCGGCGGTCTATCAGGGTTATCGAATCCCGCCTTATTACGACAGCCTGATTGGCAAGTTGATCGTGCATGCCGACACACGCGATATGGCAATCAACCGCATGGCGCGCGCCTTGGACGAGTTCGTTATCGCAGGTGTGGAGAGCACCCTGCCCCTGTTCCGCCGCCTGGTGAACGAACCGGATATTCGCAGCGGCGACTATTCCATCCATTGGCTGGAACGGTGGCTCGCCGACCAGGGTCACTGATCGCAAGGCACGGGCAGCTCTGCCGATGGCCGACACGATAACGCCTGATCTGCTGCTGCAAGCCTATGAAGTCGGCTTCTTTCCGATGGCCGAAGATGCTGATGATGCCTCGGTTTTTTGGGTCAACCCGCCGATGCGTGGCATTATTCCGCTGGATGCATTTCACGTGCCGCGCCGCCTTGCCCGAACCGTCCGTCAGGACCTTTTTGAGGTGCGTGTCGATAGTGATTTTGACGGCGTCATCGATGGTTGTTCGGCCAGTGCGCCGGGCCGCTCTTCAACCTGGATCAACGCCGATATTCGACGGCTCTACGGCGCACTGTTCGAGCGCGGGGCCTGCCACACCGTGGAAGCTTGGCGGAACGGCGAGTTGGTTGGCGGCCTTTATGGCGTAGCGCTTGGTGGCGCGTTTTTCGGCGAAAGCATGTTTTCGCGGGCCCGCGACGCCTCCAAAGTGGCTCTGGTGCATCTGGTTGGACGTTTGAAGGCCGGTGGGTTCACCTTGCTCGATACCCAATTCATCACCGAACATCTGCGCCAATTCGGTGCGACGGAAGTCCCTGCCGATCTTTATCGTGAGGCATTGCGCGAAGCGGTCGCGCAGGATGCAGATTTTTACTGCTGGCCTTCGACGGGTGTTTCGGGCGCTGAATCGCTGCAACCGGTCAGCCATACATCATAAACCGGGTGGTCGATGGCGTTGAGCCCAGGGCTTTCGGCGATCATCCAACCGGTGAAGATGCGGCGGATACGACGGTCGAGCGTCAACTCATCGACTTCCAGGAAAACCGTTGTCCGCTCCGGCTCGGACGGGGGACGGTCGTAACAAACCCGCGGCGTCAGCTGCAGCGCGCCAAACTGCACGGTTTCATCCACGAATACATAGAAGGTGTGCAGCTCGCCGGTAATCTTGTCGAGACCGGCAAACAGGGCCACCGGATGTTCGTTGCGCAGCACCGGCGCGGAGGTCTGCGCAAACGCATAACCAACGCCGGCCAACGCGACTGCTCCGGCCAAAACAACGGAAAGAAATGAAGGCAAACGCATAAGGGTCTCAAACGGATTCGGGCGCGCAACGACTGCGCAGCAAGGCTTGCGAAAGCCCTGTTGGGACATTGTGGCGATTCGATGCTGAATTCCTAGCGCGATCGGCGCGGTAACCCGCGTCACCAACGCTTGAAGATCAATCGCCTGGCGACCACGCCTCATAATCACCCGTTGCCGCCGGGCGCTTGGCGGGCGTCAGGATCGAGCCATCCGGGCGGTAAGCGCCGGGCATACCGGTAAGATTGGGTTTGTGGGGCAATTCCCACTCTTTGGCGACATAGCCATCTTCCGTTGGCGGCACGTCGGTCTTTTTGTGGATCCAGCCATGCCAGCCTGGCGGAATGGCCGAGGCATCGGCCTCCCCATTATAGATGACCCAGCGGCGTTCGCCCAAGGGCGGCACGTCGGCGCGATAATAGACATTGCCCAGTTCATCTTCACCCACACGCTGGCCTTTGCGGGCGGTGAACCACATGGTGCCGAACGTCTGGTCCTGCCACCAGGTGAAGAATCGCAAGAAAAACTGTTTCATCTTTGGTCCGCAAACAGGCTGAAGAATGATTGCCTGCCTTGTGCCCCGATTGGCAGGGTCTGTCCAGCGCGCCCTTCGCTTAAGCCGCGACGTTTTCGGCGGCATTTTCGGTTCTCAGAGCACGGGTCCTACACCATCGATTTCGCCAGCAGCCAACTACCCACAGGCCAGGTCGTTTTTGTCCACACCCATCCCGTGGATAAAATCAGTATCTGAATTTTCCCTTAGACCAAGGTTGACGCCTTCCTGCGAGTCGGGCCTTCTGGACGACGTTGCCGTTCAAGGTTCAGCGTTTCCGGGCCAGGTGACACATTTCCAGATGGTATGTCCGTAAAGGCGATTTTGCCCCGCGCGTTTAATGACGTAGCGGCATGGCTTTTTGACGCCAACTGACGCAATATGTGGTGTTAATTTTTTGTTTACACACCATATCTAGGTGTAGTTAGGCTAACCGCACTAACGGAATCGGTGCCGGCCCAAAGCGGGCCATGCTTGAGGGATCTGATGAAGATCATCAGATTGGGGCGAGCACCGCTGTGCCGATGAGAATGGGCTAGAGGAGCACTACCACGATGCGTGTCACGCGGCATTTCACCAAAAACGGCCAATCGGCCTATGCGGACCTTACCTTCCGCAACGCACTGAGCGAGATTCGCAATCCGGATGGATCGATCGTCTTCCAGTTGAAAGACATTCAGGTTCCTGAGACCTGGAGCCAGGTGGCATGCGACATCATTGCCCAGAAATATTTCCGCAAGGCTGGTGTGCCCGCACGCCTGAAGAAAGTCGAAGAGAACTCTGTTCCTTCCTGGCTCTGGCGTTCGGTTGCCGATGAAAAAGCGCTTGCTGAACTGCCCGAAGAGGAGCGCTACGGCCCAGAGCGCGATTCCCGTCAGGTTTTTGACCGCCTGTCCGGCACCTGGACCTATTGGGGTTGGAAAGGCGGCTATTTCGACAGCGAAGACGATGCGCTGGCGTTCCGCGACGAACTTGCCTTCATGCTCGCCACCCAACGCGTCGCACCCAACTCACCGCAATGGTTCAACACCGGTCTGCACTGGGCTTATGGCATCGATGGCCCAGGCCAGGGCCACTATTATGTGGATCCAGAAACAGGCGATTTGACCAAATCCGCCTCATCCTATGAGCACCCGCAGCCGCACGCCTGCTTCATTCAAGGCGTTGGCGATGATCTGGTGAACGAAGGCGGGATCATGGACCTTTGGGTGCGCGAGGCGCGCCTGTTCAAATATGGCTCCGGCACCGGCTCTAATTTCTCCATGTTGCGCGGCGAAGGCGAAAAGCTTTCCGGCGGCGGCAAATCCTCTGGCCTGATGAGCTTCTTGAAAATTGGTGATCGCGCAGCCGGTGCCATCAAGTCGGGCGGCACGACGCGCCGCGCGGCCAAGATGGTGGTGGTTGATGTCGATCACCCCGACATTGAGACTTACATCGACTGGAAGGTGAAGGAGGAGCAGAAGGTTGCGGCGCTCGTCACCGGCTCAAAAATCGTCAAAAAGCACCTGACCGCCATCATGAAGGCCTGCGTCAACTGCGAAGGCGAGGATGGCGATTGCTTCGAAGTCACCAAAAATCCAGCGCTGAAGCGCGAAGTGCGCGCGGCCAAGAAAGCGCTGGTACCGGAAAACTACATCGCCCGCGTCATTCAATTTGCGCGCCAGGGCTACAAAGAAATTGAGTTCTCCACCTATGACACGGACTGGGATTCAGAAGCCTATGGCACCGTGTCAGGCCAGAACTCCAACAACTCTGTTTCCATCACCGATGATTTCCTGCGGTCGGTTGAACAGGATGGCGATTGGGACCTGATCGAGCGGACCACCGGCAAAGTCCACAAGACGGTGAAGAGCCAAGATCTTTGGGAAAAGATTGGCCACGCCGCCTGGGCATCGGCTGATCCAGGTCTGCACTTCAACACGACGATGAACGACTGGCACACCTCGCCAGCCGGTGGGCGCATCCGTGCCTCCAACCCGTGTTCAGAATACATGTTTCTCGATGACACGGCGTGTAACTTGGCCTCGCTGAACCTGCTTCAATTCAATGAAGCCAGCGAAAGTGGCGCGCAAAAAGTCTTCGACATCGAGGCCTATGAGCATGGCGTACGGCTCTGGACGATGGTTCTGGAAATCTCCGTCGCCATGGCGCAGTTCCCGTCCAAGCAGATCGCTCAGCTGTCCTACGAATACCGCACACTGGGTCTGGGGTACGCCAACATTGGCGGCCTCTTGATGACCTCAGGCATTCCCTATGACTCACCGGAAGGTCGTGCGATCTGCGGGGCGCTGACGGCGATCATGACCGGTGTTGCCTATGCGACCTCGGCGGAGATGGCCAAAGAGCTTGGGCCCTTCCCTGGCTATGAGGCCAATGCTGAGAACATGCTGCGCGTGATGCGCAACCACCGCCAGGCAGCCCTTGGCATGGCCGATGGCTATCAAGGCCTGTCGGTTAATCCGGTGCCGCTCGATCATGAGAACTGCCCCGATAAACGGCTGATCAAGCACGCGACCCAGGCTTGGGACAAAGCGGTGTCGCTCGGCTCTCAACATGGCTACCGCAACGCGCAGGCGACGGTGATCGCACCAACCGGTACCATTGGCCTGGTCATGGACTGCGACACGACAGGTATCGAGCCGGACTTTGCGCTGGTGAAGTTCAAGAAGCTTGCCGGAGGCGGGTATTTCAAAATCATCAACCGCGCGGTGCCCGAAGCGCTTCGCGTGCTCGGTTACACCGTTGCTGAAATCGGTGAAATTGAAGCCTATGCGGTGGGCCACGGCTCATTGGCGCAGGCACCTGGCGTCAACCACACCTCGCTCAAGGCGCGCGGCTTCTCTGAAGCTGCGATTGCCAAGATCGAAGGCGCGCTGGGCTCAGCGTTTGACATCAAGTTTGTGTTCAATCGCTGGACGCTGGGCGATGACATCGCCATCGACGAACTTGGTTTCACCGATGAGCAGTTGAACGATCCCGCCTTCGACATGCTTTCAGCGCTTGGCTTTGAGGCTGACGAGATCAACATGGCCAACGAGCATGTCTGCGGAACCATGACGCTGGAAGGTGCGCCGCACCTGAAGGAAGAGCATTACGCGGTGTTCGATTGCGCCAACCCCTGCGGCAAGAAGGGCAAACGTTTCCTTTCGGTGGAAAGCCACATCCACATGATGGCCGCGGCGCAGCCGTTCATCTCCGGCGCGATCTCCAAAACCATCAACATGCCCAATGCGGCAACGGTTGAGGACTGCAAGAGC
This sequence comes from Hyphomicrobiales bacterium, assembly GCA_046290415.1. Taxonomy (GTDB): domain Bacteria; phylum Pseudomonadota; class Alphaproteobacteria; order Rhizobiales; family MH13; genus MH13. Next base: position 19,021 of record JBKAGN010000001.1, read on the forward strand.
GCCTACATGCTCTCTTGGAAGCTCGCGCTGAAAGCCAATGCGCTCTATCGCGATGGGTCCAAGCTCTCGCAGCCGCTGAACTCGCAACTTCTCGCCGACAATGACGATGATGATGAAGCCGAAGACACGATGGACGCCATCATCGCGGCGCCACAGTCGATGCGGGCGCAGAAGGTTGCTGAAAAGATCGTCGAGCGCATCATCGAGAAAGAAGTGCGTGTTCGCGAGAAAATGCCGGATCGCCGCAAGGGCTACACCCAGAAAGCACGGGTTGGCGGCCACAAGGTGTATCTGACCACCGGCGAATATGAAGATGGTCGCCTGGGTGAAGTGTTCATCGACATGCACAAAGAGGGCGCCGCCTTCCGTGCGATGATGAACAATTTCGCCATCGCGATCTCCCTTGGCCTGCAATATGGCGTGCCACTGGAAGAGTATGTGGATGCCTTCACCTTCACCCGGTTTGAGCCGGCTGGCATGGTGCAGGGCAATGAGACGATCAAGAATGCGACGTCGATCCTTGACTACATCTTCCGTGAGTTGGCCGTCTCTTACCTCGGCCGTTACGACCTGGCGCACGTCCAGCCAGACGAAGCTGGCGCGACCACGCTTGGCAAAGGCGAAGATGCAGAAAAACCATCGGCAAACTCCATCGTGTCGGCGGGCCTGGTGCGCGGCAAAGTCGCCGAACGCCTTCAGGTCGTTGGTGGCTCGGCTGCAAACAACACGGCCAGCGGCACAAGCGCGGCGGTTTCCACCAACACGGTGACAGCTTCGCTCTCATCGGCAGCGGTCGCGACTTCAGCAGCTCTTCAATTGGCGCCCGAGCCGGCCAGCGCAGAAGCAGCCCCTAAGCCATTGGAAAGCGTCGCTGAACAGCGCACCATCGCCCGGATGAAGGGCTATGAAGGCGAAAACTGCGCCGAGTGCGGCAACTTCACCATGGTGCGCAACGGCACCTGCCTGAAGTGCGACACCTGCGGATCAACCAGCGGATGCTCCTGATCTCAGGCGCATCCTCACCAAGGCATGCAATGACCACGCACCTCTTCTCCTCCCTGTGAAGTACGACTGCGTGTACTGAGCTGAGACATTCTACGTCTGTTGCTCCAAGCCCGGCACCAAAACGCCGGGCTTTTTCTTTGCCGCCACTCGGCTTAAGTCGGTGCCATGAATCACCTCCCCTATGATCCGCAGACCCGGCGGCTTTCGATCAACCCGCGCGACGATGCGTTTGTCCAAAACCCCTACCAAGCCTACGCCGCTCTTCACGCGGCGAGCGGCGACGATGGCCCGGTGTTTTTCTGGGACGCGTATGGGCACTGGGTGTTCGGTGGCCTGAATGCCGTGAATACGCTGTTTCGCGATCGCCGTTTGGGACGGCAAATTCTGCACAAGACAACGCGCGAGGCACTCGGTTGGGATGAACCGGCTGCGCATACGGCTGATTTCGACGCCATCGATGCGCGTTCGCTTTTGGAACTTGAGCCGCCGGATCACACCCGTCTGCGCGGATTGATCAATCGCGCCTTTGTCTCCCGTCACGTGGAAGCACTTGGGCCCGACATCGCATCGGAAACTGAAAAAGCAATGGATGCGTTTTCCGATCTGCCTGACCTCATCACCAATTTTGGCGAGCCGATTGCCGGCAACACTATTGCGCGCATGCTTGGCATTGACCAGGCGCACGTGCCGCAGCTTCTCGCCTGGTCGCATGATATGGTGCAGATGTACGCGTTCGGTCGTGACCGCGCCGACGAGGAGGAGGCCAATGCCGCCGCACGGGACTTCACCCGTTTTGTGCGCGACGAGATCGCCAAGCGCCGTGCTTCGCCAGGCCCTGATCTTCTCACCCACCTCATCACCGCCCATGAGGCGCAGGATCGGCTCACCGAAGACGAAATTGTCTCAACCACGATCCTCCTCTTGAATGCCGGGCATGAGGCAACAGTGCACGCGATGGGCAATGGCCTGCGTACGCTGTTTCTGGCCTCAAACGAGGATCGCAGCGGCTGGCTTGCCGACCCGGATGTGATGACCGAGGAGATTCTTCGCCACACGCCACCGCTGCATATGTTCATGCGTTACGTGCTGGAAGACTGCGAGCCTTTCGGCGTACCCTTCAAACAAGGCGACGTTGTCGGCCTGCATCTTGGGCTTGCCAACCATGATCCACGCGCCATGCCTGAGCCGCAGCGCTTTGATCCCTGGCGTGAACCGGTCAAACAGGTCGCCTTTGGTGCTGGAATCCATTTCTGCATTGGTCACACGCTTGCGCGGCTGGAAATGGCCACGGCCATCCCGATGCTGCTTCAACGCTTTCCAATCATTCGCATGGCGGAAACGCCACGTTTCAAAAATGCCTATCATTTCCACGGGCTTGAGCGCCTGAAAGTCACGCTCGCATGAGCCGTCAGCTTGTCTTTGACGGCCACAATGATTTGCTGGCACGGCTCTATCTGGCCGGTGGCGTTACAGCAGCCAACCAGTTCCAGGCGGGCAGACCAAGCGGACATCTGGATGCGCGCAAAGCACGCATAGGCGGATTTGGCGGCGGATTTTTCGCCATCTGGGTGCCGAGCACGCAGCGCGGCACGCCGCAGCGTCGCGACGCCAATGAAGCGATGCGGGCCTTTCACTACGACATTCCACTGTCACCGATGGTGCCCGCCGATGACGCCCTGCGTGCCGCGCGCATCCAGATGGAAACGCTTCAGGCGCTGCAGGACCAAGGTTCACTGACCATCTGCACCACTGCTGACCACATCGAACAGGTCATGGAAGCGGGCGACATCGCAGCTTTTGCGCACATGGAAGGCGCGGAGGCGATCGACCCGGATTTTGCCGTTTTGGACGAGTTTCATGCGCTTGGCTTGCGATCGCTCGGCCCGGTGTGGAGTCGCCCGACCATCTACGGCGAAGGCGTGCCCTTCCGCTTTCCAGGCTCGCCGGACATTGGTGGCGGGCTGACCAATCATGGCAGGCGGCTGGTCGCCAAATGCAACGCGCTGAAGATGATGATCGATCTGGCGCACCTCAACGAGGCCGGTTTCTGGGATGTCGCACGGCTCAGCGACGCGCCGCTGGTCGCGACGCATTCCAACGCCCATACGCTCTGCCCGCATGCGCGTAACCTGACCGACAAGCAGTTGGACGCCATCGCCGAATCCGGCGGCGTCGTTGGCCTCAACTTTGCCGCCGCATTCCTGCGCGCTGATGGTCGTATGCGCAGCGATACGCCGCTCTCACTGATGATCGAACACCTTGATCACATGATCAAACGGATGGGTGAGGATCATGTGGCTTTGGGATCGGATTTCGACGGCGCTGTCATTCCCGCCGACATAGGGTCCGTTGCCGGTCTTCCCGTTCTCGTCCACGCCATGGAGGCGCATGGCTATGGCCATGAACTAATTGCCAAAATTTGCCGTGGCAACTGGATGCGCGTGATTCGCCTAACGCAGGGCCTTTAACGCGTTCAGCCGCCCATGATGGCCCGCATCTGCTCGCACAAAAATTCGTCGGTTGGATTCGATTCCCCGGCAACAACGACAATGTCGTAGCGCGCATTGAGCCCCTGGTCGCGGATCGGCCCCTCTTCCAACACGTGTGCCCATTCATCGACCGTGTAGGCGGCAATGGTCAGCATGCTGGGTGGGCGGTCCGTGCGTGCAATGAGATAGGGAATCGCGCGATCCATGCGCACATGCCCCTTGCCACCAAAGTAAAGCGTTGAGGGCCCGCGTCCGCGCCCTGCCACAAGCCGACCGGCCATAATCCGATCGCGTTCCATCTGCGCCAGCGCCATGCGCTCGGCTGCCTCTTCATCAATCAGTCCGCAATGGCCAGCGATCATGTCGGGGATCCAGGCCTCAACAATCTCGTCGGTTTGCAAGCCGTAGGCCGGGGCCACTTCCAAGAGCGCGTCGTAGGATGGACCGCCGGCGCCGGGCTGCGGCTGATCGGTCGCGATCACATGGGCGCGCGCGCTGCCTGCGGTTTCGATCAATGGACGGTAGATGTTGAAGTCCGGCCAACCCAAGCTTTCCCAATCAACGATATCGGCAAAAAGATCAGTGTCGAACGCGTTGTTGCGACGCCAATTGTCAAGCTCGCGCTGGCTGCTGGCGGGCACATGTTCCAAAGCAAGGACGGGCGGGCGGCTTCCGGTCTTGGCTTCCAAAATGCAGGAGGCCAGCGCGACATGCTCCGGCGTGCCGTGGCGTTCGCCCAAAAACACCAGTTGCGTGTTCCCCGCTTCCCCAAACAAGCGTCGCGCCGTGGTCGGCACGCCTGTGCGCAGATCGATGATCGTCTCAAAGGCGCAAACATCCACGTCACTCTCAGCTTGCGCTTGGGCTTGAGTCGGCAAAGCCAACACTCCAAGCAGAGCCGCCAGAAGCGCGGATTGGGTCAACAGAGCCGTCGGATGGGCAAAACGCATGGTGCACCTTTCAAGGGTCTTGGTATGAAACCTAATGTAGTGCCAAATGGCGCTGGCGCTATCCTTCAAAGCCACCTTTTCATCGCCAAAGACAGCGGCTAGGACAGGGCATGCCAAACGCTTCCCCCTCCCTCACCCTTCGACTGTGCGGTCCGCGTGGATTCTGCGCCGGGGTCGACCGCGCCATTCAAATGGTCGTGATGGCGCTGAAGCGGTACGGCGCGCCGGTCTATGTGCGTCATGAAATCGTCCACAATCGGTACGTTGTCGATGGGTTGCGGGAAAAAGGCGCGGTTTTCGTCAAAGAGCTGGACGAGATACCCGAAGGCTCGAAAGCACCGGTGATCTTTTCGGCTCATGGCGTGCCGAAATCCGTGCCGGCCCATGCCGAAGCCCTGAACTTGCTTTATTTCGATGCCACCTGCCCGCTTGTCTCCAAGGTTCACAAGCAAGCCGCGCGGCACATGAAGCTTGGCCGCCAGGTCGTGTTGGTAGGCCATGCCGGTCACCCGGAAGTTGTCGGCACGATGGGGCAGTTGCCAGAGGGCGCTGTCGATCTGATTGAGACGCCGGATGACGTTGCCGCCTATTCACCACCGGACCCAGCTATGCTCGGCTATGTGACACAGACGACGCTTTCGGTGGACGACACGATGGAGGTCATCGACGCGCTGAAGGCGAAGTTCCCGGAGATTGCCGATCCAGCCGGGGAATCCATTTGCTATGCGACAACCAACCGGCAGGAAGCGGTCAAAGTAGCTGCGCCAGGCACCGACCTCTTCCTGGTTGTGGGTGCTCAGAATTCCTCCAACTCCAAGCGCCTGGTGGAAGTCGCTGAGCGGGCCGGCGCGGCCAAAGGGCTGCTAATCGCCGGACCGGAAGACATCGATTTGGACGCCATCTCGGACGGGACTGTCGTCGCGCTGTCGGCTGGTGCCTCGGCGCCGGAAGTCCTTGTGGAAGGCGTCATTAGTCGCTTCAGAGATCGATTCCAGGTTTCGCTCGACCTTGTTGAAACCGCTCAAGAAAATGAACTCTTTCCCGTTGCGCGGGCCTTGCGCGATGTCGACCTCACCCGCGACGACATGCGCTTCGTAAACGGCTGACGCTTTCTCATGGCCGTCTACACCGATGTCAGCGATGACGACCTGGATGCCTTCCTTGCCGATTACGATCTCGGCGAGGTGCTTGCGTTCAAGGGCATTGCCGAAGGCGTTGAAAACTCAAACTTTTTGCTGCGCACCGAAGCTGGAACTTACATTCTGACGCTGTTTGAAAAGCGGGTGAATGCAGGCGACCTGCCGTTTTTCCTCGATCTGATGAGGCATTTGTTCGACCGTGGGCTCAACTGCCCACTGCCCATTACCCGGCGCGATGGAGCTGTGCTCGGCGAGCTATGCGGACGCCCGGCGACCATTATCTCGTTTTTGGATGGCGTAGCGATCCGCCGCCCACGGGCTGAGCACTGCCGCAAGCTCGGCGAGGTGCTCGCCAAATTCCACCTCGCTACTGCTGACTTTCCGGTCGATCGCCCCAATGATCTTTCGCTGAAGGGGTGGCGTGAGGTTTATGACGGCATTCCAGCCAAGGCAGCCGATGAGGCTTTTCCAGGCCTGCGCACGCGTATGGGTCGCGAACTCGATCAGATGGACAAGCTATGGCCGCACGATTTGCCGTCCGGCATCATCCATGCGGACCTCTTCACCGACAATGTGTTCTTTTTGAACAACCAGGTGTCGGGGATTATCGACTTCTATTTCGCGTGCACCGACGCCTATGCCTACGATCTGGTGATTTGTTTGAACGCTTGGTGCTTTGAACCGGATTTGGCCTTCAATGTCACCAAGGCACGGGCGCTTGTCGCCGGCTATCAGAGCGTGCGGCCCTTGGAGCGCCAAGAAATTGAAGCGCTGCCGCTGTTGGCGCGCGGGGCCTCCATCCGTTTCTTGGTCACGCGTCTCAATGACTGGCTCACCGTGCCGGATGGCGCGCTTGTGGTGCCGAAAAACCCGCAGGAATACGCCACCAAACTCGCCTTTCACCAGGGCGTGTACGACGCCCGCTTTTATGGGTTGGACTTTGACTGAGAAGCTCGTTGAGATTTGGACGGACGGCGCCTGTTCCGGCAATCCTGGACCGGGAGGCTGGGGCGCGATCCTGACCTTCAACGGTCATCAGAAGGAGCTGAAGGGTGGCGAGCGCGAGACCACCAACAATCGCATGGAACTGACTGCGGCCATCGAAGCGCTGGCCGCACTTAAGCGCCGGTCCAAGGTCGCGGTACACACGGACTCATCCTACGTGAAAGACGGCATCACCAAATGGATGGTGAACTGGAAAGCCCGCGGCTGGAAGACTGCCGACAAAAAGCCTGTCAAAAACAAAGATTTATGGGAGCAACTTGACGCTCAGATTCTGAGTCATGACGTAGCGTGGCATTGGGTCAAAGGCCATGCAGGCGATGCAATGAACGAACGCGCGGACGAGCTTGCCCGCGCCGGCATGGCGCCGTTTAAACCAAGCAAAAATGGCGAGGCTTAAGGGAAAAGCGCAATCTGTTCTAGGCCCAGCGTTTCCTCAAAACCGAACGCGATGTTGACGTTCTGCAACGCTTGGCCTGCCGATCCCTTCACCAGATTGTCGAGGGCTGCGATGATGATGGCCCGGCCCGGCAATCGGTCTTTGAAGACGCCGATATGGATCATGTTCGACCCACGCACATTCTGTGTTTTCGGAATCTGTCCCTCGTCGAGCACCAGCACGAATGGTTCATCGGCATAGCGCGCCGCAAGTCCAGCCCGGACATCATCAGTCGAAACGTTCTCGGCCAGTCTGACATGACATGTTAGCAGTTCGCCGCGGGACATCGGCACCAAGTGCGGCGTGAAGCCGACCGTGATCGCCTGGCCTGATGCTTTGGACAGTTCCTGCTCGATTTCCGGCATATGACGGTGATGGCCAATGCCGTATGGCGACGTGCCTTCACCGGCTTCTGAAAAGAGCATACCCTGCTTCAAGCTCCGGCCCGCACCTGACATGCCAGTTTTGGCATCGATGATGATGTCGTCCGCCAGAATGTGACCATTGGCGAGCGGTGGAATGAGTGCCGTCAGCGCTGCTGTTGGAAAACATCCTGGGCAGGCCACGATCTTCGCGCCAGCGATAGTCTCGCGATTGTGTTCCGACAGCCCGTAGGCCGCCTCGCCCTGTAGCTCTGGTGCGCCATGGGGAATGCCGTACCAGTCGGCGTAGGTTTGGATGTCGCGCAGCCGGAAGTCGGCCGACATATCGACCACGACGCAGTCTGGGTTGGTCGAACGGATGGCCTTGGTGGTAGCCTGTGTCGTACCATGAGGCAGCGCGCAGATGACCAAGTCGACGCCGTTCCAATCGACATCATCAAGCGTGACAAGCGCGGGCAGTTCAACGCCACGTAAATGTTCGAAAACTTCGCCAACCGGTTTGCCGGCATGGGTGTTGGCGGTGAGTGCCACCAACTCGATATGGGGGTGGCGCAGCGCCAGCCGCATGGCATCAGCGCCGGTGTAACCGGACGCGCCCAGGATGGCAGTTCTGATGGATTTGGTCATGAGATCAGGCCTTTAGAGCGTTTTGCGTTTGCTATGAACCGCAATTGTCCGCCTCTTCCTTCGGTCGAACGCGAACTGCGATACCGCTGCATCAGAGAAAACGCAAAGCACCATAAACAAAAAAGGGGCGAAGCGCTTTGCGCCTCGCCCCCATAATTCAAACAGGTTGGATTGGTTGTTAGCGCTTGGAGAACTGGAAGGAGCGGCGGGCTTTAGCCTTGCCGTACTTCTTACGCTCAACAACACGGCTGTCGCGGGTCAGGAACCCACCAGCTTTCAGCACACCGCGCAGATCTGGCTCGTAGTAGGTGAGCGCTTTGGAAATGCCGTGACGTACCGCACCGGCCTGGCCTGACAGACCACCGCCTTTGACGGTGGCAACGATGTCAAACTGACCATCGCGTGCTGCCGCGACGATCGGCTGCTGCACGATCATCTGAAGCACAGGGCGTGCGAAGTAGGCGGAAAAGTCTTTGCCATTGACCGTGATCTGGCCAGAACCAGGCTTCACCCAGACACGGGCGATGGCGTCTTTACGCTTACCGGTGGCGTAAGCGCGGCCCTGGTCGTCCAGCTTCTGCACGTGCACAGGAGCAGTATCGGTGACAGGCGCGTCGCCTGCGCTGGGAGCCACGCCCATGGCGCCGCCAAGATCTTCAAGAGACGTGATTTGTTCGCTCATTATGCAGCCCTCCGGCTGTTCTTCGCATTCAGCGCTTTAACGTCGAGCACTTCAGGCTGTTGCGCTTCATGGGGATGCTCGGCGCCGGCATAGACGCGCATGTTGGAAAGTTGCTGACGGCCAAGCGGGCCGCGCGGCAGCATGCGCTCGACAGCTTTTTCCACAACACGCTCGGGGAAACGGCCTTCGAGCAGGGCTTTGGCCGTGCGCTCTTTGATGCCGCCCGGATAGCCGGTGTGCCAGTAATACTTTTTGTTCTCGCGCTTGCGACCGGTGAAGATCACCTTGTCGGCATTGATGACGATGACGTTGTCGCCGCAATCAACGTGGGGGGTGAAAATGGGCTTGTGCTTGCCGCGCAAGCGGGTGGCGATAAGGGATGCCAGACGTCCGACCACAAGGCCTTCCGCGTCGATGAGGATCCACTTCTTTTCCACCTCAGCGGGTTTCGCTGAAAAGGTCTTCATGGGTTTGGTCCTGCTCTTCAAACGGGCAAAGCATCGACTGTCGGCGCGTGAAGGCGCCCTTTGTCTGCAGATTTGGCCGTTTTTGGAAAATACGGTGCCTTGAAGGACCAGCGCCCTTACAAGGTTGGCGGTTCTATACGAGTGCTGCGCTGTTCGGTCAAGCATCGATCGACGTATTTTTTATATTGATTTCAATGCTCTATAAATGCGGTAATTTAATACCTCATTATTTGGCGCTTTTCCGACCGGATTGACCTTCAACATCGTTCTATATAAAGAACGCTCATTCGATATTCAGAACGACCCCTACGTTTCCGCGTGGGTTTAAACCGGTGAGGACCAATCATGAGCGACAAACCCCAAGGCTTCAACACGCTGGCCGTCCATGCGGGCGCGCAGCCCGACCCAACAACCGGCGCGCGTGCAACGCCGATCTACCAGACAACCAGCTTTGTGTTTGAAGACACCGAGCATGCGGCCAATCTCTTTGGCCTCAAAGCCTTCGGCAACATCTACACCCGCATCATGAACCCAACGCAAGATGTCTTGGAGCAGCGCGTTGCGGCCCTGGAAGGCGGCACGGCGGCGCTGGCTGTGGCCTCCGGCCACTCGGCACAGCTCTTGGTATTCCACACCATGCTGCAGCCGGGCGATGAATTCATTGCCGCCAAAAAGCTCTATGGCGGGTCGATCAACCAGTTCAATCACTCGTTCAAGAGCTTTGGCTGGAACGTGGTTTGGGCCGATCCGGACGACGTTTCTTCGTTCGAGGCGGCGATTACGCCAAAAACCAAGGCAATCTTCATCGAGTCTATCGCCAACCCAGGAGGCGTGGTCACGGACATTGAAGCGATTGCCGCCGTGGCTCAAAAAGCCGGTATCCCGCTGATTGTCGATAACACGATGGCCACGCCCTACCTGGTGCAGCCAATCAAGCATGGTGCGAACATTGTCATCCATTCGCTGACCAAATTCATTGGCGGCCACGGCAACTCCATGGGCGGCATCATCGTTGATGGTGGTAATTTCGATTGGTCGGCCTCGGACAAATACCCTAAGCTTTCTGAGGCTCTGGACGAGTATCACGGCGTAAAACTGCACGAGGCGCTGGGTGGCATTTCCTTTGCCATTGCCTGCCGCGTGCTGGGCTTGCGCGACCTTGGCCCCGCGATTTCGCCGTTCAACGCGTTCTTGATCCAAACTGGTCTTGAGACACTGCCGCTGCGCATGCAGCGCCACTGCGACAACGCGCTGGCCGTCGCGCAGCACCTGCAGAACCACGACAAGGTAGCCTGGGTGTCGTATGCGGGTCTCCCGGGCGACAAATACAACAAGCTTGCTCAGAAATATGCGCCCAAGGGCGCCGGTGCGGTCTTCACCTTCGGCCTGAAGGGCGGTCACGAGGCCGGTGTGAAACTGGTGGAGGGCGTAGAACTCTTCTCGCACCTGGCCAACATTGGTGACACGCGCTCGCTGATCATTCACCCGGCGTCAACAACGCACAGTCAGCTTACCGATGAGCAGAAGGCTGAAGCCGGGGCAGCGCCTGACACGGTGCGTATTTCGGTCGGAATTGAAGATGTTGCCGACATCATCGCCGATCTGGATCAGGCCCTGGCATAGGCCCGCGCCTTTCAAGGCTTTTCCCTGAAGACCGATTGCCAGCGCGCCCCAGGGCGTGCTGGCTTTTTTTAGGCCGGCTGAGTAGCTGGCAGATGCCCGTGACCCACGAGCCGTGCGCGGTGCAGAACTGTGACGACAAGGATCACGAAGGCCCAGAACTGGTGCAGCAACGCCCATTCCATCTCGATCTGGGTGAGCAAGGTGACGATGCCGATCACCGCTTGAAGCAGCAGCGCGATCACCAAGGCTGACGCCATTTTGGCGTCTTTTGGGTCAGTCGCGACGCGGCGCATGCGCCAAGCGTGAAAAAGCGCAAAACCGAGCAGCGCATAGGCGCCCATGCGGTGCACCCATTGCACGGTGAGGACGTTCTCACCGAAGTTCACATACCAAGGCGATTGGATGAAAAGCTTGGCGGCAGGCGGAATGAAATCGCCATCCATCAGCGGCCAGGTTGTGTAGGTCAGCCCAGCGTCGAGACCTGCGACCAGCGCGCCGAGAAAAATCTGCACGAGCACGAACAGAGAAAGCAGCGCGGCCATGGTTGCACCAGGCGCGCCCCGCCCTCGCCTGTCGGCCAGGTGAAGTTCGATGGGCTTCATCGATTGGGCAACCCAGGCGATAGAGGCCAGAATGATGGCTGCCATGGTCAGATGAACCGCCAGCCGATACTGGCTGACATCCACACGTTCCGTTAGGCCAGAGGCCACCATCCACCAGCCGATGGCGCCTTGCAGGCCCCCGAGAGCTAGCAAGCCCAGCAACTTGGGCATGGATTTGGGCGGCAGGGCTTTACGCGCCGCAAACCAGATGAGCGGGACAACAAAGGCAAGCCCGACAAGACGGCCGAGGAACCGGTGGCCCCACTCCCACCAATAGATGAACTGGAATTCGGCCATCGACATGCCGCGGTTGATGCGCTGATACTCGGGGATCTGCCGGTACTTTTCCAGCTCTGCTTCCCAGCCTTCGGCACTTAAGGGTGGGATGGCCCCGGTGATCGGTCGCCACTCGGTGATGGAAAGGCCAGAGTCGGTCAGCCGTGTGGCACCGCCAACAAACACCATCAAAAACACCAGCGCCGCGACGCACCATAGCCAGATGCGAACCGGCCGGTAGGAGTCGATGCTGGCGTCAAGCGATGTGATGTCCGACGGGTTGGTGGTGACGGCCATGGGGGTTCCGCAAGAATTGTTGATTGGCGCGGTTATGGCGCTCCGATGTCTGGCTGCCTAGCCCTGCCCTTTGCGGCCCGGTGCCGCATCGCGCCGGTTCAGGCTTGCGCAAAGCGCCGATCCGCCTATCTCTGCTTCAATCAACGACAGAACGAGACCGCCCTATGGCCCTTCCCATGCGCGCGCGCAAACTGATCGGAACCTTTGTTCTGCTCGCCTTTATCATCATTTATGCGTTCATGATCATGCTGCTTGGCGTGCGCCTGCTTGAAGACGCGCCACAATGGTTCTCGATGCTCTATTACGTCGTGACCGGTTGCGCCTGGGCTTTCCCGGCGATGCTGATCCTAAAATGGATGCTGAAGCCCGACGCGCCGACGACCTAGCACGCGCTAAGCGACCTTCTTGAAACGGTTGGCAAGCAGGAACGGCGCACCGGACGCAAACAGTTCGATGTAACGCTGCTGCTGATACTCGCCATTCAGCGACACGCGCGGCAGACCGAACAGATGGTCTTTGTGGTCGGAATAGACCATGCCTTTGCGTGTCGTGACCGCCGTCGTGAAGCCTGCCTGACGCGCCAAATCATAGTCGCGCGTGTCGGCTGAGCCGGGGTCTCCGTAAGGAAAGGCGAAGTGCTTCGGTCGCGACCCCAGCGTTTCTTCCAGCCAGTTGGCGCCGTCCACCATTTCCCGCATTGCTTCCTCTGGCGACAAACGAGCGATAGCCCGGTGGGTCACTGTGTGCGCTCCAATGGTGATGAGCGGATGGGCACTGAGGTCTTGCAGCACTTGAGTCGAGAGGATCAAGCGGCGGCAAAGCGCGTCGAGATCGTAATTCTGTGCGCCCGCCATCTGGCGAATGCACGCGCGCTGCTGATCCTGCCCCATGGCACGCAGAGCCCAATAGAAATCCAGATAGAAAGCGAGCTTCTCGTCAGCCGACGCAACCGATTGGGCGCCTTGCTCCTTCTTGTCGGGACGCACCACGGTGTCGGCTGCACGGATCATCTCTTCCAAAGCCACCCACCAGAGCTCGCCTTTGCCCTGCGGATAGGACGAAGGCATGTAGAGCATCGCCGGCGCGTCATGGGCTTCAAGTACCGGCAGAGCGTGGTCGCGATTATCGATGTAGCCATCGTCGAAGGTGAAGACGGCAAACCGGCCGGACCGGATGGCAGGATTCTTGATGGCTTCAACCGCTTCATCCAAGCTGATAATCGCCAGCCCTTGCGCCTTCAGCGCCTCCAAGGTCGCATCAAGGAAATCAGGCGTGATTTCGAGCAGACCATTGGGGTTGAAGTCTGGGTGGGCGCCAAGTTCGGCATCGAGCTCAACCGCAGGCCGAACGCGGTGCAGCGTCAGGATCATGCCCAATCCTTCGGACAAAGGGCGCATCATCGAATGAATGTTGAGCGCGTGCATGGTTTTCAGCGCGCTCTTCATGAGCGTCACGCGGGTCGAAGCCATAGGCCGTTCCTGTCTGAGCGTTCTTGTCTGCTCGTTTATCACACAGCAAACCTTGGAGCCGGCTTAAGCCAAGTGGTTGCCGAAAGGTTGCTGCTCAGGCGGGGATGGCGGCTTGAAAGGTGGTGGCCGCTTGGTTGCGCACCGACAGGATGCGATCGCGCGAGACGATGGAGGACAGCGTCTGCGCCAAAGCATTGACGCGCGCCGGGTTGCCGCAAAGCACCATGGCGTCGTTAATGTTGGCGCATTCCCAAAGCAACTGCGGATCATCGCCCGCATTCACGACCACGCTGTCATAGTTTTCCGCCAAGGCCGAGAACACGAGATCAGCGGCATCATCGGCGATCATCGACCGATCAGCCTGGGTGAAGCCAGATGGAACGAAATGCAAAGCGCTGTCAGGGTCCTTGTGGAGGGCGCTGTCGAATCCGGCCGTTCCGGTGACAAGCTCATAGAATCCTGGCCCATCCGCGCTGATCCCCGCGCCGCTGAGATCGCCGATGCAATCGATCATGACGACGGATCGACCCGCTTCGGCCAGAGCACGGGCAAGATGAAGGGCAAGACCGCCGGCGACGGTTTGCTCATCGGCCGCGCCCACAGTGATCCGGGTTCCTGCGCCGCGAGGCCCGCTTTTACGCAGATGGGAAAACAACATGCGACAGTCTTGCGCGTCCGTCAGGCTGTAGGTGCGCACGGCATTGGCCGTTGTCGCGTGATCTGCATCAGCAGGCGTCTGCGCCAATGTGCCTGCGGTGGTTGCAGCAGTTGTCGCTGCTGTCGAAGCCGCCAAGGTTTGCGACCGGGCGACAGCTTCACGGCTGCTCGGCGCAGATTTGGTTTCTTCCGGCGATGATAAAAGCGGCGCTGCAACGGGCATTGGGCGCGGCTCAAAACGCGGCTCGACTGCGTCCATGCTTTCATCGCGCACCGCACCGGCCAGGATCGCATGGCTCGTCACGCTCAACAGTGCCAAGGCAAAACTGCCGACCAACGCAATCATGATCATCGGCATGGTTTGCGGGAAGATCGCGTCACGCTCGACCTGGGCGGTCTGAATGATGCGCGCGTTGGTGGGAAGATTGGCGGTGTCGTCGCGCGTTGCCGCTTCACGAAACCGCACCAAATAGCTCGCCAACAAATCACGCTGCGCCGATGCCTCACGTTCCAACGCGCGTAGCTCAACCTCGGCCTCGCCAACGCGGGCGGCTTCGGCGCTCAATCGGGCGAGTTCATCTTGCAATGCCCCGGCGCGGGCCGAGGCGACGCGCGCCTCGTTGTCAAAACGCTGCGCGATGCGCCCAGCTTCGGCACGGATCTGGCCACCAAGATCGGCAAGCTGGGCGTTGAGTTCCTGTAAACGCGGGTGGGCCGGCAACAGCGTGGCGGAAAGCTCCGCGATCCTCGCCCGCAAGGTTGCCTGCTCTTCATGCAAACGCTGCGTGAGCGGCGTGGCAAAACTGTCGGGCAGCGCAACGCGCGTGCCCTGCTGGGCGATCAGATCACGGATTTCTTCTGCACGCGAACGCGCGGTGGACTCTTCGGCCCGCGCGCGTGTCAGTTCGCTGGAGAGCTCCGACAGTTGCTGGGTGGAGAGCGTTCGGTTGTCGGTGACCAGGAAAAGACCGGAACCGGAGCGAAAACGGGCGACAGCCGCCTCAGCCTCACCAACCTGCTGGCGCAGTTCTGCAATCTCGGTTTCAAGAAAGGATGTCGCTGAACGGGTATTGTCGGCCTGCGTGGTCCGCTGCGTCTGTTGATAGATTTCGACAACCGCATTGGCGATCTGCGCTGAAAGCTCCGGATCGCCGCTTTTGTAACGCACCACAATGACGCGCGACTCGGGGATGTTGAAGACGCTTAAGCCGCTGTCGAACTCTTGATAAACACGCTCGTCCGCCGACAGGAGCATCGGGTCATCGGAAAGCCCGAGAAGGACCATGACCGACTGGACCGGCGACATGCCTTCCAGCGCAGAATCGAAACGCGGGTCGTCACGCAGGCCAAGCCGATCGATGACCTGTTCAGCGACATCGCGCGAGCGCATCACCTGCACTTGGCTCGTCACGGCGCGATCATCAATGCTTGGAACGCTGTCACCCTGTTGGACTTCAGGCCGCGTGAAGGCAGTTTCCTGCGCTTCGATCAAAACCTGCGCTTCAGCTTCGTATTTTGGCGAGGTGGTCTGGGTGTAAAAGTAGACCAGCCCGGTTATCCCGAGGACGAAAAACAGCACGCCGAACTTGGCCGCCCAAAGGCGGGCCAGCAGGTAGGCAAGATTGATTTCCTGGGGTGCTTGCGCTTGAGAGGACGCCAACGCTTTACTCCACGGGTCCGGATCGACACTGAACAATTGCCAACAATGTGACCGACTATGGTAAGCAAGCCGTTAACCGCGCCTAGGCCTCGCCTGACCTTCCGCAAGGTTCCTTGGACTTGCCGCCGCCAGGTCTGACGCGACACAACGGTTGATTAACCTTGTCCGGTTACTTTCACCGGTGATGAAGCGGGTCACCACACGGCATTCTTGGAGCCAAGCGACGCGCTTCCCGTAAAGGTTTGTAAGGCGTTGCGTGTCATGGTGTCTGGTCTGAAATTTCGCCTGTTTGGCTTATTGGCGTCCTTGCCCCTGCTGGCCGGTTGCGCCAGCACTGCGCCACAGCCTTCAGATTTCAATCCGCTGCTTGTCGAGCCCTACGCCCTGGATTCCGGCGATGCTTTGCGGATCACGGTTTTCGAGCAACCGAGCCTTTCCTCCACCTATACCGTTGATGTCGAAGGCATGATCTCCATGCCACTAATCGGAGACGTCCCAGCGCGCGGTCTTACGGCTGATGAACTAGACGCCAGCGTGACCCAAGCGCTGCGCGAAGGGTTTTTGCGCAACCCTGACGTCAGCGTTGAAGTGGCCGCCTACCGTCCGTTTTTCGTGCTCGGCGAGGTTGGCACGTCCGGTCAGTTTCCTTATGTCGCCGGGATGACCGTGCGCAGCGCTATTGCCATTGCTGGCGGCTTCTCGCCGCGGGCTGTGCGCTCTAATGTCGATATCTCGCGCGTGATGAATGGCGAAGTGGTTGTTGGCCGGGTCGAACTCAATGAAGCCTTGCGCCCCGGCGACGTCATCACGGTGCGGGAACGCTGGTTCTGATGAGTGCAAGCGATGGCAAACCCTTGCGGGTCTTGCTGATCACCCGCGCCCCGGTTGGCGGTCTTTGGCGCCATATTCTCGATCTGACAGACGGGCTTTTGGAGCGCGGCTTTGAGCTTGGCATCGCCGTGGACTCACTGCGCGCGTCCGACCATGTGCGCTCAACACTGGAGCGTTTTGCCCCGCGTCTATCGCTGGGTGTTCATACCCTCGACATTCCGCGCTTGCCCGGCTGGGGCGACCTGCGGCTTTCGATGCAATTTCGTAAATTGATCAAAGAGTTGCAGCCGGACGTGGTGCACGGCCACGGTGCCAAGGGCGGGCTTTACGCGCGCCTATCGGCCTGGCGCACAGACGCCCAGGCCGTCTACACGCCGCATGGCGGATCGCTGCATTACGACTGGAAGACGATGAGCGGTAAGGTTTTTCTGACCGCTGAACGGCGTCTGATCCCCCTCACCCATCAGTTCCTTTTCGAAAGCCAGTTCAGTGCCGACGGGTTTGAAGAGAAAATCGGCGACACGCGTGGCCGCGACAAGGTCGTCTTCAATGGCCTGGGCAGCGGAGAATTTGCCGGTGGGCCGGTGACGCTGGACGATCCAACGCATGATTTTGCGTTCGTTGGTGAGATGCGCGCGATCAAAGGCGTCGATGTGCTTCTGGAAGCGCTTTGTCAGATCCACCATCCCGATGGCCGACCATTACGGGTACTCATGCTCGGTGATGGACCGATGCTGGATGACTATCGCGATTACGCCGACAAGCTTGGTCTGGCGGAAGAGGTGACCTTTGTTGGCCGGCGCCCCGTACGCGAGGCCTTTGCCGCCACCAACACCATCGTCGTCCCGTCGCGCGCTGAATCGCTACCTTACATCGTGATTGAGTCGATAGCCGCCGGTAAGCAGGTCATCGCAACCGATGTTGGCGGTGTTGCCGAGATCTTCGGGCCAACGCGCGATGCTTTGGTGCCAGCCGACAATGTCGATGCCTTGGCGGCGGCCATGCGAGAGACGCTAAAACCACGATCACAGGCTTCTATCGACACGCAGGAAACGCGTTACGCGTATCTGGCTGAAAACTTCCATGTCGATACGATGGTCGATCAGATTGCCGAGAGCTACCGGGCCATCACCGCCGCGCGTTAACGCTCCGCCAGCGTTCCAGGCAACGCCTTGTTCACCACTTCCCTTAAACGGGCGCAAAGATCGGCGCTGTATAGCTGGCCCTAACGACAAGGAGCAGGCGTTGATCCTGCGCCATTAAATGGGTCGGTGGCAGGTTTGATCACCGGACGCACGGCCCACCGGACAAGGGTGCCGTCATGTTGATCGACCGAGGGACTGTTGCGCGCGAGGCCATCCAGGCCGCCAGCGTCGACATAGACCCAGCCTCAACTTCCAATTTGATTGGCGGAAGCGATGATCTTCGCCCGCTTTCCAAAGCCGCCATCGACGCGGCCCGAACCCTGAAATCGCATGCCATGTCGCCGGTCATCCTGGCGGGGCTGGTGCGATTGTTTGAGTGGCTGGTGATCGCCGGCACAGGGCTCGCGCTCTACGCTTGGTACCTTGGAAGTCAGTTTGGCTTTTCTGCTCTCTATGTCGGCATGATTGTCGGCGTGCCGACCGTTGCGGTCGCCGTTTTCCAACTTCTCGGGCTCTACACCCCCTATGGCATGCGCTCGATTGCGCACCAAGGGTTGCGGGTTGTCGGCGGCTGGACGGTGCTTTTTGCGCTGATGCTGGCCTTTGCCTTCTTCTCCAACGTTGGCGATGACCTTAGCCGCCTTTGGGTCGGTCTCTGGTTTGCTACTGGTCTGATGACCCTGATGCTCTATCGCAGCGCGGTGGTTGCGCTTGTTGGCCATTGGACAGCCGCAGGCCGCTTGCAACGCAACGTCGCGCTTGTCGGCGGCGGCAAGGAGGCTGAACGACTGGTTGAGGCGCTGCGCAACTCGGCCAACAGCGATCTCAATCTGATTGGCTTCTTTGATGATCGTGGCGATGATCGCAGCCAGCAGCGCTGTGCCGGTCTACCCAAGCTTGGCTCAGTTGATGACGCTGTGGCGTTCGCACGTATGGCCTCGCTCGACATGATCATCGTGACGCTGCCGATGACGGCAGAAAAGCGTGTGCTCGATATGGTCCGCAAGCTGTGGATCTTGCCCATCGATGTGCGCCTGTCGGCGCATACGGCCAAACTGCGTTTCCGTCCGCGCGCCTACAACTATATCGGCAACGTGCCGTTTCTAGCGATCTTTGACCGCCCGCTCACTGATTGGGACTATGTCGCCAAGGCCGTACTCGACCGGGTTCTCGGATTTGCCATGCTGGTCGCGTTGTCGCCGGTGATGATCGCCACGGCGATCGCGGTGAAGCTCGACAGCAAGGGGCCAGTCTTCTTCAAACAGAAGCGGTTCGGTTTCAACAACGAGCCGATCGGCGTCTACAAATTCCGTTCCATGTACACCGACATGTGCGATGCGCAGGCGACCAAGCTGGTCACCAAGGGTGATCCGCGCGTCACCCGCGTCGGGCGATTCATAAGGGCAACCAGCATCGATGAGCTGCCGCAACTGTTCAATGTGGTCTTCAAAGGCGACCTTTCGCTGGTTGGCCCCCGCCCCCACGCCATGGCCGCGAAGGCCGCGGGCGGTCTCTATCATGATGTGGTCGATGGCTATTTTGCCCGCCACAAAGTGAAGCCAGGCATCACCGGTTGGGCGCAGGTTAATGGCTGGCGCGGCGAAACGGACACGCTTGAAAAGATCGAGCGGCGCGTGGAGCACGACCTGTTCTACATAGAAAACTGGTCAATCCTGTTTGATCTTCAGATCATTGCGATGACGCCGTTGGCGCTTCTCACCAACAAAGAGAACGCCTATTGAGCCGCGCGACCACCCCCACTGACCTAAGCGCTGCCTCCGGTTGGGCGCCGCATGCGGCGACGAACTCGGCGCCCGTGGCACGTCCATTGGTGCAGATCGGGCACGCCTGGGTCTGGTTGCTGGCGTTTTCCGGGTTTTTCGTGCTGCGCGAACCGGCTCCCTATGAGCTGCTTGGCGTGGCCGTGATCGGTGTTTCGTTTCTCTTCGGCATGACCCTTCCACGTCCGGTTTTGCCGATGCTTGGTCTGTTAATCCTTTACGTGCTCGGCGGTTTCGCAAGCGTGCCAATCGCCCCCAATCTTGGCGATGCGCGGTTTCAGATTTTGGTGACAGCTTTTTTGGCGGCGACCAGTCTGTTCTTTGCCTGTTACATGGCACGCGATACGATTTCGCGCATGGCTCTTATCCGCAACGCCTGGCAGTGCGGCGCCATCCTGGCAGCTCTGTTTGGGATCATGGGCTATTTCGGAATCGCCGGAACCGGTGAGCTTTTCACTCGTTTTGGTCGCGCGCGTGGCAGCTTTGAAGATCCCAATGTCTTCGCGCCGTTCCTGGCCGGTGCCGTGGTTTTTGCGATCTACACGATCCTATCGCAACCGATGAAGCGTTGGTTCTTCCCAATCATCGTCATCAGTATTTGCTCGGTCGGGATCCTGCTGTCGTTTTCGCGCGGTGCCTGGGGTTACACCCTCTACTCCATCGCCGTGATCACGGTGTTGCATTTCGTTTTGACACCGAATCCCGCCGAGCGGTTTCGCATCGTGCTGCTCAGCATGGTGGGCTTTGGTTTTTTGATGGTTGGCGTCGCGGTTGCCTTTTCCATTCCCGCTATCGGCGATTTGCTCACCCAACGTGCCAATCTGCTCCAAAGCTATGATGGCGGTGAGCTTGGCAGATTCGGCCGCCATGTTCTTGGCTTTCAATTGAGCATTCATCATCCGCTTGGCCTTGGTGCGCTCGGCTTTCGCGAGATGTTCGGCATTGATCCCCACAATGTTTATCTAAACGCCCTGATGACGCATGGTTGGCTTGGTTTTTTTGCCTACATCACGCTCGTCTTCACCACAGCTTTTCAGCTGCTGCGGGTTATCCTGTTCAATCCACCATTGCGAGCCGTTGCCATTCCGCTTTTTGCACTTTTCACCGGCGCGATGCTGATGGGCACGTTTATCGACACAGATCGCTGGCGGCATTTTTTCCTGTTGCTCGGCCTGTCTTGGGGCGTGATTGCGGCAGGCATCGCCCATCCCTATGCTCGCCGGTCACGGCAGGTCGATGCTTAGAAGGAATTTCTTTCGCTGGACGCATTGCCGCTTGCACTCACCGGCGTCGGCGGGCTAATTGCGGACCGTCGGGGCGTAGCGCAGCCTGGTAGCGCGTTCGTCTGGGGGACGAGAGGTCGTGGGTTCGAATCCCGCCGCCCCGACCATCACCAAAAAAACCGAGACATCACTCGAAAAGAGCAACGTCGTCCAGATCGACCGCTTCGCTGGTATCCTGCTGCGGTGTCGGTTTTGCCACGCGACGCGCTTCTTTTTCTCTTAGCTCTTGCTCTCGCAACGCAGCCGTTATCAAGGGATGCTGTGGCCCGAAATAGTGCTCGGTGCGGATATAGGGTCGCGGGTTCAAGATCGTCTGGCGGATCTGAGCGTACAGCGTGGCGGGCGCGACGGGTTTGGCCACATAGCCATTGACGCCAAAGCGCAAGGCGCGCTCGATCCGGCGTTGTTCATCATGTCCCGACATCATAATGACGGTTTGAAAGGCACCTGGATGGTTCGGCTTGCGAATGGCCCGCATCACCGACTCGCCCGATCGATCGGGGAACTCCCAATCGAGCAATACAATGTCGAAGTGGCCAAGTTGGATGCCGTCATAGGCCTCTTGGCCGGTTGATGCCTCCTCGACGCGGCGCACACCAAAAGCCTTCAGCACCGACACAACTAGGCGTCGCATAAAGCGACTGTCATCGGCGACCAGAAAATCAACGTTTGACAAGTCTAGAGCGTTTCTCATCGGCGCAAATCTGAAAAGGTTTAAGCAGGACTTGGCGGTTCAGCTGGCGCCGGCGCCGGTCGCGCCTGATCCAGCTGCGACTTGCATTCCATCAACGTGCGAAGCGCTTGGACCAACGCTTCGGTCTGGTTCGGCGAAAGACCGCCGCCGACCTCGGCTGCGCCCGGCGGCCTGGTGGCCTGCGGTAGGGGTTGCGGGGCGGCGGTTGGTGTGGGCGTCGCGACCTGTGGAACCGGGCTCGGCGCAATGGGAGCACTTGGCGGCGCAACACTGGTTGCAACCGGTTGAGGCATGGGTTGGCTTGGAACCGCGCCTAACTGCGGTGGCGCTGCGGGTTGCGGCGTGCTCGCGTGCAAGGCTGCATCATGAACAGCCGTCGGCTCCGGTTCAGCAACAAAACGAAGGTTGGAGGTGGCCGGAACAACCGGAGGTGGCGGGGCCTGGGAAACCGACGCGGCAGGTTGGACCGCCACCGGCGTTGGTGCTGGTGCTTGCTGCGGTGTTGCCGGCTGTGCGGATGGTGCAGGCTCTGTCCTGCCGGAAAGCGCGGCGCGAACCGGATCCGGACGAGCCGGTTCCAGCGGCGTTTGCGACGTCGAAGTTGGGGACGGAACTGGCGCGGGTCTTGCCGTTGAAGCGATAGGTTGCGGCGCTGGATTCGGCCGTGGGGCCGGCGGATTGGCCGGCGCTTCAGCGATGGCTTGATCGGCGAAACTCACGACATGGGCGATACCCTGTTCGCGCAAGATGCGCTGCACGCCCTTAATGGTGTAGCCTTCATCATAGAGCAGATGGCGAATGCCCTGCAGGAGCGCGATATCAGAGGGTCGATAGTACCGCCGACCGCCGGATCGCTTCATCGGCTTGATCTGGCTGAACCGGGTTTCCCAGAAACGAAGCACGTGCTGTGGCAAGTCCAAAACGTCCGCCGCTTCGCTTATCGTGCGAAACGCTTCCGGGCTTTTGGCCGAGGCACGCGCCATGTCGCTTCAACCCCCTCATTGAAAACCGATTTGACGAACTTTTTATTCTTTAATTTCAATGACTACCGACGAATTTCAAACGAATCATTGAAGTCGCCAGACTTTAGGGCATGTGGCGTGGCACACCAACCGTTGAGCATGCCTAATCTTCAGGCGCCACGGTCGTTACGACGAGGCTGTTGCGTGTTCACAACAACAAGAAAGATCATCGGAAGTTTTCGGGAATAGGGGCCTTGAAATCGAAAGGCCAAGGCCAGCCAGCGCGTTAGGATTTGTGGCCGTTATCGACGCGCTCTTTGAGGATGTTGGATGGTTTGAAAACCATCACACGACGCGGCGTGATTGGCACTTCTTCGCCGGTCTTGGGATTGCGCCCGATGCGCTCATCCTTGTGGCGAACCACGAACGTGCCAAACGAGGAAAGCTTGACGTTCTCGCCAAGAACCGCTGCCGACGCGATCTCTTCAATCACCGCCTCGACCAAATCGGCCGCCTCGGTTCGTGACAGCCCTACCTGTTGGTAGACGGCTTCGCATAGATCAGCGCGCGTGACGGTTCCACCTGCCATAACCCTCTTGGCCCTCTTCTCATTCGCTTCAGCGACCCCTCGCCTTGAGGCACAAGTCTTAAGCGATGGGTTTGCGGCGGGTCAATTCAGCTTATGGCAAAAATAGCTAGAAAAATCAGCACTCAGGGCAAGTTTGATGCATTCTTGGCCGCTGCGTTACATACGCAACAGGCAGGCGCCCCAGGTAAATCCGCCGCCCATAGCTTCCAACAACACAACATCACCCTTCTTGATACGCCCATCGGCGACCGCTTCGCTGAGCGCCAAAGGGATGGAAGCTGCCGACGTGTTGCCATGGTGATCAACAGTGACGACGACTTTGGCGGGATCGATTTTCAGCTTGTTTGCCGACGCATCGATGATGCGCTTGTTGGCCTGGTGGGGCACGAACCAATCGATGGTGTCGCCGTTAAAGCCCGTCTGCTCGAACACGTCGACAATTACGTCGGTGATCATGCCAACGGCATGCTTGAAGACTTCTTTCCCCTGCATCCGCAAATGACCGGCCATCTGGTTCGTTGATGGGCCGCCATCGACGAACAGCTTCTCGCGATGATTGCCATCGGATCGAAGCGAGGACGCGATGATGCCAGGACCATCGGGATCGACCGGTCCATCAACCGCATCAAGAACAACCGCCCCGGCCCCATCAGCGAAGAGGACGCAGGTCGTGCGGTCTTCCCAGTCAATGATGCGCGAGAAGGTTTCTGCGCCGATGACCAGCGCCCGATTGGCAAGACCGGCCTTCAACTGACTGTCGGCCGTGGCCATAGCGAACACGAAACCGGAGCACACCGCCTGCAGATCGAAAGCATAGCCATGGCGAATGCCGAGCTTTTGCTGAACCTGGGTTGCGGTGGCCGGAAAGGTGTAGTCGGGTGTGGCGGTGGCCAGCACAATCAAATCAATGGATTGCGGATCGACTTCGGCGTTGGCAAGCGCCGCCTTGGCCGCCTCAAAGGCCAGATCGCTGGTACGTTCATCAGACGCTGCGATATGACGCGACTGGATGCCGGTTCGCTGGACGATCCACTCGTCTGACGTATCGACCATCTTGGCCAGATCGTCGTTGGTGAGGACTTTGGCGGGCAAATAACTGCCGACGCCCAAAACGCGAGCGTGACGAACGGAAGACGCGGCAGATGTCATGAGGCCTCGGAGATTGGTGTCTCATCCTCGGCCGAGGGAGACGGATTAGGGTGAGCTTCTACGATGCCTCGACCGGCTTGGGCAAGTTGAGCGGAAATCTTCTCGCCCAGCTCGTTGATCACCATGGTGCGCGCCAGGTCGACAGCGGCGGCAAATCCAAGCGCGTCAGCGCCGCCATGGCTTTTCACGACTGTGCCGTTCATGCCCAAAAACACACCGCCATTCACACGGCGCGGGTCCATCTTCATGCGCAACGCATTAAACCCAGGGCGGGCAAGTAGCGCACCAAGCTTGGTGCGTAAGGTGGCTGTCATGGCATCGCGCAGATAGCTGCCGATCTGCCTGGCCGTGCCCTCGGCGGTTTTCAGTGCGATGTTGCCCGAAAAACCTTCGGTGACGATGACATCAACATTGCCCGAACCGATGTCCGTGCCCTCGACAAAGCCGATATAGTCCATGCCATCATAATCGGCATCTTTGAGGCGCTGGCCGGCCTCGCGGATTGGTTCCAGGCCTTTGACCTCTTCGACGCCGACATTGAGAAGACCAATGGTCGGCCGATCAACGCCAAAGAGCGCGCGGGCCATGGCCGATCCTAGCAGTGCAAAATCAACCAGCATGTCGGCATCCGCGCCAACGGTCGCGCCAACATCGAGCACCACTGCCTCGTTACGCGCAGTTGGCCAGATGGCCGCGATCCCGGGGCGCTCAATGCCTTTTTGCATCTTCAGGCAGAATTTCGACATCGCCATCAGTGCGCCGGTGTTGCCAGCAGAGACGCAAATGTCGGCATCTCCGGTTTTCACCTGCTCGATCGCCTTCCACATGGAAGACGTGCGTCGGCCTTGCCGCAAAGCTTGAGACGGTTTGGCATCCATCGCCACCGCAACATCGGTGTGCACCACCTGGGTGCAACCCTTGAGGTTTGGGTGCTTATCGAGAATCGGTTGGATCACCGCCGCATCGCCCACAACAATGAAGGCAAGTTCCGGGTGACGCTGTTTAGAGATGGCGAGACCAGGAATGACGTTGGCGGCGCCCTCGTCGCCTCCCATCGCATCCACCGATATCGTCACTGTGTCGTCGTCACGCGTCATGCAAGTTTTCCAATTGGCCGAGACCAACGATGTCGAAAGGGCCTGAGCCCGCATTCCTATAGCCGAATCTGACCCGGATAAAGGGCACATATTGGCAATGAGCCTGTTGCGCTGGCAGCGGATGCCTGAAGATCTTTGTTTCAGCGTTTGAGGTCTTTCAGGACCGCAAAGGGCGAAGCCGGTTCCTCATCGTCAACAGCATAGTCATCGGAGTGGGCTGGACTGGGGGGTGCCAAATCTGGATGCCTCGGATAGGGATCCAGTGTCAGCGTGAACAGCTGATAGGCAAGGTCTGAGATCGACGCCGCCCCGCCCACCAAAGGTTCGATATCGTTGTCGTCCAGAGGATCGAGATCGATGATCTCGTCTTGTTTTTTCGGCTGACCAAAAATCTGTTCAAACGGCACATCGAGCGAAGCTTTAAAGGGGCGAAGCGACACGCCGCAAATGTAGGTTACCTCAGCCTTTAACTCGCCCTCCACGCGCAATTGACGGCCCTTCATGCCCAGAGCGGTCGCGCGAAGATCAAAAAGTTCAACCGAGGCAAGCCCGTTTTCTTCGGCGAGCTGCTCGCGTTCCTCAGAATCGAGCTCCAGGCGCACCCGCACTGGGCTGCGCCGCGCTTCCTCGGCAAGGATAGAAAGTGTTGGAAGGTCTTTTTTGCCCATCATGCCGCCCTTTACGCAGTGACGTGTTCAGGGTTCATCGGCCAAACCAACTCGCCACTTAGCACGGCATTGTCGTCCTGATCAGCCAAAGTCTTGTCGGCAGCCTGCAGATATCGAGCCAGGGCCAGCGCGTTCACCGCGTAGGATGAAGGCTCGTCTGCGGACGGCGCTTTATCGGCACCAAAAACGATGCCGCCAGCATTGCGGTCAATGGCCTCGGCGAGCGCCTTTTCATCCCCACTATCCAGCGCTTCGCCAAACGCCTGGCCACGACCCAAATAGGCAGTGGCCAGCGTTTTTAAGCGTTTTGGCACGTTGCGGTCGCTAACGCCGGTCTCCCGTAAGGCTCGGTCAAGGTCCTTGAACATCAGGTCGGAAAAGGCCTGCGAACGGACAGCGGCTTCTTCGGCGCGCGCGCCCTCTATTCTTTTCAAACGGCGGAAAAGGAGTATTGCATGAGCAATCAGCATGTCGAACCGACCACCAATCGTATCGGGAACGCCCCAGGCTTCAAAAAAGACCGGCTGGCGCGCCTGATCCGTGACGCTTTGATAAAAAGCGTAAGGCGTCATATCTTTACGCCGTTTCCATAAACCGAACACCATCGTGTTGCCCTATTTGGTCATCTTGGGTAGGTCCGGACAGGCGACGGTCGCTTTCGGCCGCGCACCACACCCGCACCCCTATGTGCGTATGGTCTGTAGTGAGGAGGTATAGGGTTGGCAAAGGTCGGATTAAAGGGGACTTCCCCGATTGGCCATTCATTGGCCGAGGACGAACCGACGCGCCGGTCGCTGCTGACAGGTGCGGTTGCATTGGGCGCAGCGCTGGCGCTGTCGGCCTGCAACACAACCGAAGTGCGCAATCACGGCTTCATCATGCCGGACTCCGGGTTGGAGCAAGTGCCGGTTGGTTCGTCGAAAAACCAGGTCCTGATCGTGCTCGGCACGCCGCAAACCACTGCGACGCTCGACAATGAGGTGTTCTATTACATCTCGCAGCGCAGCGAGCAGACATTCGCCTTCTCGCGTCCTGAGATCACCGACCAGCGCGTGTTGGCCGTGTATTTCGATGAGAACGAGCTGGTCGCCAGGATCGCCGACTATGGTATGCAGGATGGTGTGATCTTCGATTTCGTCAGCGAGACAACGCCGACCGGCGGCGCGGACCTCACCTTTATCGGCCAGATCTTGGGTGGTCTGGGCTCAACGCCGACAAACATTTTCTAAACCCGCCCACTCGGTATCGAGCAAAAAACCCCGCCAACCAGAACGGTTGGCGGGGTTTTCTTTTCCGCGCGAGCCTGACGGCCTAGCTGTGCGCAAGCACAGCAAGCAGGAGCAGCGCCACGATGTTGGTGATCTTGATCATCGGGTTCACGGCCGGACCAGCGGTATCCTTGTAAGGATCGCCGACTGTATCGCCCGTGACCGATGCCTTGTGGGCCTCGCCGCCTTTTTCGTGCTTCACGCCGTCTTTGTCGATAAAACCGTCTTCAAAGCTCTTCTTGGCGTTATCCCATGCGCCGCCACCTGCAGTCATAGAAACAGCCACGTAGAGCCCGTTGACGATCACGCCGAGGAGCATAGCGCCAACGGCGGCAAAGGCCTGGTCCTTGCCAGCAATCGCGTTGATGAGGAAGAACACCACGATAGGCGAGAGCACCGGCAGCATCGACGGCACGATCATTTCCTTGATCGCAGCCTTGGTCAGCATGTCCACAGCGCGGGCATAATCAGGCTTAGACGTGCCTTCCATGATGCCTGGATCGGCTTTGAACTGACGGCGAACCTCTTCCACCACGGCGCCGCCGGCGCGGCCCACAGCGGTCATGGACATGCCACCGAAGAGATAAGGCAACAGACCACCGAAGAGCAGGCCAACCACGACATAGGGGTTGGATAGCGAGAAATCGACCGCCACGCCTTCGAAGAAGGAGCCCGGCGTTGCGTTGGCTGCGAAGAACTTCAGATCTTCGGTGTAGGCGGCAAACAGCACCAGAGCACCCAAGCCAGCGGACCCAATGGCGTAGCCTTTGGTGACGGCTTTGGTGGTGTTGCCCACAGCGTCTAGCGCGTCGGTCGTCTCACGCACCGAGCTTGGCAGATCGGCCATCTCGGCGATGCCGCCCGCATTGTCGGTGACGGGTCCAAAGGCATCCAGTGCCACCACGATGCCAGCAAGGGCGAGCATGGTCGTCACCGCAATAGCGATGCCAAACAGACCTGCAAGCAGGAAAGTGGAGATGATGCCAGCGATGATGATCAGTGCGGGTAGCGCGGTTGCTTCCAGCGAGATCGCCAGGCCCTGGATGACGTTGGTGCCGTGACCGGTGACCGATGCCTGGCTGATCGAGCGCACCGGGCGATAACCCACGCCGGTGTAATACTCGGTGACGACGATGATGCCGCCGGTGACCACAAGGCCGATGACACCGCAGAAGAAGAGATCAACACCGGTGAAGCTTGTGCCACCGGTTGTGGTGAACACCTGATCGGCGCCCAACCAGCCCCAGACGATGGCGGCAAGCGCAACGATCGACAGGATCGCTGCACCCCAGAAGCCCTTGTAGAGAGCGCCCATGATGGAGTTGTTCGAACCGAGGCGAACGAAGAAGGTGCCGATGATCGAGGTGATGACGCAAGCGCCACCGATGACCAGCGGCAACAGCATCATCTTCTCACCCTCTGCGCCGACAAAGAAGATTGAGGCGAGCACCATCGTCGCAACAACCGTCACCGCGTAGGTTTCGAAAAGGTCAGCCGCCATACCGGCACAATCGCCGACATTGTCGCCCACATTGTCGGCGATCGTGGCAGGGTTACGGGGATCATCCTCAGGGATGCCGGCTTCAACTTTACCGACCAAGTCACCGCCAACATCGGCGCCCTTGGTGAAGATACCGCCGCCGAGACGGGCAAAGATCGAAATCAGCGAGGCGCCGAAGCCAAGGGCAACCAGCGAGTCGATGACAACGCGCGAGGTGTTCTCGTAGCCCATGGGGCCGGTTAGCAGATAGTAGTAGACGGCCACGCCAAGCAGGGCGAGGCCGGCCACCAGCATGCCAGTGACGGCACCAG
This sequence comes from Hyphomicrobiales bacterium, assembly GCA_046290415.1. GTDB lineage: Bacteria > Pseudomonadota > Alphaproteobacteria > Rhizobiales > MH13 > MH13. The sequence goes on from JBKAGN010000001.1 coordinate 48,067, forward strand.
ACTTGAACGCGATAGAGAGGCCGGCTGCCAAGCTCTGCGAGGACGCCTGCGCCGTGCGCACATTGGCGCGCACCGACACGTGCATGCCGATGAAACCGGCAGCGGCAGACAGGACGGCGCCGATCAGAAAACCAATGGCGACTTCCATGCCGAGCAGGAAGATGACGAGAACAAAAATAACAGCGCCAACGACGGCGATGGTAAGATATTGGCGGGTCAGGTAGGCCGAAGCGCCTTCCTGAATGGCGCTTGCGATTTCTTGCATGCGCTGATTGCCCGCATCGGCGGCCATCACCGATTGTACGGCCCAGACACCGTAGACAATCGATAGAATGCCACACGCGATGACAAAGATGAGTTCCATGGATCGATCCCTTGAAGCGTTGCGTGCGCGATGCGCACTAACTTGGTGCGAGACTGAGGGCTTGGGGCCCGTCTCTCGTTCGTGATCTTGCTAGGCTGATGAGGGACGCTTCCACCTCGCGGGTGAGCGGGTCTGGCCGCCCCTAGCCGCGCAGGTCATGCCAAAAAGGCCAAGCCATAGCAAGCGACGGTGGCAGGTTGTCCGGCCTTCAGGCCAGGGTTTTCAACCAAAGTCTAAGATACGCGCTTAGGCTGGCTGCGCTGTGCGCCCGCGCCAAAGAAGAAACAGGGCGGCGAGCGCCAGCACCGGCAGCAAGATCCAATTGATCACATACCAGCCAAACAGGTGCAGAAGGCCGCCTGAGGAGAAGCTCGCAAACGCCACAAAGCCAAACAGGATGAAGTCGTTCCAGCCCTGCACCGTGTTGCGTTCTTCAGGGCGATAGCATTCGGTCAGCATCGCCGTTGCGCCAAGGAAGGCAAAGTTCCAACCCACGCCCAAAAGCACAAGCGCGATCCAGAAATGGCCAACGGAGATGCCGTTGAGCGCCACCGCCGCGCAGACGGCCAACAAAGCGAACCCAGCCAAGATCACCCGCTCCACGCCAAACCGGGTGATCAGCGAGCCGGTGAAGAAGCTCGGCGCGAACATGCCGATCACGTGCCATTGGATGCCAAGCGCCGCCTCGCCGACCGAATGGCCGCAAGCGATCATGGCGATGGGCGCTGCCGTCATCGCCAGTGCCATCAGCGCGTAGGAGACAATGGCGCTGAGCAAGGCTGCCTGAAAGCGCGCCTGTTTGGCGATCTCTGCCATTGGCCGGATCCGCGCTTTGCTCGCTGCGGTTTGAACGACCGGTTTTGGCAAATCGACGAAACTGACAACGGCAACGGACAAGAGCGCCAGGCCTGCCTGTCCCAGAAACGCGCCGGCAAAGAGAATCGGATCGAAAAAGTCGTTCATCGCGATGACGACTTGGGGGCCGATCAAGCCGGAGGCGACGCCGCCAGCCAAAACCCAGGAAATCGCCTTTGGGCGAAAGGCAGGCGATGCGGTATCGGCGGCCGCGAACCGGTAGGAATGCACAACCGCACCGAACATACCTGCCATGAACGTGCCCAGGCACAACATCCAAAAGGCTCCGGAGAGCACGCCCTGCATGGACACCAATCCGGCCAGAACGCCAAACGAAGCAGCCGCCCAAAAGACAGGCCGACGCCCGACGCGACCCATCAGCTTTTGCGCTGGTAGCGTGCAAAACGCGGTGCCGAGAATAAAAAGCGATACGGGGATGGTCGCAAAAGCTGCCTGCTCGGTGGGCAGCACATAGCCGCCGGCAAGCCCGGCGGTCGCAATTACGATGGAGGCGTTGGCCCCACCCAAAGCCTGACCAATGGCAAGAACCAGCGCGTTGCGTTTGGCACGCGCATCATCATGGGTTTCAATCGGATCGATGGAAGCAACAGTCATGGACAGGGTATCGCGCGGCAATCGCCAAACGTCCATGTGGAAAACGCTTACGACGGGTCCCTGCCCGTTCGATCCACGAAGGCAAATCGTCGCTTAGGTGCGGAACCGTTTCACCAAAGCGTTGAGCACACCGTTTGTCAGGCGAACTTCCTGCTCATCGTAGAACGCCTTGGCGATATCAATATACTCGTTGAGGACGACAGGCGCGGGAATATCCTGCCGTTTCATGATCTCAAAGGCCGCCGTGCGCAAAAGCGCCCGCAGCAACGTATCAAGACGCGTCAAAGGCCAGCCATCTGGCAGTGCGGCATGAATGGCCGGATCAAGAATTTTTTGCGCATCGACTACACCGGTCACCAGGTGGCGAAAATAGCCTTTGTCTGCAGGTCGATAGGCCCAGCCATCCACCTCTTCGCCCAAGCGAAAAAGCTCAAACTCCGCTAAGGCTTGCGGCATGGTCGTCCCACCGACATCCATTTGATAGAGCGCCTGCACAGCGATCAAGCGCGCAACACCACGGGCATTGGCTGGTTTCGGCGCTGCGCCTTTTGGCGTAGAATTTGGGCGCACCGTTGCGGCCATTACTGCGTTCCCATGGTGCGGCGCAGTTCAACGAGCGCCATGGCAGCCTTGGCCGCGCCGCCACCCTTGTTCTTGTCGGCACGGTTTGCGCGCGCCCACGCTTGGTCACGATTCTCGACCGTTTGGATGCCGTTGCCGATAGCAAGTCCGGGATTTAGCGTCAGATCCATCAGTGCACGTGAGGATTCACCGGCCACGATGTCATAGTGCGAGGTCTCCCCGCGGATCACCACGCCAAGCGCGATGTAGCCATCATAGGCCTTGGGATTGCGATAGCCCATCATCATGGCGCCAGGGATTTCCAGCGCACCGGGTACCGAAACGCGTTCATAGGTATGCCCATCGGCCTCCAAAACCTCGATGGCGCCGGCGGCCAGTTCATCGGCCAGGTCGGTGTAGAAGCGCGCTTCAGCGATCAAAAAATGGGCCATGGGGTACCAACTAATTCAAGATGCGCGGTGCTTATACGCCTTTTGCTGGCAAGGGCTAGGGTCCAGACCCTTAATCATCGGCCCGCATCAGACGCTCGGCATAGCGCGCCATCAGGTCGATCTCGATGTTCATCGCGTCACCGACCTTTCGATCACCCCAGGTGGTCACCTCCAGCGTGTGCGGGATCAGCATCAGCGTGAATCGGTTACCTTGAACATCGTTGACCGTCAGCGAGGTTCCCTGCAGGCAAACCGAACCCTTCTTGGCAATGAATTTGGCGAGGTTTTCCGGCGCCTCGATCTCGAACAACGAAGTGTTCTGCCCATCCTCGCGGCTGGTCACTCTGGCCATGCCATCCACGTGACCGGTGACGAGATGCCCACCCATTTCATCGCCGAGTTTCAGCGAGCGTTCCAGATTGATCCGGCTGCCTTCCTGCCAGGTACTAAGAGTCGTCAGGCGCAGCGTTTCTATCGACGCATCAATCGTGTAGCGCGCACCAGCCGCCGTTTGTTCCAACGTTGTAACCGTCAAACAGCAACCGTCATGGGCGATGGAGGCGCCAAGATCGATGGTCGCTGAATCATAGGGCGATTGGATGGTGAAGCGCTTGTCTTCGCCCATCGTTTCAACGTTCGCGACAGTGCCGATCGCAGTAACGATACCGGTGAACATGAAATCAGGCCTTTCCCGATGGTACGAACGTGACAATCTGATCAGGGCCGCTCTGGCGACGACCCGCAGCCGAAAACCCTGGCAAGCCAGCCAAAAAAGGATCACGAGCAAAGGGGCGCATGGACGCAGGACCCAAGACCGGCTGGCCTTTGATCAAAAGAACCTCATCGACCAGACCATCTTGCAGAAAACTCTTGGCCAGCTTGCCACCGCCTTCAACCAGCAAGCTTGTGATGCCACGTGCGGCCAAGTTGCCGAGGCCATTTGCTAAATCATGGCCAGGCAAGTGAATCCAATTCTCCGGGGCCTTTGCTCCGCCAAAAAGGACCCTATGCGGCGACCTGTTTGAAAGCCCAGGCAGGCGTACAGTGAGCTTGGGTGCATCGGCCTGGTAGGTACCTGCGCCGACACCGATCGCGTCCATGCGCGCCCGCAGACCATGCATCAGGCGGTTTGTTTGGGCAGACGTGATGGCCATCTGCCCTTCGCCTTCTCGGCCGATGGCACCATCGGCACTCAACGCCAGTTTTAGCGTGACATGCGGACGGTTTTTAGCGAGACGCGTGATATGGCCGCGATGGGCGTGCGTGGCAGCTTTCTTAATGTCCGCAAAAGGCTCAAAAGCGACATCAATGCCCGCGTCGCCAAGCCTGGTGACGCCCGACCCCGACACGCGCGGATCAGGGTCGCCGAGCGCAACAACCACGCGCGCGACGCCTGCCTTGATCAAGGCTTCCGTGCAAGGACCGGTTTTGCCGTGATGATTGCAGGGTTCCAGCGAAACATAGGCGGTTGCGCCTTCGGCTGCGGGTCCGGCTTCATCGAGCGCCGCAGTCTCGCCGTGCGGGCGTCCGCCCTGCCCGGTAGCGCCTGCGGCGACAACGACGCCGTCGCGGACTATCAAACATCCAACGGCTGGGTTCGGCCAGGTGCGGCCAAGCTCGGCCTGACCGAGGCGCAGTGCAGCAGCCAAGAAACGGCGATCAGTTTCCGACGACATCGCTAGCGCTGTCACTCAGACGGGTCGGTCTGCTTAGGGGTGACGCCTGAGGAACTGGCAAGCTCTTCGACGAACTCTTCAAAGTCGCGGGCTTCGCGGAAATCTTTGTACACGGAGGCAAAACGCACATAGGCAACATCATCGAGGCCCTTCAACGCATCCATGACCAAGAGGCCGATCTGGTCAGACTGCACGTCGGTTTCGCCGGTGCTTTCCAGCTGGCGCACGATGCCTGAGACGAGGCGCTCCAACTGTTCTTCAGCAAGCGGCCGTTTGCGCGCAGCAATACTGACCGAGCGCAAAAGCTTATCGCGATCAAAGGTTTGGCGCTTGCCGTCGCGCTTGACGACTGTCAACTCGCGAAGCTGGACGCGTTCAAAGGTCGTGAAGCGCCCACCGCAATCGCCACAGACACGGCGGCGCCGAATAACGGCATTGTCTTCGGCGGGCCGCGAGTCTTTAACGTGTGTGTTCAGGCTTTGGCAGAAAGGACAGCGCATGGAGCGGTTGGCTTTGATCTAGCCGAGATCGGGATAGATCGGGAACCGATCCGTCAGCGCAACGACTTTCTCATGTACGGCCTTCTCGACGAGCGAGTCTTCGTCTGTCTCGTTCTGGGAGAGAACGTCGAGCACCTCGGCGATCAAATGGCCAACCTGCTGGAACTCGGCGACACCAAAGCCGCGCGTAGTGCATGCTGGCGAGCCAAGGCGCACACCGGACGTGACGAATGGTTTTTGCGGATCGAACGGCACACCGTTTTTGTTGCAGGTGATGCCTGCGCGTTCCAACGCCTTTTCCGAGACCTTCCCGGTCAGGTTTTTCGGGCGAAGATCGACCAGAACGATATGATTCTCAGTACCACCGGAGACAATGTCATAGCCGTGGTTCTTCAGCGTTTCGGACAGCGCCACCGCGTTTTCGACGACATTCTTGGCGTAAATCTTGAATTCCGGGCGTAGCGCTTCACCAAAGGCAACCGCCTTGGCAGCAATCACGTGCATCAGCGGCCCGCCTTGCAGCCCGGGAAAGACGGCTGAGTTCAGTTTCTTGGCGATGTCCCCATCATTGGTGAGGATCATACCGCCGCGCGGGCCGCGAAGCGTCTTGTGCGTCGTCGTCGTTGCCATGTGGGCGTGTGGAAACGGGCTGGGGTGCTGTCCACCGGCAACGAGGCCGGCAAAATGCGCCATGTCAACAAGCAAGATCGCGCCAACAGAATCGGCAATCGCGCGGAAGCGGGCAAAATCAAACTGGCGCGAATAGGCCGATCCACCGGCGATAATGATCGTCGGTTTGTGTTCATGTGCGAGCTGCTCGACCTGATCATAGTCAAGTAGGCCGTCTTCCTTGCGCACGCCATATTGGACGGCATTGAACCACTTGCCTGAAAGATTTGGAGCCGCGCCATGGGTCAGGTGGCCACCGGCATCCAGGCTCATGCCGAGGACTGTGTCGCCTGGCTTGGCGAGCGCCAGCATCACAGCCTGGTTGGCCTGACTGCCGGAATTCGGCTGGACATTGGAAAACTCGCAATCGAACAGTTTGCAAGCCCGTTCAATCGCCAATTTCTCCGCAATATCAACGAAGTGGCAGCCGCCATAGTAGCGGCGGCCGGGATACCCTTCGGCGTATTTGTTGGTCATCACCGAGCCCTGCGCTTCCATCACGGCGCGGCTGACGATGTTCTCCGAGGCGATGAGCTCGATCTCATGCTGCTGACGACCGAGTTCGCCCTTGATGGCAGCAGCCAATTCCGGATCGGTCGTCGCAAGTTCATCGGAAAAGAAGGTCGGGTACAACGCATCGGCGTCGTGTTCGGTCATAGCCATGGATGAAGGCCCCCTGGTGATGGATCGGCGCGCATCTGCCACGCGCAAGGTTCTGGCAGTCGGCAGGCGAGGTGAGCGGTTAACACATTGGACGGCCCTGTCCAACACACCAATCGGTGCGCGAAATGCACACACCTCTGCGCTTTGGCCAAGTAGCGTTCAGACGAGCTTGCCGCGCGGCGTGCGTTGGGTCGGTTTGGAAGTTGAAGCGGAGCCGCCCGCGCCGCGTTCGCGGGCTATGCGAGCGTCAAGCTTCCGCCGCGCCAGTTCATTGATGCGCTCGCGCGCGGTGTAGCTTGGCGCGGCGAATACGACCTCCAACCCAGTGACCGGATCGATCGCCGTAACACGCAAAGCTTTGTCGACAGGCATGATTTCGAGATAAATCTCGCCTGTCATGCTCCCTATCGCCTAGCCGTTGGACGCGACTGTCGGCAGGCCGTCGCGATTGTAGATGTCTTCGCGGAAGTTCACCGTGCCATCAGATGCGGCCCAAGCCGTGACGTAGTTGATGTAAAGCGGCGCCGGGTCCGGGATGCGCAGATCAACGCGTTCGCCGGTCGCGATTACCTGATCGATCCGCTGGCGCGACCATCCCTCCGTGCCGGCAAGCAGCCACGTGACGAGTTCGCGAATGTTTTGCACGCGCACACAACCCGACGACAGGAAACGGTAATCATCGCCAAACAGGGATTTATCGGGCGTATCGTGCAGATAGACCTGATGCTCGTTGTGGAAGTTGATCTTCACGGAGCCCAGCGAATTGATCTCGCCGGGGTCCTGGCGGAACATGTACTGCGTGGCTTCCTCGGTGTTCCAATTGACCTGTTCAGGCGCAAGCTCCTGCGCGCTGGCGCCCCAATTGGAGAAGATGCGAATATTGTTTTCCGAAAGATATTGCGGGTTTTCCTGCATCAACGGAATGAGATCGCGGCGAATAATGGAAACCGGTACCGTCCAATAGGGATTGAAGTTCAACTCGTGGATGCGGCTATCGAGGATGGGTGTCGGACGATCGACCTTGCCGACAATGGCGGTGTGGCGCGTCGTCACACGGCCTGAGTTGATGGCCTCCAGCGCTGCAGCGGGAATGTTGACCATCACATAGCGATCGCCAAGAAAGCCCGACATGGAGCGGATGCGCACCAGATTGGTTTCCATCTGGCGCAGCCGCATGCCGATTGGCACGTTCATCGCTGCAAAGCCTTCCGGCCCCATAACGCCATCGACCACCAGGCCATGACGGGCCTGGAAACGGCGCACGGCCGAATCGACATAGCTGTCGAACACGTCCGAAATGCCCCACTGCTGGGCAAGGTCACCGCCGATAATCAGACGCTGACGCAAGGCCTGAACGTTTGGGTGGCGCACGCCCAGACGCAGCGTTGCGTCTGCGGGAACCTGCGTCCAACCGCCGCGGCTCATCATGTCCGAATGTTGGCGCAGCGCGGTTTCCAGGTTCACAGCACTGGCTGGCGAGAACATCGGCTCGGGCGAAATCACCGGCGCTTGGCCTTGCGCGGTGGAATCAAAGCTGTCGCCCCAACCGGAATTGTGTTGCTGCAGACGCTCGTTGAGCAAGGCATCCAGCGCCGATTGCTGGGCGTGTGCGGCGCGCATCGCGAGCGCGGAGGCGCCAAGACCAAGGCCAGCTGCCAGGATCTGTCGCCGTGTTTTAAAGTTGCTTGTTTTGCGGGTCATGCATGCATCCTACAGAAGTGCGGTGTGCACGCCTAGCCTCGTTGTCGAGCGCGTGCCTTTACGATCGTATGTTGGCGTTCGTGACGCCAATGCAATGTGGCTCTTTTGTGGTTCCTCGACCCGGGGCAAATTAGCCAACGCTTTTGTGATCAGGTGCGGCAAAAACCACACAGAACCAATCCGAAAAGCGCGCACGAAAAACCCCGCACCATCCAGAGCGATGATGCGGGGTTTTGGTTAGCGAAACCTTGCGCCGAGTTCGATCGGCGTTGGCGTTTAGAGACGATAAAGGATCTGGTCGGTCCAGAAACGCTCAAGACGATGCAGCGACTTGTTGAGCATCTTGAATTCGCCCTCGCCCAATCCGCCGACTTTTTCGATCGACAGAAGGTGGCGCTGATAGAGATCACCAACGATCTTGGCGATCTCTTTGCCCTTATCTGTCAGGCTCACGCGCACCGAACGACGGTCCATGCGCGAGCGCTGGTGCGAAACGAAACCGAGATCAACCAGCTTCTTCAAATTGTAGGAAACGTTCGACCCAAGATAGTAACCACGGGTGCGAAGTTCGCCGGCAGTCAGCTCAGAATCGCCGATGTTAAACAGCAGCAGCGCCTGAACGGAGTTGATGTCGGAACGACCTTGGCGGTCGAACTCATCCTTGATCACGTCAAGCAGTCGGCGGTGCAAGCGCTCTACAAGGTGCAGCGCTTCCATGTAGAGGGGCTCGATGCCCTGTTCTTCGTCCTGGTCGGCCAGATAGGTTGCCATAGCGGCACTGGTCTTGGTCATTGAAAAAACCTCACTGTTTTTGCCGGTTGTTTCCTCCGGTCGTGACAGCAACCTACCAGCAAGCTCTAAAACCCCGCTTAAAGTCTTTGATTAATTTCATATTTCTTCTGACAAATCGGCAAGAAGCTGTTCACCAATTGCGGTGAGGAACGCCTAACCAGTGCTGGTGACAGGGTGTTGAGGCTAAGTGTGGCGCGCCGGCTTAGCGCAACGGCGGCGCGGTTTGTGACAGGCGTCGAACCTGCAACAGCATGCCCAGATAGATCGAAACCAGCCCGGCATTGAGCAGCAGGATGGTGATGCTGACGATCCCGAGATTGGGCAAGAGGAAATAGGTCAGCGCGTCGGCGGCGACGATCACCAACCACAGCACCGCACCCCAGGGCGCAAGCAACCACAGGCCGACGCAGGCAATGATGCTTGCCACGGTGAGAATGCCGAACAGTGCGAACCGCACATAGGGTGTGCCGAGCAGCAAGCCACCAAGTTCGGGATGGTCGATGAGGCCGACGATTAGAAACCAACCGTTGATAGCGCGGACCAAAAGAACAAGGGCGATGACGCGCAGCACCACGATGAACCAGCGCTCAATTGGATCCAAGCGCTGCTTGGGCGGCGGCGTGACCCAGATCGGGTCCATCGGCTTGGGAACAGAACTGCGCGCCATAGAGGTGTATGCGATCCTTTGAGCGTGTCGACGACGGCTAAGCTGTTTCGGCTTCCAGCAAACCAGATAAGTTAGAGCGATCGGCGCTGAAGGCAGAAGATGCGATCTTCTGCCTTCGGTGAGATTGCTCCCCTACCCTGCCGCTGATAGCAAAAGCAAACACGCGGCACCATGCACGCAACCGGCAGGCAGAAGAGTATCAATGGATAAACAGACGGCACGAGGTTTGGTCAACACGGTGACAGGCGGTCGCCGCATGCGCCGGCGGCGGTTGCAGCCATGGCTCCGCGACCTGACACGTGAAAGCGTTTTGACGATCAACGATTTGATTTGGCCGGTGTTTCTGACTGATGGCGTGAACACCCGCGAACCGGTCGCCTCCATGCCTGGCGTCTCGCGCGTTTCGCCAGACCTCGCCGTGGACATGGCCAAACGCGCTGAAGACCTTGGCATTCGGGCGCTGGCTTTGTTTCCCAACACCGATCCCGAGCTTCGCGACGAAACTGGATCTGAGGCGCTCAACAGCAACAATCTGGTTTGTACCGCTGTGCGGGCCATTAAGGCGGCTGGCGCTGACGTGGGTCTGATCACAGATGTCGCGCTTGATCCCTACACCAGCCATGGCCATGACGGGGTATTTGGCGGCAATGATCAGCAGATCGACAATGATGCGTCGGTCGCGCAGTTGGCCTTGCAGGCTCGAACGCTGGCCGAGGCTGGCGCAGACATGATTGCGCCATCCGATATGATGGATGGGCGCATCGGCGCAATTCGAACCAGTCTGGATGAGGCAGGTCACATTGACCTGCCCATTATGGCCTATGCGGCCAAATACGCCTCTGCTTTTTACGGCCCGTTTCGCGATGCAGTCGGGGCGTCAGGAACGCTGAAGGGCGACAAGCGCACCTATCAGATGGATCCGGCTAACGGCCAAGAGGCCGAACATGAGGTGGAGTTGGACATCGCCGAGGGCGCAGATGTGGTTATGGTCAAACCCGGCATGCCGTATCTGGATATCGTCCACCGGGTGAAGACCAGCTTTGGTCTGCCGACCACGGTCTATCAGGTGTCCGGTGAATTCGCGATGATCGAAGCGGCCGCGGCAAATGGTTGGATTGATCGCGACAAAGCGATCATGGAGAGCCTGATTGCGTTCAAACGCGCCGGCGCGGACGGCATTTTGACCTACTTTGCTCCTGAAATCGCAGCAAAACTCGCCAAATCGTCCCATTCTTCTTGAACCGACGCGCAAGCATTCCCACGTCTTGAGCGACCATTTGCTTAGGACTGGAGACCCATGACTTCCGCCTCATCACAGCCCCGCCCGCCGATCATGCCCCTGGACGGCAGCGATCCTCGAGAGGATCGTTTCGCGTTTGACCCGATCAGCGAGCCATGGCTGTTCGATGGCGTGCGCACACGCCGGATCTTCGCCTTCCTGCTCGATCTGATTGTTCTGTCGATCTTCGTCACCATCGCGGCTGTGGTGGTTGCGATTCTCGGCATACCGACCTTTGGGCTCGCCTGGCTCATCTTTCCCATCCTCCTGCCGCTGGTCGCCATCGCCTATATCGGCCTGACGCTGGGCGGTTCGAAATCGGCAACACCGGGCATGCAGGCCATGGGCATTGAAATGCGCCTTTGGCACGGCGCCCCGATGTACGGCCTGTTGGCGATCGTGCACGCGCTGGCGTTCTATTTCTCGGCGGGAACGGTGCTGCTTCTGTTCATCATTCTTGGCGCGAGTTTGTTCTCGTCCACCAAACGCTGCTTGCACGACGTACTGCTTGGCACCGTGGTGATCAACAATGCGCAGCGCGCGGCCTCGCTGCGCGGCACCTAATCCCGCGTAGTCGCTCGTCCACAGCCGTGACGCAAAAAGCCGGTTGCTAAACTCCACCCTCTCGCCGCATGCTTGGCATCAATAAAGCGGCGCGAGGGTTTTGCCTTTGATCGGACTTGATGTCTGGATGGTCTACGCGGTGATTGGCCTTGCCATCGTTGCTTACGCGTCCGACCGCTGGTCGATCGAGTTTGTCTCGCTTGGCATCATGGCTGCCTTGCTGGTGGTTTTTTCCGTCCTACCGATGGTCGGGCCGGCGCTTACCGATAGCTTCGGAATCCCGATCAGCGCCGCCGTCGTTCAAGGCTTTGTTGACCCGGCCTTCCTGTTGGAGGGATTTGCGAGCCCCGTTCTTTTCACCATCCTCGCCTTGCTTGTGATCGGTCAGGCCTTGTTCCAAACCGATGCATTGGCGCCGGTGGCGCGGCTCGCCACCCGTATCGGCGGGAAGCGCGAAGTCCTCGCGATTTTGCTGATTATTCTGGTTGCTGGTGCCTCCAGCGCCTTTCTCAACAACACGCCCGTAGTTGTCATGCTTCTGCCGGTCATTGGCGCGATGGCAGCGCGGCTTCCTGGCGGCGCGCGACCGTTTCTGATCCCGCTGTCCTTTGCGACGATCCTCGGCGGCACGACCACGCTTATCGGGTCGTCGACCAATCTGCTGGTCGCTTCAACTGCCGAGGACAGCGCCGGCTACATGCTCGGCTTTTTCGATCAGACCTCGCTAGCGCTGATCTTGGTGATTGTTACGTTGCCCTATTTGCTTTGGGTGCTGCCGATACTTCTGCGCCGTGATGGGCTTGCGACTCCCGCGACGACCTTCCGCGGCAAGCAATTCATCGCCGAACAGCAACTGGTCGCCGGTGACGCACTTGTCGGAGCTCGCGCAACGCAGGGCCTTTTCACTGGGCTCAAAGACATCACGGTGCGCTCTGTGCGCCGCGGACCAAGGCTATACCTGCCCCCGTTCGATGATCTTGAACTTTTGCCTGGTGACACGGTGGTCGTCGCCGCCAAACGCGATGAGTTGGTGAAGACATTCATTGCCTCAACGTCGTCGGGCGATGAGGAGCGGCGCGGTGTGCTGTCGGTCAATGCCAGCGAGGCGATGTTGGCGCCGGGCGCGCGGTTTGTCGGCCAAAGCATCGATGTGATCGCGACTTATCTTGGCGCCGACCACAAACTTCTCGGCATCGAGCGCCGAGCGCGCATGCCTCGCGTCGCATTGGATGCCCTGCGGCTGGAAGCTGGCGATGTGTTCCTGCTGGCCAGCACAGACCAAGGCTTGGAAAAACTACGCGGCCAACGTGAGTTGCTCATTCTTGAAGAAACGCGCGCCGAGATCGGCAACCGTGAACGCGCGCCAATGGCGATCGGCATTTTTGTCGTGGCGCTAGCCAGTGTCTTGTTCGGCATAACCGACCTAATGGTGGCGACCGTCGCCGCTGCCTTTGCCATGGTCGCCACCGGCTGCCTTAACATTCGTCAGGCAACACGCGCCATCGACCCGCGCATCGTGATGATGATCGGGACGGCGCTGGCAATGGGCGCCTCGCTCCAAATCACAGGTGGAGATCGAGCGATTGCCGCGGGTGTTCTGGCGCTGGCGGCCGACGCCGGCCCCACCGTGATTCTTTCGGCCTTCTTCTTGGTGGTGGCCCTCCTGACCAACATCTTGTCGAACAATGCAACTGCGGTTCTGTTCACACCCATCGCTTTGCAATTGGCCAGCGACTTATCCCTGCCCTCAGAACCCTTCGTCATGGCTGTGTTGCTCGCCGCCAACTGTTCGTTCGCCACGCCGATCGGCTACCAGACCAATTTGTTGGTGATGGGTCCTGGCCATTACCGCTTTTCGGACTATGTCAAGACCGGCGCGCCCCTTGTCGTGTTGTACTGGCTGGCCTTCACGCTTCTAGCGCCTTGGTATTTTTCCCTATAGGATGCGTTTCAACATCTCTGCCTGCCCCGATTGGCCTTCATTATGACCAAGCATCCGCTTGATACGCCAACCTTTTACCTGACGGCCGCCTCGCCCTGCCCGTATCTTCCTGGTCAGCGCGAGCGCAAAATTTTCACCCATCTGGTCGGTTCGCAGGCCCGCGATCTCCATGCCATGTTGTCAGCCGGTGGGTTTCGCCGCTCGCAAAACATCGCCTATCGGCCGGCCTGTGAAGGATGCAACGCCTGCGTTTCGGTACGGGTGCGGGTTGATGCGTTCCGCCCCACCAAATCGATGAAGCGGATCATTAAGCGCAATGTTGATGTTGCCGGCCGCGATGAACCCAACAAGGCGACGTCGGAACAGTATGCGATGTTCCGCGATTATCTGGACGCCCGTCACGAAGATGGCGGCATGGCGCAGATGAGCGTGCTTGATTACGCCATGATGGTCGAAGACAGCCATATCGACACACACATCGTCAGCTACCGCTTGCGCCAACCGGGTGAACTCGCAGGCCAGGATGGTGGGCCGCTGGTAGGCCTCTGCCTCACTGATCAGGTGGCTGATGGATTGTCGATGGTCTATTCGTTCTTCGATCCCGAGCCATCGCTGGAGGCACGCTCGCTGGGCACCTACATGATCCTCGATCACATCCAGCGTGCGCGTAAACGCGGCTTGCCCTACCTTTATCTGGGCTATCTGGTCGATGGATCACAGAAGATGGCCTACAAGGCTCGCTTCAAGCCGCAAGAGCATCTGACGCCTAGCGGCTGGCGACCGAGTAAGTAGAATGGACGCAAACGTCGGCGCGACCCGTCGCCGACAGGAAGGCATCGTTCATGGCTATTGTTCTTGCAGTCAGCGGATTGGTGATGGCCGCTTTTGGCGCTCTTTGCGGCGCGGTGGCTGCGCGCTTTCTCAACCGCAAGGTGCTTTATGTGGCCTGGGCCGGTCTGGTCGCGCTCGCGGGGTACTTGTTCATCCGGGGCCAGGCCCTTGCCGAGTATGATCGCATCGAAGCCAATGTGCTCGTCTTTTTGGTCCTGCTGCCGTTTCTGGTCGGCAGCGTTGTCGCCGGTTTGATCGTCAAACGGCGGGTCTGACGGGTCGGCTAGCCACCAAACCTGTTGTTTCTGGGAAAGCCCTGCGGCGCCATGCGCCCAGCTTGGGCGCGTTCGCCGCGCCATTCTGCCATCTCATCCAAGGAGCGGTTGTATTGCCGCCCGGCGCTGTCAGACCAGGTGAGGCCTTCTTCAGCTTTGAACGTTACCAAGTCGCTGACACCGCCATCCTTGTAGCGTTGCAGGCGCACGCCTTTGCCACGGCCCATCTCGGCGATCTGCGCCAGTGGGAAAAGCAGAAGTTTGCGATTCTGGCCGATCACAGCAACCATATCGCCTTCCACCGGTACGGCCATTTGCAGCTCTGTGGGCTCGGAAAGGTTCATCACCTGCTTGCCCTTGCGGGTGTTGGCGACGATGTCTTTTTCCGGCGCAACGAACCCATAGCCATCGGTGTTGACAAGCAGCAGCTTGCGTTTTGGGTCGTGGACATAAAGCTCGACGATATCTTGCCCGGCTTCCAAATCGACCATGATGCGCAGCGGATCGCCGTGGCCTCGCCCGCCAGGCAATTTGTCGGCAGTCAGCGTGAACACCTTGCCACCTGTCGATACCGCCACCAGTTTGTCGGTGGTCATGGCTTCTCGAGTCAGTTTCAGCCGGTCACCCTGCTTGAAATCGAGCCGCGAGAGATCGGCATTGTGGCCCTTCAGGGCGCGCACCCAGCCTTTTTGTGACATCACCACGGTGATCGGCTCGCGCTCCACCATGGCTGCGTCAATGTCCGACAGGTCGATGGTGGGAGCATCAGCAAAGGTGGTGCGGCGTTTGCCCAACACGGTTTCGGGGCCATAGGCTTTGCGTAGCGCTTTGATGTCTTTGCCAATCCGCGTCCATTGGCGCGCCTTGGAGCCGACCAGCGCTTCCAGCCCAGCCTGCTCTTCCAGAAGCGCATCACGCTCCTTGCGGATTTCCATTTCTTCAAGCTTACGCAGAGCGCGCAGGCGCATGTTGAGGATGGCATCAGCCTGCGTATCGCTGAGACCGAAAGCCTTCATCAGCACCTGTTTTGGCTCATCCTCATAACGGATGATGCGGATCACCTCATCCAAATTGAGGTAGGCGATGATGAAGCCTTCCAGCAGCTCCAGTCTTGCCGCGATCTTGCCGAGCCGGAAATTCGAGCGGCGCACCAGCACATCGCGGCGGTGATCGAGCCAAGAAACCAGAACCTCGCGCAGACCCATGACGCGCGGTGTCAGACCGCCATCGAGAACGTTCATGTTCAGCGAAATGCGCGATTCCAGCTCGGTTAGCCGGAACAGCGACTCCATCATCAGTTCCGGATCGACGTTGCGGTTTTTTGGTTCCAAAACCAGGCGCATATCTTCAGCGGATTCATCGCGCACATCGCCTAGCAGCGGCAGTTTCTTTGACAGCAGAAGGTCGGCAATGCGCTCCACCAAGCGGCTTTTGACCACCTGATAGGGGATCTCGGTGATAACCACCGACCAGGTGCCCCTGCCCTGATCTTCCTTCTCCCAGCGTGCACGAACGCGGAAACCGCCCCGGCCTGTCTCATAGGCTTGGATACGGCTCGCCTCATCCTCAACCATGATCCCGCCGGTCGGAAAATCAGGCCCTGGAACAAGCTTTACGAGCTCGGTCGTTTCCATGTTCCGATTGTCGATCAGCGCCAGGGAGGCATCGCAAAGCTCAGCGACATTGTGCGGTGGGATCGACGTCGCCATGCCAACCGCAATGCCGGTGGAGCCGTTTGCCAAGAGATTGGGGAAATCGGCGGGTAGAACCACCGGCTCCTCTTCCGAGCCGTCATAGGTTTCGCGAAAATCAACGGCGTCTTCGTCAATACCATCAAGCAGCCGCGTGGCGACATCGGTCATCCGCGCTTCGGTGTAGCGCATGGCGGCTGCACTATCGCCGTCGATGTTGCCGAAATTGCCTTGGCCTTCGACGAGCGGATAGCGGACAGCAAAGTCCTGCGCGAGGCGCACCAGGGCGTCATAGACCGACTGATCGCCATGCGGGTGGTACTTACCGATGACATCGCCCACCACGCGGGCAGACTTTTTGAAGCCCTGCGCCGGGTCGAGCTTCAGCTGGCGCATTGCGTAGAGCAGACGGCGGTGAACCGGCTTTAGGCCGTCGCGGACATCGGGCAGAGCCCGCTGTGTGATCGTTGAGAGTGCATAGGCGAGATAGCGCTCGCGCAGCGCTGCATCCAGATCGATGGCCTCAATGCCGTCGTCGCCGCCATCATCCCCGGAGCCCGGGGGCCGAATCGTCATGTCGCTCATGCCCTTGGACGTATCGAAGCGGCGTCACTGCTTCAAGCGGTAGTCGCCATCGACGCCGTGGATTGCCCGCAAATCCGGCGGATCAGCGCGTCGCGCCCCTCTGGAGGACGCACCGCGCGTGGGCCCCAAACGTTGCGCTCCAAGAAAAACGCGGTCAGCCGAAACGCATCCATCGTTTCTGTGGGAGAAACCTGATCCATCGACCCTGTCAAGAAAGCGGGCAATGCCAACAACTTGTCCTTGTACGGCGCACCAGCATCCGCGCTGACCGCACAGCCGGACTTCGGCGAAACATAGATGAGACCAGATTGCACGCCGGTCCCAGCGCATTTGGTCAGATCCAGGCCAAAGCCAAGCTCTTCCAGCAGTACAACTTCGAACCGCGCGACCAAAGCCGCCTGCGTTTGCGGCTCACTGTGATGATTGAGGATCAACTCCAACATGTCGAACAGGCCCGCATGGGGGTCCCGTTCGGCAAGCAGGCGTAGATGCGCCGCGCAAAGCTGGGCGGCGAGTAGTGCCACAGGTTCTTCCATCAATTGAGCGCCGCGCAGCGTTTCGCCATCGACTTGAAACAGGCCAAGATGCTGGTCCAGCCGGGCACGCCAGGTGAGAGAGAGCGTGTTGCCGACTTGCAGAAGCGCCGCCATGCGACGCGAACGCCCGCCACGCACCAACCCCATATGGCGACCGCGCTCGCGCGTCATCACCTCAAGGATGAGGCTCGATTCACCATGCTTTTTGTGGCCAAGAACAATGCCGCTGGCGGTCCATTCCATGGAGCTAAACCTGCCCTACTGCGTGGGAAAGTCCAAGCCCATCTCATTGTAGCGTTCTGGATCGGACGCCCAGTTTGGACGCACTTTAACAAATAGAAAAAGATGCACCGGCGCGTCCACGGCTTGGCTGATCGCCTTGCGGGCGTTCATGGATATCCATTTGATCGTTTGCCCGCCTTTGCCAAGCACGATCTTCTTCTGGCTGTCACGCTCGACATAAATCGTCTGCTCCACGCGATGGCCCTTGGGCGTGGTTTTCCAGTCTTCCGTGACCACGTGGGAGACGTAGGGCAGCTCCTCGTGCAAGCGCTCGTAGAGTTTTTCGCGGGTCAGTTCGGCGGCCAGCATGCGCATCGGCATGTCGGAAATCTGGTCTTCGGGATAGAGCCATGGGCCAGGTTTCATCGTCCGGCGCAGTGCATCCACGAAGGCGTCCACCCCCTCACCGGTGATGGCCGACAGCGGGAAAGTTTCGTCGAACTGCAACTTTTCGTTGATGGCGGCAATCAGTGGCAGAAGCTCCGATTGATCCATCTCATCAATCTTGTTGAGGATCAGCCACTTTGGCTGGCGGATGCCTTTCAATTGTTCCAGCGCGGCCTCGACGATCTCTGACAGGCCTTTGCGCGCATCGATGACGAAGCAAACGCATTCGGCATCTTTCGCACCCGACCAGGCGGTCTGCACCATCGCGCGATCGAGGCGCCGCTTGGGTTTGAAAAGGCCAGGCGTATCAACGAACACGACCTGGGTTTCATCGAGGATCGCGATGCCGCGCACAAGCGCACGGGTCGTCTGCACCTTGTGGGACACGATGGCGACTTTCGAGCCAACCAGTCGGTTGAGCAGCGTGGACTTTCCCGCATTGGTCGGGCCCATCAGGGCGACAAAGCCGGCACGAGTTTCCAGAACGTTTCCAGCTTGCTCAGTCATGGGTGTCTTTCCAAACGCCTTCGCGCACCAGCATCGCCATGGCGGCTGCCTGTTGAGCATCGCGCTTTGATTTGCCTTCAGCTTCCAGTGGATCGACGCCATCAACAGAAACTGCGATCTTGAACACTGGCGCATGGTCCGGTCCGTCGCGACCCGTCTCGGTGTAGGTCGGCGTTGCCTTGCGTTTGGCGTGCGCCCATTCCTGCAGCGCTGTTTTGGGGTCGCGTCGCGCCGCGCCCGCCTCATCCATGACCGGCTGCCAGTGGGTTAGAATGAACGTTCTGGCTGTCTCCATGCCACCGTCCAGATAGAGCGCTGCTATGACCGCTTCGCAAACATCGGCAAGCACGGCGCGCGCCGCCCGCGTTGGTTTGGTAACATCCAGATCGTCGGTGCGCACCGCGTGATCCAGGCCGAGCTGTTTAGCAATCGCCGCGCAGGTTTCGGCGCGCACAAGGTGGTTGAGGCGGCGCGCAAGCTCACCCTCATCGGCCTGTGAAAACCGTGCAATCAACGCATCGGCGATAACGAGCGCGAGCACGCGGTCGCCAAGAAACTCCAAGCGCTGGTAGGTCCGAGTGGCATCGCTTTGCCCACCACCATGGCTTGCATGGGTCAGAGCTCGGTCGAGCAGAGCCGGGTTAGCAAAGTGATGACCCAGCGCTTCTTCTACCGGCTTAGATGCCATCAAACATCCGGTCAAAGCGTGCATCAGACGGCCAACGCCATACCTGCCAGGGCGACGACCCCGGAGCAATGGAGAAGAAGATCAGATCGGCGCGACCGACGAAATTTTCCAGCGGCACAAAGCCAACTAGCGCCGTGCGGCTGTCAGAGGAGTTGTCGCGGTTGTCGCCCATCATGAAGTAGTGTCCCTCTGGCACCACGAAGGGCTCCGGCGAGGTATCGAGCATCGAGTTGTCGATCAGGTCGAGCACATTGTAGGTGACACCATTGGGCAAGGTCTCGCGATACTGCGCGACGCGCTCGCCGGTCTCGGGATGGACGAAATCGTCGATGCGCTCGCGCTCAACCTCCTCGCCATTGATGAAGACGATGCCATTGCGCACCTCGACCGAGTCGCCTGGCAGGCCGATCACCCGCTTGATGTAGTCGGTCGAACCGTCGGACGGCAGTTTGAAGACGGCTACGTCGCCGCGCTCTGGGTCTGAACCCAAAATGCGGCCATCGAACAGGTCGGGGCTGAAGGGCAGCGAGTGCTGAGAAAAGCCGTAGGCGAACTTATTGGCGAAAAGGTAGTCGCCAATCAGCAACGTGCCGACCATTGAGGAGGACGGAATGACGAACGGTTGGAACAGGAAAGTGCGGATCACCAGCGCAATGGCAAAGGCCTGCAAAAGAACGATGATGGTGTCCCACAGTTCGCTCTTCTTTTTCGGCTCCTGCGCGGTGGTATCATCGGTGGATCCGTCCTGCGCCATGCGATGGTTGCCTTCCTAAGCATTGGTGTTGCGATTCTGCGCAGCGGTTCGCGCGCCTGTTGCGCCCATGTCGGGGGTCAGGGGCGACAAGTCAACCATTGGCGCCCGTGACGGCAAGGCTTTGGTGGCCAAATGCGCCGCAATCGTGGCGGTTTGGTCACGGCTAAGCCATCATGGTCGGTCAAGCGGCAATGCCTCGATGATCACGAAGGCCTGCGCATAGGGAAAGTCGTCGGTGATCGTCAGATGGATCATCGGTTCATGACCGTCCGGGATCAGGCGGTGAAGCTGTCGCTGTGCGCCGCCCGTCAACACCATGGTCGGTGCGCCGGAGCGGCTGTTGACGACGCCCATGTCGCGCCAAAACACGCCATTGCGCAATCCGGTTCCGAGCGCCTTGGCGCAGGCCTCCTTGGCCGCAAAGCGCTTGGCATAGGAGGCGGCACGTTGTTTGCGCTGATCTGACTTGGCCTGTTCGACAGGCGTGAACACGCGCTGCGTGAAGCGCGCGCCAAACCGGTCCAATGTCGCCTCGACGCGGCGGATATCGCAAAGGTCGCTACCGAGGCCGATGATCATCGCGCAACCTTCATGGTGTGTCCGCACGTTTCATCATCGCCTCTTGTTTTTTGGCGGCTGACTCTGCCCGCGCTGCCCGCGCTTTTTGGTAACCAACAACGGTGGCATAGGTGAGGAAAAAACAGGTGACGGCTGCTGTCAGACCGAGCGGCACACTGCCAACCAACATTGGCTTGATGACCGGCCAGGTGCGCTCAAAAAAACCACCTATCGCTTCAACGGTGTAGGCGCTTGGACCATCGAGTTGTGGCTCGGCATTGTGATGCACTGGATCGCCCAGTATCACGCGTCCTACGCGAAAGGTGAACGCCCAAATGAATGGAAAGGTGATCGGATTGCCGACGACCGTGCCGACGATGGCGGAGAAATAGTTGGCGCGCAGCAGGTAGGCAAGCGCGAACGCCAACACAAAGTGCAGGCCTAGAAGCGGCGTAAACGAGACGAATGCGCCAATTGCGACACCCATAGCGATGGCATAGGGCGTCGCGTTCACCCGCAGGATGCGTTTGACGAAATATTGTGCCGACCGGGCAAAACTGCGCGTTGGCCACGCCATGGCGCGGGTTTTTTCAGCCCAGGACGGTGTGGAGCGGCGTTTGAACAGCATGCGTCTTAGGCCAACCCGCGCGAGCCCGGCTTGGTGGCAGGGATGGCCTTCAGGCTGTCGGGCAAGTCATCGGCTGGGTAGGCCGGCACCTCGTAGTTGGCGAGCGCCACCAACGGCATGCCAATGTCGGCCTTACCAGCCGAACGGTCGATGATGCAGGCACAGCCGACAACCTCTCCACCCAAATCTCGAACGCAGGTGGCCGTCTCCCCCACCGAAAGGCCTGTCGTGATGATGTCCTCGACGATCAGAACGCGCGCGCCTTTTTCCAGCGTGAAGCCCCGGCGCAGGGCGAACTTTCCATCTTCGCGTTCCACCCACATGTAGGGCACATCCAAGTGGCGCGCGGTCTCATAGCCTGGAACGACCGCACCCATTGCCGGCGCGATTATGCAGTCGATCGGGCCAAGATCGCTGGCTTGAACCTTGGCAGCCAGCGCCCGGCAAAGCCGTTCTGTTTTGGCTGGCGAGCGGTAGACCAGGGCCTTTTGAAGAAAGACTGGGCTGTGCAGACCGGAGGACAAGATGAAGTGGCCATCGAGGATCGCGTCTTCGGAACGAAACACGTCCAGCACGTCCTCATCGCTTAGCATCGTCTCGCTCATCGGTATTGCCCCAACTGCTGTCATGTCAGTTGGGGATGGACCTAGCGTTCCAAGCTTGGAAGAGCAAGCAGCCGAAAGGGCGAAGGCGCCTTGCCGTCACCCTTCGGCGCGCGCTGCGCTGCTGATAACCGGGCTTGCCCTAAGCTGTGCGATGATGCGGTGGAGATGTTTCACGTCGCTGACCTGAAGCTCGATCAGCAGGTCATGAAAATCGGGGCCGCGGCGGGTCATGATGAGGTTTTCGATGTTGCCACTATGATCGGCGATGATGGTGGCCAGCGTCGCCAAAGATCCTGGCTCATTCAGCGCGGTCACGCGAATCTTGGCCTCAAAAAGCTGTGTCCGGCTGGGATCGATGTCCCAGCGCACGTCCAACCAGCGCTCTGGCTGGTTCTCAAACTTCGCAAGTGCCGCCGCATGAATCGGATAGACCGTCACACCTTCACCCGGTGTGACGATCCCAACGATCCGGTCACCGGGAATCGGTGGCTCATCGGTTGAAAACTGAACCGGCATTGCTTTGTCGAGCCCACGCACAGGCGCGCGATTGCCATCTTCTGAGCTATCTTCGCCGGCATGGAACGTGTCGGCCTTCTCGCCTGGAATACGAAACTGCAGCGCCGTCATTTCCGACAATCCGAACCATCCCTCTTCGGCCTTCGGTGCCGGACCGGGCTCGACGTCTTTGGCTTCAGGATGCACCGCCGCAAGGACGGCACGCGAGGCAAGTTCGCCGCGCCCGACGGAGGTGAAAACATCATCGACCGTTTTATGCGCCAGCTTATGCAGAACAGACTCGATGGAAGCCGGGTCAAACGATTTTCCCGCCCGTTCAAACGCGCGCTGCACAACCTCTTTTCCTAAGCCCAAATATTGCCGACGAACCGCCTGCCGCGTTGCCCGGCGGATCGCCGCGCGCGCCTTGCCAGTGCGGGCAAACTGCTCCCAGGCCGGTGGGGGAACCTGCGCTCGTGAGGTAATGATTTCGACCTGATTGCCGTTTTTCAGCTCGGTCAGAAGCGGCATCAACTGTCCGTCGATTTTGGCACCGACCGTCGTATCACCAACATCGGTGTGCACCGCATAGGCGAAATCGATGGGGGTTGCGCCGCGCGGTAGCGCAATTACGCGACCCTTGGGGGTGAAACAGAACACCTGATCGCGGAAAAGCTCCAGCTTGGTGTTTTCCAAAAACTCCTCGGCTGTGTCATCACCATCAAGCATATCCACCGTGTGCCGGATCCAGGCGAAGGCCCGGCTGTCGCGGCGCAATGCGTCCAATTGCGCGCCACCGACTGTCATGCCGTCCTTGTAGAACCCGTGGCCCGCAATCCCATACTCAGCGACGGCGTGCATGGCGTGGTCACGAATTTGCAGCTCCACGCGGCGCGAAAAAGGCCCGATCACCGTGGTGTGCAGGGATTGGTAATCGTTCTGCTTGGGAACCGAAATGTAGTCCTTGAAGCGCTCCGGAACGCACTGCCAGGTGGTGTGAACGATGCCAAGCGCCCGGTAACAAGCGGCAGGATTGGCTACGATCACCCGAAAGGCATAAAGGTCAGAGAGCTGTTCAAAAGACAGGCCCTTGCGCAACATCTTCTGGTAGATTGAATAGGCACGTTTTTGCCGCCCAGTGACCTCCGACGCCAGGCCATATTCGCCAAGTTTTGCCTGCACTGTTTCGATGATAGTGCCGATGATGGCGTCCGACTGTTCCATCTGCTCGGCGAGCCGATCGAGCACCATTTTACGGTTTTCAGGATCGAGGATCTCGAACGCGATGTCTTCCAGTTCATCGCGCATCGACTGCATGCCAATGCGGCCAGCGAGCGGGGCATAAATTTCCATTGTCTCGCGAGCAATGCGCTGGCGCTTGTCCTCGCGCATGGCGCCAAGCGTGCGCATGTTATGCAGCCGGTCAGCGAGTTTGACCAAAAGCACGCGCACGTCGTCGGAGATCGCCAGGAAGAGCTTGCGGAGGTTTTCGCCCTGCTTGGCCTCCGACGTTATAAAATCGAGCTTTTTCAGCTTGGTCAGCCCATCGACCAACTTGCCGATTTCATGCCCGAACAGCCGATCGATCTCATCACGCGTAGCCTCGGTGTCCTCGATCGTATCGTGCAGCAGCGCAACCGCGATGGTTGCATCATCGAGTTTCAAGTCGGTGAGAATCGCGGCCACTTCCAGCGGATGAGAGAAGTACGGGTCGCCGGATACGCGGGTCTGGGTTCCATGGGCGCGCATAGCGTAGACGTAAGCCTTGTTGAGCAAGGCCTCATCGGCATCGGGGTTGTAGCGCGCCACGCGCTCAACCAACTCGTACTGACGCATCATGGTGTTGGCTCGGATCAGGGCGCTCGGCCCAATCGGTGCGAGCGCGTCACGCGTTGCAGAGTGGCTGGATAAAAACCTGAATGCAAACGCAAAACGCCGGCTTGGTTGACCCGAGCCGGCGTTGCAAAATTTGGGTCGTTGAGGCGGAAAAGCCTACATATCGTCTTTGCGCTCAGGCGGCACGATGCCTTCCAAGCCAGCAAGCAACTCTTCTTCGGTCATGCGCTCGAAAGACATGCCTTCATCCGGCGTGTCGCCACGGTCGGACGACGAGACAGCCATTGCTTCCGGCGATGGGATCATTGGCACCACATCGGGCTCAGGCTCATCAACTTCAACCTGTTTTTGCAGGGAGTGAATGAGCTGCTCTTCCAGATCACCGGGCAGAATGGTTTCGTCTGCGATCTCGCGCAGCGCGACAACCGGGTTCTTATCGCGGTCGCGATCGATCGTCAGTTCAGCACCAGAGGAGATAAGACGCGCCCGATGGGCGGCCAAAAGAACAAGGTCAAAGCGATTTTCGACTTTGTCGACGCAATCCTCGACAGTCACACGAGCCATACGGCCCTCCTCAGAAATTTTCGGATTGCTGGAGGCTATACGCAGCCTGCGACAGAAACGCAAGCAAAACACGGCCCCTCACTCTTGTGCGTTTGCTCTTTTGCGCTTAGCGAAGGATGTGCGTAGATTCTGACGCACCCCAAGATTTTTACATCCATTTTTAGCTCAGGAGGTGTCTATAATGGCGTCCGATTACCCTTTCGACATGCGTGAACGCGTTGCGTTCTTCGTTGACGGCGCGAATTTCTACCAAACCGCGCGCAATTTGAATATCGATATTGATTATCGCCGCATGCTGACGAGTTTTGTTGGTGAGGCTTACCTGCTGCGTGCGCATTATTACACGGCGATGGCCGATGATCAGGAGTTTTCATCGCTGCGCCCGTTGATTGATTGGCTGGACTATAACGGCTTCCAAATCACCACAAAGGCGATGCGCGAGTTCACCGACAATAATGGCCAACGCCGGCGCGTGCGCCCCTCGCTGGACGTTGATCTGACGGTCGATGCATTGACGCTTGCGGAGAAGGTCAATCACATCGTTCTGTTCTCTGGCGACGGCAATTATCGCGCCTTGGTTGAAGCCTTGCAGAAGAAGGGCGTCAAAGTGACGGTCGTTTCTTCCCTGAAGACCAATCCATCGATGGTGTCTGATGAGCTGCGCCGCACGGCCGATCACTTTCTTGATCTAGCGGACCTCACCGAGCGTCTTGGCCGTGATCCGTCTGACCGACCTGCGCGTCGCGAACGTGACGACGAGCGCTTCGACGATGATGACTACGACGATTATGATGACTGATCAGCAAGGCGTTGCGGCGGGTTTTCCGGCCACTAGTGAACCGCCCCTGCCCTGTACACTCTGTCCACGTCTCCATCAGTTCGTCGTTTCTCAGCAGGCCGAACATCCTGATTGGCACAACGGGCCAGTGCCGACCTATGGCGATGCGGATGCTGAACTGTTGATCGCCGGGTTGGCTCCTGGCCTTCGCGGCGCGAATAGAACCGGCAGGCCTTTCACCGGCGATTATGCCGGCGATCTACTTTACGCAACGCTTGGGAACTATGGTTTCGCGCGAGGGACTTATGACGCACGGCCCGACGATGGCGTGACGCTGCACAATGTGGCGATCACCAATGCGGTGCGTTGCGTGCCGCCGCAGAACAAGCCGATCGGCGCTGAGATAAGCACCTGCAATGCATTCTTGCGCGAACTACTGGCCGGTATGGACAATCTGAAGGTCGTGATGGCGTTGGGGCGCATCTCGCATGACGCCGTGCTGCGCGCGCTCGACATCAAGCGATCAGCCTATGGCTTTGGCCACAATGCCGTACACCAGCTGGAAAGCCGGCTGGTCTTAATCGATAGCTATCATTGCTCGCGCTACAACACGAATACGGGCCGGCTCACCGTACCGATGTTCGAGGCGGTGTTTGACAGCATCCAGGCCGAGCTAAAATCCGGCTAGGTTATCCGCGCTCGCGCAACAGCCGTGCTTTGTCGCGCTGCCAATCGCGGTTTTTCTCCGTCTGGCGCTTGTCGTGGATCTTCTTGCCTTTGGCCAATGCGATCTCGATCTTGGCACGACCACGATCGTTGAAATAGATTTTGGTCGGCACGATGGTCATGCCTTCGCGCTGGGTCGCGCCGATTAGACGGTTGATCTGACGGCGGTGAAGCAGCAGCCTGCGGGGGCGCCGCGCTTCATGGTTGAAGCGATTGCCTTGCAGATATTCGGGGATGTAGGAGTTGATGAGATAAATCTCTTCACCCTCCGCGCTGGCATAGCTTTCGGCAATCATCGCCTTGCCTTCGCGCAAGCTTTTGACCTCGGTGCCCGTCAGCTCCAAGCCTGCTTCGAAAGTTTCAACGAATTCATAGTTGAAGCGCGCTTTTCGGTTGTCGGCCACGGTGCGCCGTGGGCCAACTTTCGCGCCTTTGTTGTGTGTTGCCATAGCTGATCAGATGCGTCTTCGGCGCTAGCTGTTCAAGAGGCCGGCAAAACGCATTGCATCCTGCACTTGCGAGCGCGTTGCTTCGGAGACCGGTACCATCGGCAGACGAACATCAGCCTTGCATTTGCCGAGCATTTCCAGCGCCACCTTCACGGGCGAAGGATTGGTTTCAACAAACAGGGCCGTGTGAAGCGGCATCAGCGTGTCGTGAACCTCCAACGCCTTGGCAAAATCGTTGGCGGCACAGGCCGCCTGCATCTGCGCACAAAGCGCCGGGGCCACGTTGGCGGTGACCGAAATGCAACCATGCCCGCCATGGGCGTTGAACGAAATGGCCGTCGCGTCTTCGCCGGACAGCTGGATGAAGTCCGGGCCAATTGCTGCGCGCTGTTCGGAAACGCGCACCATGTTGGCGGTGGCGTCCTTCACGCCGATGATCGCACGTCCATCCCGATGCAGACGGGCCATCGTTTCCACGCTCATGTTGATGACCGAGCGACCGGGAATGTTGTAGATGATCATTGGCAGATCGGCTGCGGCGTCGATCGCTCGATAATGAGCGTAAAGCCCTTCCTGGCCAGGTTTGTTGTAGTAAGGCGTGACGACAAGGATCGCATCAGCGCCGACGCTTTCGGCATGGCGTGCGAAATCGATGGCTTCAGCGGTATTGTTGGAGCCCGCGCCGGCAATCACTGGCACCCGTCCAGCCGCGCGACCTACAACGCGTTCCACGACAAGCTTGTGCTCATCATGCGACAATGTCGGCGACTCGCCGGTTGTGCCCACGGGCACCAGTCCGGACGATCCTTCATCGATCTGCCAGTCCACGATGGCGTCCAGCGCATCATAGTCGACAGCATCCCCGTCGAATGGCGTGACTAGCGCCGGAATTGAGCCGCTCAGGGTGAGCATGGCCAAGTCTCCTTCTCATAGGCAAGAAAGGCCGCCACAGATCTGGGGCAGCCTCAGAAATCATTGCCGGACATTATGGAGCCAGGGCCGATCCGGCAAGCACGCACGGCGCATTTGGTGAACCCGTCAACATGGTTGATGGATCGTTGATGGCATCGTCCGCGTGAGCGTTGGCGATGTTCACCTGGTTTTCACCAAGGTTGGTGCATGGTGAACCAAATCTTGTCGACGCGATGTTCCTTGCCGACGACCTGACTTTTGCCACTTTGTGCATGAGGCTGAGCGTTGTTGGAGTATTCGCGCCGAAAACCTGTTGAAGGAACTGTGCTCCCGTGTCGGTTATTCCACTGCCCCGTTTTACCGTGCCTGCTTTGGCGTGCGTTCTGATCGTTGGCACGTTCGGCGTCTCACAGGCTGCGCAACGGTTTTCGCCGCCCAATCCTGTGGCGCACCCCGCCGGCACCACCGCATTGCCAGCCTCGACATCGACCTCGTCCTCGTCTGCCATAGGCACTGCGCATGCACTTGCCCGCCAGGCTCAGGCTTCGATTACGCCGCTCTTCACCGGCAGCATCGGAGGAAATGCATCAGCGGCGGCCCGTGCTTTGGAACCTCTTTCGCAAGCCTTGGCCAACGATCAAGGTCAGCGCGCCTATGCCATCGCGCAGGCGATTACCGATCCGGCCACGCGCGACCTCGGCCTCTGGATGATCGCGCGTACGCGCGCCGATGATCTTCCGCTGGAACTGCGGACAGCCTTCCGTGATGCCTTCTCGGGCTGGCCTGGCGCGGGCATTATTGCCCAACAGACCGACGTGGCCATGATGGAACGGTACGGCAATCAGGTGCCGCCGCTTTCCCTGTTTGGCACAGGTGAAGCCCGAACGACTGAGGCGCGCCTGGCGCAGGCGCAGGCTTTGGCCCAAGCTGGGCAAACGCAGGACGCTCGCCGCATTGCTTCGGAACTGTGGCGCACAGACGTACTTGATGATGGCCTGGAAAACCGCCTGCTTTCCTCCCTGGGCAGCCATCTTACCCAGGATGATCATCGATTTCGCGCTCATTGGCTGCTCTATCGCGACCGCGTGACCGGCGCTGAACGCGTTGCACAATATCTGCCGTCCGCCGACCAGAACTCGGTGGCCGTGCGCGGTCGCGCGATCCGCGATGGCGCAAGCGCGCGCGATCTGGTGCGACGCGCACATGAAGCCAACCCGGGCGACATCCACATAACCTATGAACTCGCCCGACTCTATCGCCGCGCCGACCAGCCTCGCGAAGCAGCGCGTTTGCTGCGCTCGGTGCGCCAATCCGGCGATGCGTTGGTGCGTCCGGATATTTGGTGGCGCGAGCGTCATATCGTGGCACGTGACCTGATTGAAACCCGCCAGCCGGAAGGCGCCTATCAACTCACCACAGCACCGACTGGGTCCAGTGCAGGCGACGAGGCGCAACGGGCTTTTCTTGCCGGATGGATCGCACTTCGCTTCCTTGATGATCCGGCGCGCGCCGAACCGCATTTCCGGCAAATCCTAGAGATCGGCACCACGCCCATCACGCGTGCGCGCGGCTATTATTGGCTTGGCCGGACCCTCTCGGCCCGCGGTGATACGACCGGCGCCAACCAGGCCTTTGCCCAGGCGATGACCTACGGTGAAACATTCTACGGCCAAGCCGCATCAACGATCACGGGTCTGCCGATACGTTTCGAGCAGGTTCCCCGCGCGCAGACGCCTGGCCACGCCTACTTCTCTTATGCCGATGCGCTTTACACGCTTGATCGGCGCACCGATGCGCGGCTCTTCCTCTATTCCTTGGCGCGCAATGGCGCGAGCCCAGCAGAGATCGCCGGCATGGCAGCGCTTGCCTCGCGCCACGGCGACGCGACGAGCGTTGTGCAACTTGGGAAAATTGGTGCCCTGCGCCATCGCTCGCTGGCGTTGCTTGGCTATCCAACCGGCGCATTTCCGCAAGATGCGCGAATCCCTGAACGCCTTCCCCAGGCTGTCGCCTATGCCATTTCACGGCAGGAAAGCGGGTTTGACGCCCGCGCACGCAGCCATGCCGGTGCGCTTGGCCTCATGCAGCTGATGCCGGAGACAGCCCGCCGCATCGCCCGCGATGTCGGTGTGTCACACTCCACGGCCCGTCTCACCTCGGATCCGGCGCACAATGTGACGCTCGGCGCCTACCATCTAGATGAGCTGATCGCTGAGTATAACGGGTCCTACATCCTCACCTTCATTGCCTACAATGCGGGTCCACGCCGCGTGCCGCAATGGATTGAACGTTTTGGCGACCCTCGCTCGGGCCAAATTGATGTGATCGACTGGATCGAACTCATCCCGTTCTCTGAAACACGCAGCTATGTGCAGCGTGTGTTGGAGAACATCTTTGTTTATCAGCAGATTACAGCTAATGGCTGACGCCTTGACCGGTGTCTCCCACCGAACGGTTCTGGCCAGCGACGGCTTGAAGCTCGCCGTTGAAGATGCAGGTCCGCTGGGCGAAGGCGGGCGCGCGCCACTACTCTGTCTGGCCGGCTTGACGCGGACCAAACGCGATTTTCACGCGTTGCGGGACTATTTCGCTTTGCACCCCGAAAGGCCACGTCGCGTGGTCGCGCTTGACACACGCGGACGTGGCGACTCCGGCCATGCCCGAGATGCGGGTGACTACACGGTTCAGCGCGAGGCGGATGATGCCGCGCAGGTAGCGTGTGCGCTAGGTGTGCACAAAGCGGTCATCGTCGGCACATCGCGCGGCGGTATCTTGGCGATGATCCTTGCTCTCACCCGTCCAGGTTTGATGGCTGGCAGCGTGCTCAACGATATCGGTCCGCGTATTGCCGGTACCGGTTTGGCGCGCTTGAAACGGCAGCTTCCTACCTCCACACTTCCCTCGTCTTGGGATGAGGCCGAAGCGCGCGTGAAAGCCAGTCTGCAGCCTCAATTTCCGGCCTTCACCGATGAGGATTGGACGCGTTACGCCCGCCTGACCTTTATGGATGAGAATGGCCGCCCCGCCCTCGCCTATGACCCAAAACTGCTTGAGCCCCTTTCGGCCTTGCCCGACGGGTTGCCGTTTCTTGATCTGTCAGGCCCGTTCAAGGCGTTGGTCACCCGACCGATGCTGATGCTTCACGGTGAACACTCCGACCTGCTTGATGAAACGATCTTGGCGGATGCTGTCGCGATGGGGGCCCAGGCTCATACATTTTCAGGACAAGGACATGCACCGAGCCTGCGCGGCGATGCACTACCGAGGATCTACGATTTCCTTGCCGAGCAGGGGCTCTAAGGCTAAGGGCGCGCTACTTCTTTTTGCGCGAGGAGGTCTCCACCTCGCCTTTGTCGACGCGCTTGGCAAAGTCGGTCTCGCCGCCTTCCGCCAGCACGCCAGCCTGCCCGATCCAATCCTCGCGCTCGATCCTGCCCATAAAGGCTAGGAACGTGCCGACCCATCTTGCCTCGGACGCTGACCAGCCCGCGATCTGATCAAAATGGTAGATGCCAAGATCATTGAGCTTTCCCTCATTGACCTTGCCGATGCCCTTGATGCGCTGAAGATTGTCCTTGCTGCCGCCGCGCGGCGCATCCAGACCTGTCGGGCGTGTGCCGACCGCGTTGGCCTTGTCTTCGTTGGTCGCGTCGGCCGGTAGGGCGGCCAAAGTCTCTTCGACGGCTTTGTCGTCCATCACCTGCGGCTCGACCATGGTCGGACCGTCAGCGGCGATCGTCTCGACCACGTCTTCCACCTTGTGGGCAGCATCCCCGATTGTGTGATCGGCTTCTTTAACAATGTTTTCAGCTTCTTTTTCAAACGCTTGGGCTCGCGCGGCGACAGTGGCCGCAGCAGCGGCGGCGGCCGATTCAGCAGGTGTCCGGCGTTTTTTGGATGCGGGCTCCGGCGTACCCGTACCGGCTGATTGTCGCGTTGCTGCGGCAGCGCCGTAAACCGGGCCGCCGGAAAGAAAGCGTTTCAGGAGACAGCCGACGATCGCGCCCAGGATGAAGGCGGCGAGCACCAGAAGCGCCGTGTGGAGAACAAGGTAGAACATGTTTGTCCCCTACCCGCGTGTATCGCTGGACGAACCGCACGTGAACCAGCCGGTGGCAACGCCGATCAAGAAGGCGATCAGGAGGAATAGCCAAAGCTGGGTGATGAGATAGTACATGGACCTGCCTGTTTGCGTTGTCCCGCGATGGCCGCGGCTCACTTAACGTTGAACGGTGAACTCAATGCGACGGTTGAGCGCCCGGCCCTCGTCGGTCTCATTGTCGGCGATTGGCTCGCTTTCGCCAAACCCCACCGCCAGCAAACGCCCTTCGGGAATACCGGCGCCCACCACATAGTCACGCACCGCCATGGCGCGCGCCTGAGAGAGCCGCATGTTGGGAATGCTGTCGCCCTGCGAATCGGTATGACCGCCGATCACGACTGAGGTGTCCGGACAACTTTGAAGCGTGCGCACCAACTGGTCGAGCAGTCCATCGGACTGCCGATCTATCGCGGCGCTACCGGTTTCAAAGCGGATCGTATTGCCAGAAAGCAACGCGCCGAACCGCGCCTGACAGGTTTCCGCGTTGACGGCTGGCGGCGGCGGCGCGAGCCCAATGTCAGTGGTAAAATTGAACGCGGAAGGCGCTGCCGAAGAGACCAATTCGGCGATACGGTCTCCCAAGCTTTCGTAAAACGCCCCGCCGGACAGGGTGGCGTCGGTGTCGCTCATATCGAAGCTGCCATTGGCCAGGCGTGAAAGGCCGCGCAAGCCGGCCTGCACCATGGCGAGAAAACCCTCCGGCGCGCCCTCGGCGATGACTAAGTCGTCGGTCACGGCATAACCGGGAAACAACTCACTGGCGCTGGATAATATCGTGTCACGAGCCTCGTCAGTGGACGCAAAACCTTGAAGCGACAGGCTTTCATCTGATGTTTGCGCCGAAAACCTGAAGGGCGTTGCTGGGCCTGGAACGATGTCGACTTGGACCGACAACGCATCGGTTGCCAGCGCCTGAAGCGCGGTTTCGGCTTGGCTGGCACCGGAAAAACTCGAGGCCGTGCCGCCGACAGCAAGAGTGTTTGCCGTCATGGTGGCGGTGCCTTCGATCATGGCATCGAAAATAGCGGCAACGGACGAAAAGACATCGCCAACTTCAACGCCGTCAGGCGCGCCGCGCGCCACGGTTGAGGTGTCGATGGCCGCGTCGCCAATAGCATCCAAGATGACAGCGCGGGCGGTTTCATCAGGCAGCACGCCTGAGAGTGTGTAACCATCGGCGATTTTAGCAAGCGTTGTGACAAACGGATCGGCGATCGGCGGTGCAATGCGGCCCGATAGGCTGTCAAAACCGGTCGGGAGAGCGCCGAGAAATGCGTTGGCGGCGTTGTAGGCGTCGCTGTCGGCAGCCTCTCCAGCCAGGGTCAAATCGCGATCCGTGATGGAAGCCGAGGCGTTGTCCAAACCTTCCATTTGACCAAGCAGGGCGATGGCGGCATTGGCAAACCCGTCAGTCGCTCCGAATCCGATCTCCATCGTATCAGTGACTGCACCGAGGGGTTCTGCTGCATTGAGGATTTCGCCACGCGTTGCGTCATCGGGCACGAAACCGGATAGCGTGACGCCATCGGCGGTGGTTTCAGCGGACCAAACATAGGGTGAAATGATGGGTGGATTAAGCGCGATCTCGCCGATCGTGAGAGCGGATGGTGGCGCGGCAAGGCGGTTAAGTTCGGCGTTATAGCCGTCGAGCGTCGCCGCATCACCATCCACCGAAAGCGTTGATCCGTCGAGGGAAATTGTTCCCGACTCAAGAACCGGAAGCCCTGCGATGGCAAAACTGGCCAGATCGGCAAAACCAGAAGGCGCGCCGCGGGCAAGCGTTGTTTCATCGATAAGCGTCTTGTCGCCAATCAACGCACGAAGGTCGTCCATCAACGAAGCGCGGGTGACGCCATCCGGGAAGGATCCGGAGACCGTGGCACTTTGGGCATCGACTGCAAGGATCAGCGTGTAAGGGTCGGCAAGCGGCAGAACATCGAGGCCCGAAGCATCGATGCGATGAAGCCCGGCCACACGTTCCATCGCCGATAGGGCGGCCGCCTGCGCTGCAAGCGTCGGTGCTGTTCCGGTAAGCGTCGCGTCGCGGCCATCCAGGGTCGCGGCGGCCCATGGTGTGCCATCGGCTTCGAGCATCTGCAAAGACCGGGCGGTCAGATCCGCTTCAATCGGCCCACCGCGAACCAGAACGGCAATGGCCGTCAAGACGATCAGGGTGAGCAACCCAGGGAGAAGCCAGCCGCGCCAATTGCACATGATGATCGTGTTTCCCGCCTTGTCTCAACCCGTGGCAGAAAAGCCGGTTTTGAGAAGGGAAGCAAGTGTGCTCCATCGGCATTTCACCGGAACGTCATCCCTGTGGGTCCGCGAGCCGCGGGTCTCGCTACCATGACAGGGATCAACTCCTGGAGACTATCAAGTACCATCGATGTTTGGCGCATTTAACGGAATGGATCCCCGCCACAAGGGCGAGGATGACGGCAACGATGACAGCATTCGGGATAGACTCGGGAGTTTCTCAACCGTGAGGCCGAAGGCTATCCGGGATTTGCAACCGGCACGCCACATGCAGATCCGCTCATGGCCAGGATTACATCCATGGGGGGCCTAGAATGCCAATCCATACAAACGGAGGGCCCGGCGAATGCCGGGCCTTCCCGTTGTTTTCTCTAGTCTGAAGGATCATGTTAGAAAGAACGAGTGATGCGGAACGTTGCTCCAATTGCATCGTCGGTATCTGCAACCGCGGCTGGCACACCAGCACCGAGCAAAGTCCCAGTTGCACCGCCAGCTGCGGCAAGCAACTCGCCATCATCATAAGACGTGTAACCGATGCCTGCACGGATCTCCAAATTGGTGATCGGGCGATAGGCAAGCGAACCACGAACCGACCAAACTGTGGAATCGGCATCATAACCCAGAGTACCTGTGTCATGATCGATAGATGCGTAGTAGGCATCCAACTCGAGGTCCAACATGCTTGTCAGGCCGAACTCGAAACCAGCACCCAAAGCATAGGCGGTGGTCAGGCCAACGCTGCCGGTTGTACCGTTGACAACGGCATCAACGCCGAAGGCACCAGCGCCTGCATAATCCAACGCACCCGAAGTGTAGGTACCAAAGATCCCAAACTCAGAATCATAACCGATCGGCAGGTTGAACTCAGCGCTTGCGCCCACAGCAAAGCCAAACTCGCTGTCGATCGCAACTGCTGTCGAGTCGTTCACATCAACTTCATGCACAGCGCCGGAAAGTTTAGCAGAACCCCACGCCTGATCGACACGAACGGCGAGAACCACATCTGGCATCGAGTCATCTGCGTCCAGACCGGTTGGGTTTACTGCGCCACCTTGAGGCGCACCAAAGTAGAATGCACCATCTTCACGGTTATCGCTTTCCTCAAGCGACGCCATGATGGTAACGCCATTGCCAACTGCATAGGCATAACCGATCAAAGCCAGATCGACAGCACCGCCATCCGGAGCACCAACCGGGCCAAGAGCGTAGTCGGTGTAGACCGGATCGAAGAACGAGTCGGTGTAACCAGCGGTCAGACCACCGATCTGAACGAAAGCCTTCTGAAGAAGGACGCCGCCGTCACCGGTGTTGCCGCCCGTGCTGTCAATGCGGATGAACCCGCGCAGGAGACCCCATTCGGTCATGGTGCGCGCATCGAAGTTCAACTCGCCAACGCCCATGAAGTTGTACTCGTCGTCGGCATCGATACCATTGGCCGCGTTATAAACGAGACCGTTTGTATCGCGACCATTGTTCGGAACGATATCGCTGTGGAACTCAGCCTGGAAGCGAGCAAAACCGGAGATGTCGAAGCAGACATCAGAACCAGGAAGGATGAAACCGGTGAAAGAACCGATCGAGCAGATCTGCACATAGTCGACAGCCGGTGCAACCGGCAGGCCGAGGTCGGCAGCTTGAGCCCCAGTGGTTGCAACAACAGCTGCAGCCGAACCGAGGAGAAGGCGTTTTGCCAAAGTCATAATTGACCTCCAAATCATCAAACAAAAGATCAGTGCGTGTCAGACCACATCTGATCCAGCTAAGCTTGCTTGGGATGATGGGAGCATGAAGCTGTTACCATGAACCAACCGAAGCAAGCCGAGTCGGGCGAACCCTTCTCGTGATCCATGCCTATCAAACGGTTTTGCCCATGCAAGCGACAAGTGCAGCGTTTGGCTGGCTGGCGATGTGATTGGCTGATTGTGTTGCAAGGATGCCACGGTGTGGCGCTTGGGTGGCTGTGTATGGTTAATGCTTGGCAAACAAAAATGCAGGCCCACGGGTCCGTCATCCCGGCCCTCAGCCGCGATCCCTTCCCAAAAAGGGTCCTGCTGCACTGGTGATTTCGTCATGTTCATAGGAATGGATCCCGGACAGCCTTTGGCTTCCGGGATGACGCTCAATGTGAGCTTGAATATTGCGGCGCGGCATGGGAGAGACTGCGCCACCTTAGCCAGGCTTCCTAGTCAGCCCGCCTGGCGGCATTCTTATAAGGGGAGCGCGATGCGCAAGATTTACGACACAGCCGACGCTGCGCTCGACGGCCTGCTGGAAGACGGCATGCTGATCGCCGCTGGTGGCTTTGGCCTTTGTGGCATTCCGGAGCTTTTGATCGACGCGCTGGTGAAAAGCGGCGTGAAAGACCTCACCATCGCGTCCAACAATTGCGGCGTGGATGGCTTTGGCTTGGGCAAGCTGCTTGATACCAGGCAGATCAAAACCATGATGTCTTCCTATGTCGGCGAGAACGATGAGTTCATGCGGCAATATCTGGCCAAAGAGCTGGAGATCGAGTTCAACCCGCAGGGCACACTGGCCGAGCGCATGCGCGCTGGTGGCGCCGGCATTCCGGGCTTTTACACCAAGACGGGCGTTGGCACGGTAATCGCCGAGGGCAAAGAGCACAAAGATTTTGACGGCGAGACCTACATTATGGAGCGGGGCATTTTTGCCGACCTCTCCATCGTGAAAGCCTGGAAGGCCGACGAGACCGGCAACGCAATCTTCCGCAAGACGGCGCGCAACTTCAATCAGCCTGCTGCGACCTGCGGCAAGGTATGCGTGCTTGAAGTTGAAGAAATCGTGCCGACCGGCTCGCTTGACCCGGATGCCATCCATCTACCTGGCATCTATGTGCACCGGCTTATCCAGGGCGAGCACGAGAAACGCATCGAACAACGCACCGTACGCGCGGCTTAGGGGATAGAACTCATGTGGGATCGCAACCAAATGGCTGCCCGCGCAGCGCAAGAGCTTGAAGATGGCATGTATGTGAACCTTGGGATCGGCATTCCGACGCTGGTCGCCAATTACATCCCCGACGGTGTGGACGTAACGCTGCAATCGGAAAACGGCATGCTGGGCATGGGCCCCTTCCCGCTTGAGGGTGAGGAGGATGCCGATCTGATCAATGCCGGCAAGCAGACGATCACCGAGCTCGATCGCACCGCCTATTTCGATTCGGCGCAAAGCTTTGCGATGATCCGTGGCGGCAAGATCGCCATGGCGATCCTCGGCGCCATGGAAGTGGCCGAGAACGGTGATCTTGCGAACTGGATGATCCCAGGCAAGCTGATCAAAGGCATGGGCGGCGCCATGGACCTTGTCGCTGGCGTTGGCCGGGTGATCGTGGTGATGGATCACACCAACAAAAAAGGCGAATCGAAGCTTCTGAAAGAATGCACCCTGCCGCTCACCGGCAAAGGCGTGGTCGATCGGATCATCACCAATCTTGGTGTGCTCGATGTCGTCGATGGCGGACTTCGGATTGTTGAGTGCGCGCCGGGGGTTAGCGAGGACGAGATTAAGGCGGTAACGCAGGCAGCGATTGTTTGAGGACCCATCGGGTCCCGTTTGAGATCACTGCTATTGCAATAGACGAAGAGGCCGGTCACCCATGGTGATCGGCTTTTTGTTTTGGATGTAACGTTGTGAATCAGATCACACCTATCCTGCTGAGCGGTGGCGCTGGCACGCGGCTGTGGCCCGTTTCGCGCAAGGCGCTGCCCAAGCAGTTTGCTCGGCTTATCGGCAATGAGAGCCTGTTTGCGGGTGCTGCTCGGCGTTTTTCCGAGCTTGGCATGCAAGCGCCGATGGTCGTCACCAGCGAAGCTTATCGGTTTCTCGTCCGCGACCAGTTGATTGAGGCCGGCGTTGAGGCGGGCGCTGTTCTCATTGAGCCTGACGGTCGCAACACGGCGCCAGCGATTCTTTGCGCTGCTCTGGTTGCTTCAGAAACCGATCCTGAAGCGCTTCTTTTGGCCTCACCGTCCGATCACCTCGTCACCGACACCCCTGGTCTTGGCCGAGCCATCGAAATGGGCGTGGAATCCGCTCGGCCTGGCGCGATCGTCACCTTTGGCATCGCGCCGACGCGGCCGGAAACCGGCTATGGGTATCTGGAGCTGGCCGAGGCCTCAGAAGGCGATGCCGCGATGCCCTTGGTAAGGTTTACCGAAAAACCCGACGCACAAACTGCGCTCACCATGGTGGCGAGCGGTGGATACCTATGGAACGCCGGGATCTTTCTTTTCCGAGCTGACGCGCTGATCGACGCCTTTGCAGCGCATGCGCCGAAAATTCTCGATCACGTGCAGGCTGCCGTGCGTGATCGGCGACGCGACCTCGGCTTTGAGCGGCTGGCTTCGGAACCATGGGCCCAGCTCGACAGCATCTCGATCGACTACGCGATCATGGAGAAGATCGATAATGCGATGGTTGTGCCCTATCGCGGCGGCTGGACCGATTTGGGCGATTGGGACGCCCTCTGGCGCGAAAGTTCCGGCGACGATGCGGGGGTGGTGACGGTTGGCGATGCCGTGGCGCTGGATTGCCAATCGAGCTATCTACGTTCGGACGATGACGATGTCGCTGTCGTCGGTATTGGGCTTGAGAATCTCATGGTGGTGGCGACCGGCGATGCGGTTCTGGTGGCCGACAAGGCCAAAGCGCAGTCGGTTAAAATCGCCGTTGAGGCACTGGCGCAGGCGGGTCACAAGCAGGCTGAGGCTTTCCCACGCGATCACCGTCCTTGGGGCTGGTACGATGTGCTGGCCCTATCCGATCGATTTCAGGTCAAGCGCATTGTCGTCAATCCTGGTGCTGCGCTGTCCCTCCAAAGCCATGTGCATCGCGCCGAGCACTGGATTGTCGTGTCGGGGACCGCACGCGTGACGATCAATGACGATGTGCGGTTGGTGGCCGAGAACGAGTCGGTCTATGTGCCGCTAGGCGCGAAGCACCAGCTGGAAAACCCCGGCAAGGTGCCCATGGTGCTCATCGAAGTTCAGAGCGGCACCTATCTCGGCGAAGACGACATCGTCCGTCACAACGACCCCTATCAGCGCGCCTAATCGCGTCCCGCTGAACGTCGGTACAACAACCCGAAACAAAAAATACAATCGTTTGTATTGATTTGTCGGCATGAATGCGCTTTCCTTTCCTCCAAAGGGCAAAAGCCCGCAATTGGGAGGACTATCATGACCCGCACTCTTTGCCTTGCGTTCACCGCATCGGCCTTTGCCCTTGCTCTCGTCGCCCCTGCCGCCGCGCAGGATGCCTGCCTAGCAACTGCCGAAGACTTGCACCTTAGCGACGCCCAGCTGGCAGACGTTGCCGAGCGCGATCTGACCTTCGGGTTTCTCACCAACAACATTTCCGATGATTTCAGCCGCACGCTGGTCGCCGGCGGTGAGGCTTACGCAGAAGAAATCGGCGTTGAGCTAATCGTCAACAACGCTGACTTTGATGCCAATACCCAGCTTTCGCAGTTCGATGCGCTTCTGCAGCGCCAGGTCGACGGGATCTTCCTGACGGCTGTGGACGCCAGCTCAATAGGACAAGCGGTGAACCGCGCCAATCGCGATGATATCCCGGTCTTCATCGTCGGCGGGGCGCCAGCTCGTGGCGAAGTGATCTCGGTGATGAATGCATCGTCCTATCAAGGCTCATTCGATGCCGGATCGGCGATGATGGAGGCCATCGGCGAGGTCAATGCACAGGTTGCGATCCTCGGCATTCCCTTTGCGCTGCAGACCATTCGTGATCGCGAAAAGGGCATCTTGGATGCTGTTGGCGCTGCTGGCGGCCAGGTGATTTCCATGCAGTCGGATTTTAGCCAGGATAGGCTACTGGAGTTGGCCACCAACGTCATTCAAGCCAACCCGGACCTGAAAGGCATCTTTGCGACTTGGAGCCTGGCCGTGAACGCCGCCACCGAGGCTGTGGAACAGTCTGGCCGCGACATCGTGATCGCGGGTTATGATTCCGAAGTGCCAGGCTATGTGGAGCTTGCCAGCGGCGACACCAACATCGTAGCGCTTTCGGGCCAACAAGCTGCCTTGCAGGGCCGCGCGGCCATCGAAGGCTTAGTCCAATCGATCTTGGGTGCTGAGCTGTGCGATGAAATTATCACGCCCAACCTCCTCGTGACCGCCGACAATTTCGAAGAGAGCTGGTCCGTGCAATACCCAGGCGCCGAACAGCCCTGGTGAACCTATCCCTCCCGAAACTGGGGCAGGCTTCGCCACGGAGCCTGCTCTTTTTGCGTGAGCTGACCAGTGTCTGAAACCCCTCGCCTCTCGCTGCACGGCATCACCAAGCGCTTTCCCGGTGTGACGGCGTTGGACGATGTGAGCTTCGAGGTGCACGCTGGCGAGGTGCACGCCTTTATGGGCGAAAACGGTGCTGGCAAATCCACGCTGATGAAAATTGGCGCGGGCATTTACCAGCCCGATCACGGGCATATCGAAGTTGCCGGCAAGGCCGTCACGCTCAACGCACCGGCCGATGCAACAACGCTTGGCATTCACACCGTTTTTCAGGAACTGACTGTTCTGCCCAATTTGGATGTGGGACAGAACATCATGATCGGCCAGGAACCGATGCATGCCGGCGTTTGGCTCGACAAAACGACGCTTTACGCCCAGGCGCAGGCCATATTAGAGCGGCTTCACATCAAGCTTGACGCGCGAACGCCCATTTCCCGCCTTTCCGCCGGGCAGCGGCAGATGGTTGAGATCGCGCGCGCCTGTGGCGAGACGCCCAG
This sequence comes from Hyphomicrobiales bacterium, assembly GCA_046290415.1. Taxonomy (GTDB): domain Bacteria; phylum Pseudomonadota; class Alphaproteobacteria; order Rhizobiales; family MH13; genus MH13. The sequence continues at coordinate 88,578 of JBKAGN010000001.1, forward strand.
AGTTTTGGTGCTTGACGAGCCGACATCCTCGCTGGGCCGCCAGGAAGAAGAGCTGTTGTTTGACCTGGTGGACCGCTTGCGGGCGGCAGGCGTCGGCATCGTTTACATCACCCATCGCATGTCGGAGGTTTTTCGCCTTGCTGACCGCATCACGGTGCTTCGCGACGGCAAGCATGTCGTGACAGGTCTGGCAGCGGACTTCACCCGAGAAAAACTGATCGCGGCCATGGTTGGGCGGGCGGTGGATGAACGTCGCAGCGGCAAGTCCGTCGATGCTTTGCCAGTCGCGCTGGAGGTGTCAGGGCTTTCTCGGGGTTCCGTCGTACGCGACGCCTCTCTTGAGTTGCACGCTGGGGAAGTCTTGGGAGTCGCCGGGCTGATGGGCGCTGGCCGCACTGAGCTTGCTCGGCTCATGGCCGGGGTCGATCAGCCTGATAGCGGCACCATGCAACTGTTTGGCGCAGCCTATGGCCCTGGGTCAGTTGCCGATGCAATTGCCAGCGGCGTTGCCTACTTGCCGGAGGATCGCAAGACCCAAGGCCTCGTGCTCTCACTATCGGTTGCCGACAATATCGCCCTGCCGAGCCTTGGCCGCTTGAGCCGATCAGGCGTGCTTTCCCTCAACAAGTTAAAGGCGCTGGCAATCACCTGGTCGGAAAAACTTGGCATTCGCGCCGCCTCTCCCGACGTTGCGGCGGACACATTGTCCGGCGGCAACCAGCAAAAAGTGGCCATCGCCAAATGGCTCGCCATAGCGCCGAAAGTCATTCTTCTTGATGAGCCGACGCGCGGGGTCGACGTTGGCGCCAAGGCTGAGATCTATACGCTGATCCGACAACTTGCGACCGACGGCGCGGCAGTGATGGTGATCTCCTCAGAACTTCCCGAGGTCCTGCAGATCAGCGATCGGATCGCGGTGATGGCTGCCGGCCGTATCGCGGGGATCGTCGCGGCGGACACTGCCAGTGAAGAAAGCCTTCTGGATCTCGCCTTTGCGGAGAGCATCGACGCTTCGGAGGCGGCATGAACGCCCGCGCGCTCAAAGTCCTGCGCGATGTGATGCCCTATCTCGGGCTGCTCCTGCTGGTCGGCTATTTCTCACTATCCTCGGAGTTCTTTTTCAACGCCCGCAACTTCGAGCGGCTGGCGACCGATAGCGCGACGCTCATGCTGGTTGCCTTTGGCATGACGCTGGTGATTTTGATCGGCGAGATTGATCTCAGCGTGTCGGCTGTCGTCGGCCTGCTCTCTGTGATCCTGGCGCAGTTTCTGCTGGCCGGCATGGCATGGCCGCTGGCGATGGCCTTGGTGATCCTGATTTCAGTGGGCATCGGGTCGCTGAATGGTGCCATCACGGTCTATGGCGATATCCCCTCGTTCATCGTCACCCTTGGCATGCTGGCCATTGCGACGGGCCTCGCCTTCGTTTTCACCGGCGCCGTGTCGGTTGCGATCCTTCAGTACGATTTCCTTGATCTGTTCTACTCCGACCAGATTCTGGGTGTGCCAATCCCACTGCTCATCGTGGCGATTGCTTTCCTCGCTTGCCTGTTCACGCTCAACCGAACGCGATTTGGCCGGGAACTTTTCGCTATCGGCGCCAACAAAGAAGCCGCGCGGCTGTCCGGCGTTTCGGTCAAACAGCGCAAAGTCGCGGTGTTCGCCATCATGGGCTTGCTGGTGGGTCTTGGTGCGGTCCTAAGTGCCGCACGCCTCGGCAATGGGGCGCCTGGGTCAAGCCCGACCCTGACGTTGGACGCAATTGCAGCAGTGATCATAGGCGGCGCAAGCCTATTTGGCGGCTGGGCATCGGTTCTGCGCACCCTGCTTGGCGCACTGCTGATTGCCGTTTTGAACAATGGCATGGTGCTTTTGAACGTCAATATCGACGCGCAATACATCATCAAAGGGGTCATCATTCTTTTCGCGGTCGTGTTGGAGCGTCTTGCCTCGAGTGTGCGATCATGACCGGCTCCATCACCCGTGCGCAGATCGCCAATTACGGCATCTTCATCGCTTTCGCCCTGGTGGTGATTGGCTTGATGATCGCCAGCCCTGCCTTCCGCGCACCGGAAAATCTCATCGCCATTGGCCGCCAGGTCGCCGTGCTTGGCATTGCAAGCTTCGCGATGACCTTCATCATCCTGGCAGGCGAAATTGATCTGTCGGTCGGGGCGGTGGCGTCGGCGTCGGGTGTCGTGACGGCCATGGCGCTGGCGGCTGGTCTTGGTCCGCTTTCAATTTTGATCGGCGTCGGCGTAGGTGCAGGTTTCGGCCTGATGAACGGGCTTTTGTCGGTCTATGCCGCCGTCCCATCCTTCATCGCCACGCTGGTGAGCTTTTTCATCGCCCAAGGCGTTGCCCTGACGCTGACCGGTGGGCGCACGATCCTGTTTGATGCCGATTGGTTCCGCGATCTTTTCGCCACTGGATCCGTGTTTGGGTTGCGAAGCGCGTTCCTCTGGCTCTTCTTCGTCTTCCTGGCTCTTTGGTGGTTACTCGCGCGCACCCGTTTCGGCGCCCATGTTTATGCCATCGGCGGCAGCCAACCCTCCTCGCGTATGCTTGGCCTGGCGGTCGACCGCATCAAGATCCTGGTTTTTACCATGGCGGGCGCGCTGATGGGCCTTGTCGGCATGATCTTGATCTCACGGATCGGTAACGCGCGCAGCGACGGCGCGGTCGGTTTGGAATTCGATGCCATTGCCGCTGTTGTCATTGGCGGCACGGCGCTCGGAGGTGGAACGGGGTCGCTGCTGCGCTCCCTCATCGGCGTGATGCTGATCGGCGTGCTCAACAATGGGCTGGCCATATTGAACGTTGATTTCAACGCCCAACAGGTCATCAAAGGCGTCCTTGTCATCGCCGTGGTGCTGCTCGACCGGTGGGCGCGCAACCTGAAAGGGACTTCGGCATGAGTGTGATTGCAAGTGATGTGAGGCAGTTGGCGACCGGCCTTGCCTTTACTGAAGGCCCAGTCTGGATGCCTGATCATCAGACCTTGCTGTTTACCGATATTCCAGGCAACTCCATCCATGCTTGGCACGCAGAACGCGGTCTATCGCTTTGGACAAATGACGCCCATTTTGCCATCGGGCTAGCACGTGCAACCGATGGACGGGTGCTGGCCTGCGAGCATTCCACCCGCTGCCTGAGCGCGCTGACGGTCAACGCAGATGGCAGCCATGGCGGGCGCGAAATACTGGCCCGGTCGCTTGACGGCAAGGTGCTGAACTCCACCAATGACGTCATATGCGCATCCGACGGAACGATCCTGTTTACTGATCCTCCGTTTGGCGTTCGGGCCGAGGACGGCGCGTTGCACGGCTATCAGCAGGCGATGGAAATTGCGGGATGTTATGTGTTCAAGGTTGGCGATGAGGCCGACCATCCGCACCCGGTCATCACAGATATCTATCGGCCGAACGGCCTCTGTCTGTCGCCGGATGAGCGCACTCTCTATGTCAGCGACAGCTCCGAGCAGCACCACAAGGTACTCGCCTGCGACATCTCAGAAAAATGGGAAGCGTCGAACTTGCGTGACTTCGCCGTAATGCCGATTGGTGTGCCCGATGGTATGCGCGTTGATAGCGCAGGTAACCTTTGGGTTGGCGGCGGCGATGGCGTCTATGTCTATGCGCCGGATGGCGCCCAAGTTGGTCATGCACCGGTGCCGGAAATGGTGACGAACGTCGAGTTCGGCGGACCGGATATGGATGATCTTTTCATCACAGCTGTTTCCTCGCTCTACCACCTCAAATCCGCGCTGCCCGGTGGTCGCGCCTGGAGCTATGCAGGTCGGTAGATGGGGCCACGCGCGATGACAGGCTCTAGCAAGGCCTCATCCTCTTCGGTGAGGCCGCCAGAACTATCGCGTGCCTCCTGGCCCGGATAACCAATGCTCTGACGTGTCTTTGAGTGCATAAAGTAGGCGCTCGCGAGCACCACGCCGAGCGCCTCAAAACCAGTCTTGTCGACTTGCGCCAGAGCTTCAATGTCAGCGAGGTTTTCGACTGGGGCGTCCAAAGCCAGAAACTGAGCCATTGGCTCAAAGCGCGATGGATCGATGGCCAATACCTCGTCCACTGACGCCGCCCACAAGGTTAGATCGGCTGCGGAGGGCATACCGGAACCGCCGGGAATCATAACCTTGGCAAACAGCGCCAGACGCGCACGCTGAGCGTCGGTCAAACTCATGCGGGGGTCTCGATGGCCGCGCGGTTCTCAATCAACGCCAGCGTGCATTTGGCCGCGACCGCCATGATGGTCGCGGTCGGGTTGATGCCAGAAGAGGTGGGAAACAGGCTGCCATCGAAAACATAGAGGTTCGGCACATCATGGCAGCGCCCTTCGGCATTGGTGACGGAGGCTTCCGGGTCATTACCCATTAGTGCCGTACCCATCAGATGCCAGCCGCAATCACGGATAAGCGATGTGATCGAAGTTTCGACGGCGCCTGCGGCCTCCATGGCCTCAACGGCGCGCGCGATGTGAAAATCGAGCATTTTTCGGGTGTTGTCCGACACCTTGTAGTGGATTTCCGGAGCCGGGAGACCGTCGCTATCCTTCAAGCTATCAGAAAGCACGATCCGGTTCGCTTCATCCGGCAAGTCTTCACCGACGATACCCCATTCAAACGACCGGCCAAACTTGCGGCGCACACGCGCATGCAGCGCTGTGCCCCACGCGTCGGTTAGTGGGCCATCGCCATAACCAGCACGGAAGCTTTGCGGGCCGCCAGCAGGCATGCAGTTCCACTTGGCACCTCGCACAAAACCTCGGCTCTTGTCCGTTTCATAGAATTGCATGGACGTCAGAATTTGCCCTGCTGGACCGACCCAGCTCTCCAAATCCTCCTCGAATGTGCCCATAACGGCTGCGAAGGGATGCATCATGAGCCGCTTGCCGACCAGCTTGGAGCGGTTGGCAAGCTCCGACATCAGCAACAGTCGCGGCGTTCCGATGCCATTGGCACAGAGGATCACAATATCGGAAGTCTGGCGATGCTGCGTGCCTATGCGGTCGATCCAAATGAGCCCGGATGCCCTGCCCTGCGCGTCGGTCTCAATCTGGCAGACGCGCGCGCCAGTGACGAGATTCACACCTTGCTGAATTGCCTGTGGCCAGTGTGTGCGGTCCGGCGTTGCCTTGGCTTCATCGGAGCAACCGGTGCCGCAGGTTCCGCGCAGAACGCAAGGCTGTAGCGATCTGTACGGGCGTGAGGGAATAGCGTTGCAGCCGGGCCACCAGTGCCATCCGAGCGCATTCATGCCTTGCGCGGCTTTACGGCCGACCTTGCCGATCGGCAGTGGCGGAAGCGGGCATGGTGCGCCGTCAGGGTAAGCGGTGTTACCAGCATGGCCAGAAACCGCCATCGCCTCTTCGACATAAGCGTAGAACGGTTCGAGATCATCGTAGGTGAAGGGCCAATCGTCGGCGACACCGTCCAAGCTTCTTACGCGAAAATCGGATGGCATGAAACGCATCCAGTGCGCGCCATAGATCAGCGTCGCACCGCCAACACCAGCAAACATCAATGGATTGACGTCGGATCTGGCTGTGTCGATGGGATAGTCGTGCGCGCGTCCGCGCACATTGGGGTTGGGATGCCATTCGCGCAGTTGGGTGAGTTCCCAATGCCGCGTCGCGCCATGAAAAGCATTGGCCGGGACCCAATCACCCTGTTCCAGCACGGTGACCGACATGCCAGCAGCGATGAGCTCGCTGGCCGCCACCGCGCCGGAAGGCCCGGCGCCCACGATCACGACATCGCTATGTTCTGCCATGGTTTAGGCGCTCCGCAGCGCCGCCTGAGTCTTGGCGTCAAACAAGTGGACTTGGTGGGGGGCGACCGAAAGGCCGACTGTGTCACCAGCCTTCAACGCGCTGGTACCTGCGGTCACAAGGACAAGCTCCGGCTCACCATCGGTGAACAGATAGCTCGATGACCCGGTCGCCTCGACGGCAGAAATGCGCACAGGAACTGCGCCGGTTGCCTGCGGATCGGTGACGGTAACGTGCTCCGGGCGCAGCCCAACAATCACATCACGGCCCGGCAGCATGGCAAGGTCAGTTGGAATCTCAGCATCCAAAAGCCGCACAGAGGTGCCGTTCTCGGCCACCACGCCGGGCGCAAAGTTCATGGCCGGCGAGCCGATGAAGCCTGCCACAAATTGGTTGGCCGGACGTTCGTAAAGATCGAACGGAACGCCCTGCTGCTCGATGACCCCAGCGCGCATGACAACCACATGATCAGCCATGGTCATGGCCTCGATCTGGTCGTGTGTCACATAGACGGATGTTGCGCCGATGCGGTCATGCAGCCCACGGATCTCCTTGCGCATTCTGACCCTGAGAGCGGCGTCCAGGTTGGACAGTGGCTCATCGAACAGAAACGCTTTTGGCGAACGGATGATGGCCCGCCCCATTGCAACCCTTTGCCTTTGACCTCCAGATAAGGCACGTGGGAAACGATCGAGAAGGCTTTCAAGCCCGATAACGGCGGCTACCTCCTCAGCGCGTTTGGCGCGCTCGGCTTTCGACACGCCTTTAAGGCGCAGTGCATAGGTAAGATTGTCGCGCACATTCATGTGCGGGTAGAGCGCGTAGGACTGAAACACCATCGCCAGATCACGGTGGCGCGGGGCGAGATTGTTGACCCGCTGATCCTCAATCCACATGTCGCCGGATGTGATCTTTTCGAGCCCAGCAATGGTGCGCAGCAGCGTTGATTTTCCACAGCCGGATGGGCCGACCAGCGCGACGAACCCACCCTTGGGAATGTCGAGATCGATGCTTTGAGCATGGAAAGCCCCATAGTGCTTATCGACCTTTTCGATGCGGATTTGGCTGTTGGTCATTTCAAAGCCCCAGAAGTCAGACCGTTGACGATCTGGCGTTGCAGAAGGACGAAAGCGGCAAGGATCGGCGTCACATAGGTTGCGGCAAACGCCATGATGGCGTTCCAATTGACGACGTTCGGCTGAAGGAAGTTGGTCATGCCGATGGAGGCCGGTTGCAGGCGATTATCGGCAATCAGCGAGGCCGAATATACATATTCGCCAAAGCCCTGCATGAAGATCAGAAGTGCCGCGACAAGGATGCCGTTGCGCGCCAGCGGCAGGACAATGAAGAAGAACGCCCCTGCCCGCGAGTTGCCATCCACTAGTGCCGCTTCTTCCAGCTCACGCGGGATGGTCATGAAGGTTGCGCGGCAAAGGATGACAAAGAACGGCATGGTCTTGGCCGCGATGGCGAGCACGGCGGCCGTGCGCGGGAAATCGAGCAGGCCGATGGTGGCGAACCCAACGAAGATCGGCGTCACCATCAAGCTCGGCGGCAGAACCTGAAGCATCAGCACGGTGAAGAGCGCGACATCGATCCACACATTACGATAGCGCGCCAGAACATAGGCGGCCCCAGCGCCCAGGATCGCTGTGACCGCTGTGACGCCGGTGGCGATGAGCATCGAGTTCCAGAGATAGCGCGGGATATTAGTGGTCGCCCAGACCTCCGCATAGGTTCCCCATTGCGGATCAGTCGGCAGAATTTCCGGCGGAACGGCGAAGATGGCCGAGCCGGTTTTCAAGCTCGTGACATACATCCAGTAGAGCGGGAAGAGATAGATTGCCGCCAACACCAGGGCGATGAGGAAGAGCGCGCGGTTGTGCCAGTCTGATCGTATCATCTGGCCCTCACAATCGCGTCTCAGCGCGGGTAGAGCGCACATAAACTAAAGAGACCGCAAGAACGACGATGATCATCATGACCGAGATCACCGCGCCGCGCCCGAAGTCAAACTCGCGGAACGAAAGCTGCCAGGACCAGTATTGCGCCACGGTCGAAGACCCGGCAGGGCCGCCAGAGGTGATGGCGGCAAAGAGGTCAAATTGCTGCAAGGTGAAGATGGTGCCCAGCGCCAGAACCGCGCCAATGGTGGCGCGCATCATCGGCAGCGTGATGGTCCAAAACTTCTGCCAAGCCGTCGCGCCATCGAGTTCGGCCGCCTCGTAAAGATCGTCAGAGATCGCCGCCAATCCGACCGACAGGAGGATCATGTTGAACGGCATGCCATACCAGATGTTGGCGAGGATCACTGAATAGAGCGCCACGTTGATATCCGAGCGCCAGAAGATCGGTTCGGAGATCAGGCCGGTTGTCAGCAGCACATGGTTGATGACGCCGAAATCGCCCGACAGCAGCCAGTTCCAGAGCACGCCGACGACCAGACCCGGCATAACCCAGGCAGCCAGAAACAGCCCACGAAACCAGGTCGCACCGGGAAACTTCTGATGGAAGAACAGCGCAAACGCGAAGCCGATGGTAAACTGGAAGGCGACCGAACCGACCGTGAAGATGATCGTGTTCCAGAAAACGGTGTTCGCCAACGGATCACGGAAGATCGAAAGGTAATTGTCCCATCCGGCCGAGGGGTGAAGCAGGGTTCCCAGCGAAAAGACATCAACCTGCTGAAACGAAATGATGACATTGTAGATCAGCGGCAGGCCGGCAAAGGCGAACAGGTAGAGCAGCGCAAAACCGATGAGCAACGTGTCGAAGCCGATGCCATCGCGAAAGCTCTTAAAGAGAGTCATGTGCGCGCCCTTTGTGGTTGGGTCAGGCGAGAGGCCCGCCTGACCCAATTGCGATGATTGTAGGCAATCAGTTCAAGATACCATCGATCACCGACTGCGCATCGTCGAGCGCTTCCTGCGGCTCTTTTTGGCCGGTCAAAGAGGACTGGATCGCATCCTGGATGGCTCGGGAAATGCGCGGCCATTCGGGGTGCGGGCCACGGTTGGCAGCGTATTGCAGCTGCTCGGTGAAGACACCGGCCGCCTCGTCAATGCGCGGATCGCCGGTTGGCGCCAGCGGGACGTCAGGACGCGGCGGCATCCGGGTAAACTCAGGCCACAAACGATCCATCTGGCTGTCAAAATATTCCAGGAACGCAAAGGCTTCTTCGGGATGCTCGGTGTTGGCGAAGATGGCCAGATTGAAATCGCCCAGGGCCGAAGCACGCGGCCCACCTTCTTCGCGCACGGGAAGCAGCGTTACGCCCCATTCGAACTCAGCATCGGCCGCCATACGGTTCAACTCCCAAGGACCGGAGATCACCATCGCCGCGTTGCCACCATTGAACGTGCCGGTGGAGTCCCACTGACCCCGGGTCAGCGTGTCTGGGGATGTAAGACCTTCATCCAACAGCCGTTTCCAGAACGCCAGCGCATCGGCCGCGCCATCGCCATTGACCTGCTCAAAAGAGCCGCCGGTCATTTGCAACCAAGGCAGGAACTGGAACGTGCCCTCCTCTGAGGCTTTGGCAGAGAACGCGATCCCGTAAACATCATTATCGGGATCGGTCAGCGCGCTAGCGGCCTCGTAAAGCTCGTCCCAAGTGCTTGGAGGGTTGTCCGGGTCAAGGCCGGCAGCTTCAAACAGGTCTTTGTTATAGTAGAGCGCGATGGTGTTGGAGGCGCGCGGGATGCCGTAAACGCCATCTTCCCAGGTCAGCGACGAACGCGGGCCGGGAAAGTAGTTGTCCATGTCAATTTGATCGGAGGCTGCCGCCAGATCGGTCAGGTCGAGAAACGCGCCACGGGCGGCAAAAGCGGCGTGATCTGGATTGTCGATCGAGATGATGTCCGGGTTGGTGCGTGTCGCAAACGCCCGAAGCGTCTCGGTGACGATGTCATCGAAGCGCACTTCGCGGATATCGATCGTGATGCCATTGTCCATCTCGGTGAACTCATTGGCGAATGTCGCCTCAGCGCCCGTCGCGCTTTCGGTCCACAGTGTGAGCGTCACATCTTGTGCCATTGCCGTGGATGTCAGCAGCGCTGAGAACGCCAACGCGGTAAGTGTGTGTTTCATTGTTATCTCCCTTGTTGGGTTGGGTGTGGGGGAGCGCTACGTGGCGCTCTTCTTGTGCATTCCTAGGGGGTTAGGGCGGGGAAAACCTTGTTGAACGCTCGGGTGGCATTGGCACGGACGAACACGCCTGGCTGGCCAAACGGCGCGTTAACGCTCGCTTGCGATCCACCAGCATGGGCTTTGCCGGACCAGACATGCACCCAGGTTTCGCCCTGCGGCAGATCGACGGTAACCATCGTCTCGCCAGGGTTGAGCACCGGAGCCACCAACAGGTCGGGACCGAGCATGTAGCTTGTACCGTCCGCGCCGGCATCGGTGTCGAAATGATAGAACAGCGGCGCCATCACCGGATCGCCGGTCCGGGCGTAGGAGGCAAACACGCCTTCAAGATAGGGCCGCAGTGCCTCGCGCACGCGCAACAATTCGGTGAGAATTGCCTCGATCTCTTCACCATAGGACCAGACTTCGTTGGGCCCTCCAGTGTCGGTGAAGATGTTGAACGTATCCTGGCCGTAGGACACCTCCTCGCCAGGTCCCGGTGCCGGCACGCCTTCGGGCACGCGGAACCCATGCAAGCGACAGATCGGCGAAAAAACGCCAAATTCAAACCAGCGTACGAGCAGCTCACGGAAGTCTTCCGACCCGCCATGGCCGTCGTAGAAACCTCCAATGTCGGTCGTCCACCAGCCCATGCCGGATAGGCCGGCATGCAGGCCGGCGGGTAGCTGGGCGCGGAACCAGTCCCAGTTGGACCAGACATCGCCCGACCAGAGGATCACGCCATGCTGCTGCGATCCGGCCCAGGCCGAGCGGCAAAGCAGAACACCATCGGCATGCCCCGCCTCTGTCAGGCCTTTTCGATAGTTTTCCTCGTGCAGAACCGAGTAGCCGCAGAGCATTTCGGCGCCATTGCCGAGCGCGGTTCGGACATTTTCCGGATGCGCCGGGCGCATCTCCGGCTCGCAGGCATCCAGCCAAAAATGCTTGATGCCGTTGGCGAGGTAATTTCGTTTCACCAAGTCCCAATGGAAGGCTCGGGCTTCCGGGTTGAAGGCATCATAATAGGTGAAAAAGCCAGCGCCGAACGGGTCTTTGTCGGGGAACGGGATCATCACCGGCGACCCGCGCTCGGAGGTGAAGATCAGGCCGCGTTCGGTCATCTCTTTGTAATGTTCGGACGATGCTGAAACGGTCGGCCAGATGGAAACCATGACCTCAACGCCCATGGACGTAAGCTCGTCGACCATGGCCTTGGGGTCAGGCCATTCAGCGGGATCGAACTTCCACTCGCCTTGGCGTGACCAGGCAAAGAAGTCGATCACAATGCAGGAAAGCGGCAAGCCACGCGCCTTGTATTCGCGGGCGACAGATAAAAGCTCATCTTGCGTGCGGTAGCGCAGTTTGCACTGCCAGAAGCCCAGCGCCCAATCGGGAATATCAGGTGATTTGCCGGTGGCGGCGATGTAACTGCGAACGATCTCCTGGGTCGTATCGCCCGCCGTGATCCAGTAATCGAGCCCGTTTGTCGCGTCGGCGGTCCAGCGTGTGATGTTGGCGGCAAACTCGGCCCGTCCAACCGCCGGATTGTTCCACAAAAACCCATAGCCGCGTGAGGAGACCACGAACGGGATCACCACATGGGCGTTCTGCTGCAAGAGTGTCGTCGAAACGCCCTTCAGATCCATCTTGCCGTGCTGCGGCTGGCCGAGACCCCAGAGTTTTTCGCCGTCATAGGCCTTGAACTGCTGCTCAAGCTTCCATGAGCCCGACGCTATGGACTTGAAGTTGCGCGGCCTTGGACCGGCAAAGTGTGAGCGGGTTTCAGAAAGAAGCTCTTCACCGGTATCGGATCGCACGAAACGCAGCATCAGTTCGCGGCGAACATCGGCGCCATAGCGGACCTTGATCCATAGTTCAGCGCGAATACGGCCTCGCGTGATCGAGGCCGTCTCGTCGTTGATCGTGATGTCCGCGCTTTGGGAATCGATCGGCAGCAGTGCATCGACATGTGGCTCAGCAAGGAGTTGCCCCGGTCGCCCGCGTACCCGCAACGCGTCGGCGCCCCAAGGCTCAATGCGTAACTTTTCGCCATTGAACCGGCAAAGAAGAGCATCGCCATCCCGGGTGAACAACTCAGTCATCAGCTATCCAATCGCCAAGTAAGCGCCATCCAGGATGACGGCGGTGCCCGACATGTAGTCGGCTTCGTCCGAGGCGATGAACGCTGCGACGGCCGCCACTTCTTCGGGTTTGGCGCCGCGCCCGGCAGGGATGCCGGCAATCACCTCATCCATCACCTCTTGTGGAATGGCTTTGACGGCCTCGGTCTCGATCAGGCCCGGCGCAATCGCAACGGCACGGATGTCCGGCGCATGGTCGAGCGCCAGAGATCGCGTCATGGCGAGCACGGCGCCCTTGGTCGCTTGGTAGGCTGAGAAGCCCTTCTCGCCGACAAAGCTCTGCACCGACGCGGTGTTGACGATCACGCCCTTTCCGCCTTGGGACCGCATCTGCTCAACGGCGACCTTCGCCCCCATCCAATAACCGCGAATGCCGACGCCGGTGATGGCGTTGAACTCGTCCAGGGTTTGCTCGTGGATGGGCTTGAAGACGGCGGTGAACGCGTTGTTGTGCCAAATGTCGATACGGCCAAAGCGATCGACCGTGGCGGCGGCAAGCGCCCTCACCTGCTCGGGCTCGGCCATGTCGGTTAGCTGAAACGCCGCATCAATTTCCTTGGCGACATCACTTCCGTTTGGGTTGATATCAGCGATCATGACCTGCGCACCCTCTTGGGCGAAGCGTTCGGCGCAGGCGCGACCGATGCCTTCGGCGCCGCCCGTGATCACATAGACCTTACCCTGATGTCGCCCTTCAACCGGGAACATGCGCGCCGCCATCAGGCAGCACCCTTGGGCAGGATAACGGTCTCCTCGGTGACCAAAAATTCCAGATGATCAAGGAAGTTTTCGGTGTCCTTAGCGGCAATGTCATTTTCAGGCGACGAAAGTCCAGCCGCCATCGCGTCGCGGCTGTCAAACCAGATTTCCGCCGATCCATCATAGTCGGCAGCTGGCATGTCGCCGGCCTCACCGGCAATGTTGATGCGGTAGCCGCGCATCCCAGGAATGGCGGCCGCTAGCGGTGCATGAACATTGATCCAGTAGTCGGCAAACGCCTGCCGACTGAGATCAGATTTGCGGCGCACAAGGGCGACGAGTTTGATCATGCAACCTCCTTTTTATCTTTCTTTCCAGTTCACGATGAATCGGTGTTTGCGTCAATACAAACCTTTGTATTTTTGCTTTCCGGAAGATTTCCGGTGTAGAACGGAGCGCTTATCGAGGGATCAGAATCGCCGGATTCGTTGGCTGGTGGAGGTCGCGCACATGGCGCATCGCGTTGGGCTGAAACACATCGCCGAGCATCTCGGGCTTGATGTTTCAACGGTGTCACGCGCCTTGCGCGCTGATCCCCGGGTCAAGCCTGAAACGTCTGAGGTGGTCCGCGACGCCGCCGAGCGCATGGGTTACCGACCCAACGCCATGGCGCGTGCACTCAAAGGCGGCACGACCAATCGCGTGGCGGTGCTCCTATCACCACCGCAGCAGCGCTTTGCCTCGCCAATTTTTCTGGAACTGCTCTCCACCCTGGACCAGCGCCTGCGCGGCACCGGACGCAGCCTGGCGGTGTTTGCCGCGCAAGAGCGCGAGGAAGAGATCGATATCGTCCGAGCGGTCGTCGAAGATCGGTTGGCGGACGCGATTGTGCTTGGACGGACGCGCCAAGACGATCCGCGCGTTGCCTATCTGATGGAAGCCGGTTTTCCATTCGTGACCTTTGGACGGACGCGGTGGGAGCGCGAGCACCCCTGGGTTGAGATCGATTATGGGCGCGCCGGCGAAGTGGCCGTGGAGGCATTGGCCGCCGCAAAGCCAAATGAGCTGCACATTCTATCGGCGCCTGAGGGCCTGCGTTTTGCCGACAATTACGTGACCGGGGCTAAACGCGCTGCGCTGCGCCTTGGGCTGGCCAATGTACACACACACCGCATTGAAATGACCGAGGCGATGGGCGAGGAAACCGCAATGGGTTTGCTGAAACCCGGTGGCCGTGTCGCGCTGGCCTGCATCCAGGATTCGCTGGCATTTGGCGTGTTCCGCGCCGCCGCCAAGCTTGGCGTCAAACTGGGCGAAGACGCTGCGGTGTTCGGCGGTCAAAATTTCCCCGGTTCGGAGCATACCGCCCCGCCCCTCTCGACCTTTTCCACCGAAGACAGCCGGGTTGCCGCGCTGCTCAGTGACATCATGCTGAGACGGCTCGACGGACCGCACAATGATGGCGACCTAGAGGGGCAGGTGATTGAGCCTCGCGCATTGTTGCGAGGCTCGCATTTGCTGACGCCCTAAACGAACCGGTTCCAGAGGTTTTCCAGCCGTTCCTGTTTGCCGGAGCGTGGCTCGGGATTGATGGACTGGTCGCGCACGCGTTGCTCAATGCTGGCAAGATCCGATGTCAGCATGGCGGCGTTCTCTGGTTTGTCCCAGCCGCTGTATCGTTGATCACGGGCTGCTTCCAAGCCACCGTCTTCAAGCAAGGCATGGGCCGCTTTCAGGGCCCGCGCGCAGACGTCCATGGCACCGGAGTGGGCGAGGATCAGGTCCTCCGGATCGAGCGACTGCCGGCGTAGTTTGGCGTCGAAGTTCGTGCCGCCGGTGGTGAACCCGCCTGCCTTCAGAATCTCGTAGTAAGCCCGCGCCATTTCCGGCACCGAGTCGGGGAATTGATCGGTGTCCCAGCCCGACTGATAGTCATTGCGGTTCATATCGATTGAGCCAAGAATGCCGAGCGAGGCGGCGAGCGCGAGTTCGTGCTCGAAGGAATGGCCAGCCAGGATCGCATGGCCCTGTTCGATGTTGAGCTTCACCTCATTCTCCAGACCGAAGCGCTTCAGGAACCCATAAACGGTCGCCACATCATAGTCGTACTGGTGTTTGGACGGTTCCTGCGGCTTCGGCTCGATCAGGATCGTGCCCTGGAAGCCAATCTTGTGCTTGTAGTCGACGACCATCGATAGAAAGCGGCCAGCCTGCTCGGCCTCACGCCCGAGGTCCGTGTTAAGTAACGTCTCATAACCCTCGCGTCCGCCCCACAAGACATAGTTTTCGCCGCCAAGTTTGTGGGTGGCATCGATGCAGGTTTTGACGGTCGCGGCCGACCAAGCAAACACGTCAGGATCGGGATTGGTGGCCGCGCCTGCCATGAAGCGCCGGTGTGAGAAGAGGTTCGCTGTGCCCCAGAGAAGCTTGGTCGATGAACCCTCCATCTTCTGCGCAAAATAGTCGACGATTTCTTCAAGGTTGCGCGTGTTTTCAACGAAGTCTGCGCCTTCGGGGCGCACATCAGCATCATGGAAACAGAAGAACGGCGCGTCGAGAATGTCGAACATCTCAAAGGCGACATCGGCCTTCAGGCGAGCCAGGTCCATCGTGTCGCCGAACCAGGGCCGGTCGAACGTTTGTCCACCGAAGGGATCACCGCCTGGCCAGGCGAACGAGTGCCAGTAGGCGACCGCAAAACGCAGATGCTCGCGCATCGTCTTGCCGCCCAGCATTTCGTCCGGATCGTAATGGTGAAAGGCGAACTCATTGTCGCTGTCCGGCCCCTCATAACGCAGCTTTGGGATACCTTGAAAAAAGTCGGTCATGACGGGCCCTTCTTGGACGTATGGAGCGTTTCGTGAGGATGGCGCGCAGGCAGCAAAGCGTCAATACAAACGTTTGCCAAAACCCGCTGCCCCACCTAAACCTGCTAGATAAGAAGACATGATTTGCCAAGGAGATGCCAGGTCGTGAACGAGATTTTTGAACGCAAAGATCATCGCATCGTCGCGCGATGGGGCGGTGAGACGATCTGGCTTGAACCCTGCGGGGCAAACGGCGCAAGGGTGCGCACCACGCGCAATCGGGAAATCGACGAAGCAACGATTTCGGCCCTGCTCGATACCGGCTCTCCGGACGCATCTTGGGATATCAACGACCAAGCCGCGATCCTCACCAATGGTCGGCTGTGCGCCCAACTGCGGTTGGTGTCGCGTGGCATGGGCCCAGCGCTGGAGTTGCGCTTTCTCGATTCCGTCAACGGCAATCTGCTGCTGGAAGAGGAGATGCCGCACATTCTGTGGCCGGGCACGCGGCATTACAAACCGCAGGACGGCAATCTCTGGCATGTCGAACAACGCTTCAAGGCGCAGGATGGCGAGCAGTTTTTTGGTCTTGGTCAGCATCAGCACGGCAAGTTCAACCAAAAGGGCTGCGTGATTGACCTGGCGCAGGCCAACACCGAGGTTTCGATACCTTTTTTGGTCTCCTCACACGGTTACGGCCTGATTTGGAACAATCCGGGCATCGGCAGGGTGGAGCTGGCGGAAAACCGCACACTCTGGGTGATGGAGGCGACGCCGCAGCTGGATTGTGTTGTGATCGCCGGCGCGACACCTGCGGCGATCCTTGCCGACTACACCACCCTCACCGGGCGCCCGCCGGAACTGCCGGACTGGGCGCTCGGCTTCTGGCAGTGCAAGCTGCGCTACAAAACGCAAGAGGAAGTGCTAGCCGTCGCGCGCGAGCACAAGCGCCGCGGTTTGCCGCTCGACTGCCTCGTGATCGACTTCTTCCACTGGACCAAAATGGGTGAATGGAGATTCAACAGCCATGAGTTTCCAGATCCGCCCGCCATGGTTGCCGAACTGCGCGAGATGGGTGTTACGCCGATGGTTTCTGTCTGGCCGTCGGTCAATGCCAATGCCGAGACCTGGGACACGTTCCAGAAGAATGGCTGGCTGGTCCAGAGCAAGCGCGGCGCGCTGGATGGCATGATCTTTTACGATCGAGAGCCCGATGCGATGAATGCCCTTGCCTACTACGACGCCACAAACCCGGAAGCTCGGGCGTTCCACTGGTCACGTGTCAAAAAGGGTTATGCCGATCACGGCATTCACGCGTTTTGGCTGGATGCCAATGAACCGGAAATGTACCCGATGCATCGTGACAATTTGCGGTTCTGGGCCGGTGACGGACCGGCGGTCGCTAACGCCTATCCGCTCGAGCATCAGAAGGGCTATGCCAAAGCCTTTGAGGAGGAACAGGTCACCGACGGGCTCATGCTCTCGCGCTCAGCCTGGCTTGGCACCCAGCGCTACCCGGTGGTCGTCTGGTCGGGCGATGTGAAGTCAACTTTCGCTGATTTTCGCCGTCAGATCAGCGCCGGGCTCAACATGGCGATGAGCGGCATCCCGTGGTGGACAACCGATATTGGCGGCTTCAAGGGTGGCGATGTCAACGATACGGCGTTCCACGAACTCCTGATCCGCTGGTTCCAGTTCGGTGCCCTTTGCCCGATCTTTCGCTTGCACGGGTTCCGCAAGGACGCCTCGCGCGATGAACGCTTCGGCGAGCTGTTTTCATTTGGCGGCGCCGACAATGAGGTCTGGTCGTTCGGTGAGGAGGTGTTCTCGATCCTGGAGCGTTACATGCACCTGCGTAAACGGTTGAAACCCTATCTCAAAGCCTGTGGCGCCGAAGCGAGCGCCAGCGGTGCGCCAATCATTCGACCGCTTCTTTTCAGCTTTCCCGATGACCCGGCATGCTGGACGCAAGATGATAGCTATATGCTGGGTCCAGACTTGCTTGTCGCGCCGATTTTGGACGCCGGTGCCACGTCGCGGGAGGTCTATCTGCCCGCAGGGTGCGAATGGGAGGACGCCTGGGAGGGCCGGCGCCATTCTGGCGGTCAGCAGATCCTGGCCAATGCGCCGCTGGATACGATCCCAGTTTTCCGACGCGCCGGGAGCGTGGTCCGATTGGCATGATCACCCTTCGGCAATCAGCGCGCTCGCAGCAAACCCTTCAGCGATAGCCCTCGGCGGCTCACTGCGCTGAAGCCAACCGCGAGCAGGATGATCGCACCGACCAAGACCTCGCGCACATAGCTGTCGACCCGCATTTGCGTCAGCCCATTGTCAAGCACGCCAAGGATCGCAACCCCAGCAAGGGTCGCTAGCACCCGGGGTTGGCCGTCGCGCGTCACGGTCATGCCCAAGAACACCGCCGCGATTGCTGTCAGCATCAGTCCATCGCCCTGGGTCGGATTAGCTGAGGCGACGCGGCTCGCATACATCAGACCGGCGAGTGCCGCGCCAACGCCGGTGAATAGAAAGGCTGATAGCCTGAGACTTGAGACCGGCACGCCGGCCAGTCGCGCCGCCTCGGTGTTGCCGCCGATCGCGTAGAGCCTGCGGCCATAGCTGGTTTGCTCCAGCACCACCCAAACAACAAACGCGATAAACAAAGCCACCAATGTCAGATTGGGAAACACCAGGGCGCGTTCATCGAAAGTCCCAACCACCGGCCCAGCGCGCGCAAAATCGCCAAAGGCATCGGGAATATCGCGCCCAAAAATGGTCCGCCCATCGCTGATCAGAAACGCCAGGCCGCTAAACAGGGTCAGCGTTGCCAACGTCGCAACGAACGGCAATATGCCAACAATCGACACCATGAGACCGTTGAACAAACCACCCAGAGCGCCAACCAGGAGCGCGGCGGCGAGCGCAGCTGGGATCGACCACCCGGCAACAAAAAGCGTCGCTGCAACAACACCAGCAAGCGAGGCCATGGCGCCAACCGAGAGGTCGAAATCACCCATGACCATCACCACGGTCATGGTCACCGCGACGACAGCCAACATGCTGATTTGCTGCGAGATATTGAGCAGATTGCGGGCGGTCAAGAACGTGTCGGGCAAGCTTATCGCAAAGAACACGACCACCGCCAGCATGCCGAACACCCCACCAAAACGCCGAATGAGGCTACTCATGCCGCAACACCTGTTGCTGGCTTCTGATGATAAAATTGCGCCAGCAAACCGCCTTCCGTCAGGCCGTCGGTCGGCGTGCCTTCATCGATCTGCCCGTCGCGCATGATCGCGATGCGATCCGACAGGCCGATCAACTCCGGCAGATCGGAGGACGTGAGCAAGATGGCAACGCCCTGCTCACTCAAGCTTCGGATGATCCGGTAGAGATCGAAACGTGCGCCGATATCGACACCGCGCGTCGGCTCGTCAAGCATCAACACGCTCGGGGATCCTGCCAAAGCGCGGGCAAACAAAGCCTTTTGCTGGTTGCCGCCGGAGAGCTCGTTACAGGCTTGGCGCGACGATACCAATTTCAGACGCATCTGCCTCGCCTGCTCCCGCGTCACCTTTCTTTGGCGACCTTTGTCAATGAGCGCACCCAGGCGGGAAAAGCGCGTGAGATGGGGCAGAACCACGTTCTCTTCGATGGATCGGGCCATCATCAACCCTTCGGAGCGGCGTTCACGCGGAACATAGGCAAGGCCCTGCGCCCAAACGTCGGCGGGGCGCCTTTTCAGTGGCTGTCCATTGAGGCGGATCGTGCCGGCCTCTCGCGGCGAAGCACCGAGCAACGTCCGCAAAAGCGCGCCTCTTCCGGACCCCGCCAAGCCCCCAATGCCGAGTATCTCGCCCCGACGCAGTTGCAAGTCGATGTTGTGAAGGCCGGCGGCGCACAGGCCGTTCACGTCCAGCACCGGCTTAGCATCACCAGCAACTGGTGAAGACCTCGGCGGAAACAGATCACTCAAGTCGCGCCCGGTCATGTCGTGGATGATTCGGTCCTGGTCGGTTTTGCGGCGCGGCAGGGTCGAGATGTGTTGCCCATCGCGCAGTACCGTCACCCGGTCACAAATGCGCAGAACCTCCGGCATGCGGTGAGAAACATAAAGAACGCCCGCGCCCTGGCGCACCAGTTCGTCGATGACGGCAAAAAGGCGCTCCGACTCCTCACCCGTCAGTGCCGCCGTCGGCTCGTCCATCACATACAGCCATGGTGCGCGACCATCACCGCCAGGGATCAGCGTGGCAGCGATACGAACAAGCATCTGGTCACCCGTGCCCAGCGCAGACATCGGCGAACGCGGGTTGATATGGCCAAGGCTTAGCCGCTGCAGCGCGGCGTCTGCCATGGCGTTGAGCGCGCGCCAGTTCACCAATCCGAACCGCGTCGGATAGCGGTAGTCGAGGAACATGTTCTCGGCGACCGACAGTCCGCTCACCGGATGCAATTCTTGGTGAATGAAACGTAGACCAGCCTGTTTCATCAAAGCTGGTTGGCCGGCCTGGAGTGTCGCGCCATCGAGGGCCAGGTGCCCGTTGTTAGGTCGGTCGAGACCGGCGAGAATGCGGATCAATGTTGACTTGCCCGCGCCGTTCTCGCCCATCAGGGCATGCACCTCGCCGGCGCGCAACCCAAAACTGACGCCAGCCAGCGCCTGGACGGGGCCAAAGCGTCGACTGACGTCGTTGAACACAATTTCAGGCATTACGACTCCTGAAATGTCAGTGCTTTAGCAACGAACAGTGCCCGCGCTCACTCGCTCACATTGGCTGCCGTGATGAGGCGCGTTGGCACATAGATGACCCGCTGAACCAGGTCACCACCGTCCAAGACGCGCGCCACGGTGTCAGCCGTGGCAGCACCAATGCCCTGGAAGTCCTGGGCAACAGAGGCCTCGAAATTTCCACCTTGCGAGATTGCATCGCGCGCCTGTGGGTTGGCGTCGATACCGGTGATGACGATACCTTCGTCTTCGCGACCGGCGGCTTCAATCGCCTGCAAGGCGCCAAGCGCTGGCTGATCCCAGGCGGCCCAAACCGCAGCAATGCTTCCCGGCTCAGGGTTGGCAGCCAGAAGCGCTTCCATCTGCGCACGGCTATCGGCGATACCCCCATCGCTGACGTCAGGCGTAATACGATCCAAGACTTCGATATCAGGGAAGTTGGCAAATACAGCATCGGCGATCACGCCGCGCACCTGAACCGGCGGAAACGGATCAAAAGTGAACATCACAATGCCGCCCTCGCCGCCAATTCGGTTGGCAACATAAACGGCCGTTTCAGCTGCCATCGCATAGCCATTGGACGTCACATTGGCAGCGACCAAGGGATCATTGCCAGCATCCATGCCGACCACCGGAATGCCGGCATTTGACGCCGTCTGGAGACCAGCACCGATCTGCGCCGGATCGACATTGATCACGATCGCATCGACGCCCTGCGTCACAACATCTTCGATGCGGCTGATAACGGCCGCCACGTCGCCGGCTGTGTCGATGACATTGACCGTCCACCCCCGCTGTTCGGCTTCGGCGGTGAAGCCTTCGACGTAAAACTGCGTTCCAGGCTGCGCCAGATAGGGCGTGATGACGGCGACGTCCTGCGCGCTTGCTACGCCTACGAAACCTGCTGCCAGAACAAGGCTGGCGAGCGTTGTGCGAAACTTCATGTTCTTGTTCTCCCTGATCGCCAATCGTATGGCTTGTCTTTACATGCCAGCGGACCGACGTCGCGTCTACACGCTGGGACGAAAAGGGAATGACCATGGTTACGGCGGATGCGGGCCCGGCATTGATCGGCATTGACGTTGGGACAAGCTCGGTCAAAGCCGTGATGGTCGATCAAACTGGTGTGCTGCTCGATCGGTTTAGCGGCGCGCATGCCATGCAACGGCCAGAGTCAGGCGCAGCCGAGCAGGACCCCTATGGCTGGCTGGATTTGGTTGACGCCGCGCTTGCCCGATTGGCTACGCACAGCCACGCCAACTCTGTTGCGGCCATCGGTATCACCTCGCAGGTAAACACGCATGTCTTTTGCGATGGGGCGCGTAACCCACTCGCCAATGCGATCACCTGGCAAGACACACGGCCCGGCAATGACGCAGCAATGCTCGACGCCGCCATTAGCTTAGAGGCAAAGGTCGGCGCGCTTGGGGCACCAATCCCCATCGATGCCAGCCATGCGTTGTCGCGAATGGCATGGATGGCGCGCAAGAACCCGGACATCTGGGCAAACACCGGCTATGTCCTGTCGCCGAAAGACTTCGTGATCGCGCATCTGACAGACGAGACCGTCGCAGACCCCCTTGCCTCGATTGGCCTGGTGGGCACTGACCTGCGCTATTCCGATGCCGTGCTGGAATTGCTTCCAGGTTCGGACAAGCTGCTCCCTGGCCTGCGGGACCCACTCGATATCGCAGGTCGAGTCAAAGAACACCGGCCCTTTGCAGGGGTGCCTGTGGCCGTCGGTACAATGGACGCCTGGGCGGCCATGTTTGGGCTCGGTGTCGCGCAGGATTACCAAGCGATGTACCTGTCGGGGACCAGCGAGGTGCTCGGCCTGATCTCTCCGTCACGGATGGGCACGCCGGGCGTCATCACCTTTCCCGACTGGCGCGGTATCACCTTACATGCGGCACCAACCCAGGCCGGTGGTGCGTCAATTGTCTGGCTCTCCAAGCTTTTGGGCCGGAACATCGCCGACCTATCCGCATTTGCTGCCGCGACATCAATCAACGCGGTCAGCCCGCTCTTCCTGCCGCACCTTGAGGGCGAGCGAGCACCGCTTTGGGATCCGACAAGTCGCGGTGGATTTGCCGGCCTGACGTCGTCATCGGGACCGGAAGAAATGGCAGCAAGCGTCATGGAAGGCGTAGCCTTTTCCGCGCGACTGGCCTTGGAGGCGGTCGGAGCGAGTGGCAACCACACAATCGGAACCCTCCGCCATGGTGGGGGTGGAGCCGCCTCTGACGTTTGGTGCCAAATCCGCGCCAACGCGCTTGGACGACCCTTGGAACGCGTAAAAGTCGCCGAAGCTGGTGCGACCGGCGCTTTGGCGATGGCAAGCGTAGCCTGCGGGCTATCTGCTGATCTGGCGGACGCGACATCAGGCCTGATTGCGATTGATCGCACCTTTGAACCCGAGACAACGGCGATCGCTTTGGCCGATGATCGTTTCGCGGCCTATCAAGACCTCTACCAAGGCCTGCGGCCAATTGCGGAACAACTAGCCAGACGACCCGAGCAGATCGTGCAGACAATGACCAAAGAAAGCGCAACCAGATGAAGCGAATCGGCTTGGCGCTGGGCGCAGGCGGTGCACGAGGGCTCGCGCATATCCATGCTCTGCGTGCCTTTGATGATCTCGGTGTCAAACCAGTGGCCGTGGCCGGAACCTCCATGGGCGCACTGATGGGCGCGGCCTATTGCTCCGGGATGTCGGGCGAGGACATTGCGGCCTATGTGCGCGAGCGGATTGATGATCGCCTGCGATTGATTGGCGAGGTGTTCAAAATCCGTCCAGCCAGCGTGCAAAGCTTCTTGAACGATGGCGGTTTGCGCATTGGCGAGTTGAACCTTGAGCGCATCCTTGAGGCCTTCCTGCCATCTGAGGTTGGCGAGACCTTTGAGGAGCTTTCGATCCCGCTGACCGTGGTCACCACCGACTATTATGGCGAGCGGAGTATGATCTTTTCACGCGGTCCGCTGCGCGCGCCTCTGGCCGCTTCTGCCTGCATGCCAGCCATCTTCTTGCCCGTGCGCATCAATGGGGCTTTTTGCATCGACGGAAGCTCCACCAACCCCTGCCCCGTCGATACGCTGCAAGAGGCGGCAGACCATGTGCTGGGCATCGATGTTGCCGGCGGCACCCATGGTGATCCTGGCAAAAAACCAAAGATGGTTGACGCAGTCTACGCGGCCAATCAGATGATGCAGATGACGATGGCGCAACTTCTGGCGGACAAGTTTGCCAACACGGTTCTCTTGCGCGCACCCGTCGATCGGTTCCGACCGCTTGATTTTCTCAAGGCAAAAGAAATCCTTGCCGAGACGCTACCGCTCTACGAAGACACCAAACACGCCATCGATGAATTGTTGAACGCTTGACCGTTTCAGTGACGACGTCCTGGAAACGCTCGAATGGAAATGAAATACGTTCGTGACAAGGCTGTCGTCCTCAACCGAGGCCTGTTCGCGACAAAATCCTGGAGGTTCTGATGGGACCTGTCACCGATGTTCTGCTGCCGTTGGCTCTTGCCTTCATCATGTTCGCGCTGGGAATCGGCCTCACGCTGGACGATTTCACCCGCGTGGCCCGGCAGCCGCGTGACTTCTTGATTGGCGCCGCGGCGCAGATGCTGTTGTTGCCTCTTGTTGCGCTCACGCTGGTAACGCTCTGGCCGATGCACCCTGAACTGGCTCTGGGCGTTATCATCATCGCCGCAGCACCCGGCGGCGTGACGTCCAACATTCTGACCGCCTTTGCCAAGGGCGACGTAGCCCTATCGATCTCACTGACGGCCATAACCAGCCTTCTTAGTGTTCTGACTGTGCCGCTGATCGTGACCGCGGCCTATGCCCACCTGATCGGTGACGCGGCCAGCCAAGATGTATCGATCACACGGACCGCGCTCAGTGTCTTTGCCATCGTCACCGTTCCGGTGTTGCTCGGGCTGGCTGTCAGACGTTTTGCAGACGGCTTTGCCCTACGCTTCGAACCGGCAGCCCGAAAAGTATCGACGGTGTTGTTCGTGGTCGTGCTCGCCGGTGCGATCCTTCAAGAGCGCGCCAACATCGTCACATACTTCGCCCAGGCTGGATTGATCACACTGACCCTCAATATCGTGATGATGGCGCTCGCGTTCCTGCTGGCGCTGCTCTTTGCCTCCGGTCCGCGCCAGCGCACCGCTATTTCACTGGAATGCGGGTTGCAAAACGGCACACTGGCAATTGCCGTTGCCGCCCTTCTGTTTGGCGGCGGCCTCGCGACCGTTCCGGCGGCGACCTACAGCCTTATCATGTTCGCAACCGGGCTCATCTTCGTGGCAGCCCTGCGCCGATCGCAATCGGAAAGTTAACCTGTAGCGGCGGCTTGGAATGGTGGAGATTGAACGACAGTTTTCCAACGCCCGACAGCGATTTTCGGCATTTGTCTTGCAAACGTCTGCGATGCGACGTCGTTTTCTAACGAAAACAATTTGGCGGACCTGCTGGGAGAAAGTCCGAACCTTTTGGATGATCTTTTCAAAGACCTGGAAGACTGGGAAGTAATTTTGAGTTCCTTGCCGGATTTTGGTGTGGATCAAAATCCAGAGCCCGATGAACCGCCAGCGCCTGATCCCATGTGATCGGGCCTGAGCGCAGCATAGTTCCGCCGTTCCTTCGCCCATGACCGAGGGGCGACACTGACATCCTGACAATTGAATCCTTATGACGCCGCGCCTGCCATGCAGTGCGCGGCCACAACCTTTTTGCCTTTTTTAGACATGACCAAGAAAACCCCGACGACACCGATCTCCATTCGGTTGACGCCACAGGAGCGCGCCGAGCTGGTGCGCCGGGCGGGGAGTCGGTCTGTCAGCGCCTATGTGCGTGAGTTGGTGTTTGCGGCTCGTGCGGGAGCCCAGAAGCCGCGCAGGAGCGATCTGGCGCAGGTGCTCGGTTTGCTGGGCGCATCTGATCTCTCGTCGTCGGTAGGCGAGCTTGCGCGTCTGGCGAAGCTCGGTGCTTTGCCGGTGAGCGAGGAGACGGAAACGGCTTTGCAGGCCGCCTGCGCCGACATCGCCGCGATGAAGGCCACTCTGATGCGCGCGCTTGGGATCAAGGAGCGCTAGCCCATGATCCTGAAAGCCAGTGAACGGGGCGGCGGTAAACAGTTGGCGCTGCACCTTCTCAATACCCATGACAATGAACATGTCGAAGTCCATGAACTGCGCGGCTTTGTCTCCGATGATCTGACCGGAGCCATGAAAGAAGCCTATGCCGTCTCCAAAGGCACACGAGCTAAGAACTTTCTGTTCTCGGTTTCCCTCAATCCGCCGGAGCGTGAGGACGTGCCGGTGCAGGTCTTTGAAGACGTCATTGAGCGGATCGAACAGGCCAACGGGCTGGATGGCCATGCCAGAGCAGTTGTCTTTCACGAGAAGGAAGGCAGACGCCATGCGCACGCGGTGTGGTCACGCATCGACACCCAGACCATGACGGCCAAGAACCTCTCTCACTACAAGCGCAAGCTTCAGGATATCAGCCGCGAGCTCTACCATGAGCATGATTGGAAGATGCCGGCGGGCCTCGTACGTGGCGGCCAGTCGGACCCCCGTAACTTCACACTCGACCAATGGCAGCAGGCCAAGCGCATGGGCAAGAACGCCCGCGACCTCAATGCGGAATTCCAGGATGCTTGGGCGATGAGCGACAATGCCACCACCTTCGGCCATGCGCTGTCAGAGCGCGGCTTTATCCTGGCCAAAGGAGACAGACGCGGTCATGTCGCCGTCAGTCATGAGGGCGAAGTGCTCTCCATCGCCCGCACTATCGGCAAGAAAGCCAAAGAGGTACGCGCCAAGCTGGGCGAGCCGGGCACCCTGCCATCCGTCGATGACGCCAAGACCCAAATGGCCCGCGACATGCGGGGCGCATTCCTACGTCACGCCAAGGAAGCCAAAATTGCACGCGATGCAGCGATGGAGAAGCTGAACGTCGAGCGTCAGGCCACGGCGTTGCAACACCGCACCGAGCGCCAGCGGCTGGATGAGGGCCAGAAGACCCGCCAACTCGCCGAGACCAAGGCGCGGTCAGCCAAGCTCAACAGCGGCCTCAAGGGCCTTTGGCAACGCCTCTCAGGCCAGCGCGCCGCCATCCAGAAAGAGAACGAACGCGAGGCCTACGCCGCGATTGTCCGTGACCGTGAGCAGCGCGATCTCCTGATCAGCCAGCAGATGGCCGACAGGCGACAACTGCAAGACCGGATCAAAGCGCTGCGTGAGGAGCACAAAGCCACACTGCGCGATATCCGCGCCGATCAGACTCGCTTTGGGCAAGTAGAGCCAGAGGCGCAAAAGCCCGCGCCAACGGTAACGTCAACTGCGGACCGGAAATCCCAGCAACAAGCGGCGTTTGAAAACGCCCGCATCTGGCGAGAATCCCCACAAGATCGGCTTGCCAGATTACGAAACGGGCCAACGCCCCATGTCAAGCATGCTGATCGCGGCCCGGAAATTGAGCGATAGCTTCATCCAGCGAGATTGCTGGATTTCCGATTTATTTGAGACTGATATTTGCTCCTTTAGACCTATATTCGAGATCAAGCATGAAACTCATGATTAGACCAGATGATCAATCTATCAGAAAACTATGAGACTATAGTGAGCGAAATCATCCGATTGGCGGAGCTCGGAAACCCACTTCTAGACCCAGATGACGCAGAAAAGCTGCCTCGAACGATTGCAATTGGAAACGGTGCTCAATTGCCAATCAACGGGCGAATTGATCGAGCAATACTGGCAATTTCGACGCTAACCCGCGAGCAGAGCCCAGCTATAACTGATCGCTATAATCTCAAAGATTGGTACTCAATTGTCCGCCAAGAATTTGGCTTGCCAATTATAAAGTTAGACTTAGGCCGAAGTGTCACGGAAAACGCGGTGATGCTGCGCAAGGCAATAAACGAAGCCATCGCCGAAATTACCGTTGCCGACCCGCCGATGCTTGAGATGTTTTTTCCTAATACCTGGCCAGCAGGAGCTTCGGACAGATTTGAGTTCGGCCCAGCAACCGTTTTGTGTCGGGAGCTCTGGCTTGAAGAACAGTTTACCAACAACCGCGTCTCTAAAACGACCAAACGCCGCTTAGAAAAACTGTGGCGCAACGAGAGCTGCCGGCCCAGGAAACCGAGTTTAGATGCTCATTCCGAACAGTCCATTTTTGGAGCTGTTGGCGAGTACCAGCATCTTATTTGTATCAAGCTTCAAGGGTTCTCGCGGGGTTTCGCAGAAGCGAGAGCGGCGAGAATAGCAAGGCTTCTCCTAACGACCATTTCACTGACGTGGGAGACGCCTTCTAGGGCACTTAAAGGCTTGCACATTGCATATGATGACCTTCCCCAATCGTCCCGCTTGCTCTGGCTCGCTGGTGAGAACCATTTTTCCTCTTCAAGCAGCAGGCTCGCGCATCCATTCGGTCCCAACGTGGTTGGGACGGATTGGGCAGATGTTAGCAGCAGATTTAGAGAGGCGTTTGAACAGGCATCTTTGGTGGCTGAGTTTATAGCTTCGGTTGCACCGGGCTCCGAGCGAGCTGAGGTTCTGAAAAAGCTAGACGTTGCTTTGAGGTGGTTTGAAGAAGGGTGCCGGGCTCGTGACCACCTTATGGCCACTACTCACTTTGCGGCCTCGCTTGACACACTAGCGGGCGGAGGGCGCAAGAACGG
Source organism: Hyphomicrobiales bacterium (assembly GCA_046290415.1). Classification (GTDB taxonomy): domain Bacteria; phylum Pseudomonadota; class Alphaproteobacteria; order Rhizobiales; family MH13; genus MH13. The sequence goes on from JBKAGN010000001.1 coordinate 116,571, forward strand.
CATCCTTGCGCTACTCAAGGCGCGGTTGGGGTGGGATAGAGAGATGACTATCCACGCCGACGGTCACAAACTGAGCACGGTTGTTGGCCGTATATATGAAGATGGTCGTAGTAGGTTCACACATGGAAACACAGAGATGCATTACGGAGACTGGCTGTCGTCACGCGCGTTCGCCGAGTTCATTTCGCGCCAAGCACTCTTGTCCTGCCTGTTTGAAGCCAACCAAAACCCAGAACTGATCGACTTTCGGACCTAGGCTCTGAGCTGGGAAGACGGCCTTGAGAATCCAGGAATTGTGTTGTGTGCTTGCCAACTTGAGAATGGATGTGCCGGAAGTCTTAGGTTGCTGACGACAAGCCAAAATTCCTCATTCGCACACCACTAGGAACTCCGCCCGAAGCCCGCTCGTGCTTTGCCTCTTGCCAACGCCTTGGCGCGACCCTCCTGGAGGGACTGGCGCGCGCGGTCGAGCCGTGTCGACATTGCGGCGATACGGGCTTCTAGCGCTGAGTTGACGCTGCGCTTTGTCTCAGTTTCTACGGTCCCGCTTGGCGTCAGGTGACGTTCTGGCTTGGGCTTAGGACGCGCTGCTTTGAGCGCGTCCAGCCTTTCCTTTGTGGTGATCGGCGTGGCTGCCTGGCCGAAGGGCTTTGAGGCGCTGGCGTCGGTCATCGCCCGTCCTCTCGGCCTTGGCTGGCATTCTGACCATTGCGACCATCTTTAGCCGCTTTGATACGTTCTTCCGCCGTCCGTAGCGTGATCTTGCCATCCACCGGCGTGGCGTCCAGCAGGACGTTGAAGCCCTTGCCGTCCTTGTGCGCGAAGGCTGAGCCGACACGGTTGAAAAACGCTTTGCCCTCATCGTTCTCTCGCACGTGATAGGCGACATGGCTGGGCCTTGTGCCACCTTTGGCGTTTGCGGTTTGGTTGTCGTTTTGATCATCCATAGGGATGCTCCTTTGCGTTTGGGATCAAAGTTTCGGGCGGTAGCCCTCGACATATGACCAGGAGCCGTCTTGATGCTGGGGGAAGTCACGGAGAACTGCCGGGACCTCTTCGGTGATGATCAGGCGCATCGTCGAGCCAAATCGCCCCTGCGTCAGCACCTTGTCCGCTGGCGGGTGATAGGGATTGTTCAAGTGCCGTCCTGCCATCTGGCCGCGCGCCTGACGTGAGAAGTAAGGGTACTTATTGGCGCGGATTGGCGGCAGGTTCAGCCCTGAAATGAAGAGCACCTGTTCGTCCTCTGCCAACCGCAGAACCTCGTCCGCACTGATTAGCTGGCGCGTTTGCTTGCTGCGGTGATTGGCAGCTGCTTCAGCCTGCGCAATGCGATGCGCCGCACTCATCGGATCAGCGCCGTCTAACAACACGTCCTGCATTAGGTCGCGTTTGAGCTTCTTGGCCTGTCCTTGGGCAAGCTCATCATCGAAGGTCAGGGTCTGCGTTCCGGCCATCTTTGAGATCGCCTCAGCCGTATCGAAATTCCGGGCGCCGAAGAACTGGCGCATCTGCGCCGAGCCCAGGAAGCCGGACAGGGCAGGCTCGCCAAAATTGCGGATGATCTGGCCGACATCCTGGAAGATCGCCCAGGCTCGGACCCCAGCACCGCGACCATAGGTGAATGCGCGCAAGAGCGCCTCAAACCGGCCCAGTTGTCCGGCCTCGTCGCAAACCATCGTCAGGCGCGGCGCGGATGGCGCGCGCGACTTGATCTGCATGGCGACCGTAAAGATCAACCGGATCGCCGGTGACCATATTGAGAGGTACTCGGCAGGCACGTTCAAAAACAGCTTGGTGCCATGGTGCGGGTTGGTCTCAACAAAGCGCCGCAGATCGATGTCCGAGCGGGACAGGGCTTCACAAAGCAGCGGATCATCGAGAAAGCCCAACTGCCCGTAAAGCTCGCCCATCACCGCGCCGAACTCCTTGGGCGCATCTTGCTGCTTGGCCAGCATCTCACTGGCCACCCGGCGCACTTCCATAAAGCGCGAGTCCAGCATGGCTTTCAGGATATCCGCCCAGGCTTTGGTGTCGCTCTCGATCAGGTTGATGATCCGGTAGAGCTCGGGCAGCGATGTGCGCCCATCGCGCTCCACGCTGTGCTTCAAAATTGCAGCCAGCCACCCCCGTGCAGCGACTTCGAAGTATTTGCCATTCGCGGAACCTGAGAGCGGGATCAAACCCTCGGCGATCGCCTTACAATCAGAATGGAAGTAGGGCGCAGCAGGATCAAGGATATCCATAGGATTGCAGCCATGGCTGGGAAGACCGGCAATGCCCATGGGGTTGAAGCTGAACGCGTAGTCACCGTTAGGGCCATGGACACCGCGTGAGACAGCATTGGCTTCACCGCGTGGATCATTGATGATCATGTTCTGACCAGGTGAGCAGCAAACCACGTAACCCAGCAAATCGCGGAACTTGCCTGAGCCCGCCCCGCCAATGGTGATCATGGGGGCATCACCATCCAAATAGATCGGGCGACCGTCAAAATAGCCAATGGGCAGGCCTTTGCGTTCAAACAGGCGCGCGCGGCGTAGCTCGTGCCGGTTGGCCCAGCGTGCCGAGCCAAAGCGGTATTCTTCGTTGAAAGCAGCCATAAGAAGTGCCTTTCGCTGTGAGAAAAAGAAAAGGCGCGCTCCGGTATGTCGAAGCGCGCCCTTGTGACGTCAGAGTTGATGAAAAGCGCTGGCTAGCCTGCGAAGATGTTAAGGGCGACAACGGCGATCACGATCAGAAAGATCGTGCCCCACAGGGTGTCCCAGTCGAATTTCTTCTTCTTGCTGTAACGGTCGATGATCGTTCGATTGTCATGGTCAAAATTGTTGGTCATGGAATTTTCCTTTCGGTTGGAGGGTTGAAGTCAGGCGAAGAAGCGCATGAACAGGGCGAGGCCCGCGCCGATCAGGACCAGGGCCAGTGAGGCGCGGCTGATGAAGAAGACGAGACCGCCCAGGATGAAGAACCAGGCGAACTCGACTGGCACGAGCAACTCACGCGGATAGTTATTGAGGGTGAAGTCGCGGATGAACGGGTGTGACCAGTTCATCAGCATGGGGGTCCAGAAGAAGGTGACCGCCACCGCCGCGACATTGGCGAACCATTCAAGTGAGGTCACGTAGACCGACTTGATGCGCTCTTTGTCTTTGTTATCACCGAACATGGAGATGAGCCTTTCCAGGGTTGGGCCGGTGAGATCACCGGCAGTCCAACCCTGGTCCAAGGCATCGATGTGTTTGGGCGAAGCGCTGGAAGACTCTGCGCAGCGCTAGCGCCCATAGGCCCGCGCCGTGCCGACATCAGCGATCTGAAAGCCCAGATCGATCAGGCGCAGGCGCGGAAGCAGCTTGCGCTGTGGCGTTTGCTTCAGGCCCCTATCGGCAGCTGCACGAAAGCTGCGAACCCAACGCGCGCTAGGCTCATCACCAAAGGCGTCATCAATGGCCGTATCGCTCAGCTCAAGCGGCGATCCATCGCGGTCTAAGATCGTGCCCTCAAAGAAGAAAAGCCTATCCGCCAGCCAATCCAGATAGCCTCGGCTGGAGACATCAATTCCGGCCAACCGCCAGGCCAGATATTGATAGTGCTGCGGGCGCAAGAGCACCCGGTCATGGGCAACCCTCACGATGCCCACATTGTCGTTCGCGGCTTCGCCTTGCACCGGCACGCACGGTGTACAGACGCTCTGGCGGCATTTGATGCAAAATCCCATTCTCGCTTCTCCTTCGCTGGATCGAGGACGCACTGCGCCTTTCAGAAAAATCGAAGCGGTGTTTGAAGGGGGTTTTTATGGGATAGCGCTGTGCGTAGATTTTGTAAAACGACCTAAGGAAGAAGAGCATGGCGAGTTCGCCCGCAAGTGACTGAAAGATCACCAAAAAAGCGCGCAGCAAAACGGAAAAACGCGCCGCCCTCCGGCAAGCCGAAGAACCGCTACGCCCGCAATTCCAAACTCTCGGAATACCGCTTTCTCAAAGTTCTGAAAGGGTTTGCCGATGACAATCCAGCCAAAGAGGTTGCAGCCTCGAGCCGCATCTCTGAGAAGACCATCCGCGCCATCTTCGCCGAACTGCGCACAAAGTTGATTGAGGCCACGCTGGCCAAGCCATTCGCCTTTGGTGGTGCCGGACATTTCTTGTTACGCAACGGGCGTGTTGGTCGGCGTGGCCGGGCCTTCTTCGAAGCGATCTATGAAAGCGATATCTATCAGGAACATATCCGCCGCCACGCCCCGCGCCTGAAGAACAATACCGAGATGCAAGGACTAATCTATGAGGTCACCGTCCGCTTATTCTGTCACATTTCAATGCAACGCGATGCCTTGATCACCTTTCCCGATGAGACCACCGCCGCGTTGCATGAAATGAGAGACATTGCCGCCTGGATACGTGGGGGCATGAAGACCGAGGGGTTTGCGGAAAAATACGCCGATGTGATCGCGCGTTTCGGCAAGATCACCGAGCAAATGGAAACCCTTCTTGAAAACGAGCAACTTCTGTCTTTGCGCAGCCAATCGACCGAGCACCGCTTTGCCAATGATCTGCTCTATTCTGATTTGAGACGGTTCTTGCTCAAATCACCGCTGTGATTGAAAGACATCCAGCCACCAAGTTTGCACCGCAATCGCCCGATCTGGTATAATGGAACATCAATATGAGAGGTTTAAGTGCGGAGCTATTTGGCTGATTTTAATGAGATTTCTGCGGCGCAGCGGGAGATGGACCGGGCGCAGGCTGTGCACGACCTCAACAACGAAATGGCGGGCCGAGAGGTTGGCAGGATCAGCCGTTTTCTGACACGCAATGACGAGAGTGGCCTTAGCGATGGCAAACGCGGTCACAAGGGCACGGATGGCCTCTCGGCCCTCGATATCATGCTCGCCACGAGCCCCGAGTATTTTGCGCTCCACACCGATCTCTCCGGTGATCTGCGCGGAGCTCAGGATCGCAATCATGAATTAGCCGAGCGTTTGGACGCCGCGATCATTGCGGCCCAAAGCCGTGTGGACGGCATCATGGATCAGGCCGTTCTTCTGCCGAGCGGCGAGCGGGCTTTTCTGGATGATGAAGGCACAGCCTGGACTAATGATGACCGCCGCGTCGATCCGTCCATCACCGAAGGCATCGACTGGACGGGCCATCCGACGCGAGCGGCGTATCTGGAGGCGCGAGAAACCCTGACGGACTTGCAGGAGGTCCAAGACGAAAACCGGCGCATTGGTGTGCGTCTCGGTGAGATCGACAACGCCATCCACGACGAGGACAGCCCGGCCACGATGGATGAGCTTCGCGACTTCCACGACGACGTCGAAGCCATCGAAGGCCAGATGGATGAGCTTGAAACGCAGTTGGACGCACGCTGGAGCACCGAGCACGCTGTTGAACCGGACCAGCCGACTTTGGCAGGCGTATCGGCCAGCGCCGTTCCGGTCCTATAGCTCTGGATTAAAACGTCCGCATTCCCTTTGAATGACAGCAATCAAAATGGGCGTGGGGTGGCTATCAGGATAGTCCGCCATCACCGTTTTGATTTCGGAGTTGCGGGCAGCAATCACGTTGGGATTATCGCTGTACCAATCGGCAATGCATGAAGCCATGTCCGCACGAACCTGCGTTGCGATGACGGTTGCCGTGTAGACAACCGAGCGCATCAAATTGGCTTGTTGAGGCTCCGACCAGGTTAGGAAATCCCGCACTGTTGTTTGCCCTTGCGCATACGCGGGTATGCAAAACAGCGCTGAAACCACGGTTATTCTTGCAAGGTCCAAGCAAATTCTGCGTAACATAAACGATCGTTTTTGTTACGAAAGGAGTTTGACAGCAATAAGATGAAACAAGACTTGAAAAAGCCCGGATTCCAGGCCATGAATTTTTGCGAAGGCCGCGAAAAAGCCACCCTCGCCTCCCGTTCAAAAAGGATCGTTTTTGATCCCCTTTGTGATTTTGGGAGGTAGCCGTGACCAAATCCCGAACCCCGCGTCCAGGACGCAATCCCTGGCCGTTTATCGACACCACCGGGCGGCGCATCGGCTATGCCCGCGTCTCCACCAAGGACCAGAAATTGCGCATGCAATTGGATGCGCTACAAGCCGTCGATTGCGAGAAGATATTCAAAGACCACGGGGTGTCAGGCGCAAAAGCCAAGCGTCCCGGTCTTGATGTCATGCTCACCGAATTGCAGCCGGGCGACACGGTTATCGTCTTCAAGCTCGACCGGCTGGGTCGCTCGGTCCTGCATCTCTCCGATTTGCTCGTGCGCTTTCGGGATCAAGACATCAGCTTCGTCAGCATCGCCGAAGGCATCAACACCACCACACCAGGCGGCAAGCTCGTCTACCACCTCTTTTCTGCATTCGCCGAGTTCCAGCGAGACATTATCGTTGAAAACACGCAGGCTGGGTTAGAGGCGGCCAAGAAACGGGGAGCTCAGCTCGGACGACCGAGAAAACTTCGACTAGAAGAAGTGATGCATGCCTGGGAAATGATCATTGAGGGGCAAACGCCAGCTGCACGTATGGCAAGGCAGTTGAACGTATCACCCGCTACGCTGAACCGAGCAATTCAGCGTTTGCAGGCCGTTGTGCCCGCTTGAATCCGTAGCGGCGGGTTCGGAAATTCATACCAATGTCTTCGCTGGACTGTTACAATATACTCGAAGCACATGGATTTTCTATTGATGGCGTTTGTAACAAAAACCAGACTAAAGACTGTTCTAACCATTGGGGTTGGGTTGATCGTTGGTGCGTGGTCCACTCAGTCTATCGGACAAGATCAGTTGCCTTTTCCAGATGGTCGCTATGTCACGGACCCGGCTTACTGTGCCATGAGCGAGGCGCAGATTGTTGATCAGCTGGGTGAGGTTGCAGGAGCAACAGTTCGCACAATCGCCGGTGATCGCATCATCAATCCCTATTTCGGGAGTTGTACCGTTCAAAGCAGCAGCATCGCCGAAGGTGCGCTTGTTCTCTCACAGCAGTGTTCCGCTGAAGGTGAAACCTATTCGGTTGTCGATTTATGGGAAATTGAGACTCCCACTTCATTTAGGGACAGCGGCTCGCTCTTCACCCTTTGCAGCGTAGATTCCGCAGCTGGGTCAACAGCGTTGCCGTCTCTTGACGCCGATGATGTTTTTGCACTGCAGTTAGAACTACAGGGATTGGGCTTTAACCCAGGACCTCCCGATGGAGTGATGGGACCGCAAACTCGCAGGGCTCTCACCGAGTTCCAAAGCCGTAACGATTTACAGCGGACTGGGTCCATGAATGCCGAAACCAGGGCAGCATTGGACCGTGCCACGACCGAGCTTTTTGCGGGAATTGCTGCTGAATTCGCGCAGCGCGCCGAACAATCGCAGGCGGCGGAACAGTTCAACTCTGACGACATTTTCAGCGCTCAGGTTGCGCTGCAAAGACTGGGTTTCAGCCCCGGCGCCGCCGATGGAGAGTTTGGGTCCCGGACACGCCAGGCTATGAACGATTTCCAAAGGCGATATGGATTAGAACAAACCCAAGCTCTCAACAGAGAAACTCTTGATCTTCTGGTTCGGGAGGATACGGCGCTCTTCGCGAACGCCGAAACAGTTCAAAGCAGTCCTGCCAATGAATCTGAGTTACTGACTGGATCACCCCCGCCCGACTCCATCGTCCGGTATGAGCGAGCAATGGATTTCCGTGATCGCTTGTTGGCCGATTCTCGGATGGCTAGACTTGAACTCCGGCTTTCGCTTCCAGTCAATTACCGATCGCTCTTTGATGACGATGGATCATTGCGACGATTTTTGCTGAGCGCTTTTCCTTTTGTCGGTTGCGCGGGACACGAACGGGAGGTGCTAGGATTCTACAATGCTTTTTTGGATACCTGGCTAATAGCTTGGGTCGCTAACGACAATGAAATTCGAAACATTGAGCTCACGGCTGGTTTTGCAGGGATTGAACAATCATCCACACCTTGGTTTGTGGAAATGAATGATTCAGCAACGCTATCTGAAACCATCGCAAGCTCCATTCTAGCGCAAAGCGAGTTTTTCTATACTTTTTTTGGAAATGACTGCATCGATAGCCTAAGCCTAGGTCGATTTAGCAATCCGCAATTGGCAGCTGAACGCATTACGCATCAGATTGACCTGTACATGGAATTGTACTCTCCGAACGCCGAGTTCCTTTTTGAAGTGACGCGCCAGCAAAACGGTTTGGGAGCTGACCAGCGTCCCAATGTCACTTTTTTGGCGCTATCAGGTGAAGATAGGTTCCTAGCGATTCAAACGCTGCCCGAGGACCCCAACCGCGCGATCGTCCAGTTTTGGCGAAGCGGCAAGGGAAGGCCTGTCTTGGAGCGGCAACTTGGATTTGATGTGATCACAGCGGAAACTGCGAATTGAAAACGCACTCAGCAAAAATGCTTAGCATCGGGGCTTTGTCAGCCTTTATTTCAGTTTCATCCAGTGTTTTTGCGCAGGAAGGCTTGCGCCCGGAAATTGATGAAAGCCTCGTTACCGGTGACATCAGCACCGGGCTTTCCGCTGAAGGCAGAGTGGGAGGTGCAATCCTTGGTCGCCTCTATGCTCCTGCCGGTCCAATTGGACGTGCTTATGGACGGTGGCAAGGCGAGCAACATACGGTTCGGGAGCAGTATGAGGCCAACCCATCGCGGCTCCCATTACACGAGCGTATGAGAGCAAGACAATTAAACGATCGATTGTTCCTCGATCGTTGGAAACAGGAGCATCCTAACCTCAACAGCAATCTAGCGGAGGCGGCACTTCTCAAGAAACTGGAAGAACTCGAAAGCCAGCACAATCGCCGCGCCACTGGAGGGGCCGGGATTTCAGATATTTACCTACTACAAGAGATTTCTAGATTGGAAATGGCTGGCATTTCGGAGCTTGAACAAGCCGGATGTACGACCGCCGCTTCGGCTGCAGGTGGTATAAACTCTACGTTTGAAGAGCGAATGCAAGAGCTAAACACCACTTGTGACTCAGCAGCTATGCCTAGTGACTGTGCGAACCTTTCCGAAGAACAGATTGAGCAAATAATTGCATCATCAGACTATTCCCAGCGTATCGAGTACGCACGTGAAGCTATTCGTAGCGTAGAAGAGGAACATTTGATCCGTAGGCCTCAGTGTGAACGTGTGGCTGGTTGCGATGTGGACGGGATGGACTGGTACTTGAATGAGCATCGGCGTGGTGTCGAGGAACTTATCCAGGGTTACCGAGCGGATGCTCTCGAAGGTTTTTGCGGCGCTCGATAGGTCGTGAGTAGGCTATCTCAAGGGTCCAGACAAAACTACCCAACTCAGCAACCTCGTTGTTTAGTTAAGCTGAACGGTTTGAGTGAAGCTGTTTAGCAGCCACTGCGCGCAAGATGTGTGGATTGTATGACAATCCACCTCTTTGCTCACTGCGCTAGCGCTTGTTCGGCAAGGGGAACCCGCTGCGCGTTCCCCGTTGCATCCCCTTCCGGCTTATGGTCAGGCCTTACTGAATCACTTTGCCATATCCTTTGGGATTTCGCATTTTCGGCGTGTCATCCTCGGCCAAGACCTCATTGAAGCGTTCGGCCTGTTTGCGTTGGACGGACTGCTCGATGAACTTGGCTTGAAGATCGACCAAGCCGACATCGCCGCTTACAACTGCGAACAGGCGCACGAAAATATAGGTGATAAGGAAGCCCACTACCGCTGTTATCGCCGTATCCGCATAGCTCAAAACTTCCGGGCTATCAGTTGTTATCGCTGCCAGCCGGTTAGTTAACGGTTGTGCCAAAATTAGGCTGCCCATGCCTAAAAAGACTACCGTAATCAGCGCTCTCAAAGCCCGAACCGACTGCTTTAATGCAGCGGTTACCTGGCGTATTTCGTCCAACTCAAACTGCTCAGAACTTGTGAAGGGCAATCCTCTTGCAAGGCGCACCAATACTCCCGCCGCGATCACAGATAGCGCAGTCAGCAGAAACGGCTTAGCCGCATCCCAAAAGACAACCGTCGTCAATGTTGCCGCCGACGCTGCGCCAGCTATTGGGATAAGTAGGTGTAACCAGCGTATTTTCATGGTTTGTTTCAGTTATCGGCACTGATTTTACCGTCGTGGAGAAAGCGCTTATGCACCTCTAGCATCTGAGAAAGAGCGTGCTCTAAATCAAGAAGCCCGCTTGTATCTGACATTTTTCGTATTGTCATATCCGCCGATAGCCGGGCGTCATCACCTTTGATTTCCCCATCACGTCCGCGCACGCGCAACTCACCGTCTGGTGCGTTGCGCAGACCACTGGCAAGATTGCCCATAAACTCTTTGCTGAACTTCCTTTTTGTGGAGCGATATCCAATATTCACAGTGACTTCGAGCGCCGCATCTGGAGGCATTTGGTCGAGCAGTTTATCCGCCTCTACGTCGCCGAGGATATCTCTTATGATCTGGGTAGCTTTGCTCCATTGCGCTGCGATTTGATCAGCCAGTCTCTCATGGGCTTCATACTCAACCACCTTGCCATCAGCCGCTGTCACTTCTGCGGGCGAGTTGACAGTTTCAGGTACTAGTCCGCCAATTTCGACCGACTTAACATCCCCCAAATCGCTACCGATCTGATCGCGATCAAACTCTGACTGGAGCTCCACATACTGGTCCTTCCCAATCACCGACGACTGATCGCGCAGCAACCATGTCAGATATTCCTCCATAGCCTTTGATTGCAGAGCTACGTGTTGGATTTGGTAGAAATGGTCGCCTATGACCAACCAATATGAAATCGCATGGAGATATTCATGCCCATCTGGCGCACGAGATTCTGCAATGGTCCAAGCGCGTATAACTTCATCGAGCGTCGTATGCCCACTGTCCGCCGACAGCTGTAACAATGCTTGCATTTGGCCTGGCGAGAACAGGCAGATATCGCCGAAGACGTAATCTTCAGCCTCGTGAAAGTCATTGACGAACCGCTGAAAGCCCTCTTGGCGAGGAGCATCTGCAATGCGCAGATTAACACTGTTCCTGATGCTTTCGCCTTGATTCGAATGGTCCAGAGCAAGGCGGATAGCTTTGCTCAACGTTTCTTGAGGAAACTGGCCATTATCCCGGCGCAAACGACGATAGTGTATCTTGCAACGCTTGCTGGCCATCTCGGTGGTTCCTTGCTGATTCGATACTTCGCGAGCGAAACATATATCGGCGCAAACCACCAGAAACCGAACTGATTGCTATTTTGCAGTAATCGATATAACAAGAACTCCTTTTGGCGCCTCGGCCTCTAGCCGACCGGGCTCGCGTGAACCGAAGCCGCTCCGCGAACGGTTTCGGCCCTTCGGGCTTTGATCCTTGGCGCTGCTTGGGGCTCTGCCCCCGGCGCACCCAACAGCGCGATACTTGACGAGCGTACAAGACCTGCTGGCGAACAACGCTTCGCTGAGTTCAATTTGAATTCTCAGGCACAAGCTTTGTGAATTGAACGCTATCAATCGACATGAACGCCGGGGGTATGGGGCTATGCCAATACATCGCCTCAAAGTCTTTCGCCCGCCCGCCTTTTCCTGCAAGCTCGTGGCGGCGTTGCCGTCCCGCCGTGTGAGCCACCAAATCAGCCACTTCAAGCCCAGCTTCCATTGCTTTCTTATCCATGAAGTATCCGTCTACGATGACCAACTGACCATGGGCATTGAAAACGTTCATGTTTGCTAAGTCGAAATCACGTTTCACAAGCTCATCGCCTCGCCCAGAAGCTTCGAACACTAGAGCCACCGTTGAGATACCCGGATAGGTTGCAACTAGCTTGCGAATGAAGTTGATAGTCACGAGGGATATGGCCCGGTGCCCGTCTATTTCACCGGGTAGTTCCGTGCGGTCATCACTCATCGCAGCGAAACGCCAGAAGGGCCTGCGCAGAAAGCGACTTATTCGCGTTATTCGAAGCTTTGTCGGTCTTGATTGCTCAAAATCGGTCGCATGAAAATGCTTTGACGCGCCGCCAAGGGCTTCCCGTTTCAGCTTGCGCCATGGCTTCTTAATTAGTCGCACGTAATCGCTTCCAAGCACAGCACACCCACCACGACCAAAGGTTGGATTTCTTGGGTCGCTGTAGTCTTCGTTGCCAGTTTCATCAACGAAAACGACTAGTGTGCGTGGAGTCAAATTCAATGAAACTTCGGTCATGAACTGTTGATCGTACTATTTTGTAGCGGCTAGTTCCATCATTAGTCGCCTGTGCCGCAGGACTGAACATCCGATGAGGGCTAAGGGCTTCGCCCTCGCGCGCGCAAGGCATCCGAACGTCTCCACGCTTCCAGCGCGGACCCTCGTTCGGAGCCTCCTTGCACTTGCTACCCCACACTCGCCGCGTGGCAGGGGTGCATGCGCACCCTTTAATCCATTTCTAAATAGGTGATTTGAACGATGGACGTATTTCTTGACTCAGCACAAAATATAGAACAAAATAGGAACGTATACCTACAACTGCGTCTGGATTCTGACCCGCGTTTCGCCAGTGATTGGCCCACGCGGGCGCTTTCGCATGCGTATTTCAAACAATTCTATCAACCGCACAGCGTGCGGCTTGGCCATCCCAACAGCGGCGCGGCAGGGCCGCATGGGAAAGGCCTATTTATGACATTTGATTTAGAGCGTTACCGCGCGCATGTCGCCCCGCTGGGGCTATCTCAGGCGCAAGAGGATGAGCTTTTGCGCGATCTCTGGGCCATCACAGAAGCGCTGGTGGATCAGTCTCTCGCAGCCTCACCAACTTACCCCCAGCAACTGGCTATCGCTTGCAACGCATTTGATGCGTTCGAGCAGGCCGTTGCGGTAGGATCAGAGGATCAACACACCAAAGGACATCAAGACGAGAAGGAGGAGCTATGAGCATTGCCGTCATCTACACCCGCGTATCGAGCAAGGCGCAATTGAAGAAGGGCGATGGCTTGGCTTCTCAGGAGCAGCGTTGCCGGGAATTTGCAGCCTTTAAAGGCCATGAAGTTGCGCACGTCTTTCGCGATGAAGGCGTGTCTGGCGGTATCGTGGATCGCCCGGCGATTAAGGCCATGCTCACATGGCTGCGCAAGAACCAAGGCCAAGAGCCTGTTGTTCTGATTGATGATATCTCACGCATCGCCAGAGGCATCGAAGCCCATTGGAAGCTGCGCACGGCCATCGGCTCAGTCGGCGCAAAGCTTGAAAGCCCATCCATCGAGTTTGGAGATGACAGCGATAGCCAACTTGTCGAGAACATGCTGGCCTCTGTCTCGCAGCACCAACGCCAAAAGAACGGAGAGCAAGTCGTCAATCGGATGAAGGCACGGCTTGTGAATGGCTATTACGCGTTCTGGGTGCCAACCGGTTATGCCTATGCCCGTGTGAAAGGCCATAGCGGCAAGATGATCTTGCGCAATGAGCCAACGGCCAGCCTGATCAAGGAAGCCCTGGAAGGCTTTGCCACAGGACGCTTCCAGACGCAGGCCGAGGTGAAGCGGTTCTTAGAGCCGCACCCGATCTTTGTGCGCGACCAGAACGGTGCCATTCACCCTCAGCGCGTCAAGAACATGCTCACCAACGAAATCTATGCGGGCTATTATGAGTACAAGCCATGGGGCGTGAAGTTGACCCAGGGCAAGCATGAAGCCCTGATCTCGTGGGAGACGTTCCAGCGCATCCAAGATCGCCTCAAGGACAAAGCAACAGCGCCTCAAAGGGCTGACAACGCCGCTGAGTTCCCTTTGCGCGGGTTTGTGACCTGTGGCTGCTGCGGCAATCCGTTGACCGCCTATCATGCCAAGGGGCGCAACAAGACCTATCCCTATTATGAGTGCTTCAACAAAGGCTGTGACGAGCGCCGCAAGTCAATTCGCCGAGGTGTGTTGGAAGGCGACTTCGAAGCCATGATCAAGCAGCTCACGCCCAGCGCTGGGATCATGTCCACGGTAGCGCTGATGTTCCGCGATATCTGGAACAGAAGAGGGCAGCAGCTTGAAGAAAAATGGGCCGAACAGAAGCGCGCAATCACCGGCATCAACGCCACGATTGGCAAGCTCACGGATCGCCTGATTGAGACAACCAGCGCCTCAGCGATCAAAGTCTATGAGACCAAGCTGGAAAAGCTGGAATCCGAAAAGGCACTGATTGCGGAGAATCTGGCCCAAAAGCCAGATATGTCCCAAGACTTCGGTGCAAGTTTTCGAACCGCGTTGGCATTTCTCGCAAACCCTTGGAATCTATGGACTTCCGACAACCCGCTACACCGCAAGACCTTGCTCAAACTGGTCTTTGCAGAGCCATTGCCGTATGTGCGAAATGAGGGGTTTCGAACCGCCAAAACTACCAGCCCTTTCAAGGCCTTAGCTGCTATTTGCGACGATGAAAAAGAAATGGCGGACAGGGTGGGATTCGAACCCACGGTACGGTTCCCCGCACGCTGGTTTTCAAGACCAGTGCCTTCAACCACTCGGCCACCTGTCCGTGGGTCGTGCTTGTGCCGCCAAATCGAGCCCATGGCAAGAGCGTGTTGCCAGGCCTCAAGCGTGATCGATCAAATTGTCGGCTCCGCCTTTACTGGCCGCAAGGTACAGGATCACAGGAGTTTTTGGACGCCTACGCGCCTGTGTGCGAGGCTCATGGCGACTGGCTCGGTTTCATCGCCGTTTGCGAATTGCGGATCGATCCGCCTGTCGTTCGCGGTGGATACTGCGCCTCGGCTGGAGGGATTTTGGAAAGCTATGGCGTTGATCTGACGTCGCAGATCGATAGGTTGATGGCCGACACAGGCTGTATGGCAGCGTTCTCCAGCAAATTGGTCTGCGCGACGACGTAACCGCGCCGATACGATGACTTTCTGCGCCGACCTCGTAGGAGGCACACGCTGCAAAAAAGGGCCGGTCGTTTGACCGGCCCTTGCTCATTTCAGCCCGGAACTGACTTAGTTCGGGTAGGCATCGTCAATGCCCTGGATGTAGAAGTTCATGCGGGATCATGTCGAGCAACGCCCTCAGCGACAACTTCTCGCCGTCATGTAGATCGGCCGCAAGGGATGGATGTCGCCGGAGATGATTTCGGCCATGGTTTCTTCAGCCACAGCGCGGTTTCGTCGGACATGTTGGCGAACGTGCCATCTGCACCATGCCGATTCACGACCCATCGCCGAGCCGGTTTCCCAGTACCGTTTCACACTGGACGCGCTCGATGTAATAAGGCGTCCAGTTGCTGACGATGCTGGCAGCGCTTCCGTCGCGAAGGCACTCATGTCGGAGTTGCCGAACCGCACGCCGATCTGCGGGCCTGCAATGCGCCGTGGAATCATGTGCTGAACCAAAATGTCACGCCGATCGATAGGCATTGGCCGCTTCGGCTTCACGCGGCGGATCGTACAGGGTTGACAAATGATCTTCACTTCGACATCCGGGTTCACCGACTGGGCGCCAAGCATGAAGGCATTGATGCCGGACACCACTTCCGGGATCGCATAGGAGGCGATGTAACCGATGGTGTTGCTCTCGGTCTCAAGGCCAGCGATTTTGCCGAGGATGTAACGGCCTTCGTAGAAGTGGCCATTGTAGTTGGCGAAATTTTCCGAGGACAGATAACCGGTGGCGTGCTCGAACTTCACATCGGGGAAGCGCTCGGCAACTTCCATCACCGATTCCATGTAGCCGAAGGACGTTGCGAAAATGATGTCATGGCCGGTGCGCGCCAAGCGCTCCAGGGCCCGCACGGCATCGGCGCCTTCCGGCACGCTCTCCAGAAAGGTGGTTTCGACCATGTCGCCAAGCTCTTCTTCCATGGCCAGGCGCGCCTGATCGTGGGCGTAAGACCAGCCATGGTCAGAGACCGGGCCAACATAGACGAAGGCAGCTTTGACGGTGTGATCGTCGGTCTGCGCCACCGATGCGGCGCCCAAAGATAGGGCGGCGGCCGTGGCGAGGACCGTCAGAGATGATGTCAGTTTTTTCATCTTGGCATCCTTTGGTTCAGTTTCATTGATGGCGGGTGAAGTAAGCGCCATGCGGAGGGCCATCGCGATCCGCATGACACATGGTCAGCTAGCGGTCAGGCACGAAGGCTCGGCCAAGCGCCGCGGGTGTGTTTCGACGCATCATCGCCTGGTTACGCGACAGCAAAACCAGGGCCACGATTGTGGCAATGTAGGGCAGCATAGTCATCGCCTGCGGCGGCACGCGGATGCCGAACGCTTGGGCATGCAATTGCAAGATGATCACGCCGCCGAAAAGGTAAGCTCCCGCCAGCGCCCGCCACGGCAGCCAGGTGGCGAAGACCACGATGGCAAGAGCGATCCAACCGCGTCCGGCGCTCATGCCTTCGGTCCATTGCGCGGTAAGCACTAGGGATAGGTAGGCCCCGCCGAGGCCTGCGCAAAGGCCGCCAAAAGCAACCGCGCCCATGCGGATCAGGCGGACATCGCGGCCAAGCGCGTGCGCGGCTTCGGCGTTTTCACCGGTGGCGCGCAGGATGAGGCCAATCCGCGTTTTGAAGAGCGTGTAACTGACGCCGGCAACAATGGCGAAGGAGAGGTAGACCAGGATGTCGCGATCAAAAACGGCCGGGCCAATGAATGGGATGGCGCTGAGCCCTGGTATGGTGATGGCCTCCAGACGAACGCCCGGCGTGCCGACAAAGCTTTCTCCGATCAGACCAGCAAGCCCAAGACCAAGGAGTGTCAACGCGAGGCCCGTGGCGACCTGGTTGGAGGCCAGATAGACGGTGAAAAGGCCGAACAACAGCGCCATGCCAACGCCTGCCAAGCCGCCGGCGATCACGCCGAGATAGGGATTGCCGGTAGTCAGTGAGACGCCGAAGGCGACGACGGCACCCAAGATCATCATGCCCTCGACGCCCAGATTGAGGACGCCGGAACGTTCCACGACGAGTTCACCGATGGCAGCCAGCACGATGGGTGTGGCGGCGCCAACAATGGTGACGAGAATGCCCTCAAGCAGCATCGGCGGTCTCACTGGCGACAGGTGCGGGGGCAGCCTTTGGTGCGGGTTTCCATCGGAGTTGATAGCGCACCAGCGTATCGCAGCCGAGCACGAAGAAGAGCAACATGCCTTGGACGACGCGCGCCATTTTGTCCGACAGACCGAGTGAGATCTGGGCAGCCTCCCCGCCCAAAAAGGAAAGCGCCAGCAACAACCCAGCAAGCAGTATGCCCCATGGGTTCAAGCGCCCAAGAAAAGCAACGATGATGGCGGTAAAGCCGTAGCCCGGCGAGATGGTTGGACGCAGTTCGCCAATCGGGCCTGCGACTTCCATGATCCCGGCAAGACCGGCCAACGCGCCGGAAAACATCAGTGCGCCATAGGTCAGCGTCTTGGAGGAAAAGCCAGCGAACCGGGCCGCGCGTGGCGCCTCACCGACGACTTTGAAGGCATGCCCGGCGAGCGTGCGGCTCATCACGAACCACATCACTGGCACCGCCGCGAAAGCGATCAGAATGCCGACATGCAGGCGTGAGCCGGGCAATGTCGCGAGCGACTGTTCGTCAGAAAAATTGCGCGATTCTGGGAAATTGAAACCACCGGGGTCGCGCCACGGGCCGCGCACCAAATAGTCCAAGATGAGCAGCGCGATGTAGGCCAGCATCAGCGAGGTGAGGATTTCGTTGGCGCGAAACTTTACCTTCAAGAGTGCCGGAATGCCGCCATAAAGCGCGCCACCAATCATTCCCAAAATCAGCATGGCGGGCAGCGTCGCCCAACTGGTCCATTCTGGAAACAGGATAGGAGGAATGGCGCCAAAAATGGCGCCCATTGTGAACTGCCCCTCCGCGCCGATGTTCCAGATGTTGGCGCGGTAACAAACCGCCAAGCCCAGCGCGATGAGGATCAAGGGTCCGGCCTTGAGGAGCAGTTCGTAGACTGACCAGAGCTCGGTCAGTGGCGCGATGAAATACTCATAAAGCGCGGCAACTGGGTTGAAGCCCATCACCGCAAACATGATGCCGGAGGTGAGGACCGTCAGGCCAAGTGCCATGAAGGGCGCCGCGATGAGCATTTTGCCAGACGGCGCGTCGCGTTTGACCAGCTCAAGCTGCATCGAAGTGCTCCGCCGGCTCGGCTACGGGCGCGGCTGGCTTGGCCGTCGGATCGCCGCCCATCAACAGGCCAAGCTGTTCCAGCGTGACGTGGGCAGCATCGAGAGGTTCCGACAAGTGTCCGTGGGAAAGCACAGCGACCTTGTCGGAAATCTGCAAAAGCTCATCGAGATCCTGGCTGATGACGATCACGGCCGTGCCTTTTTCCGCCAGGTCCATGATGGCCCGGCGAATGAAGTTGGCCGCAGCCGCATCAACGCCCCAGGTTGGTTGGTTGACGACGAGCACTTTCGGGTCACGTGACAGTTCGCGGCCGACGACGAACTTTTGCAAGTTCCCGCCCGACAGCGTCGACGCCGCGGGATCGCCCTTCGCCGAGCGGACGTCGAAAGCTTCGCGGATCATGCTGGAAAGCTTGTGAATGGCGGAAAATCGCATCACGCCCAGCGACCCGAGCGTGCCGTCTTCGCGCGCCTTGCGGGTGATCAGTGCATTTTCGCTGAGCGCCATCGCGGGAACCGAGGCGTGCCCTGCCCGCTCCTCCGGCACAAAAGCCGCGCCGAGCTGGCGGCGCTTGGAAATCGGCAGCGATCCAATCGGCTTACCGGCCATGCGCACACCGTCCAGATCAACCGGCGCTTCGCCTGACAGCACGTCGAACAGCTCTTTCTGTCCATTACCAGCGACGCCGGCCACACCCATGATCTCACCGGCATGGACGCGCAGCGACAGGCTTTTCAGGCTCATGCCAAACAGAGTGCCGGGGTTGTGGCTCACATCGTTGAGTTCAAACATCAGCGGGGCGTCGGCAGGCAATGCGCCGATTTTGCGGGTGACTTCAGAGACATCCGAGCCAACCATCGCGCGGGCCAGAGAGGCTGAGGATTCTTTTCGCGGATCGGTGCGGGCGACCACTTTGCCGTGCCGCATCACCGTCGCATCGTCGCAAAGGGCGCGCACTTCGTCCAGTTTATGCGAAATGTAGAGGATGCTTTTGCCCTCGCTCGCCAATTGGCGGAGCACGCCGAACAGGCTTTCAGCTTCCTGTGGCGTCAGCACCGATGTCGGCTCGTCGAGAATAACCAGCGATGGCTTTTGCAGGAGCACGCGCAAGATCTCGACGCGCTGGCGCACACCCACATCCAGATCACCCACCGTGGCGTCAGGATCGACAGCCAAGCCGTAGCGTTCGGCAAAGGCTGAAAGTTCGATTTTCACCTCTTCCGGTGTCGGTTTGTGATCAAGCGCGAGCGCGATGTTCTCAGCCACGCTCATCGATTCAAACAGTGAAAAATGCTGAAAAACCATACCGATGCCCAAGGCGCGGGCTTCATTGGGCGAGTTCACGACGGTTGGCTCGCCGTGAATGACGATGCGCCCGGCGTCCGGCTGGAGCGTGCCATAGAGCATCTTCACAAGAGTGGACTTTCCAGCCCCGTTCTCGCCCAAAAGCGCGTGGATCGAACCCTCGGCTATCGACAGGTCCACGCCGCCAACGGCGACAAGAGCGCCGAAGGATTTCGTCAGGCCTTCAACGGCCAAAAGCGGAACATCATTGTCCAAACGCAACATCACCTTGGATGAACAGCGCAGCTCACAAACGGCAAGCTCATTGATTGAACATGCCTATCCGCGCGCCACTTCTGGCAATCTAGTGCCTGTTTTACCGTTCCGGCAACTGCGACTTCAGCCAATCCTGCCGCAAAGCTGTGCACATTGGACGCCTACGCGCGGCAAAGTGCTCAACCGTTTGGCAGCAAAACCGTGGCGCCGGTCGTCTTACGGGCTTCCAGTGCCTTATGGGCTTCAACAGCGTCGCTCAAGGCAAACCGCTGGGCGATAGGAATTTTCACCGCGCCCGATGCGATCACGTCGATCAAGTCATTGACGTTCTCTTCCAGCATCGCCCGAGTGGCGATGTGGGCAAACAGCGTTGGCCGCGTGACGTAGAGCGAGCCTTTGGCGCTGAGAATACCGAGGTTGAAGGCATCGATAGCGCCCGACGCATTGCCAAAGGACGCGTAGAGGCCAAAGGGTTTGATACAATCGAGCGAGCGCTCGAAAGTCGCCTTGCCCACGCCGTCAAACACGACGTCGCATTTCTTGCCATCGGTCAGGCGGACGACTTCCTCAGCGAAGTCCTGTGTCGAATAGTTGATGCAGTGGGCGTAGCCGTGTTCCAGAGCCAGCGCGCACTTTTCGTCTGAACCGGCAGTCCCGATTGCTGTCGCGCCCAGATGCTTGGCCCACTGCCCGGCGATCAGGCCGACACCGCCTGCTGCGGCATGAAAAAGCAGTGTTGTGCCAGAGGTCACGTCATAGGTTTTGCGCAGCAGATACCGCGCTGTCATGCCTTTCAGCATCATGGCGGCCGCCGTTTCATCATCGATACTGTCGGGTAGTTTGATCGCAATATCGGCCTTGATGATGCGATGGCGGGCGTAACTTCCTAGCGGGCCGACATAGGCGATGCGATCACCGACGGCGAGGTCGGAAACATCCCCGCCGATGGCGATCACTTTGCCTGACCCCTCATGGCCAGGCGTAAACGGCACACCGTTGGGGGCGGGATAAAGGCCGTCACGAAAGTAGACATCGATGTAGTTCAAGCCGATGGCCGCGTGTTCGACAACGATTTCGTCGGGACCGGGATCAGGCAGCGTCGCGTCTTCCAACTGCATGACCTCCGGACCGCCGGTCTGGTGGATGATGATCCGCTGGGTGGGTGTCGTCATGATGGTTTGCTTTCAGCTGATGTCAGGAGGTGCCGCCGGCAGGATGCCGCATTGACCGGCCTTGGTTGAAGCGTCAGGTAGGGCATAGACAATCAAGGAGCAAGGACATGTCGACCGCGCCAACGCCTTTCCATGTGGTGATTTCGGGCACTGGGCCAGCGGGAATGATCGCCAGTCTGTGCGCCGCGCAAGCCGGGCTATCGGTGGGCTTGGTCGGCCCGGCGATCAACTTGGCTGACAAGCGGACGACGGCTTTGCTCGCGCCGTCGCTCGACACGCTCGAAACCCTGGGGCTCGGCGAAGCGGTGGCGGAAATAGGTACGCCGCTGATGACCATGCGGCTGATGGATGGGTCCCGGCGGCTGGTCCGCGCGCCGACAGTTTCTTTCGATGCCGAAGAGATTGGGCGATCGCTGTTTGGTCTGAACTGCGCCAACGCGCCGCTCAACCAGATGCTGGGCGATGCGGTCTCCGATTGCAGCGCAATCACCCGTGTTGAAGGGTTGGTCGTCGACTATGATCTCAGCGCCAAGCCACTGGCCCTGACGCTCAACGATGGTCAGGTTCTGCACACACAAAGTGTGATCGCTGCCGATGGCAAAAACTCGCCGGCCCGTGAAGCCGCTGGCATCAAGGTGCGCCGCTGGTCCTATCCGCAAACGGCGGCCGTCGGCATCGTCAAGCACGCCAAGCCGCATGATTATATCTCGACTGAATTCCACACCGAGACCGGGCCTTTCACGTTCGTGCCCATGCCCGATCACGAAGGCGCGCACCGCTCAAGCTTCGTTTGCGCGCTTGCGCCGGGTGACGCCGACGCACTGGCGGCGATGAGCCTGCCCGAGGCCAGCCTCTTCTTGGAAAAGCGCGCGCAGCATTTGTTCGGCGCGCTGGAGCTTGAGGACCACGTGCAGCTTTGGCCGCTGGAAGCGCTGGTCGCCAACGCGTTCGCCGCCAAAGGCGTGTTTCTCTCCGGTGAGACCGCCCACACTTTCCCGCCCATCGGAGCGCAGGGGCTAAACCTTTCCATTCGCGATGGCCGCGACGCCGTGGAGGTGATTGCCGGTGCCCTGCGGGAGGGCGAGGATCCGACCTCAATGCTGATGGCGGCGCGTTATTCGGCCAAGCGCCGCGCGGACGTTTGGGCGCGTACCTTTGGCGTGGACGCGCTGAACAAATCCCTTCTCTCTGACAATCCTTTGATGCAAGTCGGACGTGCTGTGGCTATGTCGGCGACGCGCCTTTCGCCAAGTCTCAAAAAAGGGTTGATGGTGGCAGGGCTTGAGCCGTTTGGCCTGCGCACGCTTGTCGATAGCATGCGCGAAGTGTTGCGCCCGGCTGCCTGACCAACATTGTCAGCGTGGAAACAGATCGACCGGCAAATGACCGCCGGTGATCAGCAGGATCATCAAGGTCAGAGTCGGGATCGACACCAGGGTGCCGACAAGCACCATGGATGAGGCCCGCTGCACCCAAACGTCATACTGGCGTGCCATTACGAACACGTTCAGCGCCGGAGGCAGGGAGGCCATCAGGATCGCCGTGTAGACCCAGATTGGATCGTAATCACCAGCCCAGGACAGCAGCACCCAGATCAAAAGTGGGTGCAGCGCAAGTTTCACGAACAGCAGCCAGGGCACCTCGGTCGGCACACGCGTCAGCGGGCGTAGCGCGATGGTCACGCCCATAGCGAACAAAGCACACGGCGCGGCGGCACCACTTAGAAAATCGATAATGCGCTGCAACGGTCCCGGCGTTTGAAATTGAAACGCTGCCGCCGCGATGCCCAACGCGCTGGCGACGATAAAAGGGTGGAAAACGATCTTGCGGGTGACAAGCAATGCGATCTGCAGTGGCCTGTCCTTGGACGTGCCGCTCATCGCCATCAGGATCGGCGTCAGAATGAATTGCAGTGCGTTGTCGAAGCAAAAGATCAAGGCTGTGGGCACGGCCGCTGGTGCGCCAAGGACCGAGAGCGTAAGCCCTGGCCCCATATAACCGATGTTGGAGTAGGAACCGGCAACGCCCTGCATCGCCGCCTCGCTCAGATCTCGGCCTCGCAAAGCCGCCACCAGCGTTGCCATCACATAGACCACGAACGCGGCAAGCGTTGTCACCACGATGAACGACCAGCCTTCAAGCTGATCGAGCGGCGTTGACGACAACAGATCGAAAAACAGTGCCGGCAGCGCCAAATAGATAATGAAGAAATTGAGCCAGGCGAGCCCATCCTCCGAAAGCTTCGCGACGCGGCCGGAGAAAAAACCCAGAAATATCAATCCGAAAAAAGGTGCCACCAGGGCGAGAATGTCGGCCATGAAGTCCTGCTCGGCGAAGCGGTGAAACTCGCACTAACACGCAGGCAAAAAGGTTGTAACCAGTCCAAGGACGAACATCACCTCGACCCTGGTGCCATCGAATTGCAGTGCGACCGCGCTTGGCGTATGAACCGGCGCCGTTCGAACCGGAGCCTTCCGTTTATTGTCCCGTTCTTCCCTTTCGTCACTGACAAGCCGCTTCTCCAATATGCTTGGGTACGCGGTCTTGCGTTTGATAAGCGCCTTCCTCGGTCTTTTGGGACTGGAACGCGCTTCCGCTCTTATGGGTTGGTGCTGGCGCACCTTTGCCCCGAAGACGAAACGCCATCCGCGTGCGCACAGCCAGTTGGAAGCTGCGCTGCCAGAGCTCACGCCGCACGAGCGCGACGACATCCTGCGCGCCATGTGGGACAATCTCGGCCGGACGTTTGCCGAGGGCATGCTGCTTGACCGCTTGTTGGCAGAACCAGACCGGATTGTCGTTGAGAATGAGGTGCTTGCCGCCGAATTGTATCGGCCGAATGACACCATCCGCGGCACGATATTTGTCTCCATGCATTCGGGCAATTGGGAAGCACTTGGCGTCCCGTTGGCAGAACGGGGCATGCGTGTCGCAGCGCTTTATCAGGCGGTGCAAAATCCGATGCTTGAACGCTACCTGCTGGCGCAACGCGAGAAACTTTATCGCGCTGGGATGATCTCCAAGGGATCGCACGCCATGAAGCGGATCGTACGACTTCTGCGATCGGGCGATGCAGTGGGAATGCTTGCCGATCACCGCCAGGCCGGACGCGGCATCATGGTGCCGTTTTTTGGGCAAGACGCGCCCTCCACTCCCCTGCCCGCCACCTTGGCACTTCGCACCGGCGCGCGGCTGGTCCTAACCCGTTGTCGTCGCGTCGGGCCGGTTCGTTTTACCATCGATTTGAAAGAGATTTTGGTCGAGCCAACCGATGATCATGATAAAGATGTGGGACGGATCACCGGCGCCATCCAGTCGCAGTTTGAAGCTTGGATACGGCAACGACCGCAGGAATGGATGTGGGCGCATCGCCGATGGTCCAGAGAGGTTCGCCAGCCAAGGCGGGATCCTTCGGCCCACGGCTAGACCAAAGCGTGGCTGGCCATTGTGCGGCGCAGCATGTCATGGTTAGCCAACCGTTTCTCTGCACAGGCTCGTTCTATGACCAAAACCCCGCACGCCTTTTTTCGTCCCTTGGCCATCGGTGCGCCCGAACCCTTTCGCGAGCCGCCGGTGAAAGTGGAGCGGATGATCCATTTTGTTCCGCCGCACATTGAAAAAGTGGTGGCCAAGCTCGACTCGTTGATCCCAAAGGTTGATGTGGTGCTTGGCAATCTGGAAGATGCCATCCCCGCCGACCAAAAAGAGGCTGCGCGAGCGGGCTTTGTCAAACTCGCCAAGGACAATGATTTTGGAGAGACAGGGCTTTGGAGCCGCATCAACTGCCTCAATTCCCCTTGGGTTCTCGATGACGTGACGACCCTTGTCGGCGAGATTGGCGACAAACTTGATGTCATCATGCTTCCCAAGGTCGAGGGTCCCTGGGACATCCACTATCTCGATCAGTTGCTCGCCCAGTTGGAAGCCAAAACTGGCATCAAGCGACCCATCCAGATTCACGCGATTCTTGAAACCGCAGAAGGCGTGAAGAACGTTGAAAGCATCGCGACTGCCAGCCCGCGCATGCACGGGATGAGCCTGGGTCCAGCAGACCTTGCAGCCTCGCGCGGCATGAAGACCACCCGCGTTGGAGGTGGTCATCCCGATTATGTTGTTCTGGCCGATCAAGGCGGCGAGGCTGAAGTCCGTGCCGCCTACCAACAGGACCTCTGGCATTACACACTGGCAAAGATGGTCGATGCCTGCATGTCTGCCGGCATCAAAGCGTTCTACGGACCATTTGGCGACTTTTCCGACCCCGACGCCTGTCGCGCCCAGTTCCGCAACGCCTTTCTCATGGGATGCGCCGGCGCTTGGACGTTGCACCCAAGCCAGATCGACATCGCGCGCGAGGTGTTCAGCCCGCCGGCCGATGAAGTAAAGTTCGCCCTGCGCATTCTGGACGCCATGCCAGACGGGACCGGTGCGGTGATGATTGATGGCAAAATGCAAGATGATGCCACGTGGAAACAAGCCAAGGTTTTGGCTGATCTGGCCAAACAAGTGGTGGCGCGCGACCCCTCGCTGGCCGAGCAATATGGGCTTTGATGTCGCAACCTTGTGTTTACCAAAGCGCTTGAAACTAGGCATTAAGGCGCCTAGCTATTGCTGCTGAAGGAGATACGCCATGCGTACAGCACGTTATGCCATCGGCGACGTCGTCAAACATCGCATCTACCCCTTCCGGGGGGTGGTGTTCGATGTCGATCCGATTTTCAGCAACACGGACGAATGGTGGGAAGCCATTCCGCCCGATGTTCGCCCACATAAAGACCAGCCGTTCTACCATCTGCTCGCCGAAAACGAGGAGACGGAGTATGTCGCCTATGTTTCAGAGCAGAATCTTCTGCCTGATGACTGCGACAAGCCGCTGCGCAACGCACAGATCGCCGAGTTTTTCTACGAAGGACCGGATGGTGATTTGGTCTATGCGGGCCAGGCGCACTAGCGGCCTGATCGAACACCCGACATGAAAAAAGGCGGCCAGTTGGCCGCCTTTTTTTGTTCCAAGTTGATTGGCGCTATTGCTGCATACGCTCGCGAAGTTCCCGGGCGCGCTGTTCCAGCGCATTCTGTAAGTCATCCGATGGCGGCGCTGTTTCCGTTGCACTGGCAGCAGCACGCTGGCGCACCACCTGCTCAGCGGCAATCAGGACGCTCGAATCATAGCCTTCGCCGTCATAGGCAGCGGTGAAGCCCGACAACGAGAAGGCGAACGGTACGGCACGGCCGGCTTCGTTGAGCGCGGTTACGGTGAACTCGCCACCCGCTTTCATGGACGCGATCAAAGCATCGTTGGCTTCGAATTCTACAAAGCAGTTTTGCGGGTAGCAGATGCGGAACTCGCCAGTGACGGGTGCGCCATCATCGACCTGGCCGCGCACGCCTTCGGGGATCTGCAAACGGGTCGGCAAGATCGTCACCATCTGGCGCTCACCGCCTTCAGATTCGATGATCTGCAACGCCGCCACGGTCACGCCTTCAACCTGCAACTCGCGAGCGCGAATGTTACAGACCGACTGGTTGGCGCGCTGATCGACACCACACACCTTGATCCAGGTGATTTCCGGTAACAGATCAGCAAGCGCGTTGGCTTCGGCCGGATCGACGCTTTCGATGATCTGCTGCAAACGCTGTTCGGGGGTCAGCTGCTGTTCGCTTCCTGCGTCCTGCGCCAGAGCGCCGGTTGGCAGCGCAACGATTGCAAGCGCGGCGGCAAGCGAACGTGCACCCTTGTTGGACATAAATGTTGGCAGCATTCCATCGTCTCCACTGTGCAGCCCTTTGGCTGACGTATCATCTTCAGTTCATGTTCGCCCAACGCCGCACGCAGATGCGTGCCATCCCGCTTGGGTGCCAAACGGCCAGAGCTTTCAAGCGCGGCATGGCGATGTTGGGCAAATGCGGCGGAGTGATGACCTATCCGGAAGGATTTCCAGCCAGGACCGGCGCCGCGCGGTGTCCGAGCCTTCCTGTAGCCAAAGTCATCGGCCATGACCAGACGTCAATCGGCGGGTCGTGGCACTTTCTGGCCGGATCGGCGCGGCTTTTTGCCGTGGAGGAGGTCCCACGGCGCTGGACAGGCGTCCGGCAGGCCAGTCTACTTTGGTTCACTGCGAATCGCTGCATGTTCGAGGCTTCCATGGTTCCTTCTAAGACCACTGCTTACCTGCCAAAGGCGTTTGCTTGGCTGGCGGCTGCCTGCGTGATGGCGCTTGGGTTCGGCGCTGCCCATGCCTTGGCCGAAGATGCCGATGGCCAGACCCATGCCGTGGCCATGCACGGTTCGCCGCTCCATGGGCCCGATTTTGAACATTTTGACTATGTGAATCCCGATGCACCGACCGGCGGGTCGATCCGCTTTGGCCTGCGCGGATCGTTTGACAGCGTGAACCCGCTTATCGTGCGCGGCTCGCCAGTGTGGTGGGTGCGTGGCTGGGTTTGGGAAAGCTTGGCAACACGCGGGCGCGATGAAGCCTTTACGCTCTACGGCCTGCTCGCCGAGACCATCATTGTGCCCGAAGATCGGACCTATGTGACGTTCGGTGTGAACCCGGAAGCACGGTTCTCCGATGGTGAGCCGGTGACCGCCGACGATGTGATTTTTTCCATGGAGCTGCTGCGCGAGCATGGGCGGCCAAGCCAGCGGCGCGCCTACGACCAGATCACTGAGGTTGAACGTCTCGACGATCTGACCGTGACCTTTCACCTCGGCGATGGCTCCAACCGCGAATTGCCGGTCTTGCTTGGTCTGCTTCCTGTGCTGCCAGAGCATGCGACGACGGTCGAAGCCTTCACCGAGACAAGCTTGGAGCCGCCCATTGGCAGCGGCCCCTATGCGTTGACGCGCGTCGATCCAGGTCGTCTTGCCGTTTTTGAGCGCCGCGAGGATTATTGGGGTGCCGACCTGCCGGTCAATGTCGGCCAGTACAATGTCGATGAATGGGCGATTGAGTATTTCCGCGATGAAACGGCATTGTTTGAGGCGTTCGCCACGGGGCGGCTTCAACTCTACGCAGAAGACGACCCTGTTGCTTGGCTCAACGATTACGATTTCCCTGCCGCCGCCTCAGGCGAGATCGTTCAAAGCGCGCTGGAGGATGAACGTCCAAAAGCGCCAAGCGGTTATGTGTTCAACACCCGCCGGGCACCATTCGACGATATTCGCGTGCGCCAGGCCCTCAACCTGATGTTTGACTTCGAATGGATCAATCAGACGATCTTTGCCGATCAGTATGAACGCACCGAAGGCTATTTTCACGGCTCGGAACTCTCCGCCATTGGCCGCCTGGCCTCCGAAGCGGAGCTTGCGATCCTGGGCGATCACGTCGATGCGGTCCTGCCGGATGTTCTGGACGGGTCCTGGCGCACCAACATTTCCGACGGGTCGGGCCGTGACCGGGCGAACATCCGTGCCGGCCTGCAACTCCTTCAGGAGGCAGGATGGCGGCTTGATGGGCGTCGCCTGGTCAACGAGGCCGGTGAGCAGATGAGTTTTGAGCTTCTGACATCCTCGCCGAGCGCCGAACGCGTAGCGCTGGCCTATGCGCAGACCCTGCAATTGGCCGGCATCGAGATGAGTGTGCGGGTGATTGACAGCGCACAGTTTGAGGAGCGCCGCCGGGTCTTCGATTTCGATATGATCCCCTATGTCTGGTATCAGAGCCTGTCGCCCGGCAACGAGCAATACAATCGCTTCGGCCCGTCAACGGCCGATCAGGACGGTTCGTTCAACATGGCCGGCATCAACGAGCCAGGCGTGACTGCGGCCATCGATGCCATCGTTTCGGCGGTGGACCGCGATGATCTTGTGCATGCGGCCCGAGCGCTCGATAGGCTGCTTATCTCGGGCAGCTACATCGTCCCGCATTACCACGCTCCGGCACAGTGGATTGCCCATGCCAGCAACGTGAACTTTCCGGAAAACAATTCAGTCTGGGGCTATCAGTTCTTCACGCCCAACACGATCTGGATCGAGGACTGACCGGTGAGCGAGGCCGACGCACCGCAAGACGCGACCAAAGCGCGTGCGTGTCCCAATTGGGGGCCGCTCACGCTGACGCGAGTCCTGGAAAAATGGGCGACGTCACGCCCCGACACGGTGTTTCTTCAAACTGTTGGCCGCCCGGCCATGACGTTTGCCGAGGTCAATGCAGAGGTGATCCGCCTTGCTGCCGTCCTACGCGAACAAGGCCTTGGCCCGGGCGACGGGATGCTTTTGCGCGCAGGCCGGCGTCCAGAAGGCCTCTTGATGCTGCTGGCTGCGATCCATGCCGGCCTGCAGATTTGTCTGGCACCGGAAGGCATGAGCGCACGCCAGGTGACGGAGGGTGCCGTTTCCTACGCGCCGAAAATCGCCGTTGATGCCGGAACGCTGCCCAAGGACGAGCCGGAATCGCTGCGCATCTTGGAAATGGCCGCCAACCTCTTCACCATTCGCCTGGTCGGCTGTTTCGGGGGCGCGCCGGACGGGCTGCTCGATCTGACAGCCGTTGAGCCGCATGCGGTTGACGACACCGACGTTCCGCCGGTCGATCCAACGCTTGATGCGTTTCTGCACATCTTGCGCCACGGCGCCGACGGCAAACTGCAGCGCCTGTCCCGTTCGCAAAGCCATCTGCTTACCCAAGCGCTTGCCTGCGCAATGGTGAGCGACCTCACGCCGAGCAGCGTTGTCGGAACGGCCTATGATCCACTCGGTGCCCACGGCTTGCTGGCCGCCGCGCTGCCCGCTTTGCTGGTTGGATGCAGGTTGCAACTGTTTGATGCGGTGACCCGAGCCTCGATGCACGTCTGCAGCTCTGGCAAGAGGAGAGCGACCACCACCATCTGATCCTTCCGGCGGCCTTTGCACAAAGCCTTGGTCTGAAGAACGGTGGGCACCGGTCAAGCCGTGTCTGGGTATCAAGTGGTCCGGCCGCACAAGGCCTGGCCAAAGGCGATCATCTGCTCGTCGATTGTGATGGAACGGCAATGTTGCCCGCCCAGATTGATGATATTGGCCAAACGATCCTGCGCCCCGGTACGATCACGATATCCGCTAAAAACAGCGGACCGATGGCGTTCGGAACGCTGCGCCTGGAGGGTGGGCCGCAGGAGAACAGCACCGCTGGAAGCTTGATGACCGGCGAGATTTGCCTCGACAGCTCGCTGGCGGCGGCGCGCAATGGCAAGACTCTTGACCCACAGCCGACCGGGCAAATGGCGCGCCTTGCCGAAAACGAGGATCGGCGGCCGACCTACGTGCTGACCGACAAGGATGCGATGGCTGTGCAAGTCGGCACCCACCGTGTGATGTTGCCTGCGGTGAACCGTGCCCTTGGGTTAACCGGGCGCTGGCAGGATGCGGCGGTTTTTGCGGTGCCCGACCCGATGCTGCACAACCGGATCGAGGTAGCCGTTGAACCACGTACCGGCGACGACGATGCGCAGAAACTGCCGACGCTCGCCATGGTGCGCAATCTGCTCAGCGAGAGCGGTATCGGCGATGCCGGCCTTCCGGTCAAAATGCATCTGGTGACCCGCGTTCCGCGACGCGGACGCGGAATCGTCGATGTCGAAGCGCTGGTCGACCATGCTTGGAAGGCGCAAGACGTCTCCAGCGACGATGATGGGGAAGGTTTCGAGGCGGTCGCCTAACGCGCTTGTTCTCTTGTCAGGCCGCGATCTCTTCGGCTTCAGCGATCTTGGCCAGCTTGGCCATCAGTACAGCGGCCCCCTTCACGCGATCATCTACCTTGGCCCAGTTGCGGGTTAGCACGATCTTATGATCGGGTTTCACACGCGCCTGGCTTCCCTGTTCGGATATGAACTTCATTAGGCCGGCAGGGTTCGGGAAGGTGTTCTGGCGGAACGCGATAACCGCACCCTTCGGGCCGGTGTCGAGCTTCTCAACATGCGCGCGGCGGCAAAGCACTTTGATGTAGACAAGCTTCAACAAGCCTTCGACGGAGGATGGTAGCGGGCCAAACCGGTCGATCATTTCCGCGCCGAGCCCATCGATCTCATCGACATTCTCCAGCGCCGACAATCGGCGGTAAAGCTGCAAGCGTAACTGCAAATCCGGCACATAGTCTTCGGGGATCATGACTGGCGTGCCAAGCGTGATTTGTGGCGACCACTGACCATCGCCGTCCAGCGTTCCATCGCCGTCCTTCAGGCTGGCGACTGCTTCTTCCAGCATTTGCTGGTAAAGCTCGTAGCCGACCTCGCGGATGTGCCCCGATTGCTCCTCGCCGAGCAGATTGCCAGCGCCGCGAATATCCAGATCGTGGCTTGCCAACTGGAACCCAGCGCCGAGCGTTTCTAGGCTCTGCAAGACTTTCAGGCGGCGTTCGGCGACGGCGGTGATCTTCTGGCTGGCGGGCACGGTGAACAGCGCATAGGCGCGGGTTTTGGAACGCCCGACACGACCGCGCAGCTGGTACAGCTGGCCGAGGCCAAACATGTCGGCACGATGCACGATCAGCGTGTTGGCTGAGGGAATATCCAGGCCGGATTCGACGATGGTGGTCGACAACAGCACATCGAACTTGCCGTCGTAAAATCCTTCCATCACCTCTTCGAGCATGGAGGCGGACATCTGCCCATGGCCGATGCCCACTTTGACCTCGGGCACGGATTCTTCCAGGAACCGTCGCACCTCTTCCAGATCTTTGATGCGCGGCACCACATAAAAGCTCTGTCCACCGCGGAAATGCTCGCGCAGCAAGGTCTCGCGTATGATCAGCGGATCGTAGGGCGAAACAAAGGTCCGCACGGCCAGCCGGTCGACCGGTGGTGTTGCGATCAGCGACAATTCACGCACGCCGGTAAGCGCCAGTTGCAAGGTGCGCGGGATGGGTGTTGCCGATAGCGTCAGCACATGCACATCAGCGCGCATTTCCTTCAGGCGTTCTTTGTGGGCAACGCCGAAATGCTGCTCCTCGTCGATAACCAGCAGCCCAAGATCCTTGAAAGACACCGATTTGCCGAGCAACGCATGTGTGCCAACAACGATATCGACCGTACCGTCTTTCAGCCCGGCCTTTGTCTCCGCCAGTTCTTTTGTTCCGACAAAGCGCGATGCCTGGCGGACATTGACCGGAAAACCGCGGAAGCGATCCTTGAAGGTTGCAAAATGTTGGCGGGCGAGCAGCGTGGTTGGCACCACAATCGCAACCTGGCGACCTGAAAGCGCCACCAAGAAGGCCGCGCGCAGGGCCACTTCGGTTTTACCAAAGCCAACATCGCCGCAGACCAATCGGTCCATCGGTTGGCCGGAGGACAAATCCTCCATGACGGCGTTGATCGAATTTAGCTGATCTTCGGTCTCATCATAGGGGAATCGGGCGGCAAACTCGTCGTAAAGACCCTCCGGAGGATCGATCAACGGCGCGGTGCGCATGGCACGCTGCGCGGCAATCTGGATCAGCTTGTCCGCCATATCGCGGATGCGCTGCTTCAGCTTGGCCTTGCGGGCCTGCCAGGCGCCACCACCGAGCTTGTCGAGATTGGCCTCCGACCCGTCGGCACCATAACGTGTGAGCAGTTCAATGTTGGTGACCGGCAGGAACAGCTTGTCGCCGCCGGCATAATGCAGCTCCAGGCACTCCACCGGGGCACCGGCAACATCGAGCGTTTTCATGGCGGCGAACTTGCCGATGCCATGGTCGACATGGACAACCAGATCACCGGGCTGCAGGGTGCCCGCTTCCGTCAGTGCGTCCTTGTTGGTGCGCCTTGTCGTGCCGCGCACTATGCGTTCACCAAGAATGTCTGTCTCGGTGATGACGGCAAGGCTCTCGGTCTCAAACCCTTCTTCAATCGGCAGAACGGCAAGCCCTATGAGCGCCTTTGGCCCGCCGGCGAGTTCGTCCAGCGAGGCAATGGGGCGCGCGTTGGAGAGGTCATGATCGGCCAGAACCTGGGCCATTCGATCGCGCGAGCCCTCCGACCAGCAGGCAATGGCAACCCGCTTGCCGGCCTTGACCATGGCGGCGGCGTGTTCGCGCACGGCATCGAACACGTTGCGATCGGCGCTCGCCCGCTCGGCGGCGAAACTGCGGCCTTGCTTGGCTTGGCCTTCAATCTTGCGGCGTCCGGCCACGTCGTCCTCGGCAAAGGGCGACACATCCAGGCGCGCCCTGCCCGCAAGCGCGGCATTGAAACCAGCTTCATCAAGATAAAGGGCGTCCGGCGGAGCGGGTTTGTAGCCGGCCTTTTCGCCTTGGCGTTCCAGTACCTCCAAGCGCGCTTGGTAATAATCCTCGATCGTCTTCAACCGCTCGCTTAGTGCCGGGCCTGAAAGATGATCGAGGATGACCGGCGCGCCGGGAACGTGCTCGGTTAGCGGCACAAGGTCAGCTTCAAACAGCCCCAGCCAATGCTCCATGCCCTGCACGCGGCGTCCGGACGAGATGGTCGTGTAGAGCACATCATCGCGTGATGGCGCGCCGAACTGCATGGCGTAGGCACGGCGGAAGCCTTTGATCGTTTCTTCGGTGAGACGGACCTCACTCATCGGCAGAAGCTCAAGCGCACGCCGTGTTTCTTCTGAACGTTGGGTTTCAACGCTAAAGGTGCGGATCGATTCCAGGGTGTCGCCGAAAAAATCGAGGCGAATGGGGGAAAGCGCCCCAGGCGGGAAAAGATCAACGATACCGCCACGCACAGCGTACTCACCGGCTTCGCGCACCGTCGCGGTGCGGTCGTAGCCGTTGCTTTCCAGGTAACGCAACACGGTTTCCATTGGCCGAGATTGACCAGGCGCCAAGGGAGCGCCTGGCTTGCCAGAACGTCAGCGGTGGGCAATTTTTGGACGGCAGCGTTGATGGTCGTCAGCACGATCAAGGGCTTGCTGGAACGGCTTTCGCGGTAGGCGCCGAGCTTGGCGAGCACGGACAGTCGTTTGGCCACCACATGGGCCGAAGGCGACACACGGTCATAGGGCAGACAATCCCAGGGCGGCAGATTGAGCACGTCAATCTCAGGCGCGAAAAACGCCAGCGCCTCTTCGATCGTGCGGGCCCGCGGGCCATCGCGTGCAACAAACAGCACAGCGCCGCCGGCCGCCTCGGCAGCCCTGGCGAGCACCAACGGCACCAGCCCATCTGGTGTGGAGGACAAGGTGGTTGTGCCTGCTTCATCCAGATGCAGGTCAGGGAGGGAATAAAGGGGAGTGCTCATGGGGTCTGGCTAGCCGATGAAGACGGCGCCGCCCTCCTTGTGGAAGGCGATAATGCGCTCGATCAGCGGGCCTTGGTAATTGTCCGGCAGCGCCTCGCGCCCGGCGATCCAGTTGTATAGGTCCGGCTCGGGCACTTCGAGCAGCTTTTCAAAGGCATCGAGCTCCTCATCGTTCATCGCACCAAGATGCTTGTCGGCGAACGAGCCCAAAAGGATGTCGAGTTCCTTGGTTCCACGGTGCCAAGCGCGAAACATCATGCGCTTGCGACGCGCGTCCAAACCATCGGAGGTGCGGCCCATGCCGGTGACGGCGCGGCCAATCGTGTCGTTCATCGTGCCAGCCTTTGTGTGCGGGAGCGCTGCGTTCTAACGGGGATAAGTCGTGCTGTCACGCGGTCAGATCGGTTGGAAGACGCGACAATTGCGCGTATGCCAACATGCATGCGTGATGAACGTCTGGAACCGCTGTTTCGGCCCGTTTCGGTGCTCAGAGGCGTCGGCCCGAAGGTCGAGGCAGCACTCTCCAAGCTTGTGCTGCCTGGCGGGGCGAATCCGCCTGCCACGCTGATCGATCTGTTGCTGCATTTGCCCATTGCAGTGGTGGATCGCTCACAGCGGGTTGTCCTTCGTGATGTGCAACCGGGCACCATCGCCACCATGGACGTGCGCGTTGCCGACGTGCGTGGCCTGGATGGTGCACGCCATGGCCGACCAGTACGGATCACCGCTGAAGATGAAACCGGCGACATCGAGATCGTCTATTTCAACGCTCGCGCCGATTGGCTGACACCGACTTACAGCGTCGGCAACGCAATCACGATATCCGGCAAGGTCGAGCTTTGGAACGGCCACCGCCAGATGGTGCACCCGGACTATGCCGTGCCGCGCGACAAGGCCCACACGATCCCGGTGTTTGAGCGTATCTATCCGATGACGGCCGGTGTCAGCCCAAAGGTGTTGCGCAAGGCGATCGCCGCCGCCCTGCCCTCGGTGCCGGACCTGCCGGAATGGATCGACACAGCCTATCCGGCGCTCAACGATCTGCCGGTGTTCTCCCAGGCCTTGCAGGCGATTCATGTCGGCGATGATCAGACCGGTCTGCGCGGCAATGCGCGGCGGCGTTTGGCGTACGATGAAATCCTCTCCGGCCAGTTGGCGCTGGCGCTGATCCGGCATTTTTCGATCACCGGCAAGGGCGTTGCCCGCGCCGTGAAAGGCGACCGGGCAGAACAGGTCATCGCCACCCTGCCCTTTTCGCTGACCGGCGCCCAAATCCGCGCGCATCAGGAAATCCGAGATGATCTGACCTCACCCAATCGCATGGTCAGGCTGTTGCAGGGCGATGTCGGCGCCGGCAAAACGCTGGTTGCCTTGCTGGCGATGGCCGATGTGGCCGAAGGTGGGGCGCAATCGGCTGTGATGGCGCCGACCGAAGTGCTGGCGAGGCAGCATTTCGAAACGCTTTCAGGGTTCGGGAAAGCCGCCGGCCTGGAAATTGCGATCCTGACCGGTCGCGAGAAAGGTCAAGCCCGTGCCAAAATCCTCGAAGGGTTGGTGAGCGGCGCGATCGACGTGGTTGTCGGCACCCATGCGCTGATCCAGGACCCGGTGGTATTCCATGATCTCGGCCTAGCGGTGATCGATGAGCAGCATCGTTTCGGCGTCGCGCAGCGCTTGAAACTTGCCGACAAGGGCAACGCGGTTGACCTGCTGGCGATGACGGCAACGCCGATCCCGCGCACGCTGATCATGGCTTGGTATGGCGATCTGGATGTTTCCAAGCTCGATGAAAAACCGGCGGGGCGCAAACCCATCGACACCCGCGCCGTACCCATGGAACGGCTCGAGGACGTGGTTTCACGGTTGCAGGGCGCGCTTGAGAGCGGTGCCAAGGGCTACTGGATTTGCCCGTTGGTGGAAGAAAGCGACGAGGTCGATCTGACAGCGGCCATTGACCGCCACAAAGCCCTGCAAGCGGCCATGGGACCGGCCTTTGGCAATCAGATCGGTCTGGTGCACGGTCGTATGAAAGCGGACGAGAAAGATGCCGCGATGGCGGCCTTCAAGGCCGGTGAGACACGGCTTCTGGTTGCCACAACCGTGGTGGAAGTTGGTGTTGATGTGCGCGATGCAACGATCATGGTGATTGAGCAAGCCGAACGGTTCGGGCTTTCGCAGCTTCACCAGCTGCGCGGGCGCATTGGCCGCGGCGATGATGCATCAACCTGTCTGATGATCTACAAGGGCCCGCTCGGCGCGACGGCAAAAGCCCGCTTGGAAGCGCTCCGCGAAACCAATGATGGGTTTGTGCTGGCAGAACGGGATTTGGAGCTGCGCGGGGCCGGCGAAGTGCTCGGGACGCGTCAGAGTGGTTTCAAAGATTTCGACGTGGCCGATGCGGCGCTCGACAAGGATTTGATCGCGCTGGCGCATGACGATGCGCGCCTTGTCGTGTCCAAAGACCCGCATTTGCGCTCCGATCGCGGCAAAGCGCTGCGCCTGCTGTTGCAGCTTTTTCGTCGCGACAGCGCCATTCGTCTGATGGCATCAGGCTGAGAAGGCCGGGCTCAAGCCACCGTTTTTTGCTTGCGCTTTTTCGGCTTGTTAACAGGCTCCCCAGCATCGGCCGGCTCATCAATTTGGAGGGTAGCTTGGGCCTGACCCTGGGCCTCGGCCTGACCCTGAGCCTCTTGGGCAAGGCGCGCCAGTTTCTTCTGGTGGTCGGG
This sequence comes from Hyphomicrobiales bacterium, assembly GCA_046290415.1. GTDB lineage: Bacteria > Pseudomonadota > Alphaproteobacteria > Rhizobiales > MH13 > MH13. Next base: position 153,227 of record JBKAGN010000001.1, read on the forward strand.
CACCACCAAGCCGGCGGAAATGACGAGTTTCGCGCCGTCTTCGACCGACATGTCGAGTTTAATAACGTCGGCCTTCGGCACGAACAAAAGGAACCCTGAAGTCGGGTTGGGCGTGGTCGGCAAAAAGACGCTGACCAGTTCGTCGGTACCGGCATTGGTGACGATACGATGCGCCACCTCGCCGCGTGTCTCGGTGGACTGAAACACCACAGCCCAAATACCGGGACGCGGATATTGGATCAGGCCAACGCTTTGAAAATTGTCGGACCTGTCGTTGAGAACGGTCTCAAAAATCTGCTTCAGCCCGCGATAAAGCGTGCGCACCAAAGGCATCCGGTCGAGCAGTTGCTCGCCAAAATTTACCACCGAGCGGCCGACCAAGTTGGCGGCCAAGAAGCCCGTCATGGTGACGATCAGTACGCCGGCCAATAGCCCAAAACCCGGCACGGCAAAGGGCAGATAGGTGTCGGGATTGTATTGCGGGGGAATGATCGGCTTAACGATCCGATCAACCCAGCTAACGAACGTCCAAATCAGGTAGCCGGTGAACGAAACCGGCGCCACGACGATGACCCCGGTGAAGAAGTAATTCCGCAATCGGGCCATGGGGTGGGCGTTACGTTGGCGCTCGTTGTGATCGTCGTCAGCTTGCATAAATCTTCAGGCAATGGCGTTGAAATCTGGTGCGAAAAGTCGACCCCCATCCCACATGAGGTCGCGACCGAACAAATTGCAAGGGTCTGTGCATCACCGAGCGCCATCAAATGCATGTTTTGATCACCTTTACGCTGCGCTTAGCGCACCTACCTTAGAGTGAACCACTAAAGTTGGGTTCGGCGATGACCCATTCTGGCTGAGAAGCGTGCCACACAACCTGTTTGGGCGGGAGCACGCATCCGGCTTAAACAAAAAACCCAGGGACCAAGGCCTGAATGTCCACCGAGCCGCCTCTTTCCATGCGCGACCTTGTCGTCATGCGGGCCTTCAGCCTGCTTGGCCTGGTGCTTTTGGCGATTGGGATCATCGGTATTTGGATTCCGATTTTGCCAACTACCATCTTTTTGATCGCAGCCGCCGCGTGTTTCGCCCGCTCTTCGCCGCGCCTGCACGCCTATCTGATGGAGCATCCAAGGTTCGGCACCACACTTCGCCATTGGTTTGATGAGGGCGCCATTTCCAAGCGTGGCAAGGCGGCGGCGCTCTGGGGCATGGGGCTCGGTATGGCGCTGGTCGTCCTTATGGTCGACGATCTGCGCTGGGTCGGGTTTGCCGCCCTCGTGATCCTCGCCAGCGGCTGGTACGTGATGTCCCGACCGCTGCCGGCAAAGGACCTCGCCGAGGATTTGCGCGATGCCGCACGGATGCGCGCAGACGACGATGAACGTCCACCGCCATAGCGCCTACTCCACAGTAACGGACTTGGCCAAATTGCGTGGCTGATCGACATCGGTGCCGCGCATAACCGCTGTGTGGTATGCCATCAGTTGCAATGGCACGGCATAGACAAGCGGCGTTATCGTTGCCGGCATACCGGGCATCACGATCTTGGAAACGGCGTCCAACGAGACGGCATCGGCGCCCTTCTGATCGGTGATCAGGATGATCTTGCCGCCGCGCGCAGCTACCTCTTCCATATTCGAGACAGTCTTTTCGAACACGCGGTCAAAGGGCGCGATCACGATAACCGGCATGTCCTTGTCGACCAAGGCGATGGGGCCGTGTTTGAGTTCTCCAGCGGCATAACCTTCGGCATGGATGTAGCTGATTTCCTTCAGCTTTAAGGCACCCTCCATCGCCAACGGATAGTTGGTGCCCCGACCAAGAAACAGAGCATGAGAGGCGTGCAGCAGAACCGCGCGGCAGATTTCTTCGATTTGCGGGCCGAGTGCCATCACGTCGTTCATCAGGCGCGGCGCTTCGACAAGCGCGGTAACCAGACGCTCTTCATCATCTTCCGATAACACGCCTTTGGCCCGGCCAAGGCCGATGGAAAGGCAAGCCAAAACAGCCAATTGGCAGGTGAAGGCTTTGGTGGACGCGACCGAAACTTCCGGCCCGGCAAGGGTCGGCAAAAGCACATCGGACTCTCGAGCAATGCTTGATTCGGGCACATTGACGATGGAGGCGATGGTTTGCGCGCCCTCCTTGCAATAGCGCAGGCTTGCCAGTGTGTCGGCGGTTTCGCCGGACTGCGAGATGAAGACGCTCATACCGCCGGGGGACAGTGGAATTTCGCGATAGCGGAACTCCGAGGCCACATCGATATCGACCGGAATGCGGGCGAACCGTTCGCACCAATATTTGGCGGTCATACCGGCCAAAAACGCGGTTCCGCAGGCGGTCATGGTCAGGCGGTTGATTGAAGCAAGATCGACCGGGCTTTCTGGTAACGCCATGCGGTTCTTGGTGAGGTCGATGTAGCGGGCCAGAGTGTAACCCACCACTTCGGGCTGCTCGGCAATCTCCTTGGCCATGAAATGGCGGTGATTGCCCTTGTCGATGGCATAGACCTGCGCCTCGGAGATACTGCGCGGCCGCGTAATTGGCGCATCATCGGCATCGAAAATTTCGACTCCGCGGCGCGTTAGGACCGCCACATCGCCATCTTCCAGGTAGGTGATCTCGTTGGTCAGCGAGGCAAGCGCGATGGCGTCGGAGCCGATATACATCTCGCCCTTGACCTCGCCATGGCCGATGGCAAGCGGCGGACCATTGCGGGCGGCCATCATCAGGTCGGGATGATCATCGAAGATGAAGGCTAGCGCAAACGCCCCCTCAAGGCTTGGGATCACGGCCTTGACGGCCGCGACGGGGTCAAGACCATCGCGCATGCGCGCGGCTACCGCCTGGGCGACGATTTCCGAATCGGTTTCGGTTTCGAAGTTGACGCCCTTGGCCGACAGCGCATCGCGCAACTCGCGAAAGTTCTCGATGATGCCGTTATGGACCACCGCGACCTTGCCGGCGGTATGCGGGTGCGCATTGCGCTCGGTGGGCGCGCCGTGGGTCGCCCAGCGCGTGTGGCCGATGCCGGTGCTGCCGTTCAACGGCGCCTGGGCCAGACGGGCGGCAAGATTCTTCAGTTTGCCCTCAGCCCGACGCCGCGTCAGCGTGCCATCTTCCAGCGTTGCTACGCCAGCTGAATCATAGCCGCGATACTCCAGGCGGCGCAGCGAATCGACAATGTCGTCCGCGACCGGCTCGGTGCCCAAAATGCCCACAATGCCACACATCAGCATCACCCCCTGGCTGGAACGTTAGGATGGAAAAGGTCTAGTCGCCAGAACAGGCGCAGAGTTTGGTTAGCGCCACGTCGTCCGCCGCGCCAATCACGAGGTCTTTCGAAGTCTATCGTTCAAGGTCTACCGGTGAGGCACGCCTATTTTTTGGGCGCCCGGCCTTTGAGATTGACTTGGCGGCCACGCGCAATGGCCAGATCGCCGCTCGGCACGGTTTTGGTGATCACGCTGCCCGACCCAACGTAGCCGCGATCTTCCACCGTGACCGGAGCGACCAGCGAGGAGTTGGAGCCGATAAAAGCATCCTTGCCGATGGTCGTTTGGTGCTTGACCTTGCCGTCATAATTGCAGGTGATCGTGCCAGCGCCGATATTGGCTTTTTCGCCGACGGTCGCATCGCCGATGTAGGAGAGGTGGTTGACCTTGGCACCGGCGGCGATATCGGCCTTCTTGACCTCGCAGAAATTGCCGACTTTGGCGGCCTCTCCGATCTGCGTTCCCGGCCGCAGCCGCGCAAACGGGCCGATGGACGCGCCACTGGCGACATGCGCCCCTTCAAGATGGCTGAAGGCGTGGATTGTGGCGCCGGTCTCGATGGTCACGCCGGGTCCAAAGACAATGTTGGGTTCCAGCGTAACATCGGCGGCAATCTGTGTGTCGTGCGCGAGCATCACCGTGTCCGGCGCGTGCATGGTGACACCGGCCAGCATGAAAGAATGGCGTTTGCGTCGTTGGAACTCGGCTTCGATGGCGGCAAGCTCGGCGCGATTGTTGACACCGGCAAGATCGGTCTCGTCAGCCAAGGTGTAGGTGACGGTTTTTCCAGCCTTACGCGCGATCGCGATGGCGTCTGTCAGATAGAACTCACCCTTGGCATTATCGTCGCGAATATCGGCCAGAACAGGACCCAACGTTCCAGACGAAAAGGCCATTAGTCCGGAATTGCAGAGCGTATTCTGGCGTTGTTCCGGACTGGCCTCTTTTTCCTCCACGATGGCGATCAAATCCTCGCCCGAGGTGATCAGCCGCCCGTATCCTGTGGGGTCTTTGGCCTCAAATCCGACAACCACAACGTCCGCGCCAGCTTCAAGCTTTTCCAGCGCACCGGTGATGAGCTCCGGTCTGATGAGCGGTGCGTCGCCAAGCAACACCATCACCGGTCCATCGGGCATATGGCCAGCATCGCGCACCATCATGACCGCGTGACCGGTGCCAAGACGCTCTTTTTGCTCAGCGACATCAAAGGCATAGCCGCGCTCGCGCAAGTCAGCCTTGACCTGATCACGGCCATGGCCGAGCACCAACCTTGGGTGGTTCAGACCGGCAGCAGATGCCGCTTCCATCACATGGACCACCAGCGGAAGGTGGCCCACCTTATGCAAAACCTTTGGCAAGGCTGACTGCATGCGCGTGCCCTCCCCGGCGGCGAGGATGATGGCCTGGGCATTGGTGGCGGCGGCGGTGGTGGATGATGACATCGCTCTCTCACGGGTAAGCAGTAGGAATGGCCCTGCTCTTTGATCATTATGCTTAACAGTTGTTAACGAATTGCGGCGAGGATCGTGCTCTAGTGGTGTTTGAGTCGTTGGCCCACCGGCGCGACTCAGGCATCTACCATGGTTGAGACCAACCGCAACGGCGTTACAAAAAGGTCCGGCAAACGTGGCGAAGCGTGGCTTTTCCCTCAAGCAACCGATGAACCCCAAGGACCAACGCATTGCGCTTTATGGTTGGGGTGCTGGCGCGCTTGTGGCCATCGGCGCTTATGTCGGTGCCTTGCAATTCTATCCGGCCGAGCCTTCCGCCCCGCTTTTGGCGACCCTTCAAACCAGCGATCTTGGGGTTGATCCGATCATGACCGGATCCATCGGCAGCGCAGCCAGCCAACCGATGCCAGACTTGCCGATGCCGCTGCAGGCGCGCCTTGATTCGATCACGATGGAGCTGGCGGCGCTTCGCGATGCCTTAGCGGCCGCGCAAGCATCGACGGTAAGCACCAATCGTCGCCTGACCGACATTGAGCAAAATCTCTCCTTCATGACGGCAAGCATCGGCCAACCTGCAGGCAATGCCAGCGACCAGGCCCTACCAGCGGCCATCGGATCGATGAGCGCCGACGCGCCGGAACCACGGATCATCCTGCCATTGCCTACGCCGGTTGATGGCGGCGCGATAGCGGTGAGTATGCGCCCACTCACGGTGAGCACCGAGGTCGACGCTATGCCAATGGAAGACGGTGAGGCTAGGAGCGAGGCGGTGCCCGATGACATGGCTGCGCCCAGCGAACAAGCCATTTTGGCGGTGTCTCAAACGCCGTTCGCCATTGATATTGGCGGGGCAACCACGTTGGAAGGCATTGATGCTTTGTGGATGAATCATGCCGAGCGCTACGCCGACACACTGGCCGAGTTAACGCCTCGCATCCTGCTGCAACAAACCAGCGATGGCGCACTCGACCTTCGCCTGGTGGCCGGCCCGATCAATGACGCTGCCGATGCTGCGATGCTCTGCGCACAGCTTGTGGCCGCGGGGCTGGAGCGCTGCCTGCCCGCAATTTTCGACGGCCAGCAATTGGCCCTGCGCTAAACTTCTCAGCCGGCTCATTGGTCTTTGCATTTGCGTAACACGTGAATGTTAGTGATGAGCTGCGCGCGCTGTGCACAAGGTTGAGAATAGGGCCTTGAGCATCGCCGACGAGCCTGTTAGGCAGCGCGTGGTGAGAGCCGGTAGCTCAGCTGGTAGAGCATTCGACTTTTAATCGAACGGTCCAGGGTTCGAATCCCTGCCGGCTCACCATTTCCCCTTTGCTCTGGGCGCGCTGCCCAACCGCGGTTCGGGGCTGAGACCCCTCACCATTATCCTTGTTGCTCTTGGCGTGCCGCCCAACCGCAGTTCGGGTTGAGACCCCTCACCATTTCCCCTCGTGAAACTCATCCTCGATGAAATAGACATCATCGCCGGTGCGCAGCGCCGTGGTCTGTGGCGTCGTGTTGCGCGCGGTTGGCGTTGCAGCAAAGTGTGACTTTTCATCCCGCGCGACGCCGGCACGGCGGGAGATGCGGTAGATCGTGTAGACGAGCACGCCGATATGCGTCGCAAGCGTCACCATGAACAACCCTGACGGGCCAAATTGGCCCATGGCGGCGCCGGCCATCAGCGGACCGACAATGGAACCAAGACCGAACAACAACAACAATCCGCCAGACGTGCGCACATAGCTGTCGGGCGTCGCATGGTCATTGGCGTGGGCGACCGCCAGTGGGAACAGCGTGAAGATCGCCATGCCGAACATCAGCGCAAAACCGATGAGGAACTCCGGCGACGGATCAACAAAGGTGATGAAAAGCACGTCGGCTAGAATGGCAAGCGCCGCCATGCCGATCATAACGAAACGGCGGTCCACCCGGTCAGACAGCGCGCCGATCGGCACTTGAATAACCGCGCTGGCGAGCACCGGCATCGCCACAAAGAGCGCCACAAGAGTGAGCGGCAAGCCGACTTGGCCCGCATATACGGCAGCGAGCGTGCCAAAAGCGCTGTTGGAGGCGCCAAGAAGCACCACCGACACGACGGCCACCGGCGAATTTACCCAAAGCTCTTTCAAGTTGAGTTTGGTGGCGACCAGTGGCTTGGGCGCCCGCGAGGATGAGACTGCTGTCGGGATGAGCGCCAGCGAATAAACCATCGCAGCGACCACGAAGAACAGATAGCCGCGGGTATCGCCAAGGGTCAGCACCATCTGGCCCGCTGTCGTCGCGGTGAGGTTCACCATCTGATAAACGCCGAAAACCTTGCCGCGCGAACCGGAATCGACCCGCTCGTTAAGCCAGCTTTCAACGATCATCGCCGCGCCAGCGAAACAAAAACCCGACAAAGCGCGCAGCGGCACCCAGGCATAGGGGGTGAGCAACAGCAAGGACGTCAATACGGCCAAGGACGCGAGCGCCGCCATCACCGAATAGGAGCGGATATGACCGACGCGGGCCACAAGTTTGGAGACGACCAAACAACCGGTAACGAAGCCAAAGGCCCAGCCGGTTCCAAGCAGACCAAGGGAAAGCGTGGAAAAACCCTCTTGTCCGCCACGAACTGGCAAGAGAAGGGCGTTCATTCCCCCGGCAAAAAAGAGGAATCCAGACCCCATAAGAAGGGCTACGAGGGGAAGAAGATGGCGGGCCATTGGACAATCAATGCTGTGCGGTTGCAATGCAGGCGCGGTGGGCGCCAATGGTGGCGGACACAAGGCGAAAAGGCACTCGTGGCGGGCGGCTGCTATGCATCCTTGGAATGGCCGCCTAACAATTTCACGCCTTTTACCCTACATGCCAGTTTACGCACAGCCTTGACCCGAGGTGGCCCGCCCCATGACCAGCCCTTCCATGACCGACACCTCCATGTCTGATATTGTCATCTCTGAACGCTCACCGTTTCCGGCCTATGACACCAGCTACGCCCGGTTGCCGAGCGCCTTTTATGCACCTGTGCAGCCTTATGGTGCCGCGGCGCCACAGTTGCTGAAGCTGAATACGGCCTTGGCGGAGGTTCTGGGTTTCGACCTCGATGTTCTGGACAATAGTACGGCAGCCAACGTGTTTTCCGGCAACAGGTTGGCAGAAGGCTCACAGCCACTGGCCATGGCATATGCCGGGCACCAATTTGGCGGCTTTAACCCCGGCCTTGGCGATGGGCGCGCGCTGCTTCTTGGCGAAGTGATCGGAACAGACAAACAGCGCTACGATGTGCAGCTAAAAGGGTCCGGTCAAACACCCTTTTCGCGCCAGGGCGACGGGCGCGCGGCGCTTGGTCCGGTGCTACGGGAATATGTGATGAGCGAAGCGATGGCCGCGCTTGGCATCCCGACAACGCGCGCGCTGGCAGCCGTCACAACAGGTGACCCTGTGCTGCGCGAGCGCGTTTTGCCAGGTGCGATGGTGACGCGCGTTGCGGCGAGCCACTTGCGGGTTGGAACATTTGAATATGCCGCATTCCGGCGCGACAACGCGCATTTGGATGCGCTGGTGGACTACGCGCTGGAACGCCATGGTCATGCTGGCAAGGTTGATGGTCCCCCTGCCCTACAGCTGTTGCACGCGGTGATTGATCGCCAGGCCAAGCTGATCGCACGCTGGATGGGCGTGGGGTTCATCCATGGTGTTATGAACACCGACAATTGCACGATTTCCGGCGAAACGATCGACTATGGCCCCTGCGCCTTCATGGATGGCTACAACTCGGCGCAGGTCTACAGCTCGATCGATCATCAGGGGCGCTATGCCTTCGCCAATCAACCGCCGATCGCCCATTGGAACATGGCCGTTCTTGCCCAAGCGCTTTTGCCGTTGATCGATGCGGATGAAGAGCTGGCGGTGAAAGCTGCGCAAGAGGCTGTCGATCAGTTCCCCGTGCGGTTTCAAGACGCCTACCAGGGCGTAATGCGCCGGAAGCTTGGCCTGAAAGATGATGGGGATGGCGACGGGACGCTGATCCGCGATCTTCTGCAGCTTATGGCCGACGCCGAAGCCGATTTCACTGGCACATTCCGTGCGCTCAGCGATGCCGAGACCGACGGCGCAGACCTTCTCACTCACCTTGGAAGCACCGGCGAACCATGGCTAGCGCGTTGGCGCGAGCGACTCGGGCGCGAGACAATCGGTGCACAGGAGCGTCGGTCGATCATGCGAGCGGCCAGTCCGGCGATCATACCGCGCAACCACCGGGTCGAAGCGATGATCGAAGCCGGCTTGTCCGGCGACTTTGCCCCGTTCCACGCGATGGTCGATGCGCTGGCACAGCCTTTCGAGGACGCGCCTCATGACGGCGAGGGTGCCGCGCTGGCGCTTCCGCCCGCGCCAGAAGAGGTTGTGCACGCAACGTTCTGCGGGACCTGAGGACTGCGACAAGGCTCTTGAAACCTTTCAGATGATTGATCACACGTCTTAACCAAAGCGCCCGCACCAAGACCGAAGGCCGGAGAAAAGCATGAGCGATGAAACACCTACCGGCTTTGTGATCGGCGACCGCAGTCAAGGCTATGAGGTGACCGGAACCAGTGCCATTTCCGGGCTGAATGCCGCCTATGCGGGCAAGGACACCCGCGACCGCGACGCGGCCGTGACGCTGATCCGACTTGCCGACGACCAGAATCAATCGGCGCTGTTCGACCTGGCGCGGACCTTCGAGCAACTTGATCGCAAGGCGCTGGTTGGTCCGCGGACCGTGGTGCGCTTCGGCGCCGGGTCAGCGGTCGTCATTGGCAAGGAACAAGGCGCGCCTCTAGAGGGCGAAACGCTGGCTGTCTGGTTGGAACGCCGGGCGCCGCTCTCTCTTGGGCAAACCGCTGCCCTCTTTTTGCCAGTGATCGAATCGTTGGGCGATTTGCACACGCGTGGCCTCGCCCATGGCCGCGTCACTGCCCATCAGGTGCTGATCGACAGGGCCGGCGATGCCCGTCTGCTCGGCCCCTGGCTTGCCTATGGCGGCGAGGCATTGGAACAGTTCAAACGGACGCAAGCGCCGGAACTGATCTCCGGCGGTTCGCCGGGGCCAATGAGTGATGTCTATTCGGTGTGTGCTCTGCTGCGTTGGACCTTGACGGGCACACCGCCGCCATCGGCCGATGATCGGCTGGCGTCCAAAGCACAGCGCGACGAAGACCCCCTGAACCCCGTCGGCGATGCGTTGCCCTCTCTGGATGCGGAACTTGCGCGCGCCCTGGATACCGGCCTTCGCCTGCATCCGGCGACGCGTCCGCAATCGATGGCGGCGCTAAAGTCCGTTTTAGAGCCGCATCTCAACGCCACTGAAGACGACGCAGCACCGCCACCGTTGCCATCTAGTCCTTGGACCCAAAAATCCGAAGAGCCCCCCGTGACAGGGACAAGCGCATCACCACCGCCGCTACCAACCTCCCGACCGACCGCTGCCTCTCGGCCGAAGCCCGGCGGCGTTCCACCGATCCCCAAAGCAAGCCGCACCAGCACCATCGGTGAGGCGCCTCCGCCGATTCCAAGCCAAACTGGTAAAAAACAAAAGCGCCGTATCGGCCTTGGGACGATACTGAGCTTTGCCATTGCGCTTGCCATTGCCTGGTTAGTGGCCTCAGGCGGGATTTTCGGTGACGAGGACGGCCAGAGCGTCGATGTTGAGGCGCCGCGCGACAGCAACCGTCCAACGCGGCAGGTTGAGGTCGATACTGAACCACGCAAGGGCCCGCAAGCCGAGGAACAAACCGCCGATCGTGACGAGCCAACCGACACCAGCGCTATGGGTGTTCGCGAGCAACTCTGCAATAGCCGCTTCACCTTTGAAACGGCGCGCGATGCCGGCACCAACGCCTTGCGCGCTTACCTTCAACAATGCGATGGAATCGATAGTGATTTTGTTGAGGCTGCGCGCGATACGCTTGGCCTGAATTGAGTGAAGGACCTGCCCATGATTGCCGCAGATGACCCCCGTATTGCCTATGTGAACGGCGATTTCGTGCCCCTTGTGGACGCGAAAGTCTCGGTTCTCGACCGGGGATTTCTCTTCGCCGATGGCGTCTATGAAGTCACTGCGGTGATCGACGGCAAGCTGATCGATCATGCTGGGCATCTGGCACGGCTGGAACGCTCACTCGGTGAAATCGAGATGGATCACCCGGTGCCGCTCGATACGCTTACTGACCTGGAATTGGAGCTGGCGCGACGCAACGACCTGAACGAAGGCGGCATCTATCTGCAGGTGACGCGCGGCGCGGCAGAGCGCGACTTTGCCTACCCCAAGAACACCAAGCCGACACTGGTCATGTTCACACAACCAAAGAAGCTCGTCGATGACCCGCGCGCCGACGCCGGGATCGAGGTGATCACCACGCCCGACCTTCGCTGGAAGCGCCGCGACATCAAGTCCGTTGCGATGATTGCGCAGACGATCGCCAAACAAGAAGCCACCAAGGCAGGCGCATCCGAGGCGGTGATGGTCGAGGACGGCGTGGTCACTGAAGGCTCCTCATCCACAGTTTGGATGGTGAAAGACGGCAAGCTGATCACCCGCCAGCTGAGCAATTCGGTTTTGCCGGGAGTAACGCGGCGTTCGGCGCTTGCATTGTGCGAGGAACAAGGCTTGGAGGTCGAAGAACGGACCTACACGGTCGAGGAGTTGCACGAGGCAGACGAAGTGTTCCTGACGGCTGCCACGAGCCTGGTCATTCCGATCGTCAAGGTTGATGACCGGGTTATGTCGAATGGAGCACCAGGGCCGACATCAATGCGTTTGCGCCAACTCTACCTCGACATGGCGCGCAAAACCGCCGTCGGCTGAGGCCAGAACGGCGCGATCGTGGCGGAAATTGCGGCAACCTTGCCCAGTTCCTCCTCAAAATTTCCCCTTGGCTGGTCCAATCCCTGCCCTACCCTCGTACCTATGGTTAGATATGGAGGGTTTCGTTATGTCGCCATCGAACAATCGCGTACCGAACCAGCGTTCCCGAAAAGCTGTCGCCGTGGCTGCGTCGATGCGTGAACAGGTCTTGCGGACCCAGCGGCTGATCGTGATCGGCATGGCAACTCTTGTCGCGCTTGCCTTCGTCATGTCCAGCGTCGTTCAGGCCAATGACGCTGAACCAGTCGAAGTGCCACCGACCACCATCGAGCAGATGCAGACGATCATCACGGCACAGATCGATGCGTTTTTGGCCGAGGATGCGGATGCCGCCTACGCCTATGCCGCCGAGCCGATCAAGATGCGCTTCCCCACCGCATCGATCTTCGCTCGAATGGTTGAGCAGGGTTACCCAGCGGTTTACGCGCCTCAGAGCTTTTCCTTTGCTGCGGCGGCGCTAACGCCCAGCGGGCCTGCACAACAGGTGGAATTTGTCGGCGAAGACGGTCAGGTTTGGCGAGGGCTCTACACGTTCGCCGAAGAGGATGATGGCCGTCTGCTCATTTCCGGCGTGTTTCTCCGCCGCCACAACGAGCGGCAGATTTAACAACTGTCTTCCTCAGAGCGCGGGCATGTCCCCACGCGCCCAGCCTTCGGTGCAGGTGGCGACGTAATCGTCATAGGATCCCGCTTCGATGGCTTCGCGCGCGCCGCGCATCAGATCTTGATAGTAGGCGATGTTGTTCCACGTCAGCAGCATGCCGCCCAGTGATTCACCGGTTTTCACCAAATGATGCAGATAGGCGCGTGAATAGTCGCGCGCTGCCGGGCATGCGCTTTCTTCATCCAGCGGTCGTGGATCATCGGCGTGGCGGGCGTTTTTCAGATTGATCTTGCCAAATCGCGTGTAGGCCGTGGCGTGGCGTCCGGCGCGGGTCGGCATCACGCAATCGAACATGTCGATGCCACGGGCAACCGCCTTCACCAAATCGTCCGGCGTTCCGACGCCCATCAGGTAGCGCGGCTTGCCTTCTGGGAGCGCAGGGCAGGTCTCATCAAGCACGGCAAGCATCTCATCTTGCGGTTCACCGACAGCCAGCCCGCCAACCGAATAACCCCAAAACCCGATGCTCGTCAGTAGCTTAACTGATTGCAGGCGCAGTTCGATGTCCGTGCCGCCTTGCACAATGCCATAAAGCCCCTGCCCTTTGTCCGGGCCGCCCAGCGCTTCAAACTTGACTTTCGACCGCTCGGCCCATCGCGCCGAAAGCTCCATGGCACGGATCACCTCAGACCGTTCAGCTGGCAGTTTCAAACATTCATCGAGCTGCATCTGGATGTCGGAGGCGAGCAGCGATTGAATCTCCATCGACCGCTCAGGCGAAAGATCATGCTTGGCGCCATCGATGTGCGATTTGAACGTCACACCTTCTTCGGTGAGCTTGCGCAGCGCACCCAGCGACATGATCTGGAACCCGCCAGAATCGGTGAGAATTGTGTGCGGCCAGCGCATGAATTTGTGCAAGCCGCCGAGCCGTGCGACGCGCTCGGCGGTCGGGCGCAACATCAAATGGTAGACGTTGCCAAGCACCACATCAGCGCCGGTCTCGCGGACCTGATCGGTGTACATGGCTTTGACGGTTCCGGCCGTGCCCACCGGCATGAAGGCCGGTGTCTGCACCAATCCATGGGGCGTCGTGATCACGCCACGACGGGCTTTGCCATCGGTATGGGAGAGCCTGAAGGCGAATGACCTACTCATGCCCGCGTGTCCTCTGCGTCGGTCATCCAGAGCAACGAACCGTCACCATAGGAGTAGAAGCGGTAGCCGGTGTCGATGGCATGGGCATAGGCGGCCTTCATGCGCGCAAGGCCGCACAGCGCGCAGACGAGCATGAAAAGCGTGGAACGCGGCAGATGAAAGTTTGTCATCAAGGCGTCGATGGCTTTGAATCGGTAACCGGGCGTAATGAAAATGTCGGTCTCACCCTGAAAAGGGTGGATCATTCGCTCATCAGATGCCGCGCTTTCCAGGATCCGCAAACTGGTTGTGCCAACGGCGATGATCCGCCCGCCTGCCGAACGCGCCTGATTGATGGCTTCGGCGACATCCGGCGTGATCTCTCCCCATTCCGCGTGCATGGTGTGGCTGGATGTGTCGTCGGCCTTGACGGGCAGGAACGTTCCCATGCCGACATGCAGCGTCACGAAGGCCCGACCTATTCCTGCCTCGTCCAATGAATCAAAAAGCGCATCGGTGAAATGCAGTCCTGCGGTTGGAGCCGCCACGGACCCTTCTGTCGCGGCATAGACCGTCTGGTAATCGTCCTTGTCGGCTTCCAGATAGCCGCGTTTGGCCGCAATATAGGGCGGCAGTGGTGGCATCCCGACGGCTTTCAGCCCATTGGCAAAGGCCTCGGCATCCCCATCGAAGGCAAGCGAGATCAGCCCATCCTCGCTCTTGGACTCCACTTGGCAGGATAGCTGAGGTGGCCCATCGGCTGGAAAGTCCAGCCGATCGCTGGGCTTTATGCGTTTTCCGGGCCGAGCCATCGCCTTCCAGCGCAGCTGATCATCGTCCTGCGCTTCAACCAGCGTGACAGAGACCGGCAATGCCTCGGCTCCCTGACGCGCCCGTCTGCCGGCAAGTTGCGCAGGGATCACGCGGGTCTGGTTGAGGACCAAAAGGTCGCCAGCGCGAAGCAAACCCGGCAGATCGCGAACAATGTGATCGCTCAGGCAGCCATCGGAGCCCACCTGCAACAGACGTGCGCTATCGCGCGGATCGGCTGGATGCAGCGCGATCCGCTCGTCAGGCAGCTCAAAGTCGAATGCGTCAACCCGCATGCGGTCCCTATTATGCGGGATCAGACCAGCTTGGCGGTGTTGATTTGGTCGGGATTGCGCACCGGTTCGCCGCGCGCGAACTGGTCGACATTTTCCATGCCTTCAATCACTTCGCCCCAAACGGTGTACTGGCCGTCGAGAAAGCTTGCATCGCCGAAGCAGATGAAGAACTGCGAGTTTGCGCTATCTGGGTTGGCGGAGCGCGCCATCGAGCAAACGCCGCGCACATGCGGCTCGCTGGAAAATTCCTGCTTCAAGTCAGGAAGCTCGGAGCCACCCATGCCGGTGCCCGTTGGGTCGCCGCCCTGCGCCATGAAGCCATCAATCACACGGTGAAACACCACGCCATCGTAGAAGCCTTCGCTAACAAGCGTCTTGATGCGTTCCACATGGTTGGGCGCCAGATCAGGGCGCAGCTTAATTTTGACCTCACCCTTGGAGGTGTCGAGCAGAATTGTGTCGGAATCGGCCATGGATCAGGCCCTTTCATTGTTGGAATGATCGATCAACCGTTGAGGTCGGACAAGAGGCGCGCGCGGATCATCGCATCAGGATCGGCGACCATGCCGTTGCGGCGCGTGTCACCCTTTTGGATGCTATCAACGGCGTCCATGCCGGCCACGACACGGCCAAACACCGTGTATTGGCCATTGAGGCTCGGCGCTGGGCCGAACATGATGAAGAACTGGGAGTTGGCGCTGTTCGGGTCATTGGTGCGGGCCATGCCGACAATACCGCGCTCATAGGCGATGTCGGAGAATTCTGCTGGCAGATCAGGATAGTCCGAGCCACCGGTTCCGGTGCCGGTTGGATCGCCCGTTTGCGCCATGAACCCGTCGATCACGCGGTGGAACACCACGCCATCGTAGAACCCTTCACGCGCCAATTGCTTGATGCGGTCCACATGCTGAGGCGCAACATCTGGCAGCAGCTCAACATAAATCGGGCCGCCAGAGACTTCGATGACCAGAACATTTTGCGGGTCGAGATCACCAACGGCAGCTGGGACGCTGTCGCTTTGCGCCAACACGGTAGTGGGAAGGGCAACGACCAGGACGGCAAGCAAGGCCAAGCCGGCAGCAAGGACGGTTCGGCGGGACGCAAAGGAAGGGATCATCAATTCTCTCACACTTAAGGACTGGAAGTGCCGCGACACGCTGTGTCAGCTAGAGGGCCTCAGCGAGGGCGGCGCGCACGGGTTCTGGCACAAAGGGGCTGATATCGCCACCCATTCCGGCGATCTGTCGCACCAGCGTGGCCGTAACATGGCGGTTGGCGGGACGTGCGGGCACAAACACCGTCTCAAGCTCCGGCGCCATGTTGGCATTCATGCCGGCCATCTGCATCTCATAATCAAAATCGGCGCCATCGCGCAGTCCGCGTAAGACCAAAGCTGCGCCCTGCTCGCGCGCAAGATCCACCAGCAAGCCGGAAAAAGCCATCGCGCGAACCCGGCCCTCGCCGCCCAAATCAGTGGCTATGGCCGCGACCAGCTGCTGGCGTTTTTCAACAGACAGCAGCGGCTTTTTGTTCGGGTTCTGGCCGATGGCCACAAGCACCTCGTCGGCCAAGGCAAGGCCAGCGCGGATCACGTCCACATGGCCATTGGTGATCGGATCGAAGGATCCTGGGAAAAGGGCAATCCGCTTCATGGTGCCTCGCTGGCGCTTGCTGGCGTCCCTCCTACCAAGCGCGTGATGGCCTGCGCAAGCGGCGCGCGAACTGCGTCAAAAAACACCGAAACGCCAAATCGTGACTCCCATCACAGGAAGAGATGACTGGCTGGTTCAGAGTGGGTTCATCGAAGTTCTGTTGGAACTGAACAAAGACAAGAAACGTTAACAATTCACAAGAAGACACGGAGCAGACCCATGATCACCCTGACTAAGACATTGACCATGACTTCCATCGCCGTGCTCGTCGCCGTTTTGATGGGCATGTGGCTCGCCACGACCTCACCGGCGAACTCCAGCGCCGAGCAGGCCACGCCATCGGTCAGCGTTGATGTGCGCCTTGGTGCTGCCGAACTCGACCTTTGCTCGGGCCAAGCCTGGCCACACTTCAGCAACGGTTGTGCCGCTTGGATCGCCGCATCCAGCAACAATGACGGCATCGACCGCACCATTTCGATGACGATGCACGATGCCGACCACGGCTTCACCGTCGTCACCAAAGCCCAGCCGGTCGAAATGGCTGCGCGCTAAAATCTACGCCTGAATGGCACCGACAACAAAAAGACCGCTCTTGCCAAACTGAATCAAGTTGACCTCCCAACGCCACCGCCTCTCTTGTCAGAAGGAGAGGCGGTTTTTTGTTGTTTGGTCAGTCGTTTAATCGCGAATGCTCAGAGGCTGAATCAATCGCTTTGCGGGGCTCTGGGCGGCTCATCTTGTGAATCAGATTCAGGTCCACCGGCTTCGGGTTCGGCAATGCCATCCACCCCTTCGTCGGAATCTTCATCTTCCGGTTCAGACACCCGTTCGACCGACACAACCGTATCGTCAGCGCCGACATTGAAGACGGTCACACCCTGCGTTGCGCGACCGGCGATGCGTATGCCTTCAACCGGCACGCGGATGAGCTGCCCGCCATTCGAAACGATCATGATCTGATCGGTGTGCTCGACCGGGAACGAGGCGACGATCGGTCCGTTACGCTGGGTGACCGCCATGGCGGTGATCCCTTTGCCACCACGTCCGGAGACGCGGTATTCGAAGCTTGATGAACGCTTGCCGTAGCCGTTTTCAGAGATCGCAAGGATGAACTCTTCGGCGGCCGACATGGCGACATAATCGGCCTCGGTCAGTTCGGCGCTGCCCTCCGAGGTATCTTCTTCGTCCATGGGTGCATCATCGACCTCGCCTTCCATTAGGCGGCGACGCTTGATGTATTCGGCGCGCTGGGCGGGCGTTGCGTCATAGTGGCGGAGCACCGACATGCCGATCACTTTATCACCCTCGGCCAGGTTGATACCGCGCACACCGGTTGAATCACGCGACTGGAAAACACGCAGGTCGGCAACGGGGAAGCGGATCGCCTGTCCCATAGCGGTTGTGAGCAGCAGATCGTCCTGATCAGTGCAAACATCGACTGAAAGGATGCTCATGCCCTCATCAAGCTTCATGGCGATCTTGCCATTGCGATTGATGCGCTGGAAATCGGACAGCTTGTTGCGGCGCACCGACCCGACATTGGTGCAGAACACCACATCCAGATTAGCCCAGCTTTCCTCGTCTTCCGGCAGCGGCAGGATCGAGGTGATACGTTCGCCTTGCGACAATGGCAGAATATTCACCAAAGCCTTGCCTCGGGCCTGCGGCGCTGACAGCGGAAGGCGCCAGACCTTCTGGCGATAAACCTGGCCGTCGGAGGAGAAGAACAATACTGGCGTGTGCGTGTTGGCAACAAAGATGCGGGTTACGAAATCCTCGTCGCGCGTCGACATGCCTGAGCGGCCTTTGCCGCCGCGGCGCTGCGCCCGGTAGGTCGAAAGCGGCACGCGCTTGATGTATCCAGCGTGGCTGACCGTAACGACCATATCTTCGCGCGCGATGAGATCTTCGTCCTCGAAGTCGGCATCGCTTTCGGTGATTTCGGTCCGTCGCGGCGTCGCGAACAGCTCGCGCACCTCCGCCAATTCATCCTTGATGATGGTGCGGATGCGAGCACGCGAGCCGAGAATCTCAAGGTAATCGCGGATTTCGTCGGCGATCTTGTGCAGCTCATCACCAATCTCGTCGCGGCCAAGCGCAGTAAGACGCTGCAAGCGCAGATCAAGGATGGCGCGGGCCTGCGTTTCGGACAGCGTATAGGTGCCCTCCTCGCTCACCAGGTAGCGCGGGTCGGCAATTAGCTCAATCAGCGGTCGAATATCGCCCACCGGCCAAGCGCGCTCCATCAGCTGGGCACGCGCTGTCGCCGGGTCAGGCGCCGAACGGATTAGCTTGATAACCTCGTCGATATTGGCAACAGCGATCGCAAGGCCGGCCAAAACGTGCGCACGGTCCCGCGCTTTGGCAAGCAGGAACTTGGTGCGTCGTGTGATGACCACTTCGCGGAAATTGATGAACGCAGACAGCATGTCCATCAGGTTCATCTGCTCGGGTTTGCCGCCGTTGAGCGCCACCATATTGGCGCCGAACGTCGATTGCAGCGCGGAGAAGCGGTAAAGTTGATTGAGCACCACTTCGGCCACGGCGTCGCGCTTCAGCTCGATCACCACGCGAATGCCGTCGCGATCGGATTCATCACGAATGTCACCGATACCCTCAATGCGCTTTTCGCGCACAAGCTCGGCAATCTTCTCGATCATCGAAGATTTGTTCACCTGGTAGGGAATCTCGGTGATGATCAGCGCATGACGATCTTTGCGGACCTCTTCGATGTCGACTTTACCGCGCATAATGATCGAACCGCGACCGGTCGCAAAGGCATTGCGAATACCGGTACGACCCAGAATCAAGCCGCCGGTTGGGAAATCCGGCCCTGGCATGATCTCCATGAGCTGCTCAAGATCGATCTCCGGATCGTCGATCATCGCCGTACACGCGTCGATCACTTCGCCAAGATTGTGCGGCGGTATGTTGGTCGCCATGCCGACGGCGATGCCGCCGGCTCCATTGGTCAAAAGGTTGGGGTAGCGCGCCGGTAGAACCGTCGGCTCGGACTCGGTGTTGTCGTAGTTCTCCTGGAAATCGACAGTGTCTTTGTCGAGATCTTCGGTCAGCGAATGGGCCGGACGCGCCAGCCGCACCTCGGTGTAACGCATCGCGGCTGGGGGATCGCCGTCGATGGAGCCGAAATTGCCTTGTCCATCAATGAGTTGCAGGCGCATTGAAAAGGGCTGCGCCATGCGAACAAGCGCATCATAGACCGACTGGTCGCCATGCGGGTGGTACTTACCGATGACATCGCCAACGATGCGCGCTGATTTCCTGTAGCCCTTGTTCCAATCGTAGCCGGCTTCCTGCATCGCATAGAGGATACGTCGATGGACCGGTTTCAAGCCGTCACGCACGTCTGGAAGCGCACGCGAAACGATCACGCTCATGGCGTAATCGAGATAGGATTTGCGCATTTCGCTGGAAATGGAGACCGAGCGAATGTCACTCATATCGCCGCCTGATCCACGGCTGCCGTCGGCGGGATTTTCATCTTCCGGCGTGTTGTTTGTCGTGTCGTCAGCCACGTGCGAATCTCATCCTTGTTTCGTCCCGTTTTGTTAGCCGATTCAGCCTCCACACACAAAGAAAGTGCCCAGTTTTCAACCGTTCATCTGAATGGCGGCCTCACGCGCCACTTGCGCCGGCTAGACGCACCTGCGAGGGGTGAGCGACGATGCTTGATTTTGTCTCCAACGCCTTCGTCACCTTGCTCGTGACCATCGACCCGATCGGGCTTGCACCGCTGTTCGTGACGCTGACGCGCGGCATGGATAAGGCAGAGCGACGCGAGGTGGCGGTACGCGGCTGTATCATCGGCTTTTGCATCCTGCTCGTCTTCGGATTGAGCGGCCAAGCGTTTCTCGATGCGCTAGGCATTAGCCTGTCGGCTTTCCGAATTGCTGGCGGCATTCTTCTCTTCTGGCTGGCTTTTGAGATGGTGTTCGAAAAACGCACCGAGCGGCGCGACAATGCGGCCACACGGGCGATCGACAAGGATCACATAAAAAACATTGCGGTCTTCCCGCTTGCCATTCCTTTGATGGCGGGGCCAGGTGCGATCGCAGCGATGGTGCTTCTTTCCCACGAGGCACAGGAACTGGCCGGTTGGACCGGCACGGGCGCGTTGGTTGGCGTTCTGGCTGTCATCATTCTGGCGTGCCTGACGGTATTTCTGTTGGCCGGGCGGATCGAGCGGATGCTCGGCAACACCGGGCGGATCATCCTAACCCGTTTGCTCGGCGTGATTCTTTCCGCGCTGGCCGTTCAGTTCATTGCCGACGGGGTGACGCAGCTAGTGGTCGCCGCAAACCAAGTGGTGCTTTGACGAGTATGCCGCACGTCCCAACCGGCGAGATGCGGGGCTATCGGCACGATGCCAATAGGATTGCGCTTCTGGCTGGCTGAGAAATAGCCCTGTTTGTAGATGTCGAACCGCGCCGTGTCAGCCACGCCCTGCATCTGATCGAGCGCGCAGGCATAGACCCAGAGATTGGCGAGATCGGTGAGCTTCTTCAGATTGCAGCGGAATGGGTAATGGCAGGGGACGTTGAAGCAGGCGAGCGTTGGGAAAAGGCGCACATCGGCTTGGGTGAGCATGTCGCCGCAAATAGGTTGCTTACCGCGAGCAGTGGGGCACCTCTGGCGAAGGGTCAACAGAGCGTCCGATAAACACTCTGCTCAGGGGGTTTCGAACGAAGCGTTGATTGGGCCTAGCTTAGATGGCGTCGATCAGAACCGGTCTGCGAGCGGGTGGTCGGGAACGTGCTCGACCAGGTCCCAGAGATTGCCGTACAAGTCCTTGAAGACCGCGACTTTGCCGTAATCGAACTGGGTCGGTGGGCGCACGCATTCAATGCCCGCCTCCACGTAGCGCGCGTAATCGCGATCGAAATCGTCGGTCTTTAGAAACAAAAAGACGCGGCCGCCGGCTTGATCACCGATGAAGCGTTCCTGCTCGGGTTTTGATGCACGCGCGAGCAACAGTGTGCCGGACGTTCCGCCCGGCGGAGCAACCACGATCCAGCGTTTGTCCTGCTCCGGCTGGTAAGTGTCTTCGATGAGGTCGAAGCCAAGCTTGCCGACATAAAAGGCCAGCGCCTCGTCATAGTCGCGCACGACCAAAGCAATGTGAAGCAGGGATTGTTTTACCCCGTTCATAGCTCTTGGCCTCAACAGCGTTCGGCCTAAAACGGAATGTCGTCGTCGATGTCTGATCCGATAGCCGGTGCTGGCCCACGATCTTGCGGCATAGATTGCCCGCCCTGGCCGCCAGAATAGCCACCACCTTGACCGTAACCGGCATCACCGTCCATTCCGGCCCCCTGGCGGTCATTGCGGCCATCAAGCATGGTCAGTTCGCCGCGATACTTCTGCAGCACCACTTCCGTGGAATAGCGGTCCTGGCCGTTCTGATCCTGCCACTTGCGGGTCTGCAACTGGCCTTCAAGATAAACCTTGGAACCCTTGCGCAGATATTGCTCGGCGACCTTGGCGAGATTCTCATTGAAGATCACGACGCGGTGCCATTCGGTTTTTTCGCGCCGCTCGCCGGACTGGCGATCACGCCAGGTTTCGGAGGTCGCCACCGACAGGTTCACCAGCTTGTCGCCGGATTGCATTGTGCGCACTTCGGGGTCCGCACCCAGATTGCCCACCAAAATGACCTTGTTCACCGAGCCAGCCATAACTCTTCTCCAATTAGTGCGCCGAAACGCTTTCCACTCGGTGTGACGCCGCCGCGCTGTCGCCGCAACCCAACGCCTTGCTTATCCACACGCCATTTATCCCCATGTTAGCGTCTCTTGTGTCAGGAGACAAGAGATGTTCTACATTTGTTCACTCTTCTGAGTCGGGTGTTATGCCCTACCTTAAGGCCTCGCTCCCTCCACCTTTGCATTGAGACATCCCATGGCAGGCACTCCCTCCGCTCCGCGCCCTTCCTCGAAACACATTACGGTGTCGGGCGCGCGTGAGCACAATCTGAAAGATGTGTCGGTCACCCTGCCCCGCGACAGCCTGGTGGTGATGACGGGCCTGTCGGGTTCGGGCAAGAGCTCGCTTGCCTTCGACACGATCTATGCCGAGGGCCAGCGCCGCTATGTGGAGAGCCTGTCGGCTTATGCCCGGCAATTTCTGGAGATGATGCAGAAGCCGGACGTCGACCAGATCGACGGGCTGTCGCCGGCGATTTCCATTGAGCAAAAAACGACGAGCAAGAACCCACGCTCGACCGTCGCCACGGTAACGGAAATCTACGATTACATGCGCCTTCTTTGGGCGCGCGCCGGCATCCCCTATTCGCCGGCCACAGGCCTGCCGATCGAGAGCCAGACAGTCAGCCAGATGGTCGACCGTGTGATGGCGCTGCCGGAGGGCACGCGGCTTTATCTGCTTGCGCCGATCGTGCGTCAGCGTAAGGGCGAATACCGCAAGGATATCGCCGAGCTGATGAAGCAGGGCTTTCAACGCCTGAAGATCGACGGCGAGTATTACGAGATCGGCGATGCGCCGACGCTGGACAAAAAGTTCAAGCATGACATCGATGTGGTGGTGGACCGTATCGTGGTGCGCGGGGATATCGCAACGCGTCTTGCCGACAGTTTCGAAACCGCGTTGAAGCTTGCTGATGGGTTGGCGGTGGCTGAATATGCCGACCTTAAGGATGGCGAGCCACTGCCCGAGCGTGTTGTCTTTTCCGAGCGCTTTGCCTGCCCGGAATCCGGGTTCACAATCCCGGAGATCGAGCCGCGGCTATTTTCGTTCAACTCACCGCAGGGCGCTTGCCCGACTTGCGATGGGCTCGGCACCACGCTGGAGTTCGAAGAGGGGCTGATCGTGCCCGATCTGTCGCTGTCGCTGCGCCAAGGCGCGGTGGCGCCTTGGGCGAAGACCGGCAATACCTCGCCCTATTACACCCAGAC
This sequence comes from Hyphomicrobiales bacterium, assembly GCA_046290415.1. Classification (GTDB taxonomy): domain Bacteria; phylum Pseudomonadota; class Alphaproteobacteria; order Rhizobiales; family MH13; genus MH13. The sequence goes on from JBKAGN010000001.1 coordinate 176,258, forward strand.
GCTGGATGCGATCTGTCGCCACTACAAAACGTCGATGGCCAAGCCCTGGAGCGACCTGCCGGACAAGGTGCAGGATGTGATCCTCTACGGCTCGGGCGAGGAAAGCATCACGTTCACCTATGACGATGGTTTGCGGTCCTACAAAACTGCCAAGCCCTTTGAAGGCGTGATTGGCAATATTGAACGGCGTTGGCGCGAAACCGACAGCCAATGGGTGCGCGAAGAACTGTCGCGGTTCCAATCGAACCGGCCTTGCGAGGTCTGTGACGGCAACCGCCTCAAACCCGAAGCGCTGGCCGTCAAAGTGGCGGGCGAACATATCGGCACCGCCTCCAAGCTTTCCATTCGCGAGGCCAATGACTGGTTCAACGCGCTGCCGGAGAAGCTGAGCGACAAGCAGAACGCGATCGCCAAGGCGATCTTGAAGGAAATCCGTGACCGGCTGCGGTTCCTCAATGATGTCGGCTTGCAATATCTGACGCTGTCGCGCTCGTCCGGCACGCTGTCGGGTGGTGAAAGCCAGCGCATTCGCCTCGCCTCGCAAATCGGCTCGGGACTGACTGGGGTTCTTTATGTGCTCGATGAACCGAGCATCGGCCTGCATCAGCGCGACAATGATCGGCTGCTCGAAACGCTGAAGCATCTGCGCGACCTCGGCAACACCGTGATCGTGGTGGAGCATGACGAGGATGCGGTGCGCACCGCCGACTATGTGGTGGATATCGGGCCAGGCGCTGGCGTCCATGGCGGCGAAATAGTTGCCGAAGGCACACCGCAGGAGGTGATGGCCAACCCGAAATCGCTGACCGGGCAATATCTGTCGGGGGCCAAAGCGATCCCTGTGCCGGCGAAACGTCGCAAGGGCAAAAAGGGCCAGTCGATCAAGGTCAAAGGCGCGCGCGGCAACAATCTGAAAGGCGTCGACGCAACGGTGCCGCTGGGCACCTTCACGTGTGTCACTGGCGTGTCGGGCGGCGGCAAATCCACGTTTCTTCTTGAGACGCTCTACAAGGTGGCCGCGCGACGGTTGAACGGCGCGCGCGAGAACCCCGCCCCGCATGACAGCGTCAATGGGCTGGAGTTCCTCGACAAAGTCATCGACATCGACCAATCGCCAATTGGCCGCACGCCGCGCTCCAACCCCGCCACCTACACAGGTGCGTTTACGCCGATCCGCGACTGGTTTGCCGGATTGCCGGAGGCCAAGGCACGCGGCTATCAACCCGGACGCTTCTCGTTCAACGTCAAGGGCGGCCGCTGCGAAGCCTGCCAGGGCGACGGCGTCATCAAGATTGAGATGCACTTTCTGCCCGATGTCTATGTGACCTGCGATGTCTGTCACGGCAAACGTTACAATCGCGAGACACTGGACATTCAGTTCAAGGGCAAGAGCATTGCCGATGTGCTGGACATGACAGTGGAAGAAGGCGCGCAGTTCTTCTCTGCCGTCCCGGCGGTGCGCGACAAGCTGGTGACGCTCAATCGGGTCGGCCTCGGCTACATCAAGGTCGGGCAGCAGGCGACGACCTTGTCGGGCGGTGAAGCGCAGCGGGTGAAACTCGCCAAAGAGCTGTCCAAACGCTCAACTGGGCGCACGCTCTACATTCTTGATGAACCGACGACGGGCCTGCACTTTCATGATGTGGCAAAGCTTCTGGACGTGCTGCACGAGCTGGTGGATCAGGGCAACAGCGTGATCGTGATCGAGCATAATTTGGAAGTCATCAAAACCGCAGACTGGATCATCGATCTAGGACCCGAAGGTGGCGATGGCGGCGGCGAATTGGTTGCGGCGGGCACACCGGAACAGGTGGTGAAGGAAAAGCGATCCTACACCGGCCAATATCTGGCGGAGGTTCTGGCACGCGCCACATCGAAATCGGTTGCCGCCGAATAGACAGATAACAGTCGCCAGAAAGCAGGCCGCGTTTGCTCTCCTATCAACATGCCTATCACGCCGGCAATCGGGCCGATGTGCACAAACACGCGCTGCTAGCGCTGGTGCTCGCCTATATGGGCAAGAAGCCAAAGCCGCTGACCTACATGGAGACCCATGCCGGGCGTGGCCTCTATGATCTTGGTTCAAGAGAAGCGCGCAAGACCGGCGAGTCAGCATCGGGCGTGACTGAGCTGCTCTCCCGTTTTCCAGGTGACCATCCTTATCGACGCGTCGTGGAAGCAGTGCGCGCAGAGCATGGCGAGACGGCCTATCCTGGCTCACCGATGATCGCCGAGCGTATGCTGACATCGAATATCGATCGCTCCGGCGATCGGTTGCAGCTGGCTGAGCTTCATCCGCAGGAACACGCTGCCCTGGTGGAGGCAATGCCGCGCTCAGGCGTGCACATCTATAAGGAAGATGGCTTTCCCTGGGCGGCGCGGCGTTGCCCGCCGACACCACGGCGCGGCGTGATGATGATCGACCCGAGCTACGAGCTTGCCCATGATTTTACGGGGATTCCGAGTTTCCTTGAAGGTCTACACGGTTTGTGGCCGGTCGGTGTGATCATGCTCTGGTATCCTATCCTGCCGAGCGGCGAGCATGCGGCGATGATGGACGAGATCGAAGGGCTCGGCTTTGCCGATACGCTGCGCCACGAAGTGACCTTTGCTGCCGCCGGTGAAGGCCATCGGCTTCAGGGTAGCGGGATGTTCGTGATCAACCCACCCTACACGCTCGAGGGCGAGGTCTCTCAGCTTTCAGCGCTTCTGGAGGCTTGAACTAACCGGCGTATGGCCAGGTGTTGTACCAGTCTGAAAGCGGCATGACGTCGACGTCCTCCGCATTGGCATAGGGCCAAGGGTCGACGGCCCAGTCGTCACCGGACGCCGTTTCCGTCATAACGGCTGTAGCATGCGGATAGCGTCCATCCAGGAAGAACCCACGCGCGACCGGATAGCTCGGTGTGTGATGATTGAGCAGGCCATTTTCGGCCAACAGGATCAGTGTCGTGGTCGTATTGGTCGTTTCGTCCAGGCAGTCCATCTGGCCGGGCGTGCCGGCATTTTGAATATCGAGACCGCCGATGTCATTGCCAGACCCAACCACCGGCGCCACACGCTCTTCCATCCACATGACCGCACGGCGAACAGCAGCGCGCTCGGCCTGTGGGCTCTCGCGCCCAGCTTCCATGATGCCGGCAAGGACAGCAACGTCCGTTTCGGCCAGGCGCACAGTCGTTTGTCGTTGGCAGCCAAAGGCGTGGCAGATGCCAAGAGTCAGGCCATCGGGCGTGCGGGCATCCTGCGTCGCGTACCAACCCAGGGGGCTGGTGCCAGACGAAACGCAGCCGGTGAGCATCAAGCCAGCAAGTGTAGCGAAGAGGGCAGAACGACGAGCGGACACGGTTTTTCCAACGACAGAGGCGTGTTTGGCTAACAACAGCCGTGCAGCACGGCAAGATAGGCGGCGTTCAACCTTGCGTGTTTGGCTTGCCGCGTTGCATCGCGGCCACTAAAATCAGCGCTTCAACAAGGAAAGCGGCAGCAATGGCAATCAAACCAATCCATGTGATCGGTGGCGGACTGGCGGGGTCGGAGGCGGCTTGGCAGGCGGCACAGATGGGCGTGCCTGTTGTACTTCACGAGATGCGTGGCAGCCCCAATCACCCCGGCACAGATGCCCACAAAACGGACGGTCTGGCCGAGTTGGTGTGCTCCAACTCCTTCCGCTCCGACGATGCGACGTCCAATGCCGTCGGCGTTCTGCATGCGGAAATGCGCAAGCTCGGCTCGCTGATCATGGCCCAAGGCGACGCCCATCAGGTGCCGGCAGGCGGAGCGTTGGCGGTGGATCGCGACGGATTTTCCGACGGCGTGTCGCAGGCACTGGCCAATCACCCGCTGATCACCATCGAGCGCGGCGAGATTTCTGGCCTGCCGCCAGAGAACTGGGACAGCGTGATCATCGCCACCGGCCCACTGACCGCCCCGACATTGGCCGAAGCGATCCTGAAACTCACCGGTGAGGACGCGCTGGCGTTCTTCGATGCCATTGCGCCGATCGTGCACACCGAATCCATCAACATGGAGAAGGCCTGGTTCCAGTCGCGCTACGACAAAGTTGGGCCGGGCGGCACTGGCAAGGACTACATCAACTGCGCCATGGATGAGGCGCTTTACAATCGCTTCATTGATGCATTGGTCGAGGCCGACGCCCACGATTTCAAGGACTGGGAAAAGGATACACCCTATTTCAACGGCTGTTTGCCGATTGAGGTGATGGCGACCCGTGGACGGGAGACCTTGCGGTTCGGCCCCATGAAGCCCGTCGGACTCACCAATCCGCACGACCCAGAGGTGAAGCCCTATGCGGTGGTGCAGCTTCGCCAGGACAATGCGCTGGGCACCCTGTTCAACCTGGTCGGTTTCCAGACCAAGATCAAATATGGGGCGCAGTCGGACATTCTGCGGATGATCCCGGGACTTGACGAGGCAAAGTTCGCACGCCTTGGTGGCATGCACCGCAACACCTATCTCAATTCACCTGTTCTGCTTGATGAGCAAATGCGGCTGAAGGCACAACCAAGACTGCGGTTCGCAGGGCAGATCACCGGCTGCGAGGGCTATGTCGAGTCGGCAAGCGTCGGGCTCTACACCGGGCGCCTAGCAGCCGCCGAGCGGCTGGGCCTTGCCTTGCCGCCGCTGCCGGGCACGACGGCTTTGGGGGCCTTGGTGAACCATATCACCGGTGGACACGTGGCTGAGGATGGCGATGCCAAGGAGAATAAGCCGCGCTCATTCCAGCCGATGAACATCAATTTCGGCTTGTTTCCGCCGCATGAAGGACCGCTCGTTGATGAAGACGGCAAGCGGATCAAAGGCAAAGCCAAGGGCCTGGCGCGCAAACAGGCACTGGCCAAGCGCGCTCTTGAGCATTGCGATGGTTGGGTGCGTTCGCTGGATGACGTTCTGCCGCAAGCGGCAGAATAGCTAAAAAACCCGGCTGCGTTTGGAGGCCCGCCACAAGCGGAAAAGCTTTTGCCATCGCGGACGCGCGAGTGGTCGCACAAAGGGATTGAGCGACCAAGACGTGACATCCTCCAAGGTCTGGCGCGTCAATGCCAGAGGCAGCCAGATGGCATTTGCGCTGGGTTCAACCTCTGTTGCCGCAACGCGTGCTTTCTCGAGGTGATCGAGACCAAAGCTGGCGAAGGTGCGCAAGGTGTTTGTCAGGGGAGGCGTTATGCGGCGCTGAGCGAACATGTCGCGGTCCAGACTATGCGCCTGCATCAGGTCCGCCGGCAAATAGCACTGCCCCCGGCCCGCCCATTGTGAGAAACCGACTAGGGTCCGCGCCACGCCGAGCGCCACGCCGCCATGGCCAGCGACATCGGCAAAGTGGGCCGGGCTATCGCCGGAAAGAACCGAGGCCGCCAGCGACATCGGACCTGACCAAATCTCTCCGGCATAGCCTTCGTAGTCGGCGGTCGATGGCATCGCATCATCATAGAGATCGAAGGTGCGCGCATCGAGCACAGCAAGCAGCGGTGCGGCAGGCAGGGCATGGTCGTCGATCGCTTGAAGCAAGGCCGCCGCCAGCGGATTGGCGTCAATTGCGCCGTGCGCCGTGCCCGACAGCGTGTCGCGCCACCATTGCAGCCGTATCTCGCCAGGCTTGGGTTCTGAAACGAGCGAGCGCACCCGCGCGACTTCCGCAAGGTAGGCGAACAGAGCAATCAGTGCAGGGCGCTTGTCGGCTGGCGCAAACTGCAGCGCCGCGTACCATTCAAAATCATGGGTGCGCAGGTGGTCGGTCGCATAGGCGATGGTCTCGGTGGTCATGACCGTTATGTGAGGGCCATCAAGGCCGCTGCAACCCGTCGGTCTTCCGAGAGCAGAACATTGTAGGTCCGCACGGCGGCTCGGGTGGCGGTAATTTCCAACGCCAGACCGGCACCGCGCAACGCATCCAGTGTCGCCTGCGGCAAAACCGCAATATCGGCGCCCGTGCCTATGACGAGGATGTCGATGTCCTCAGCCAGGTCCAATATGGGCTGCAAATCGGCTTCGCTCAGATCAAAGGCGGAGGATGACGGTGACCAGGCCTGGGTGCGGCCTGGTAGCCCGATCAATCCGCCCTGATGCGACATCTCGCCAAAGCGAAAACCATTGTCGACAACCGCATCAATCGGCGCCTGGGCAGGAAGAAACTTGTCGTTTGCGGCCATCGGCGCTTACGCCGACGCCGTCTCGCCATCGGCGCCCGATGCGGTGTCATCGTCGGCGCCAGGTGTCTTGGCTGGACGCAGTTTCAGGAACACTAGAACCGGGCCGGCCACGAAGATCGATGAGTAGGTACCGACCAGAACACCCCAGATCATCGCCGCCGTGAAGGAGCGAATGATCTCGCCCCCGAACAGGAACAGGGAACCGAGCGCGATCAGGGTCGTCACGGACGTCATGATTGTGCGCGACAGCATGGAGTTGACCGACAGATCGAGCAGATCATCGATCAGCATGCGTTTGTAGCGTCTCAGATTCTCACGCACGCGGTCGTAAACCACCACCGTATCGTTGAGCGAGTAGCCGACAATGGTGAGAATTGCGGCGATCGAGGAGAGGTTGAACTCCAGCCCCGTCACCGCAAAAAGGCCGAGCGTTAGGATCACATCATGGACAGTCGCGATGATGGCGCCGACAGCAAATTGCCACTCAAAGCGCACCCAGATGTAGACCAAAATCGCCCCGAGAGCAGCGACCACGGCGATAACACCGGCAACCGCCAGTTCGCCGGAAACACGCGGACCCACCACCTCAAACCGTCGGTATTCGATGGCTTGATCGCCCAATTCAGCGCGCACGCGCTCGACAACCGCCTGTTGCGCTCGGTCGCCCCCAGGTTGTTGCTCGATGCGGATCAAAACATCGGTTTCGTTGCCAAAGGACTGGACTTCAACGTCGCCGAACTGAAGCTGATTGAGCTGCGTGCGGATGCCGGAGACATCGGCTGGACCGTCAAGCGTGCGAATTTCGATCACCGTGCCACCGCGAAAATCGATGCCAAGGTTCAGACCCAGCGCGCCAAAAACGGCGAGCGAGACAACCATCATCACAATCGAAAAGGGAAACGCCCAGTTGCGATAGGCCATGAAGCGGAGCTTCGGTTCCTGCGGTAGGTATTTGATCAGAGCAAAGGACATGCAAGGCGGCCTTTAAATGGGAAGCGCGGTTGGGCGGCGAGTTTTCACCCAGAGCGCAATGAGAAGCCGGGTCAGCGTGTAAGCGGTGAACACGGTGGTCACGATGCCGATGGCGAGCGTCACCGCAAAGCCGCGCACTGGCCCCGAGCCAAGCTGGAACAAGATGACGGCAGCAATGAGCGTGGTGATGTTGGCATCCAAGATGGTGCGCAGTGCTTCGCGGAAACCGACATCGACGGCGGCGATGGTCTTACGGCCTCGCCTGACCTCTTCACGGATGCGTTCGAAAATCAGTACATTGGAATCAACCGCCATGCCGACCGTGAGAACGATGCCGGCGATACCTGGCAAAGTCAGGGTCGCTCCAAGGACCGACAATGCGGCCAAGATCAGCGAGATGTTCACGAACAGGGCAATGTTGGCGAAAATTCCAAACAGACCATAGGAAAGGCCCATGAAAATGAGCACGCCAATGGCGCCGATGACACCAGCGATTTCACCGGCGGCAATGGAGTCTGCGCCAAGGCCTGGTCCAACGGTGCGTTCTTCAACGATTGTAAGATCGGCGGGCAGAGCACCGGCACGCAGCAGAATGGCCAGATCGTTGGCCAGTTCAGGGGTGAAGTTCCCGGAAATCTGACCTGAGCCACCCAAAATGGGCTCGCGGATCACCGGCGCGGAAATCACTTCATCATCAAGCACGATGGCGAAAGGCTGGCCGACATTTTCCGTGGTTGCCTGGCCGAAGGTCGTGGCGCCGGACGTGTTGAAGCGGAACTGAACGATGGCTTCCTGCGTCTGCTGGTCGAAACCTGGCTGTGCGTCGGCGAGCTGGTCGCCGGTGATCAGAGCACGGGTCTGCAGCAAATAGGGCTGCACCGGCTCATCGACCGAGTTGGCAAGGTAACAACCTGCCGGCGGACGAGTGCGCAGCGCCTCATCGACGCTCATATCGTCGCAGAGCAGATGGAAGGAAAGGGCTGCGGTCTGTTGCAACAGGTCTTTCAGACGCTGCGGATCATCAAGCCCTGGAACCTGAACCAAGACGCGGTCCTGGCCTTCACGCTGAATGGTCGGCTCGGTCGTGCCCAACTGGTCGATACGGCGACGGATCACTTCGATGGACTGCTCCACCGCTTGTGCCAATCGCGCATCGATACCGTCCTGGGTGAGGGTCAGGCGCGCGAGGCCGTCATTGGCTATATCAACCTCAACGTCCGGGGTTTGCGCGCCAAACGACAACGGGTCGGCTGGTGCTGCCAATCCTTCTAACACGGTCTCGGCATCATCGACGCGATCAAGATCGCGAATACGAAGCTGAACGGCGTCAGCCTGAACGCTCAGCCCAGTGTAGCCGATGCGCTCATCGCGCAAGGATGTGCGCACATCATCGCGCAGGACTTCAAGTCGGTCAGCGACAAGGCTTTCACGCTCCACCTGCAACAGCATGTGGGCGCCGCCCTGCAGATCGAGCCCAAGCACAATCTGGCTTTTCGGCAGGAAGTCCGGCCACTCCTCGACGGTCTCCTCATCAAACGCGTTGGGAAGCGCAAAAGCCACTGAAAGGATCGCAAAGGCGACAATCAGTGCGGTTTTCCAAGGAGCGAAATAAAGCATTGGAACCTATCGAGGTGGCGGACCGGCGAGGTCTTTATGGACAAAGGCGCCCGGAGAGTTCCCGGCGCCTGTTAGCATGCGATCAATCGTTGGCAGCGACAGGCTCGGCCTTGGCGCGCACATCTTGGATCATCGAGCGGACCACCCGAACTTTCACGCCGTCTGCAACCTGCACTTCGATCTCGTTGGCTTCATCGTCGAGCACTTTGGTCACTTTGCCGATGATACCGCCAGACGTCACGATCGTGTCGTTGCGACGAACATTGGCAATCATTTCCTTGTGCCGCTTCATCTGCTGACGCTGCGGACGGATGATCAAGAACCACATGATGACGAAAATGAGGATGAAGGGCAGGATCGACATGACCAGGCTGCCACCACCGGCAGCACCTGCGGCCTGAGCGTAGGCGGGGGTTACAAACATGAAAACTCTCCTTGGGTGGCCGGCCGCCTTTCGGCGGTAGCCAGGCATTACGCCATGAAATGATGGTGACCAGGCTTCGGCCTTTCCAGTGCAGGCGCCAAAGTGGCGCACCTGATCCGGTCGGCGTACCGAAATCCTTGCCCCCTGCCTTGGCAGGCAAGCAGCGTGCGGTCTAAACGCGTTTTTCGATTAAGCGTTTCGCGCCGCAACCACAAGAGAGATCGCACACGCTTGTGACGGGTTTTGCGGATTAACGAGACGCCAATGCCAGCGCGCAAGGAGCTTTTATGGATCCGTCCGACAATTCCCAAGACGTATTGGCCCGGATCGCCGATGCTCTGGAACGGCTCGCGCCACCTGCTCCGGCGGACCTCGCCCTCGAACGGGCCGATGCGTTTGTCTGGCAAGCCGACATGAAAGGTTTGATGCCGCTGGCAAGCGTGTCGGCGCTGCCGCTTGACCTCTTGAAGGGCATCAACCGCTCGCGTGACACGCTGCTTGAGAACACACAGCGCTTTGCCGACGGCGTGGCGGCCAACAATGCCCTGCTTTGGGGCGCGCGCGGTCAGGGTAAATCTTCGCTGGTCAAAGCGGTCCATGCCGACATCAATCGAGGTCGCGGCGACGAGAATCGGTTGAAGCTCATCGAAGTCCATCGTGAGGACATCGGCTCGTTACCAACCTTGTTGGCCAAGTTGCGGGCCGCGCCCTATCGCGTAATCGTCTTTTGCGACGATCTCTCCTTCGATGCCGGGGAGACGACGTACAAATCGCTAAAAGCTGCGCTGGAAGGTGGCTTGGAAGGGCGCCCAGAGAATGTGCTCTTTTATGCAACGTCGAACAGGCGGCACCTGCTGCCACGCGACATGATCGACAATGAAAGCGGATCGGCGATCAATCCTGGCGATGCGATTGAGGAAAAGGTCTCGCTGTCAGACCGGTTCGGCCTTTGGCTGGGTTTCCACAAATGTTCGCAAGATGAGTATTTGGCGATGGTCGATGCTTACCATGCCCATTTCGACTTGCCGGGAATGGCCGATGACCTGCATCGCGACGCCTTGGAGTGGGCAACGACACGCGGCGCCCGGTCGGGCCGCGTGGCGTGGCAGTTCATTCAGGATGCAGCCGGCAAGGCCGGCCGATCGCTTAGCTAGACGGCAAATACGGGCCCGGATCGACCGGGGTCGTGCCGCGGCGAATCTCAAAGTGCAGCTGCGGCGTGTCCACATCGCCAGTTGAGCCAGCGCGAGCGATCACATCGCCACGGTTCACGCGGTCACCACGCTGAACGTCGAGGCGGCTGTTGTGCGCATAAGCGGTCACATAGCCACCGCGGTGCTGGATAAGCACTAGATTGCCGAAGCCACGCAGTTCGTTGCCGGCATAGACCACTTCGCCCTCCTCAGCAGCGCGGATCGACGCGCCCTCAGGTACCGCGATGTTCACGCCATCATTGCGCACGCCATTGTCCTGGACACCGAAACCGGACAGCACGCGGCCACGGATCGGCCAGCGGAACTGGAGCGGCGTCTGTTCGGCGATATCATCATTGCGCGCGGCGACCTGCTGAATGGCTGCCGTTTGCTCCACCACGGCCGGTGATTGGGCCGGACGCGGCGGCGTATAGCTGCGCGAGGCGACAACTTGCGACGGCGTCTGCGTGGTCGCAGGCAATTGCGCCACGGGCGGCAAAGCCTGTCCTGAGGACGACACCACCAAGCGCTGACCGATACGGATGGAGTTGGGATTGTCGATGGCGTTGGCGGCGATCAATTGCTGCGCCGACATGTTGTAGCGGCGAGCGATCGAATAGAGCGTTTCACCGGCAGCAACGACATGGGTCCCAGCCGTCGGCATAGCCTGTGCGGTTTGCGTTGGCTGCGTGATTTGTGCTGGAAGGCGCGGCTGTGTTGTAGCAACCGAGCGCAGGTTTGCCGGGCGTGGGGTTGGCGCTGGCACGCGACGCGCCGTCGGTGTGGAGCCAGTGAAGGTCGTGTCTACGCCAACACTGGTCACCGGTGTGCCAGCCGAAGCGGTCGAGTAGACCGGAATGATGATCTGTTGGCCCATCCGCAAAGATGACGGATCGGAAATGTTGTTCACGCGCTGAAGCACATCGACGGGAATGCCGTAGCGCCGTGACATGGAGAACATCGTCTCGCCCTGCTGAACCTGGACGCGGGTGCCGCCGACAGCCGACCAACCGGCTGAGCGACTGGTCTGGCTGCTTGTTTGCGCGGGAAGCTGCGCCGGCGCCATTTGCGGCGTTGGCAGGCTAACTGGTGCGGACTGGACCGGGGGGATCGATGCGGTCGTGATTGGATCAGTGGACACGCGCTGCGGGCTGATCACTTGGGGTGTGCCGATCGACGCGGTGGTCAGCGGCTGCGGTGCGGGCTGCTGATACGTCACTTGCGGCTGTTGGTAGGTCACCTGCGGCTGTTGGTAGGTCACCTGCGGCTGCTGATAGACAACGCGCGGCGCCTGAACCGCTGCGACCTGCGTCGTGCGCGGAACTTGCGCGCCGACCAAGCCAGCGGGCGTCTGCGCAAGATGAGCCGTCGGTGCGCTCACCGGCGCACGCTGAACGGCCGAGTAGGTCGGCTGCTGCACGACCGGCTGCGGAAGGGCTTGGACTGTCGGCTGCTGATAGGTCACCTGCGGCTGGCTGATGCTCGCCGTGGTTTGCGGATAGCCAGGAGCGGTGAAAGTCGGGGCGGTGTAAGGCGCAGGCTGCGTGAGCGGTTGCGCGCCCGAGGCTGTGACCTGCGGCGCGGAAACGTTCGGGGATGCCTGGAATGTCGGCTGCTGGTAGGTCACTTGCGGCTGTGTGTACGTCGCCTGAACGCCAGGCTGCGCCACGGCCACGGTTGTCGGCTGCGCCTGATCGACACCGAAAAAGCTAAGACGGTCGGAGTCAGAGGAACAGGCGGATAGGACGATTGCCGCTACGGATAACAAGCCGAGCCGATAGGCCCTGCGGTGCATCGGACCGCGTGACACTGTACGCATTACACTTACTCACAACACTCAAACTTACAGCGCCCATCAAAACACCATTAATGTTGCTGAAGGCTTAAGACCGTCGTTGCGGCAAGGATTTGTGAAGCAAAAGGGTGGTTGGCGAGACGCACGGGCAGCTAAAGCGCGCGTGCCAACCCTGGCTGCAGCGCGATGGAGAAGGCCGTGCCGATCACTTCTTGGTCGAGGGCACCTTCGTCATCTTTTGAGACGCACACCCATGTCTGTGGACCGTTGGGTGGGCCAATCGGCGCAACAAGTCTGCCGCCAGGTGCGAGCTGATCGATCCATGCAGCGGGCATCGCTTCTATCGAACCAGTGACGAATATGGCCTGATAGGGTCCGGCCGCCGGCCAGCCGCCAAGGCCATCGGCGAGGACCAGATCCACATTGGAGACGCTCTGTCCGGTTAGAGCGGCGCGAGCGCCCTCCGCCAGGCTGCGAAACCGTTCCAACGCCACCACACGGCGCGAAAGCTTGGCCAACAGCGCGGAAAAATAGCCCGAGCCTGCTCCAATCTCCAGAACCGACATGTGCGAGGCAACAGGCGCGGCCTGCAAGAGCCGCGCAAGAACGCTGGGCGCTTCCATGGTCTGCCCACAGGCAATCGGAATGAGCCGATCGGCATAGGCATCGGCCGCATAGTGCTCGGGCGCAAAAGCTTCCCGGCGTGTGGTTTCGAACGCGCTGACCAAGCGGTGATCGGTGATGCCCATCGAGCGCAAACGCAGCACAAGACTTGCGCGGCGCAGCGCATCATCGCTGCTCATCGGGCCGACCTGGGGCTAACGATTGCCAGGCCCATCCGACCCATCTGTTTTCACTCCGAGAGCTTCGGCGACGGCGTCACGGGTCGCATGATCGGTCATGTCGACCGAAAGCGGCGTCACCGAGACATAGCCTGCACGCACGCTCTCCAAATCCGTACCGGTATCTGGTTTGGGGTTTTGGCCATTGTAGGCAAGCCAGTAATAGGCATTGCCGCGACCATCCATGCGCTTGTCGATGGCCAGAAAATCGATATTGCGCCGCCCCTGCCCCGTTACGCGCACCCCTTCGACGGCGCCCGGTGCCCGGTTGGGGAAGTTGATGTTGATGAGCGTTTCGCGCGGCAGATCAAGATCAAGCAGTTTGCGCACAATCTCAGGCGCCAAGGCCTCGCCGGTCTCGTACGGTGGGTGGGTGTCAGGCGCGAAGGAATAGGCCTGGGAAAGCGCAATGCTGCGCACGCCAAGGATCGTGCCCTCAATCGCAGCGGCCACCGTTCCAGAATAGGTGATGTCCTCGGCAAGGTTCTGGCCCTTGTTGAAGCCCGACAGGATAAGGTCGGGCGGTTCTGGCATGATGTGGCGCACGGCCATGAGGACACAGTCGGTCGGCGTGCCGCGCACCGCGTAAGCCCGCTCGCCGACTTGGCGCAGGCGCAAGGGATCGTTGAGCGACATGGAATGCGCGACACCCGACTGATCGGTCTCTGGTGCGACGGTCCAGACCTCATCGCCAATCTGTTCGGCAACGCGCACCAAAGCCCCAAGGCCTTTGGCATGGATGCCATCATCATTGGTGACGAGAATGCGCATCAAGAAACCTCTTGTCCGTCGGCGGTGATCAGCGTTGTGCCACCCATATAGGGCACCAGAACCTCAGGGATGCGAACACCGCCCTCTTCAGTTTGATAGGTTTCCATGACGGCAATCAGCGCGCGCCCTGTGGCTACGCCAGAACCGTTAAGTGTGTGCACGAACTGTGGTTTGCCGTTGTCATCGCGATAGCGCGCCTGCATGCGCCGCGCTTGGAAATCGCCGCAGACTGAGCAGCTGGAAATCTCACGGTATCTACCCTGCCCCGGCAGCCATACCTCAATGTCGTAGGTCTTGCGGGCGCCAAAGCCCATATCGCCGGTGCACAACACCATCGTGCGAATGTGAAGGCCCAGATCAGTCAGCACGCTTTCGGCGCAAGCGGTCATGCGCTCCAACTCGGCGATGCTCTCGTCGGGATGCGTGATCGACACCATTTCGACCTTGTTGAACTGGTGCTGGCGCAAATAACCATTGGTGTCGCGACCAGCCGACCCGGCCTCACCACGGAAGCAGGGCGTAAGCGCGGTTACCCGCAACGGTAAAGCCTCTGGGTCAACGATGCTCTCGCGCACCAAGTTCGTCAGCGGCACCTCGGCCGTTGGGATCAGCCACAGGTTCGATGCGTTGCCATCGGCATCTTCGTGTTTGGTGGTGCGGAATTGATCATCGGCAAACTTCGGCAGTTGGCCAGTTCCGAACATCGCCTCATCGCGGACCAGCATCGGTGGGGCGATTTCGAGATAGCCGTTCTTACCGGTATGGGTGTTCAGCATGAATTGGCCAAGCGCGCGTTCCAGTTTGGCGAGCGCGCCTTTCATGACGCAGAACCGCGAGCCGGACAGTTTGGCCGCCGTTTCAAAATCCATGAGGCCCATGGCCTCGCCGATCTCAAAATGCTCTTTCGGCTCGAAATCCAAGACAGGCTTCTGGCCCACTTGTCGGATTTCGACATTGTCGTCTTCGTCCCCGCCGACAGGGACATCATCCAGTGGCGTGTTGGGGAGGCCTGCAAGCGCTGTCTCCAACGCCTCGGTCAGACGGCGCTCTTCGTCTTCGCCATTCTGGATAAACGCCTTGTGGGTGGCGACTTCATCGATAAGACGCTGCGCTTCGTCCTCGTCACCGGTCGCCTTTGCCTTACCAATCGCCTTGGAGGCCATGTTGCGGGCGTTCTGGGCTTCCTGCAGCTTGGTCAGATGCTCGCGGCGCGCATCATCCAGTTTCAGAATTTCAGCTGAGGCAGGTTCAGCGCCGCGCTTCTTCAGCGCTTCGTCCAAGGCGGCAGGGTTGTCACGGATGAGACGGATATCGAGCATGGCGGTGATACTTGGTGTTGGGCGAAGCGATGGCCCAAACCCAAGTCGGTTTTAAGCCGAGGCTTCCGCAGTTGTGTCGGTGTCGTCGTCTTCACGCTCGGCGGCCTGCCGCTTTTCCACGAGTCGAACGCACCAGATGGAAGCCTCGTAAAGAAGCAGCGTGGGCACCGCAAGGCCGATCTGGCTGATCGGATCAGGCGGGGTAAGGAATGCGGCGGCCAAGAACGTCGCCACGATGGCGTATTTGCGTTTGGCCGCTAGACCCGCCGATGTCACAACGCCCATGCGCCCAAGCAGCGTCAGCACGATGGGCAGTTGGAAAACAAGCCCGAATGCGAAAATCAGCGTCATGATAAGGCTGAGATACTCGCTGGTGCGCGCCATCAATTGGATGCTCGCTTCACCGTCGCCGCCTTGCTGCTCGAACGACAGGAAGAAGTTGAGCGCCAGCGGCATTACGACGAAGTAAACCAGTGCGGCACCGGCTGCAAAAAGAAGCGGCGTGGCAACGAGATAAGGCCGAAATGCCGCCTTCTCGTTTTTATAGAGCCCAGGCGCCATGAACATATAGACCTGCGTGGCGATCACCGGGAAGGCGATGAACAGCGCGCCGAACAAAGCGATGCGAAGCTGGGTGAAGAAGAACTCCTGCGGAGCTGTAAAAATCAGTTCCAGCTCGGACGTCTCACCTTTGGCCCGTTCAAACGGACCAAGCAGGATGTTGAAAATCTGATCAGCGACGAAATAGCAGGCGATGAACGCGATCCCGAACGCGATCACCGAAAAGAACAGGCGTTGGCGTAGCTCGATCAGATGGGTGATCAGCGGCGCGCGCGACTGTTCGACTTCGTCTTCGGGCTCGACGTCATCTTCGTGCGGATCGTCCTCCGGCGGCAGCTCGCTGGCCAGCGCTTTCGACGGATCGGGTTCCGTGGCGGACTTCTCATTTGCCGATGCAGCCGTTTGGTTGCTGCTTTTCGGCGTCGGTGTCAGCGCTACCGGCTCGCCGTCACCTGGCGCCGCAGCCTCATTGGCCAAATTTTCGTCGTCCAGGCGTTCATTGTGAGCGCTAGTCTTGGCTGCCGTTGCTTTGGATGCACTTGGTTTGGCCGCCTTGGCTTTGGTTGGTTTTTTCGGCTTGGCGCGCGGCGCATCTTCACCGGGATCGGGCTTATCCGCCATTGTCGCTTCCGGTTTTCTTTGCGGGCTGCTCGGCCGTCGGGCTGTCATTAGCAGGTGTCACAGTGGCAGCAGGTTTTTTCGGTGCCGAAGGTTTTGCCGATGCATCGGTGACCGGCGCGGCGACGCCCTCGGCGGCGGCAGCTTTCACGCGCGGTTTTGACGGTGTCAGCGTCGATCCGTCACCAGCTTTCTTGGCAGCAGTCTTCTCGGTCTGGTCGGTTTCAATACCGGTCGGTTTGGCTTCCGGCTTGCCGATGCTGTTGGCAGGCGTGGAGGTCTTCAGACTGTCACCGACGTCCGTCAACGGCTTCATCTCTTTGGCGATGGTGCGTTTAATCTGCGTGGCCGGATTGAGCGAGCGAACGTCATCGATCGTCTTTTTGACGTCATCGAGCTCGGCTTCCTTCAGGGCGTCGTTGAACTGACGCTGAACCGTGCTCGTCATCTCACGCGCCTGGCGCACGAACTTGCCGATGCCGCGCAACATGCCGGGCAACTCACGCGGACCAACCACCAGGATCGCAACGGCGGCGATCACCAGAAGCTCAACGCCTCCTATGTCGAACATGTCGCCTCCACAAGCGCAGACAACCGTCTGCGCAACGCCTTATCGCACATCCACCTGATGCCGCAGCATCCGACGCAATCGCTTAGCTTTGCTTGCTTTCGTCTGCTGGCGCAGTGCTGGCCGTGGTGTTGGCGGTGCTGACGGTTTCATCGGCGGTGTGCTCGATGGTGCGGCCATCGTCTTTTTCATCACCGGCAAGGCCAGTTTTGAAGCTGTTGATGCCTTTGGCGAGGTCACCCATAAATTCGGAAATTTTGCCACGTCCGAACAGAAGGACGATCAACAAAACCACCAGCAGAATTTGCATCCAACCTGGAACCATAACGCAACTCCTTGGCGCTCTCTTGGCGCGCTATTTTTGCTCTGCACCAGCGCGGCGACGCGGCTGCTGCGTATCGGCTGCCGAGGCAGCCAGCTGTTAAAACGGTCTCACCGGACTTGGCCCGCATCCACAGTCCGCGTCAAGGCACTCCATGACGAAGACTTTGCGGCAATCGTGCAGCCGCCCGGCTTGGCAGTCACCTTATGTAGGTTGTGCGTCGGGTTTTTGAAAGATCAAAGCCGAATTGGGGTGAACGGCGATGTTCACCGATTGACCCTGCTTGAAGCGGTCGGTTTCGCTTGTGCGCACGAAGATCGGGCGCTCGTAACCCGGGACGGCCAGATGCAGAAGATCGGCTTCACCCAGAAACTGAACGGCACGAACCCGCGCAGGCAGACCGCCATCGAGCGTGTCATCATGGTCTATGGCGATCGCCGATTGCCGCAACCCAATCAACACCGGCGTCCCATCGGCATGGCCCGGCGCGGCGATCAGGCCGAGCGGAGTCATCACCTGCCCGTTGCGGACGACGCCCTCAAACTCGTTGAGTTCATGGAAGAAACGGGCCGCAAACAGATCGGCCGGCTTCTCGTAAAATGTTCTGGCGTGCCCGTCCTGGACGATCTTGCCGGCGCGCATCAGTACGATGCGATCGGCGATACGCAGCGCTTCATCGGGATCGTGGGTGACGACAATCGTGGTCGCACGCATCTCGCGCAGGATCGCCAGCGTTTCGTCGCGCACACGGTCGCGCGTGCGCCGATCAAGGCCGGAGAACGGCTCATCCATCAGCATGACGCGGGGGCGCGGCACAATGGCGCGGGCGAGTGCAACGCGCTGCTGCATACCGCCTGAGAGCATATGCGGATGATCGTCCGCAGTGTGGGCAAGGCCAACCCGTCCAAGGGCGCGCATCGCCTCGCGGCGCTGATCCTCTTTTTTCAGCGTGTTGAGGCCGAACGTGACGTTTTCCAAAACGGTCAAATGCGGGAAGAGCGCAAAATCCTGAAACATCAGGCCGACTTCGCGCTTTTCCGGGACAATGAAGGTGTTAGGTCCAGCAACAACGCGCTGGTCAATGCGAATGGTGCCGGCATAGGGCCGCTCAATGCCGGCGAGCAGACGCAACAGTGTCGTCTTGCCGCAACCGGAATGGCCAAGCAGGCAAACAATTTCCCCAGGCTCAACCGTCAACGACACGCCGCGCACAGCGTCTTCCCCGCCATAGCTATGCCGCAGCCCCTCAATCGTGACGGCCGTTGCCACACTCGCCGGCTGGGTTCCGGGCTGGCCCCAATCGAAGTCCAAGCGGGTTTCAGTGGAGACGGCCTTATCCATCGGCGCCTCGCTCGTCTATTCCTTCGGTGCTTTCGTCGGCCAGATCGTCTTGTGGCCAAAGCGCCATGGCGGACCGTTCGGCCTCAGCGTCCTCGTCGTCCAACGGGTCTTCGTCTGCCGACAATTGGTCAGCATCGCCTGTCGGCATCGCCGCCATGGCACCTTGAGGGATCGCCTCCAAAAGACCGGCGCCCTTCAACTCATCAAGACCTGGCAGATCGCCGATGCTGGCAAGGGTGAACTGGTCGAGGAAGGCCGGTGTGGTGCCGTAGGTCACCGGGCGCCCAGGCGTGCGGCGACGACCGCGCATGCGCACCCAACCTGTTTCCAGCAACACATCAAGCGTGCCCTTGGAGGCTGAAACGCCTCGAATATCCTCGATCTCGGCGCGTGTGACAGGCTGGTGATAGGCGATAATGGCCAGTGTTTCCAGCGCGGCGCGGGAGAGTTTCTTCGGTTCGACGGCCTGTTCTTCAAACAGAAAAGAGAGGTCGCTCGCCGTGCGCATCGCATAGCCGCCGGCCAACTCCACGAGATTCACGCCGCCGGAGGCGTATTTTTCTTTCAGTTGAACGATCACATCGCCAAGAACGGCGCCGATATGCTGTTCCAACAGTTTTGGCGTCAGTGGTTCATCGCTGACAAAAAGCATGGCCTCGACCATGCGCACCGCTTCGTCGAAAGCAACGACGGGAACCGCCGCTTCGGTTTCTTCCGAAGGGCGAGACGAAACATCGTCGGTGTCGGGCACGGCTGCCAGGATGGGGCGTGGGTCGCTGGTCATGCCCCCTCCCTGTCACGAGTGTCGCGCAAATCTTGGCGTTCCTTGGGGCGACTGGCAGCGCGCACCATCAATGGCGCAAAGGCGCCATCTTGACGCAGTTCTGCGTGGCCCTCACGGACAAGTTCCAGACTGGCGGCAAACGCTGAGGCCTTGATTCCCTCGCGCTTGCTGTCTTGACCACCGGCGGCTTCGCGCAACGCGCTTTGGGCGGCCAGAACCACATCGAACGGGGTCCATTGCGCCAGCTCACCAAGAGCTTTCTCAACGAACATTCGGGCGTCAGCAAGCGACCAGACCTCGCGGCGGGCCATGGTGATTGTGCCATCAAGTTTGCGGGTTTGGATCGACGCGTAAGCATCGATCAGGTCATAGAGTTCAGCCGTCCAAGGCGCATCGGCCTGAACGCCAATGGGTTTCACGCGTTCCGTTGGAAACAAATGCACGTTCTTCATCGGCTGACGCCAAAGCGCATTGGAAGCCGTTCGCACTGCCGCCAGCTTTTGCAGACGCAGCGCTAATGCGTCGGCCATGTCCTGAGGATCAGGCTCATCATCCGCCGGCGGGTCGGGCAATAGCAGTCGCGACTTCAGATAGGCGAGCCAGGCCGCCATCACCAAGTAGTCAGCTGCCAACTCCAGGCGCTGCGTGCGCGCTTCTTCGATGAAGAGCGCATACTGATCGACCAAGGCAACAATGGAGATGTGTTCCAAGTCGACTTTTTGCGTGCGCGCCATCGCCAAAAGCAGGTCGATTGGACCCTCAAAACCATCGACATCGACGACGAATGCCTCATGGGCATCGGTCTCGACGGGTGCAGCAGAGGTGTCAAACAGGTCGGGCATGGGGCTCGCAACGGATCAACAGGCAGCGGACTGGCACAGGCGCAGTGCACTGCATCAAAGCGGGATCAGCTTGTGGATTAGCATGGCTTGATCGCGAAGTTAAAGGTTCCCAGCCATTCTTCAGGCGTTGCGAACGAATGCGGTCGGATCAGGACCAACTTCTTCAGCCCCAATGCTGGCAAGGAGCGTGTCCAACCGATCAGTCAACGTTGCGCGATCAAGGCTTTGCCGGCCCAAACGAGCCAGAGATGCTGCACAGCGTTCCGCCGAACGACCGTCCAGAAGTGGGATCGCCTCGCGGATGGCCTCCATCTCGGGCCGACTGCCATTGCAGTGCAGCGCAAGATCACAACCAGCGGCCAACGCTTCAGACGCCCGCTCGGCCATTGATCCCGACAAGGCGCCCATGGCCAGATCATCGGTCATCAAGGCACCATCGAAGCCGATCGAGTCGCGGATCAAGGCGAGCATAGTCGGCGACAAGGTAACAGGAAGATCAGGGTCGATGGCTTCAAAGACCAAATGCCCCGTCATGGCGAGCGGCGCATCGCTCAACGCCTGAAATGGTGCGAAGTCCGTCAGTTCCAGCGTTTCGCGGTCCGTTGTGATCCGTGGCAGGCCAAAATGGCTGTCGACGACAGCGCGACCGTGACCTGGCATGTGCTTGATTACCGGTGCAACGCCTGCCTGCATGTAAGCTTCCATGGTGGTGCGACCAAGTAGGCTGATGGCCTTGGGATCGCCGTCAAAGGCGCGGTTGCCAATGGCGTCAGTGCCGCCTGAAACGCTCAGATCAAGAACCGGCGCGCAGTTGACGTTGATACCAACCTGCAAAAGATCATCGGCGATCATCCAAGTGGCGATTTGGGCTGCTTCAACGCCGGCGCCCGGCTCAGCCTTTTCCATGGCCCCGAAACGACTCGCGGCGGGATAGCGTCGCCAATTGGGCGGTTTGAGCCGCTGGACCCGTCCGCCCTCTTGATCGATCAGGATAGGCGCGTGCCAATCCAGAGCGTCGCGAACATCGCTGGTTAGACGTCGCACCTGGTCGGGATTGTCGATGTTGCGGCCAAAAAGAATGACGCCCCAGGGCTTGGTCTCGCGCAAATAGGCCCGCTCGAAATCCGTTAGCGCCAAGCCTTCGAGCCCGCAGATGAACGCTCGCGTGCCACCACTCGGCAATCCGACATTGGGCAGACGTTCGCCGGGCAAGGGAGATATGGTCACGCGATCACTCGATTAGGCTGCCGTGGCAAACCTATTGGCGTTGGACGAAACAATCGCCACCAGCCGATTGGTAACGCTGGCAAAGGCTGTCGGCGGCTGCACGATCCATCGGCCCAACCCGGACACGGTGGTAGATACCGCGGTCACCCAAATCAGCGCGCTGAATGTTCGGGCCAAACCCGGAAAGGATGGAGCCGAAGCGGTTTTGTAGGCGGCCGAAAGTCGCCCGGGCTTCTTCCTCGGAACGGAGGCTTGCCAACTGCACAACGAAATCCCCAGCAGGGACCGAAGACGGTAATGCGGCCGGCGTCGGCGCGGGCTGAGTGGCCACTGGCTGCTGGACAACCGGTTGAGGGGTCACAGGTTGTGGTGTGACCGCCTGGGTCGGCGCTGTGGCCGGCGTTGCCAACTGAATTGGCGTTGCAGATTGTGCTTGCGGTTGGGCCGGTGCGACCTGAACAGGTTGCGTTTGCACCGACGAGGGCCTTGCGACAGGTATCGGCGGCGCAGTCGTGGTCACGGCCTGTGTCGCTTGATCGAGGGCTGCCTGGGCCGCGTTCTGCACCGTGTCGGCCGTTGCGTCAGTCGCAGATTGGGCTGCGGTTTGCGCTGCGGATACGGCATCGGCGATCGGCTGCGTATTGACCGAAACGCCGGCTGGGCTGACCGAAACAACCTCAACGGGTCGGGCATTGGCAGCTTCGACTTGAACGTCCGTCGAGGCTTCGGCTGCTGGCGTCGTTACCACTGGAACCGTGGATTCGACCACCGTGCCATCGGCACGCACTGTTACCGTGCGCACTGCACGGCTTGCCGTCGACCCGGGCGCAGCCGGGGCAATATCGGCGCTCGGCAGTCTCTGGCCGGACTGGAGCGGAAGGCCATCATTGTCCGGTTGAGGCAAGATCACGCGCGGCGCTGACGTTGCCGGCGAATCACCCTGATCCAAACGGCTGAATACCGCATCGCCGGGCTGCGATTGCGTGTCTTCTGTCGCAACCGGCTCAACCTTGTCATCGCCATCTGCGGCGGCGATCACCTGCGGTGCTGTATCCTGCGCATCATTGCTGGAGATCAGGCCGAACGCGATGACGCCGCCAACGCCCAGAACCGCGACAGCGGCCAGCGCAAAGAGCACCATGCGCCCAGGTCGCGAGCCACTCTCTTCGCGTTTGGCATGTTCAAAGTCTTCAAATGCTGGCTGATGATCGGCACCCTCGTCGAAAGCTATCTCAGGCGCCCCGCCAGCCTGAAGGTCGGAAATTGGATCCGCCGGCGGCGCAGCAAAGGCGGGCGGCTGCGTGCCGGGCTGCTCAAATGGCAAGGGTGGAGGCGGGGGTGCGGCGCTTGCTGTGGCCGGCTCATCGAGCGCTAGTGCATCCATCGCGGCCAAAAGGTCATCTTCCTGAACCGCACCACGTTGGGAAGCTACAGCGGGCGTAGGCTCGGGTGGACGCGGAGTCAAATGCTGGGTCAGGGAGGGAAGCGGGTCAGCATCGCGAACCGTCGGCGTGACAGCGGCTGGTCCTGGAGCGGTCAGCGCAGGTTCATCGAGGCCAGGCAATTGGACTTCGCTGAAATCCAGATCCTTGAACAGCGCGTCCGTTGGCTCGTTAGCGGCGCTGTCCAGTTCGGCCTCGAACGAGGTTGAAAGGACCGGATCCTCATCAAAGCGCTGATCGCCGAACAGTTCAGCCAGGCCTTGGTCGCCGAGACCAAGATCCAGCGGATCGTCGGACGACGATTCCTGGTCGTCTGGACGTTTGTTCGGGTTGGGTGTGTTTGTCTCGTTCATGATGCGCGCCAACTCTTCCAACGGGTCCAATCCTTGACCCTCGGCAGATTGCGGGGATGTGCTTGGGTTCTTCATGTGCGTCACCCTCACCCGTTCACCTGCGAGCGTGGCCTAAGTGTGGCTCACGCCTGACCCCGGCAGCGCTCGATCCTGGAGCCCGCCAAGGCGATTTTAGCGCATTTCGTCCGGTGCCCCAACGCCAAGTAAGGTCAGCCCTTGCTTCAACGTCTGTGCAAGACCGGTGACCAGCGCCATTCTTGCTCGCGTTAACAATGGGTTATCATGGTTAACAAAGCGTAAGTTGGGCTCACCCTTGCCCCGATTCCAATGGCTGTGGAGCGCGCTTGCAAGATCATGCAAGTAAAACGCGATGCGATGCGGCTCGCTGTGGGTTGCTGAAGCTGCCAAGGTGCGCGGCCAAGCGGCAATCAGGCGGATCAGCGCCAATTCACCGCTATCCGTCAGCGGTGAAAGGTCTGCTGATACCAGCCCAGCGGCCCCGAAATCCTCGCCCGGCAAGTCGGTTTTCGCCAGGCGCAAAACCGAAGCGCAGCGGGCATGAGCGTACTGAACATAGAAAACAGGATTGTCTTTTGATTGCTCGGTGACCTTCTGGAAATCGAAGTCCAGCGGTGCGTCGTTCTTGCGGTAAAGCATCATGAAACGGGTCGCGTCGGCGCCCACTTCCTCAACGACGTCGCGCAGCGTGACGAAGTTACCGGACCGTTTGGACATGGTGACCGGCTCGCCGGCGCGGAACAGCTTGACCAATTGACAAAGCCGAATGTCGAGCGAGGCCTCACCGTCGCTCATTGCCGTAACCGCAGCCTTCATGCGTTTGACATAACCGCCATGGTCAGCGCCGAAAACATCGACCTGGCGGGTGAAGCCGCGCAGATATTTGTCGTAATGGTAGGCGATGTCGGAGGCGAAATAGGTGTAGCTGCCGTCGGACTTCAGGAGCGCGCGGTCGGTGTCGTCGCCAAACTGAGAGGACCGAAACAGCGTCTGTTCGCGGTCTTCCCATTCTTCGGCGCTCTCGCCCTTGGGTTTCTCCAAGCGGCCTTCATAGACCAGATCGCGGGATTTCAGCGCATCGATCGCTTGCGCAACCCGGTCACCCGTGTCGCCAGTCTGCAGGCTGGCTTCAGAGAAGAACACATCATGGTGGACGTTGAGGCTGGCGAGATCTTCGCGGATCAGGTCCATCATGGCATCGATGGCGACCTTGCGCACCGTCGGCAGCCAATTGGCCTCATCCATAGCAAGAAGCTTGTCGCCATGGGTTTCGGCCAGCGCCTGGCCGACGGGAACCAGATACTCGCCGGGATAAAGGCCCTCAGGAATTGCGCCGATCTCCTGACCGAGCGCCTCGCGGTAGCGCAGGAACGCCGAGCGCGCCAGGGTATCGACCTGACCACCGGCATCATTGATGTAGTATTCGCGCGTCACCGGATAGCCGGCCGCTTCCATGACGTTGGCCAAGGCATCCCCGACCACCGCGCCACGGCAATGGCCGACGTGCATCGGACCGGTCGGGTTGGCCGAGACGTATTCGACATTGGTTTTCGGCAGGCTTTCAGGGGCGCCAAGCACGTTGCTCCCATACCCGTCGCCCTCGCTTAGAACGCGCGCGAGCACGCCCTGCCAAAAGGCCGGAGCGACGCGCAGATTGATGAAGCCCGGTCCGGCGACATCCACGCCATCAACGTCGGTGTCCGTCTGGAGGATTTCGGCAAGCGCCGAAGCGATGGACCGCGGATTGGATTTCAGCGGCTTGGCCAAAACCATCGCGGCGTTGGTTGAGAGATCACCATGGCTTTCATCGCGCGGCGGCTCAACGGTGATCGCGGCCATCGGCAGCGCATCGCGATCCGCGTCGGCAAGGATACCTGTCTGGTCGAGGGCCGCCAGCACACGGCCTCTAAAATCGGCAAACAGGTCATAGGTCTCGGACATGGAGGATCGCTTCAAATTGGGGGGATGGTGGTGCACGAGGCGCCGACATATGGCGCTTAGATCGCAGCGCCGTACCGCAGGTCAGGCGTATCGTCAAACAATCGCGCATGCATGCTCAAAGCGTAACGATCCGTCATACCGGCGATGAAGTCGCAGACCGTGCGAGCATGCGCAGCCTCTGTTGGATGTTCACCCAGCGCGCGTCGCCAGTCTTCGGGCAACTGATCAGGATGATGAAGAAGGTGAGCGAACATGTCGCGCAGCACTTGGTCGGCTTGCGAGCGCAAGGCCATCATTTCGGCGTTGCGATACACCGTCTTGAACAGAAACGCCTTGATCATCCAGACATCTTCAGCAACAGCATCGGAAAAGAGGGCGAACGGCTGACCGGCCTTTTTGACGTCACCAGCTGTTTCGACGCCAGCGGCTTTCAGCCGCGCGCGCGTGGTTCGGTCAACGTCATGGATGAGTCTGGTGATCAGGCGGCGGGTGAACTCTCCCATCCGCCGTTCGGCGGCAATTTGCGGGTGGGCGGTTTCGATTTCGCTCAGAATGTCGTCAACGAGAGCGACGTGGCGCAGATCTTCGAGGGCAAAGAAACCCGCACGCACACCATCATCGATATCATGGGTGTTGTAGGCGATATCATCGGAAATCGTGGCAACTTGCGCCTCAAGGCTGCCATGGTCGCTGAGTGCCAAAATGTCGGCATCGAGGCCATGACGGTCCATGAAGTCGGTTAATGCAAAGGGCAAAACACCCCCGAGCTTCGGATCAAGGACCTGCCCCTGTTCGTCAGTCATCGGGCCGTTGTGCTTGATCATTCCTGCGAGCGTCTCGAAGGTCAGGTTGAGACCATCAAAGGACGCGTAGCGCTGCTCCAAATGGGTGACGATCCGCAAGGTCTGCGCGTTGTGCTCAAACCCACCAAAGGGCTGCATGACGGAAGCCAGAGCGTCCTCGCCGGTATGGCCAAAGGGCGTGTGGCCAAGATCGTGCGCCAAGGCGAGCGCTTCGGTGAGGTCAGTATCGAGCCCAAGATTGCGAGCCAACGATCGTGCGATCTGGGCAACTTCGATGGTGTGGGTGAGACGCGTGCGATAATGGTCGCCCTCCTCCGACATGAAAACCTGGGTTTTGTGGGCCAGACGGCGAAACGCCTGCGCATGCACGATGCGATCACGGTCGCGGCGAAATGGACCTCGATCGGCGCTTTCAGGCTCAGCAAGAACACGGTTGCCCGATGCAAAAGGGCGCGCCGCATAAGAGGCTAAATCATGGGCTGTCGTATCTGTCACAGGTGGCTTTGGGTCTCGGTTTCCGATTGGGTTTGATCTAAGGCGTGTTCATGCTTACCTCTAGTCATACAGAGATGCGATGACGAGCATTGAGCCGTATCGCACTGACACGAGCAAACCACAGGACGTGATCATGACCGTTCCGGTGAACGAACAGACAGAAAGCGCTGCCGCTCCGATAGCGGCAGAAGGCGTTTCGGTGACGCAGGCCGCGCTCGATCGCGTCGCCCAACTGATGCAAGACGAACCGGCGGGCACCATGCTGCGCGTCAGTGTGGAAGGCGGCGGCTGCTCAGGCTTTCAGTACAAATATGAGCTGACCCAGGAGCAACTGGACGATGATGTCGTGCTTGGTGATGAGACCGTAAAAGTCCTCGTGGATGCGGTGTCCCTGCCCTATTTGGCTGACAGTGTGATCGACTACAAGGTGTCGCTGATGGGCGCAGCTTTTGAGATCTCAAATCCCAACGCCACCGCCTCGTGCGGCTGCGGCACCAGCTTTTCGCTTTAATGGATATTGCAACTTGGAACATCAATGGCGTCAAAGCGCGCCTTGAAACAGCAGTCGCCTGGCTGAAAGAAGCCTCGCCGGACGTCGCCTGTCTCCAGGAAATCAAGTCCGAAGATGCGCCATTCCCGCGCGAGACGTTCGAGGCGCTTGGCTATCGCGTCGAAACGCACGGGCAAAAAGGCTTCAATGGCGTTGCGATACTCTCCAAGACGCCGCTCAGCGATGTGACGCGCGGCCTGCCCGGCGATGACAGCGACGAACAAGCCCGTTTCATCACGGCGCGTGTTGCACCGCCCGACGACAGTGCGTTGCCGCCGGTGCGCGTCGCCTGTCTTTACCTGCCCAATGGCAATCCACTGGGCACGGAAAAATTCCCCTACAAGCTCGCCTGGATGGAACGGCTGATTGCGTTTGCTGAAACCTGCCTGGAGCGGGAAGAACCACTGGTCCTCGCCGGCGACTACAATGTCATTCCCGATGCGCGCGATCTCTACAGCGAAAAAGCATGGATCGATGACGCGCTCTATCAGCCGGAAAGCCGCGGCGCGCTTCGCCGGTTAGAGGCGCTCGGTTATACCGACGCTTTGCGGGCTGTCAGCGACGAGCAGCATTTCACCTTTTGGGACTATCAGGCCGGAGCCTGGCAAAAGAATCACGGCATCCGCATCGATCATCTGCTTGTGTCGCCACAACTTGCTGACCGGCTGGCTGGCGTGCGGGTCGATGATCACGTGCGCGGATGGGAAAAACCCTCCGACCATGTTCCGGTTATCGGGCAGTTTGCGGCCTAGGCGGCTGCCCTCTCCTGCTCGATATGCGTATCGACGACGGGACGGAATGCGTTGACCAACCCCTTGTCGAGCTTTTCGGGAATGGATTGCAGGTATGCATAGGCATCGTTGGGATGCATGGCGCCATTGTAAGAGCGCTCATCGACCAACGCAGCGTACATGTCGATGATGGTTAGGCAATGGACCATGTCACTGATCTGATTGCCTTTCAGCCCGCGCGGATAGCCTGATCCATCCAGCAGCTCATGGTGCGAATAAGCAAGATCGACGATCATTGGATTGATGTTGTCGCCCGCCTCAAGGATGCGTTTGCTCTCCTCCGGGTGGGTGCGCATGATCTTTTCCTCTTCCGGCGTCAGTGGCCCGTTCTTGTCGAGGATCTTGAGCGGAATGCGCATCTTACCAATGTCATGAAGCAGTGCGCCCCGTGTGAACAGATGCATGTCCTTGTCTTTGACGCCCAGCATGCGTGCCCAGACAGAAGCAAATCCGGCAACCGCCATGCAATGGCGGGCGGTTGAAGAATGGTAGCTGTCAACGGCGGTCAACCAGCTGCCAAGCCCATCTTTGTCGAGCGCGGTGCATACATCTTTTGTGGCGGCGCTGAGTGCAACGACCGTTGTCGCGGTGTCGCCATTGTCGGCCGAGAAGGCACTGAGAAACTTGCGGGCGGTGCTCTGCACAGTTGCGGCAGTCTCGTTGCGTTTTTGCTTGCGGATTTCCGGCAGCCGCGTGTCCATTCGCTCTACGGCATCGAGCATCACATCGGCGCGCACCGGCAGCGGAAGTAGCTTATCTGCGAACAGGCGAACCGAGGCCGAAAACTGACGTGCAACGGTCTTCGGCATGCACAGGATGCGGGGCTTGTTGGACAGCTCGTGCTTCTCAAGC
This sequence comes from Hyphomicrobiales bacterium, assembly GCA_046290415.1. Classification (GTDB taxonomy): domain Bacteria; phylum Pseudomonadota; class Alphaproteobacteria; order Rhizobiales; family MH13; genus MH13. The sequence continues at coordinate 204,869 of JBKAGN010000001.1, forward strand.
CATTCAAGCAGCGGCCTCATGCCGTACTCAGGAAAGTCCACAAACGACATGATGACGATGTCGGGTTTGGCCATAACGTCGGGAAGCGGAGCAAGCGGAACATGCATGTCCACCTGCGTCCTGCCATCAAAGGCATCGAGCGCTGTCGCCGACTTAACAGAGCCGTCCGTCAGGGCCAAAATCTTCATATGCCGGTCTATCCCAATCTTCGAACGCATTGGCTCGCGTAACGGATAGAAATAGACCGTCGGGGTAATGGAAGGGTTAACCCTCCGGCTTGGCTCACCTTTTTGGCGTAGGGGTCCCCTGTCACAACTCACTTGCCGCTGCGAAGTTGGGAGCTTTTATTGGCTCGCGACCTCTTCGGTGCGGCGCGCATGAAGAACCGCCAGGCCGTCGGGGCTTGTCAGCCACTCTTCAGCCATCTGTAAAGCGCGGGCACGCAAGTCGGTGTTCGCAAGAGCCAGATACCTTTCCTGGACATTGCGTACACGCTGTTCTTCATCGGGTGTCACGGCAAATTCGCCAGCTATCAGCAGCCATTTCAGCCCATCAGCTGGGCTGGAACGCATGCCATCGGCGCCAGCATAGAGCAGTTCGCCAAGGCTCAACTGCGCATCGACATGGCCTTTGAGAGCCGACAGTCGAAGCCAGCGGCCAGCCTGGCGCACGTCAACGTCGCCGCCCTCGCCATGCAGCAACATCATACCAAGATGATACTGCGCATCCGGATCGCCGAAATAAGACGCAGCATAGGAGAAAATCTGACGAGAGCGTGTGTGATCGGGCGATAGCACGCCGCCAATGCCACTGTTGTAATAGCCGGCAATCGCAACAAAGGCGTTAGCGACAAAACGCGCACGCGGCGTATCGGGACGATCCTCGGCATGCGCGTTGGCGATCTGCGAGAAGTAGGTGAACGCGCGTGCATCGTCTTCCGCCACGCCGTCGCCCTGCGCATACATGCGCGCCAGTTTCCAGCGCGCCACCGCATGGCCACCTTCGGCTGCCGCCTCAAGCGCCTGCAAAGCCGTTTGTACATCGCCTGAATAATAGGCTGTTGTTCCAGCGGCGAACGCTGCCCGCGGATCGTCGATCCATGCGTCTGTCGGCGAGGTTTGTGCATGCGCTGCCCCCGGCGCCAAAGCGCCTGCCAAGCCGAAGCCCAACGCGAGGCCTGCGGCCAGCGCTGGGAGACGGAAGGATTGAACGTTCGCGCGATACGCCCGCAAACGCTGAAGGGCATTAGATATCTGCATAGGTTACCTTTTCAGCCTTACCGCCGGGGTGCGTGACAGCACCATCGCGTGCGGGGCCAACAGTCTGTGCATACTTCCAAAGGACGCCGGAAGTGTGATGATTTTCGCGCGGTTTCCAGGCTTTTTTGCGCGTCGCAAGTTCCTCATCGGCAAGATCGACCGTAATCGTGCCCTCGACAGCATCGATGGAAATGACGTCGCCATTTCGTAGAAGCCCGATCGGGCCGCCGACGGCGGCTTCGGGGCCGACATGACCGATACAGAAACCACGGGTCGCGCCTGAGAACCGGCCATCGGTGATCAACGCAACCTTGTCGCCCATGCCCTGGCCATAAAGGGCAGCCGTTGTGGACAGCATCTCGCGCATTCCCGGTCCGCCCTTTGGTCCTTCATAGCGGATGACCAAAACCTCGCCTTCTTCAAAGGCGCCGGTGCGGACCGCTTCAAAACACTCTTCTTCTGAATCGAAGCATCGCGCAGGACCGGTAAATTTCAGGTTGCTCATTCCTGCAACTTTTACGATTGCACCTTCTGGCGCCAGATTTCCGGCAAGGCCCACCACGCCACCGGTCGGCGTGATCGGGTTGTCAGCGGGAAAAACGACATCCTGCTCGGGGTTCCATTCCACGCTTTCCATGTTCTCAGCCATGGTGCGCCCGGTGACCGTCATGCAATCGCCGTGCAGGAAGCCGTGATCGAGCAATGTCTTCATTAACAGCGGAATGCCGCCAGCCTCGAACATGTCTTTGGCGACATATTTCCCGCCTGGCTTGAGGTCTGCAATGTAGGGCGTCTTCTTGAAGATTTCCGCGACATCGAACAGGTCGAAGTCGATGCCGATCTCATTGGCGATGGCCGGCAGGTGAAGCGCGGCATTGGTCGAACCGCCAGACGCTGCCACCACGGTGGCGGCATTTTCCAGCGCCTTGCGGGTTACGATGTCGCGCGGGCGAATGTTGCGGGCCAGAAGCTCCATCACCTTCTCACCGGCAGCAGCGCAGAACCGATCGCGGATTTCATAGGGCGCAGGCGCGCCGCAAGAATAGGGCAGCGCCAGACCGATCGCCTCAGCGACGGTCGCCATCGTGTTGGCGGTGAACTGAGCCCCGCAGGAGCCAGCCGAAGGACACGCCACCTGCTCCAGTTCTTCCAAATCTTCGTCCGACATTTTGCCGACCGAGTGCATGCCGACGGCTTCAAACACGTCCTGAACCGTGACCTGACGGCCCTTGAAAGTGCCCGGCAGAATGGAGCCGCCATAAAGGAACACCGACGGCACATTGAGGCGAACCATGGCCATCATCATGCCCGGCAGGGATTTGTCGCAGCCAGCGAGTCCAACCAGCGCGTCGTAGCAATGGCCCCGCATTGTCAGCTCAACAGAGTCGGTGATCACATCGCGGGAAACGAGCGAGGACTTCATGCCCTCATGGCCCATGGCGATGCCGTCGGTCACAGTGATGGTGCAGAACTCGCGCGGCGTGCCGTTGGCCGTCGCCACACCTTTTTTCACAGCCTGGGCCTGGCGCATGAGCGCGATGTTGCAGGGGGCAGCTTCGTTCCAACAGGATGCCACGCCAACGAGAGGCTGGCCAATCTGGTCCTGCGACAAACCCATCGCGTAAAGATAGGAGCGGTGCGGCGCGCGCTGTGGCCCGGAAGTCACATGGCGGCTCGGCAACTTGGATTTGTCGAAGACTTTGGAGTCCATAAATTCTTTCCCTACGAGCGACAGTTTCTGTTTATGCGGCAAACCCCTATGGCCCGGGACATTACCATCCGCGCTCGTTGTGCAGTGGCTGTCCGCGCGAAGTTGGGCCAAAAGGGGGCAGGCGCGCCTCCACTCTTCTTAGGGCAGAGCAATTGTCTGCGCTGTTGCGTTTGAGCCACATTGGCGGCTTTGCCACCACGCCACCAGCCCATTAACCCAGCACGCGCCACTTATGGTTACCGCTGAACCATCCATGCCAGGACTTGAGAAGGATCATGGCGCCTCGCGCGAACTTGTGCAGTGCTGCAACCTTTCAGTGCATCAAGCAGCCGGACAGAATGGGAAACAGCATGAGCGAAACACGACGCGAGAATACCGAAGTGGGTCAACCTAATGGCGCGCACCATGCTGTTGCCGCAGACATTGCCACGACGGCTCCGGCGCCTCCCGACCGCAATGATCCTGAAAGCATTCGTCGCCTGTTTGAGACCGGCGAGTACCCCTACAAGCACAAAATGCGTCGCAGCACCTATGAGGCAAACAAGGCGGAGCTTCAGGTCGAGTTGCTCAAAGTCCAGCGCTGGGTTGAAGAAACCGGCGAGCGCATTGTTCTGTTGTTCGAGGGCCGTGATGCCGCCGGTAAGGGCGGCACGATCAAGCGCTATATGGAGCACATGAACCCCCGGACGGCACGCGTTGTTGCGCTTTCCAAGCCGACAGAACGCGAGCGCACGCAATGGTACTATCAGCGCTACATCGAGCACCTGCCGGCGGCCGGTGAGATCGTGATGTTCGACCGCTCCTGGTACAACAGGGCGGGGGTTGAACGCGTGATGGGGTTCTGCTCGCCGTCGGAATATCTGGAGTTCATGCGCCAGACGCCACAGTTCGAGCAGATGCTTACGCGCTCCGGCATTCGCCTGTTCAAATACTGGTTCTCAGTGAGCCAGGAGGAACAACTGCGCCGTTTCAAGTCGCGCGAACACGACCCCCTCAAACAATGGAAACTGTCGCCAATCGACAAGGCATCGCTCGACAAATGGGACGACTACACTGAAGCGAAAGAGGCGATGTTCTTCTACACCGACACTGCCGACGCGCCATGGACGGTTGTGAAGTCAAACGACAAGAAACGTGCGCGCCTTAACTGTATGCGGCATTTCCTGGCTTCCCTGCCCTATCCGGACAAGAGCAAGGACGCCGCACGCGGGCCGGACCCGCTTATCGTCGGTCATTCAGCCCATGTCATTCGGCGCGATGATCATATTCTCGGCAAGGCGCTGCACCCGGACGGTGTGGCGTAGTACTATGGGATGGAGTCATCCCGGAATGGTTTTGGGGTCTACCCCAGCAACTAAAAACCCTCGGCAGATCCCGGATCGAATGCAAACATTCGTCCGGGATGACACTGCGAGAGATCCTACGCTGGCAGCCGATCCAACGCCTCGGCCACCTTTACCTTGTCAGCCTCGTAGCCGGCGCGCTTTTCACGTTCGCCCTGGACGACCTCTTCTGGTGCACGGGCGGTGAACTTCTCATTGCCAAGTTTTTTGTCGATCCGGGCGATCTCGCCATCAAGCCGCTCGATCTCCTTGGCAAGACGCGCGCGTTCGGCTTGCAGATCAACCACATCGCCAACGAGTAGGCAAAGCGTCGCCTCGCCAACCACCTGCTGGATCGACGCTTCTGGCGCGGCATCGGCGAGCGTGATCGCCGCAAAGCGCCCCACGCGTTCCAGCACACCTTTTTGGCTTGCAAGACGTGATCGCGTTGCCTCGTTTGCGCCGACCAAGACAGCGGAGAGTTTTGCGCCAGGTGCAATGTTCATTTCCGAGCGCACGGAGCGTGTTTGCGAAATGAGATCGATCACCCAGTTGAGATCAGCCGCAGCTTCATCGTTCTCGTAGGCAAGCGTTGGCCAAGGTGAGAGCGCCAGAACCGCCTCGCGGCCATGGGCGCCTTCGGTTTCCGACCAGAGTTCTTCAGTGATGAAGGGCATGAAGGGGTGCAGCAAGGCGAGAATCGTGTCGATAACATAGGCCATCGTGGCCCGCGCCTCGTCCTTTGCAGGACCATCCTCGCCGTTGAGCGTTGGCTTCAACAGCTCAAGATACCAGTCGCAGAACAAGTTCCAAGTGAACTTGTAGGCTGCACCGGCAGCATCGTTGAAACGATAGCCGTTCAGGGCATCGTTGATCTCGGCAATCGCGCGGCTAGCCTCAGTAAGCACCCACTGGTTCACCGGCTCTTTGACCGTTGATGGATCGAAGTCGGCTTGGTGTTCAGCGCCGTTCAACTGCGCAAAACGCACCGCATTCCAAAGCTTGGTCGCAAAATTGCGATAACCACCAATGCGCTGTGTCGACAATTTGATGTCACGCCCTTGGGCCGCCATGGCCGCCAGCGTGAAGCGCACGGCATCGGCCCCGAACTCATCGATCAGGACGAGTGGATCGAGCACATTGCCCTTGGATTTGGACATTTTTGCCCCGTGCTCGTCGCGCACAAGAGCGTGGATGTAGATCGTGTGGAACGGCTCCACCGGTTCGCCGTGCTCATCCTTCATGAAATGAAGGCCCATCATCATCATCCGGGCGACCCAGAAGAAGATGATGTCAAAACCCGTCACCAAGACATCGGTTTGGTAGTAGCGTTTGAGCTCTGGCGTTTCTTCCGGCCAGCCAAGCGTCGAGAATGGCCACAGTGCGGAGGAGAACCAGGTGTCAAGCACGTCAGGATCGCGTGTCAGGATCTCGCCGGGTTTGAAATCATTCATTTTTTCCTCGACCCAAGCCTTCCACGGCCCCTCGTGGGCGAGGTAATGCTGGACCGCCATGTCGAGCGCGACTTCTTCGTCTTCGGCCACAAAAATGTGGTCGTCGGGCCCATACCAGGCCGGGATCTGATGGCCCCACCAGAGCTGGCGCGAAATGCACCAGGGCTCGATGTTCTCCATCCACTCAAAGTAGGTTTTTTCCCAGTTTTTCGGCACGAAATTCGTGCGCCCTTCCTTCACCGAGGCCAAGGCCGGCTCGGCGAGGGTTTTGGCATCCACATACCACTGGTCGGTGAGCATAGGTTCGATGACGACTTTGGAGCGATCGCCAAAGGGCTGCA
>JBKAGN010000002.1:0-189138 GCA_046290415.1 Hyphomicrobiales bacterium
GGGCTGCAGCGTTAAGGCGGCGCTTGCCGCCCTGCGCCATGCCAATCCGGCGCACTTGGTATTGGCAGTGCCGGTGCTACCGGCAGGCAGCGTGGCTGAGTTTGAAGCGCTCACGGACGAGCTCGTCTATCTGGCCGCGCCATCTGCCTTCGGCGCCGTGGGCGCCCACTACCAGGACTTCGGTCAAGTCGACGACGCGGTGGTTATCGACATGCTCAATCACCACGCCGCCAGCTGCTCTGATCCGGTCTGACTTTTGTCAACCGTTTGGCAGCGTCAAGCGGCATTCTCCGGCCTTCAAAGCAGGAGACCAGCCATGACCCGCGCGATCCAAGCCTCTCTTTTTGCCTTGCTGCTTGCGGTTCTCGTTCCCCTTCAAAGCTTGGGGGCGGAGATCGTTGGCGGCGATTCGTTTGAAGCGGACGCGGACGCGATGATTTCTGGAACACAGGCGCGCGATGCCTTCGTTGCTGGGTTCTCGGCGTCCTTGGACGGGACAATTGCTGGCGATGGGCATGCTGCCGGGTTTGACGTCAACATTGATGGGTCAATCGGCGGCGATCTCTACGTGGCCGGCGCGAGCGTGGGCATTGGTGCGCGTGTTGGTGAGGATCTGACAGCGTCCGGCTTTTCGGTCCGATTGCTCGAAGGCGGCCGCGTTGAAGGCAATGCGCGCTTGATGGCAGGTTCCGTTCGGGTGGAGGGTCCCATTGCGGGCAGCCTGATGGCGACGGGCGGAAGCGTCACCCTCGACGCGCCTGTTTCGGGCGACGTCAACCTGAGCGGTGGCAGTCTGACGTTTGGCGATGATGCGCGCATTGGCGGCACGCTGGTTTATGCGGCGCCGGAAGAAATCGACATCCCGGAATCCGTCATCTCCGCAGATCGCGTGCGGTTCGTTGAGCTTTCCCGCTTCGATGGCTTCGAGCAGATGCGCGATGCAATGGAAGACCCACAACAGTTGTTGTGGCCCTCGCTGGTTGCGGTGATTGGCGGGTTCGTGATCACGCTGGCCTTCCTGTTGGTCGTGGCCGCGGTGTTCCTCGCCTTCCTGCCGCGTCGCGTGGAAGAGGGGCACCAGGTGGCTTTGGCCAAGCCCGGGCTTGTCCTGCTGTCGGGCTTCCTGGCGATGGCCCTCCTGTTTGGGCTTGTGCCGGTGAGCGCGATTACACTGATCGGCGCGCCCTTTGTGCCAATTGTCTTTCTTTTGATCGTGGCCAGCTGGGTCGCGGCCTATCTGCTTGGCACCTACACGCTGTCCTTGCGTTTGGGCGGAGCGTTCGGCGCTGAGGGTCACACCAACGCCGCGAAACTTGCGCTGTTGGCGGTCGGGTTGGTCGTTCTGGCCATTCTCAACTTCGTGCCGTTCCTCGGTTGGATGATCAATCTGGCGGTGGTGTTGCTGGGTGCCGGTGCGATTGCGCTGATGATTGTCGGGCGTATCGACTGCCAGGGCCTGCTGCCAAAGCCTACAATGGCGTCATCCGATGAACAGCTGCTGCCCGGCATCGAGGATGACGGCGATGTGGCAACGGACGGGCCCAGATGATCCGACCGACAGGCATTGGGCGCTGGGCACAATGCGCCTTAATGGCTCTTGGCTTGCTGGTCGTGAGCACGAGCCTGACGCTCGCCGCCTCGCTTTCGGTCACGATCGACCTGTCCGACCAGGAGATGGTGGTGCGGGAGAATGCGCGGATCGCCCACACATGGCCGGTTTCCACGGCGCGCGCGGGTTACTGCACACCAGTCGGCACATACCGCCCGATCCGCCTTGAGCGCATGTGGTATTCAACGATCTACGACAATGCGCCGATGCCGTATTCGATCTTCTTCCACGGCGGCTATGCCATCCACGGTACGACCGAGATTGGCAACCTCGGGCAGCCGGCCTCGCATGGCTGTGTGCGGTTACACCCTGACCATGCACGGACCCTGTTTGACCTGGTCTTGGAGCATGGTCGCAGCGCGACGCAGATCATCATTCGCCAGTAGCCACGCCTGTCGCTCGGCCGTTGATTGCTCGCTCTTCCCATTGCGCAATGTCAACCCTCCCGGCGCTTTGCCTCTTAGTGTTTCCTTATCAATGCGGCTCGCACGAGCCGTGATCAGGAACGATAGGGAGACCTGCAATGAAACGGATGATGCTCATCGCAACCATTCTGGCCGCCGCTGGATTGGCGAGCCCAGCCAGCGCCTTTTCGGTTTGTCAGGTGACGGACACAGGCGGGATCGACGACAACAGTTTCAACCAAACGGCATGGCAGGGCGTGGAAGACGCGCGCGAGCAACTCGGCATCACCGCGCGCTTCCTCGAAAGCCAGGCCGAAACGGATTATGAGGCCAACCTCAACTCCTTTCTCGATGGCGATTGCGACCTGATCATCACCGTTGGGTTCCTGCTCGGCGAGGCCACGCAAACGGCGGCCGAGGCCAATCCCGATCAGATGTTCTCGATCGTCGATTTCGCCTATGACCCGACCATCCCCAATGTGCTTGGCCAGGTCTATGCCACCGATCAGGCGGCCTTTCTGGCTGGCTATCTGGCCGCAGGCATGACCGAGACCGGCGTTGTCGGCACATTTGGTGGCATTAACATTCCACCGGTGACCATCTTCATGGACGGATTTGCCTGGGGCATTGACCATTACAACGCCACCAATGGCACGTCGGTGACGTTGCTTGGCTGGGACCCGGAAACGCGGCAGGGCCTGTTCACCAACAATTTTGACTCGCTCGACGATGGGCGCGCCTTCGCGCAGAACCTTTATGATGAAGGTGCCGACATCGTCTTGCCGGTTGCCGGCCCGGTTGGCTTGGGATCGGCCGCGCTTGCCAATGAACTCGGTCCTGATCTGCTCAAAATCATCGGTGTCGATGCCGATCTCTACGTTACGGACGCGCAGAACGGTCATGTCTATCTAACGTCGGTTACCAAACGTATGGACGCGACCGCCTTCGAGGTGATCGAGAGGGCGATGCGCGGCGACTTTGAAGGCGGCATCCTGCTTGGTACGCTCGACAATGGCGGCGTGGCTCTCGCGCCGTTCCACGACATGGACGCGCTGGTTCCGCAGGCGCTGAAGACGCAGCTCGAAAGCCTGCAAAGCCAGATCATTTCAGGGGATCTGATGGTCGGCAACTGAGGGCAGCGCGATGGATGTTGAACTGCGCGGCATCACCAAGCGCTTCGGCGCCGTTGTAGCCAATGAGGACGTTAGTCTGCGCGTGCGCGGCGGCGAAGTGCTTGGGCTTTTGGGCGAGAATGGTGCCGGCAAATCCACGCTGATGAATGTGCTGTGTGGGCTCTACTCGCCGACATCGGGATCCATACTGTTGGACGGCAAGCCGGTCACATTCAACGGCCCAGGCGATGCGATCCGGGCCGGCATCGGCATGGTGCACCAGCATTTCATGCTCATTCCGGTGTTCACGGTGGCGGAAAACGTGGTGCTCGGCGTCGAGCCTGTCGGCAAGCTCGATCGGTTGGACATCGATAAGGCGCGCGAGCAATTGGCGAGCATCAGCGCGCAATATGGGCTGGAAGTCGAGCCGGACGCGCTGATCGAAAACCTACCCGTCGGCATTCAGCAGCGCGTTGAAATCATCAAGGTGCTGTTTCGGCAGGCCAATGTGCTCATCCTTGATGAGCCGACCGCCGTCCTGACGCCGCAGGAGGTGGACGAGTTCTTCGCCATTGTGCGCACGCTGCGCGATGCCGGCAAAGCGATCATTTTGATCACCCATAAGCTGCATGAGCTTCTTGAAATCTCCGACCGGATCAGCGTCATTCGACGTGGACGGATCACGGGCGAAGGCGACCCGAAATCCCTGACCGAATCTGATCTCGCTCAGATGATGGTCGGTCACCCATTGGACTTCGATCTGGGTAAGGAGCCGGCCGACCCGGGTGCGCCGCTGCTTGAGGTCAACGATCTCTACGTTTCACACGACGATGGTGGCAGGGCCGTAACGGACCTGAGCATGACCGTTCGGCGTGGCGAAATCGTTGGCATTGCTGGCGTGCAGGGCAACGGCCAGACGGCGCTGGTCGAGGCGCTCTGGGGCGTGCGCGCCGTCGATGCCGGTCAGGTCAGCTACGACGGCACCGACATCACCAACGCCACGGCCCGCGACCGGCACCGAATGGGCATTGCACATATTCCAGAAGACCGGCAGCGCAACGGCCTGGTTCCGAACTTCACCATCGCTGAAAACATGGTTCTGGACGCCTATTACAATGAGCGGTTTTCCAACGGGCCGAACATGGACTGGCCAGCGGTCTATGAGGCTGCTGCCGAGGCTGCCGTGACCTTCGATATCCGCACACCGAGCGTGCACGAGAAGGCCGCCACCCTTTCGGGCGGAAACCAGCAACGCCTTATCGTTGCGCGCGAAATGGCGCGCGACACCAAATTGCTCATCGCCGCCCAACCAACGCGGGGTCTGGATGTGGGGTCTGTGGACTACATCCATCGGCGGATCATCGCTGCGCGCGATGAAGGCGATGGCGTTTTGATCGTCTCCTCCGAGCTTGATGAAATTCTCGGTCTTTCCGACCGTATTTTGGTGATGTTCAAAGGCCGCATCGTTGCCGAGTTCGATGCGTCGGCTGGCCCGCCCGACAGAACCCAGATCGGTTTGGCCATGGCTGGCGGCGCGGCGGCTGCGGGCGAGGGGGTGGCAGCGTGAGCGACATTTCTGCCAAAGGGCCTGAAAAGCCGCCTAAAAAAACGTTTGTAAAGACCGCTAGTCAGCAACTGTTGGAACGCGCCGCCCCGGCCCGTGCCGAGTGGGAAGATTTGGTGATCGTTCCCATCTTCGCGGTCATTGTTGCCTTGGCGCTGGGCGCGCTGGTGATGCTGGCAACCAATGTCGATCTGCCAACCATCGGCCGGTCTTACATCGCTTTGTTGGTGGGTTCGGTCGGTTCACTGAACGCCATCTCCGAAACGCTGACGGCTGCCGCGCCACTCATCCTGGCGGCGCTCGGCCTAGGCATCGGATTTCGCGCCGGCTTGTTCAATATCGGTGCCGAAGGCCAGCTCCTGATGGGGGGCTTGGCCGCCGTCCTGGTAGGGTTTCTTGGCGCTGGACTTCCTTTTTTCATTCATCTGCCGCTGGCGCTTCTCGCTGGTGCCATTGCTGGCGGCCTTTACGCGTCCATTGCTGGTTGGCTGCGCGTTGCGACCGGGGCCCATGAGGTGATCTCCACGATCATGCTCAACCTCATCTCTTATCGCTTTTTGGACTATGTGCTGCGCCTTGATTGGGTCCAGCTTCCAGGCCGCGCTGATCCAATTTCGCAGTCGGTTGCTGTGTCGGCGGAACTGCCGCGACTGCTCGCGTGGATCGATCCGAACCTGCGGGTGCATGCTGGGATTTTTCTGGCGTTCGCCGCCGTCTGGTTTGTCTACTGGTTGCTGTTTCGGACCACCTGGGGCTTTGAGTTCCGAGCAAGCGGTGAGAACCCCGACGCCGCCCGTTTTGCCGGAATGCGCTCTGGTCTCATCATCGTGATGGTCATGGCGCTGGCCGGAGCTCTGGCAGGTCTGGGCGGTGCGAACCAAGCGCTCGGCGTGCTCGGTCGTGCAACACCTGGTTTTTCGGCGGGCATCGGTTTCGATGCAATCGCCGTGGCGCTTCTTGGGCGATCGCACCCCTTTGGCATCCTGGCCGCCGGCCTGCTGTTTGGCGCGCTGGAAGCAGGCGGGCGCCAAATGCAGGTGGATGCCGGAGTGAGCATCGATCTTATCGCGATCATTCAAGCGCTGATTATCGTCTTCATCGCCGCGCCACTGCTCGTGCGGGCGATCTTTCCCTGGGGTTTCGCCAGCAAGAAGAAGGTGTCGCAGCCATGACGATGGCGCCGACCGTTACCCGCGTTGCTCCAGCGCGTCGCCAGTCGTTGACGGTTGGCATCATCTTGCTTGGCCTTGCGTTGTTCGTGGCCGGTGTTTTCGCCGTTGGAAGCGAGGGCGTGGCGGTCTTTCGTCTGTCGCATCCGCGCGACACGCTGCAACTGCCCCATCTTGCCGTGCCGGCGGCACCGGTTCTCTATCTGCTATCAGCAGTGCTTGCCTTCCTTGGGGCCCGTGAGATCCTGCGCGGTGGTGGCCGGTGGAGCAATCTGGCTTTGGGGATTGGCCTGGGATTGCTGGTCTGCGCGTTTCTTGTCTGGGCGACCGCCGGCAAATCCTTCTCGATGGTTGGCATGCTTCAGGCGACGATGGTTGCCGCTGTGCCCATCGCGCTTGGCGGTCTGGCCGGCGTGCTGTCGGAGCGGGTGGCCGTGGTCAACATTGCCATCGAAGGCATGCTGCTGGCAGGCGCGTTCACCGGCGCGCTCATGGGCTCACTGCTGGGTGGCCCGCTTGGGCTGGTGGCGGCGGTCGGCGTGGGTGGCCTTTTTGGCTTCATTTTGGCGGCGCTGGTGGTGACCTATCGTGTCGATCAGATCATCGCCGGCGTGGTGATCAATCTCCTGGTCCTGGGGCTGACCTCCTATGTCAGCAGCCAAGTGTTTTCTGAGCATCAGCACCTTAACAACGCGCCGATTTTCGCGCGCTGGAAAGTACCTCTCCTAGGCGACATTCCGTTGATCGGGCCAGTGCTGTTTCAGCAGAACCTCTTCGTCTATGGCGCGTTGGTGATGGTGGCGGTTGCCACCTACTATCTTTTTTACACCCGCCATGGCTTGCGCGCTCGCGCTGTCGGCGAGCACCCGCGCGCCGCCGATACGCTCGGCATCAATGTCTACCGCACACGCTATATCAACGTCACCGTCGCCGGCATGGTCGCCGGCTTTGGGGGCGCCTGGTTCACCCTGGGTTCGGTGGGCCGGTTCGATGAAGGGATGACAGGCGGACGGGGCTATATCGGACTTGCCGCCATGATATTTGGCCGCTGGCATCCCGTTGGCGCTTTGGCCGCGGCGCTGGTGTTCGGTTTCACGGACTCGCTGCAACAGAAGCTTGCGTTGCTTGGCACGCCGATCCCATCGGAGTTTCTGGCCATGGCGCCCTACATCGCGACCATCATTGTGGTGGCCGGACTGGTTGGTCGGGCACGGGCACCAGCGGCTGACGGCAAGCCATACATCAAGGAGTAAGGACGATGAAACAGAACGCTGTTCCGCACTACGATATGAGCGTGAGTGAGACCGGTTGTTGCCCGCGCTTCAACCCTGAGGTTTGGGACGATGTAACCCTGCATTTTGTCGACAAGCCGTTTCTACGGGCGACAACCAAAAGTGCCAATCACGTACCCATCGACATGGATGAGGTGTTCACGCGCGTCCACGAACACATGAGCGCCGCCGATGCCATCGACGACGACAATACGTTGGTGCTCAGCCGCGATCTGTCCGCCTCCCTGGGTGAGCATCTGTTCGCGATTCCTGACGATGTTGAGGTTCCGGACGAGGAGTGCATCTCTTTGACCGGTGACTTCATCACCCGCGTCTTTGAAGGCCCTTATGAGCAAGCTGGAAGCTGGATGGGTGCGATGATCCAGGCAGCGAAAGACCAAGGTGGAGATGGCGAAGAGGTCTACTTCTTCTACACCACATGCCCGAAATGCGCCGCGTTTTACCGCAAGAACTATGTGGTCGGCGTGGCCAGGGTCTAGGGGACCCAGGCGACTACACCCTCTTGCCAATCCTACCGGGAAAAAAGAACCGGCCGCTTGGCATCGCGCAGCAGGTCGCGAGTCGCCGCGCCATGGATCACCGCATAGGCGCGCGAGTGGCTGAAAGCGCCGACCGCAATGAGGTCGCAGCCGCGTTCAAAGGCTTCCAACTCGATGATTTCGGCCACCTGATGCCGCTGCCAGGCCCGGTGACCGATGCTGGTGTCGACGTCGTGGCGCGCATAAGCCTGCGCCAGCTCGGTTAGCGTTGCGTCGTGGGTGAGGTCGTCATCCTCACCATGCACACGCAGCAGATGCGCGCGCGCCCCCTCCTGGAGGACGTCCAGCGCATCGTGTGCAGCGCGGGCTGCTTCGCGGGTGTCGTTCCACCCGACGATGACGTGGGCGCCGACGGACGCAGCGTCGAAATCGGCTGGCACGACGAGAACCGGGCGACCGCATTCGTAGATCACTTCTTCCTGAAGGTGATGCTGGTCGGACCGCTCCAGTTCCGGGTTTTCATTGGGCACCAGGACCAGATCGGCGATGCGGGCGCTGTCGATGATCCGTTCCGATGCTTTGGTCGATTTGGTGTGTTGAAGCCGCCATTCAGAGACGAAGTCTTCCTTGGCCGTGTGCCGCTCAAAAATGGTTTTGATCTTATCGGCCTGTTCAAGCTGCGAGGCGCTAAACTGTTCAAAGACCGTGCTTGGAATGTGGACGGCGATGCCGGGGTAAACCGTCATCGCCTCGATCGTGTGCAGGCCGATTAGGTGCGCTGTGTGGGCGCGCGCCAAAACGCACGCAGCGCGCATCAAGCTGTCGCTGGTTTCTTCGTTGGTCAGACAGACCAGGATTGTCTTGATGGCCATGTGAGCGTCCCGCAGTTTGGTGGTGGGCGCAGGTCGATCACGAGGATCTGACACCTGCGCGTGTGTTCAAGTGCGCTTGATCTCGATCTTGCGCGCGTTCTTGTCTGCATCGGTTGGTTTTTCGATGCGCAGGCTTAGGACCCCGTTTTCATATTTGGCATCGACCGCCTTGTCGTCCGGCGTGAAACCCAGGGGTATGGCGCGGCGGAAGCTGCCGAAGCTGCGTTCAACGACGTGCCAATCTTTGTCACTGTCCTCGCGCTCGTCACTCTTCTTGCCTTTGATGATAAGGCTGTCATGGGCGATCGAGACGTCGAGATCCTGTTGTTCCACACCAGGCACATCGACGGTCACCTCAACAGCAGTGTCGGTTTCAGCCATATTGATGGCCGGAACGACCTGCGCTGCCCGCCAATGGTCGGGTCCGTTGAAACGATCGAACAGACGGTTCATTTCGGTTTGAAATGTCTGCAGGAAAGGCCACTCGCCCTGTTTGGGCGACGTCTGGGAAACCTGTTTGTCATCGGACATGAGAAAGACCTCCAGTTCGTCGGATTTTCGCTTGCGAAGGTCCCGTTGGCGGGCCTTGGCTCATGCGGTTTAGCAAGCCGAGCCCACGCGGTGTTGACCGCGGTCAACTGTTGCCACCCCCAGGAAGGCTAGTGCGTTGGTTCGGCGCTCTGTTGCGCGCAACCGAAGGAGAGTCTCATGTCTGCACAGGGTTTGGAGGTCATTGACCACACGGTTCAACTCACCCACCAGTGGATCAACGAACTGAAGGAACGCTTGGGCTGGGAAAGCAGTCGCGACAGTCTGCGCTTGCTGCGGATGACGCTTCGGCAGGTGCGCGACCATCTCGGCCATGATGAGATGGCGCAGCTCTCGGCGCAGATGCCGCTTTTGGTTCGCGGCATGTTTTTCGAAGGTTGGTCGCCATCGCATACGCCGGTCCATGAACGAAGCCTTGAGGCGTTTATGGAGCCCATCGAAGCCAAGCTGGCCGATGTAGAGGGATGGCGTGGTGCGCCGGATGTCACGGCTGTTTTCGAGACCTTGAACGAGAAGATTTCTGCCGGTGAGATTGGCGATGTCCGCGCTGGCCTGCCGCAGTCCATTCGCGATCTCTGGCCGGTCTAACGCGGTCTTTGAAGTAGTTGGGCGCATTGAGCGATCGCGCTCTATCGCGCCGAAGCTGCTGACGCATGAAGTGATTTGGAGACGGCGAGGAAACTTACCAGATCCGACAGGCTGACCACACCTGCCAACTTGCGATCATCGACAACGAGAAACTTGCGGCGGCTGGTACGCCCAATGCGTTCCATCAGGTGTTGCGCACTGACGTTGGGCGCCACTGTGTTGTCGTCTGACAGGCTTTCAAAAACGTCTTCGACGGTTGTTGTGGGCCAGTTTTCCCGGTCGATGCGCCGAACCGTTCGCGTATCGATGGAGCCGAGAAGCGTTTCCCCTTCGACCACCGGTGCGAAACTGATCGCGTTGGCCAAAAAGACATCGTTGGCCAGCGCCTCCAATGACAGGTCCGGCGATACCGAAATGGCGGGTCGGGTCATGAGGTCGGACACGTTGCGACCCTTCAAGGCCAGGTCGGTTTCCATTTTTTGCAGCGTGCCTCGTGATGCCGCCAAGAGAAACAGCCCCAGAAGCATTGGCCAGAGCCCGTTTGCCATCTGTCCGGCGAACAGGCCCATCAAGCCGACGGCGATCAGCAACCAGGAAAAGGCGCTTGAGACCATCACGGCCTGACGTGTGGCCTGCATCAGGTTGCGGGCCCGCGACCAAAGCACGGCGCGGAACACTCGCCCACCGTCGAGCGGAAAGGCAGGCACCATGTTGAACAGGGCCAGAGCGAGATTGACGACCGCCAAGTAGCTGAACACAGTGGTGGCGACCGTCCATCCAAACAGCTCCTCTGAGATCTGGGTCGCCACCCAAAAGCACAACGCAAGCAAAAGGCTGGCTAAGGGACCGACGACGGCGATCTTGAACTCGCTGGCCGGGGTCTTTGGCTCGCTTTCCAACTCGGCCACACCGCCGAACAGGAACAGCGTGATTCCTGTTGTCCCAACGCCAAACTGGCGCGCGACCAGCGCATGGGCTAACTCGTGAAAGATCAGGGAAGCGAACAGCCCGAGCATTGCCAGGGTCGCCAGCACGAACCGCCACTCTGCGCTGAGCGTCGGCGCGGTTTGCGCAAAATACCCGGTTGCCAGGCTCCAGACGATGAGCCCGGCAATCAAAAGCCAGCTTGCATCCACCTTGATGTCGAAGCCCGCCAAACGGACGATCCGAAGCGTACGACCCCACATGTGAGCCTCTCCTTTGCGACCTTTTTTGTCGCGCGGTGAGCAGGAAATCCGTTGAGCAATGTCAAGCGACCTTCGGCCTTGTGACGAGCTTGACCACTTCGGGGATCACAATCAGCGGCAGGGCGAGCATGGCGATGACCATCCATTGCTCCTGTCCCAAGGGAGCGGTGTGCAAGAGGAGCTGTAGTGGCGGCCAGTAAACGGCGGCAACTTGTGCCAAAAGCGTGATGGTAAGTGTGACAATAAGGAACGGGTTGCTCAGCCAGCCGATCTCAGAGCAGGGATGGCGAAGCGAGCGGAATGCAAAGACGCTGACCTTTTCAAAGACGATCATGGCTGTGAAGGCGGCTGTACGCGCGACCTCAACGCCGAGAGGCAAGGTTTGATAGAAAATCCAAAGGCTGGCTGAGCCAGTGTAGATTGCGAACAAGACAATGAAGAACAAGCCATCCCAGCCGATGATCGGCGTCGCCGGTGCGCGGGGCTTGCGCTGCATTTGTCCTTTTTCGGCTTTCTCCAGACCCAGCGCCACAGCGGTAACACCGTCGGTAACCAGGTTCATCCAGAGGATCTGAGTCGCGAGGAAAATCAGGGGTCCACCGATGAGGATGTTGGCAAGGATGGCGACAATCTCGCCGGCATTGGAGGTGAGCAGGTAGCGCACGAACTTGCGGACATTGTCGAACTGGCGCCGCCCCTCTTTGATGGCGGTAACGATCGTCGCGAAATTGTCGTCAAGCAGGATGAGGTCGGAGGCGTCGCGGGCGACAGCCGTACCGCGCTGGCCCATGGAAATGCCTATGTCGGCTTGTTTGAGCGCCGGCGCATCGTTGACGCCATCGCCGGTCATCGCAACGATCTTATCCTGCGCTTGCAACGCTTCGACGATGCGGATTTTTTGGGCGGGCTTGGCGCGGGCGAACAGCACATTGCCGGCGAGCGCGTCGCGCAGGTCGGCGTCGCTCAACGCTTCAATTTCTTGGCCGGTCAAGGCTCGGTCGACGGGAATGGCCAGTTGGCCGGCGATCGCTTGCGCGGTGACGGGGCTGTCGCCAGTGATCATGATGACGCGGATACCGGCAGACTGGGCAAGACGCACGGCGTCTTTGACCTCTGGGCGCGGCGGATCAATGATCCCGACCAAAGCGCTGAAAATGAGTCGCTCTTCGGCCGTGTCGTCAGGACCGGTGGCCGGCCGCGAGGCGAGGGCAATCACGCGCAAGCCTTCCCCAGCCATGGCGTGGTATGCCGCTATGATCTGGGCGTGCCCCATATTATCGAGGGCTGTTGGCCCGTCTGGCGTTGCTATGCGATCGCAGCGTTCGAGAATTTGCTCCGGCGCCCCCTTGCAATGGAGTGTCGGTGGTGTCCCCACAAGGACACTCATGCGTTTGCGCTCGCTTGAAAAGGGTTGCTCATGGACTGGTTCACGATCATCGGGCAGCTTCACCCAACCCTTGTGCGCGAGCACCACCAGCGCGCCCTCGGTTGGTGAGCCATGCATGACCCATTCACCCTCATGGCGTCGCAGATTGGCGTGATTGCAAAGCGCTGCTGTCGAAAGTGCGGCCTCAAGGCAGGGGTCATCGGACGCGCGGACCCGCTGGTTGTCGCGGGCAATATGGCCCATCGGATCGTAGCCGGTCCCGGTGACGGAAAACTCAGCGTGCGGCATCCACATCCGGGTGGCGGTCATCTTGTTTTCGGTGAGGGTTCCGGTCTTATCGGTGCAGATGACGGAGGCTGCCCCCAGCGTCTCGATGGCCTGCAGGCGCCGCACGACAGCATTTTGGCGCGCCATCGCCGTTGCCCCCAAGGCCAGTGTGATCGTGACGACAGCCGGAAGTCCCTCCGGAACAACAGCAACCGCCAGCGACAGGCCAGTCATGAAAAGCTCGCCAGCCTCGCGGCCCGCCCAGACTCCGATGCCCACCACAAGGGAAGCGACCAGCAATGCGACCGCCCCCAATTGACCGGCCAAGCGGCCAAGCTGGACTTGTAATTGGGTTTTTTGCTTCGCGACTCCGCCGGTAAGCTTGGCGATCTTGCCGAACTCGGTGTTGAGCCCTGTGGCCGTGACGATCCCTTCGCCACGCCCTTCAACAACAGACGTGCCCGCAAATAGCTGGTGGCCCTCCTCGCTGGTGTCCTTATCGACCGCAATGGACTCGCCGGTCAGAACACTCTCATCGATCTTCAGCTGGATGGTTTCGTGCAGATCGATGTCGGCGGGCACACGATCGCCGGTTGCCAGGATGACGACGTCGCCGGGAACAAGCTCGCGGGCGGCGACAATCTGTTCTTCGCCGTCACGCAGAACCAGGGCGGTGGGCGCCATCATGGCGCGCAAGGCCTGCAGCGCGTTTTCCGCGCGCCACTCTTGAACGAACCCCAAGATACCGTTGAGCAGGACGACCAAACCGATGGCCAGGGCGTCCACGACCTCGCCCAGATAGACCGCGATGGCGCCGGCAAGGATCAGGATCAGGACGAGAAGTCCGGTAAACTGACGTACGAACACTGCCAGCGGATGGGCCTTGCGGCCTTCTGGAATTTCGTTCCAACCGGCACTCTGCCGGCGAGCGGCGACCTCGGTTGCTGACAAGCCTTGTCGTTGATCGGCTTTCATCGCCAGGGGGTCCTTTTGGATGGCTCATGCAGGTTGGCGAACGGGCAGACCGGCGGCACCTATCGCATGTCGATGGTGCGTTGGCGCACTGGCGAACCGTCGCTCAAATCATCGCTGGGGTGGGTCACCACCATCGTGCCGGGCGCCAATCCGTCTAAAACCTCAATCGTATGTGCGTTGCGTCGGCCAAGCTCAACCAGACGCTCATGCGCGACGCCGTCTTCGACCGCGAAGAGACCCCAAGCCTCACCAACGCGGAAGGTTGCGCTGAGCGGCACCTGAAGGGCCTCCTCGGACTGCCATTCGACAATGCGAAGATGCACGGAGAACCCGTCACCTAGCCCTTCGCGCGACGCCAAGGGCGAGGTGATCTCAAACACCGTGTCGACGCGCTGCTCTTCTATGCCAAGGGCTGAGACTTCGGTTCGTGCCGCCGGTTCGATGCGTACGAGCCTTGCCTCCAATGTGCCTGATCCACCCCATCGGTCGACGAAGGCCTGGGCTCCAATCTCCAAGCGCACGGCGTCGACGGAGAGAATGTCGGCGACGATTTCCAGCTCCGTCGGATCGCCGATCGTAACCAGACGGGCGCCTGCCACGACGGGACGGGCGCTGATCTGATCGATGGCGAGCACGCGCCCATTGGCCGGCGCCACAAGCGGGACGCAGCAGGCGCCATCGCGGTTTTGTTCATCTCCCGGCTCGATCAGTTCGGCCTGCGCGCGCTCAAGGCTGCTTTGGGCCATGCTGATGCCAGCTAGGGCGGCGGCCTCGGCGGCGTTGGCGATGGCCAGTTGCTCGGTAGCGTCCTCCAGCTGAGTGGTGCTCACCACGCCGCGCGAGACCAGCGTCTGCGTCCGGTCAAACTGTGACTGGGCACGCCGACGATGTTCTTCGGCACTGGCAAGTTCGGTCTGCGCGACGAGAAGACGTGCCTCCGCTTCGCGTATCGCCGCGTCGGCCTGCAGGCGGCTGCGCGCATCGAGCAGGCTCGGCTCGATGGGCTCGACCACCGCCACCACCGTTTCACCGGCCACGACCTGATCGCCGATCGCGACCGGGGAGCGTTGTGCGAGGCCGGTGATCGGCGCGGAGATTTCATAGATGTCGCGAATACGCGTCTTGCCATCAACATCGATGGTCACTTGCATCGGCGCAAGCACCGCCTCTTCAAGGTCGACCAACACCGGTTCTGTGCGGAAGGTCACCCAGAGAAGCCCGCCGACCAGCGCGACACCGAGGCCGATGAGCAGCAGCATACGAATGGCTTTGGACATCAGGTCACTCCCGGGTTTTCATGACGGCGACGAGGTCCAGCCGGTCCAGCCTGCGGCGAACGACCAAAACTGAACCGAGCGCTGCGGCAAGGACAACGAGACTGGCGCTGGTGAACGTTGCGGGTTTCAGGACAAGGGGTAAAGCGTAAAGATCGCTTGAGAAGGCTTCGACCATCGCCCCAGTGAACAGTCGCCCAAACGCCCAGCCCAGCGGTTGCGCAAGCAACGCCAAAAGCATCGTTTCGCCGACCAGGATGTAGGACACCTGACCGCGGGTGAAGCCGAGGATGCGCAAACTCGCCAGTTCGCGCGCCCGTTCAGAGAGCTGAACGCGTGCACCATTGTAGGCAACGCCAATGGTGATCAGCACGGCGATGATCATGTAGATTGTGTTCATCACAATGATGTTCTGACGGATCGTCTCCTGGAACGATCGCCGCGACTGGGTCATCATGATGGTGCCGGAAAGCTCCGGAATTTCGGTCACCGCCGCGTGCAACGCATCAATCTGCGCATCGTCCAAGGTGACGTTGGCAACGGAGATGCGCGGGGATTGGCGGAACAACCGGTTGATGAAGTTGAGGTCCATATAAGCGCCGAGGCCGAGATATTGGTCGATCAAACCTGACACGACCACCTCATGGGTTTCCTGTCGTCCGGTCAGAAACTCCACCTCCAGACTGTCACCGGGAGAGACTTGAAGCTGACCGGCCAGACGGTTCGACAGCACGATGCCACCTGGCGGAATGTCCATGACTGCGCCCTCCGCGTCCACGACCCGGCTGAGGTCCATGCCGGGCAGGCGGGCCTCGATGGAAACACGTTTTTCGAAGTGGCGATTGCGCAGGACCGCACCGTGATATTGCTGCCCCTCGACCTGGCGCACGGCTGGCAGCCGTGCGACCTCGTCCAATGTGCTGATCGGGACATCGTCGGCAAACAGCAGCATCGCGTGCTGGCGGTTGGATTGGTAGAAGGCGCTATCAACGATGGCATCCAGACTGTCGCCCATGAAGGATGAAGTCATGACCGCCGCGACCGCCATCGCCATGCCCAAGGCGGTCAGCGCGCTGCGCCATGGCCAGCGGGTCAGGCTGCGCAGGATCATGATCGTGGGCTGCGACAGGCGCGCCGCGGCCATCGCCTTATCGATGATGTTCTGACGGAAGCGCGCTGGGGTTGGCGGCTGCATCGCCACGGCAGGCGCCAACCGAGCGGCCTTCAGGGCACTGCGCGCGGCGCCAAGGGCAGCTGTAGCCAGGGCAAGGGCGGCCGAAACGCCATAGACCCAAAGCGCCACATTGAATATGAGAAAGGGGAAGTTGAAGTAGCCGGCATAAAGCTCGGCCAGGCCGCGGGCAAGCCAGGTGCCGGCGGCCCAGCCGATCAGGATGCCGGCTATCGCGATGAGCCCGGCGAGCATCAGATAATGCAGGCAGATCTCAACGTCGGAGTAGCCGAGCGCCTTCAGCAGACCGATTTCGCTGCGTTCCAAGGAGATGATCCGTCCCATCACCATGGCCACCAGGAAGGCGGAAATGCCGAAAAAAACCGGTGGAAGGATGAACGCCATGCTGCGCAGCTGTTTGATTTCGGCGTCGATAAAGGCGTTGGAAAGCTGGTCCTCCCGATCGTAGGCACCCAGCCCGCCATAGGGATCAAGCAGATTGTCCAACGCCTCAAGCACCGGCTCGACGGGCGTGCGCGCATCCACCGCCAGGCTGATGTCGTTGAACGCGCCGGTCATGTCGAAAGCCGCTTCGGCCATGCTGCGCGGCATCCACAATATGCCGAAGGTAAGATTGTTCGGCATCAGAGCGCCTGGCCCAAGCGTGTAGATGAACTCGGGTGAATGAAGCGTGCCGGTGATCGTCAGCGTCTGCTTGCGACCGTTCAGATTGGCTTCAAACTGATCGCCGAGCGCAAATCTGTTGGCCAGAGCAAAGGGTTCGTTGACCGCGACTTCGCCAGTGGATGTCGGTAAGCGCCCAGATCGCAGCAGAGGGACGTTGAGCTGCGGCTCGCCAAAATCGGGCAGCGACAGAATGCGCCCGACGGCCGATTCCACGCTGCCGGGAATGTCGAGAATGACATCGCCGGTGACCCGCGCCTCGGCCATTTGCACCCCAGGGATTTCCATGATCTGGCGCACAAGGTTTGTCGGGGCGCGGCGCGCGGCGGAAAAAACATCGGCGAACCGGTTGCGCTCGTAATAGGCGTCGCGCGTTTCGTCGAGCGCCCGATACATGCCGAAGGAGGTGATCAGGATGGCCACACCACAGGCCAGCACGATTGCGATGGCAAGCGCCTGCGCCCAAAGGCGCCTGAAATCTCGGAGAAGTTTTCGATCAATGGCATGCATCGCACTCACCAGACGATTTCTGCTGGAGCGATGCGGTGGTCATTGACTTCCAGATCGACGATGCTTCCATCCTGGAAACGCACCACGCGGTGGGCCATTCTACGGATTTCCGCATTGTGGGTGATAACTACGGTCGTTGTGCCGAAGTCTCGATTGATCTGATCGAGCGCCTCGAGCACTTGAACGCCGGTCTTGCTGTCCAGCGCACCGGTTGGCTCATCGCACAGCAGGACTTCAGGGCGCTTGGCGATCGCGCGGGCTATGGCCACGCGCTGTTGCTCGCCGCCGGAGAGTTCAGCGGGGAAGTGGGAGAGGCGAGACGTCAGCCCGACCAGAGCCAACGCCTCGTCGGCCTTCATCGGGTTCTTGGCAACGTCGGTGACCAGTTGCACGTTCTCGCGTGCCGTTAGGCTGGCGACCAGATTGTAGAACTGGAAGACGAACCCGACATGGTCTCGGCGATAAAAGGTCAGCCCGCGATCGTTGAGATCGGTGAGTTCAAGATCTCGAAACCAAACATCGCCGGAGCTGGCGTGATCCAAGCCGCCTAAGATGTTGAGGAGCGTAGACTTCCCGCTACCGGACGGTCCGAGAAGCACGGCCAGTTCGCCGGCATAGAGTTCCAAATTGACGTCCCGAAGCGCCTCGATCTTCACTGTTCCAGTGTCATAGACTTTGCTGACATTGGACGTTCGAAAGACAGTTTCTTTGGCCATGAATCCCTTGGGCCATGCATCTTTTATCGTGCTGGCGCTTTCTTGGTCGGGCTTGCGCCTCGCAGTCTACGATGTGCCCCATTCGTGCGCCGGGGCGTTGAGCGAAATCAACGGTTTGCGAAAACCAGCTAGGGCCAAGTCCATCCTGCTTGGCCAGAGCTGACGCAAGGACAATGGCGCGTTCTGGCGCCAGCAGGCGTCCATCGCTCTTGACGGGTTGGTGCCCAGCTTCCTACGCTGGCGACTGAGTTCTTTTCGCGCGTAAAGTTTCACTTGCTCTTTGGCGTCAGCTTTTCATGACGCCCGTTCCGTGGGCCGATCCGCATACTTGGCGCAACGCATCAAGGAGCCTGCCATGGGCCAGGGCAACAAGAAAATCCGCAACATGGAAGAGTTCGCGAGCGTCAGTGGCCTGTCGCGTCCGACGGTCTCGAAATACTTCTATGATCCAACCAGCGTGCGTCAATCAACCCGTGCGCGCATCGAAGAAGCGCTGGAGCGGTACGACTACCGCCCGAACGTTTATGCGGTGAACCAAAACCGTCGGCTCACCAAAAGTATCGGTGTTCTTGTGCCCTATTTGGCCGACCCGTTCTTTGCCGAGATGGCCCGCCAGATCGAGCGGCTTTGCATTGAGGCCGGCTATCGCCCCATTGTCTTCAGTTCCCACGGTGCGCCCTCGGTGGAGGCTGAAAATCTGGAGAGCCTCTTGGCGCTTAAACCCGCCGGCGCCTTGCTCGCGCCGCTGGGCCGCACGTCCGATCATGGGGCGCTGGCGCGGTTTTGTGCTGCGGTCCCCTCGGTGCTTTTTGATAGCAATATTGAGGGGATTGGCGAGGGTTTCGTTGGCCTCAACAACAGCCAGAGTATCGGCGAAATCGTCCGCTATCTCTGCGAAACCGGCGAACCTCCCTGCTTGTTTGAGGGTCGGATGGCGCCCAATCCGAATGTGCGCTCCAAGCTTGCCGCCTATGTGCAAACGATGGAGCAGCTTGGTCACGAGCCGCAGATCGTCTACGCCGATGGCGAGGGCTGGGACTTTGAGCAGATCGGCTACGATGGCGCGAAAAAGGCGTTCGCCGATCGTGCATTGGCGACCAACACGATCCTTTGCGGCAACGATCGTTTGGCGGTTGGGTTCCTTGCTGCTGCGTACGAGTCCGGGCTTCGCGTTGGGCGTGGCAGCGGCTGCGCGTTGCGCGTGGCTGGCCATGATGATCACCCGTTTTCGCGCTTCACCTGCCCGACGCTGACAACCGTTTCCCAGAGCTTTGATACCATCGCGCGGCGCTCGGTCGAACTGCTTCGCGCGCACCTAGAAGAGGATGGCTCTGAAGCCGGTGAACGGTCCACCACGTTGTTCAATGGGCGACTGGTGGTGCGGGAGTCCGCTTGAAATCACGTCACAATTTTACACGCGTAAAAATTTGTTGACTCAGAACTGCGACATTCTGTAGCCTTCGGTTAATAACAACAAAGAACCGGAGGAAAAACATGACTCTCGTCAAGAAACTTGGCGCGGCCACAGCCCTATCGCTCACCCTGGCTGGTGGCACGGCCATCGCCCAGGACACGACCATCACGATCGCGACCGTCAACAATGGCGACATGATCCGGATGCAGGGCTACACCGACCAATTCACCGCAGAGACCGGCATCGCTGTTGAGTGGGTGACGCTGGAAGAAAACGTTCTTCGCCAGCGCGTGACCACCGACATCACCACCAATGGTGGGCAGTTCGACATTATGACGATCGGTATGTACGAGACCCCGATCTGGGGTGCCAATGGTTGGCTCGTGCCGCTCGATGATCTGTCCGACGATTACAATGTCGACGACATCCTGCCGGCGATGCGCAATGGCCTTTCGCACGACGGCACGCTCTATGCCGCACCGTTCTATGGCGAAAGCTCCATGGTCATGTATCGGAACGATTTGATGGAAGCTGCTGGCCTTGAAATGCCGACGGCACCGACTTGGGAGTTCATTCGCGAAGCAGCTGCGGCGATGACCGACCGCGACAACGATATCAATGGGATCTGCCTGCGCGGTAAGGCTGGTTGGGGTGAGGGCGGTGCTTTCATCACCGTCACGGCCAACTCGTTTGGCGCGCGCTGGTTCGATGAAGACTGGAACGCGCAGTTCGATCAGCCTGAATGGGCCGAAGCGCTGAACTTTTTCGTTGGCTTGATGGAAGAGTCCGGTCCTCCGGGATACGCGACCAACGGCTTCAACGAGAACCTCTCGCTGTTCCAGCAGGGCAAATGCGGCATGTGGATCGACGCCACGGTTGCAGCCTCCTTTGTGACCAACCCGAACGATTCCACCGTTGCTGACAGCGTTGGTTTTGCTTTGGCACCGGACACAGGCCTTGGCAAACGCTCCAATTGGCTCTGGGCCTGGGCACTGGCTGTTCCAGCCGGCACCCAGCAGGAAGAAGCAGCCAAGACATTCATCGAGTGGGCGACATCGAGCGACTACATTGCGTTGGTTGCGGAGAATGAAGGTTGGGCCAACGTTCCTCCGGGCGCGCGCACCTCGCTTTATGAGACGCCGGAATATCAGGACGTTCCGTTCGCCCAGATGACGTTGGACTCCATCAATGCCGCTGATCCGACGAACCCGACCGTCGATCCGGTGCCGTATGTCGGCATCCAGTTCGTCGCCATTCCGGAGTTTGCCGGCATTGCGACCGAAGTGAGCCAGGAGTTCTCCGCGGTCTACGCCGGTCAGCAGAGCGTTGAAGAGGCGCTGGAGAAGGCCCAGGACATCACCAACGAAGCCATGGAAGCCGCCGGTTACCGCTAAGAGCGGTCCGTTTAAGCCTGGCGCTTTCGACACTGACGAGGGGCGGTCTTTCTCCCGCCGCCCCTCGTTCACTTCCCGGCATAAAAGTCACTATTCTTGATCGCATCTGCGACGGGCGCGCCTGGGACTCAGGCAGGGCCGGTCAACGGAAGACGTGCATCCAGAGGACGCAACATGGCCACCAAAGCATCCCGATCCGCCGCCCGCTTCATGATGGCGCCCGCCGTTGTCCTCCTTCTAGGGTGGATGCTGGTCCCATTGACGATGACGCTTTACTTCTCGTTCAAGCAGTATCTGCCGCTGCGCGGTGATAGCCTTGAGCGTGGCCTGGACTGGGTAGGCTTCGACAACTACGCCCGCTTTATTTCCTCCAGCGCCTTTTGGCCGAGTGTTCAGACAACTCTGATCATGGTTGGTGGCGTGCTGGTCATCACCGTGGTGCTCGGCGTTCTGTTGGCCATGCTGCTCAACCAGCCGATTTGGGGCCAGGGCATTGTGCGCATCTTGGTGATTGCGCCCTTCTTCGTGATGCCCACGGTGTCGGCCCTGGTCTGGAAAAACATGCTGATGGACCCGGTGAACGGCATCTTCGCCCATTTGTGGCGCTTCTTTGGGGCCGAACCGGTCTCTTGGCTCTCCGACGCCTCGCTGCAATCCATCATCCTCATCGCATCCTGGCAGTGGCTGCCGTTTGCAACGCTCATTCTCCTCACAGCCATTCAGTCGCTGGACAGCGAACAGTTGGAAGCCGCCGAAATGGATGGCGCTCCTCCGCTTGCGCGCTTCTGGTTCCTCGTGTTGCCGCACCTGTCGCGTGCCATCACCATTGTGATCCTGATCCAGACGATCTTCTTGCTGTCCATCTTTGCAGAGATCTTCGTGACCACCGGCGGGGCCTTTGGCACCCGCACGCTCACCTACCTCATCTTCCAACGCGTCGTTGACAGCCAGAACATTGGACTGGGCTCCGCTGGCGGCGTCTACGCCATCATCCTTGCCAACATTGTAGCGATCTTCCTGATGCGGATCGTCGGCAAGAACCTGGACAAATAGGGGGAACGGACGATGGCACGCGCAATCACACCTGGCCGCAAATTGGCATGGACTGCTCTTGCCTGGGCAGTCGGTCTGCTGATCTTCTTTCCGATTTATTGGACGATCCTGACCAGCTTCAAAACCGAGGCGCAGGCGATCAATGATCCGCCACTATTCTTCTTCTTTGACTGGACGCTAGAGAACTACTCCGTTGTCCAGGAGCGCTCAGACTATATGCGCTTTCTTTGGAACTCGGTGATCGTTGCCGGCGGCTCAACGCTTCTGGGCATTATCGTCGCGGTTCCTGCTGCCTGGTCGATGGCTTTTGTGCCTTCGCGGGCCACCAAGGACATCCTGCTCTGGATGCTCTCCACAAAGATGCTGCCAGCTGTGGGTGTGCTTTATCCGATCTCACTTATCTTCATTGAGCTGGGACTGCTGGACACCCGCATCGGACTGGTGGTCGTCCTCATGCTGATCAATCTGCCGATTATCGTCTGGATGCTCTACACCTATTTCCGGGAGATCCCAGGCGAAATTCTTGAGGCGGCTCGTATGGACGGGGCAGGGCTGAAAGAGGAAATTCTCTATGTCCTCACGCCGATGGCTATCCCAGGGATCGCGTCCACCATCCTGCTGAACTTTATCCTGGCCTGGAACGAAGCGTTCTGGACGCTCAACCTCACCGCTGCCACCGCCGCTCCGCTGACTGCATTCATCGCCAGCTATTCGAGCCCGGAAGGTCTCTTCTTTGCCAAGCTTTCAGCGGCATCCACGATGGCCATTGCGCCAATCCTCATCCTTGGCTGGTTCAGCCAGAAGCAACTTGTACGCGGCCTCACCTTTGGCGCGGTTAAGTAAGGAACACCAGCATGGGCAACATAGTTCTTGATAAGGTGGAAAAATCCTTCGGCGACGTGAAGGTCATCCATCCGTTAGACTTGGAGATCAATGAAGGCGAGTTCGTCGTCTTCGTCGGGCCCTCAGGGTGCGGTAAGTCCACGCTGCTGCGCCTGATCGCCGGCTTGGAAGATACCACAGGCGGCACCATTCGCATCGATGGGCAGGATGCGACCCATGTGCCGCCGGCCAAGCGCGGTTTGGCCATGGTTTTCCAGTCTTACGCGCTTTATCCGCATATGAGCGTGCGCAAAAACATCGCTTTCCCGCTGCGTATGGCCAAAATCGACAAAGCTGAACAGGATCGCCGGGTCGAGCAGGCGGCTGCCGTTCTTAATCTCACCGATTATCTGGACCGTCGCCCTGCCGCGCTTTCAGGTGGCCAGCGCCAGCGCGTTGCGATCGGCCGCGCGATTGTCCGCGAGCCATCGGCCTTCCTGTTTGATGAGCCACTGTCGAACCTTGATGCCGCGTTGCGCGTGGGCATGCGCCTTGAGATCAGCGAAATGCACAAGCGGCTCGACACGACGATGATTTATGTGACCCACGATCAGGTGGAAGCCATGACCATGGCCGACAAGATCGTGGTGCTGCAGGCGGGCCGTATCGAACAGGTGGGAAGCCCGCTTGAGCTCTATAAAACGCCGCGCAACCGCTTCGTCGCCGGCTTCATCGGATCACCGAAAATGAACTTCTTGGACGGTGAGGAAGCACAAAAGCATGGCGCCCACACCATCGGCATTCGCCCTGAGCACATCGCGACCTCGGCGACGGAAGGCACCTGGCAAGGCCGGATCGGTGTCTCGGAACATCTGGGGTCTGACACGTTTTTCCATGTCCATATGGAAGGGCGCGCTGATCCGCTGACCGTGCGCGCCGGCGGCGAAGTCGATATGTACCATGGCGACACGATCTATATGACGCCCGATTGGGAACGCCTGCACAAGTTTGATGCCCAGGGGCTGCGCATCGAATGAAACGCCTGGAAGGGAAATGTGCGCTGATCACCGGCGCAGCCCGCGGGATCGGGTTCGCCTTTGCACAAGCCTATGTCCGCGAAGGTGCGCAGGTGGTTATCGCAGATATTGATGGTGAGGCTGCCAGGGCTGCAGCCGAAGCAATCGGTTCAGCCGCCACCGCGGTGGAAATGGATGTTAGCGATCAGTTTAGCATCGCCGAGGGTGTTGATGCCGCGATCAACGCGATGGGTTGCATTGATGTCCTGATCAACAATGCCGCGATTTTTTCAGCCGCGCCGATCGTCGATATCGAGCCGACGGACTTTCAATTGGTTTTTGATATCAATGTCGCTGGCACGCTTTTCACCATGCAGGCGGTCGCGCGCCACATGATAGCCCGCGGCGGCGGTGGAAAGATCATCAATATGGCGAGCCAAGCCGGCCGTCGCGGTGAGCCGCTGGTCGCCGTCTACTGCGCATCGAAAGCGGCCGTTATCAGCCTGACCCAATCAGCCGGCCTCAACCTCATCGAACACGGGATCAATGTGAATGCGATCTCGCCCGGTGTGGTCGATGGCGAGCACTGGGATGGTGTCGATGCCCTGTTCGCCGAGCTTGAGGGCAAGGCGCCGGGCCAAAAGAAAAAAGAAGTCGGCCAAGACGTGCCTTTCGGGCGGATGGGCAAGGCGGAGGATTTGACGGGGATGGCCGTCTTCCTGGCGACGGCGGAAGCTGACTACATCGTTGCACAAACGTTCAATGTCGACGGTGGCCAATGGATGAGTTGATCCCCTTGTCCAATGCCCATCTGGACAAGGTCCCCAATCAAATCGGCCGCCCGGCCTATGATCGTAAGGCCCTGAAACCGGGGATTGTGCACATAGGCCTTGGTAACTTTCACCGTGCTCACCAGTCCTGGTACCTACACCGGTTGATGCAGGTGGGGGTGGCTCACGATTGGGCGATTATTGGTGCCGGCGTGCGGCCCAACGATGCGCTGATGCGTGACAAGCTGCTCGCCCAAGATTGCCTGACAACGCTTATCGAGCTCAACCCGACGAGCACATCGGCGGAGATCGTCGGCTCGATGATCGACTTCCTTCCAGTGGAAGAGGAGAATGGCGCGCTGATCGACTGCATGGCCGTCCCTGCGATCCGGATCGTGTCACTGACGGTGACCGAAGGCGGCTACTACATCGATCCGGTGACCAACGGATTCGATGCTCGCCATCCGGACATTCTGCACGATGCTTCCCATCCCGGTTCACCCCGAACGGCCTTTGGGGCGATGGTCGCCGCGCTCAAGCGTCGCCGTGATCAGGGGCTCAAACCTTTCACGGTGCAAAGCTGCGATAATTTGCAAGGCAATGGCGCTATCGCTCGCCAAACGGTCGTATCGCTTGCGCGACTGTCCGATCCCGATCTGGCCGATTGGATCGATGCCAATGGCGCGTTTCCCAACTCAATGGTCGATTGCATCGTCCCGGCAACCGGCCCGGTGGAGGTTGCGTTGGCGCTGTCCTTTGGCTTGGATGACAAAGTTCCGGTGACCCATGAGGCCTTTCGCCAATGGGTCTGCGAGGACGATTTTTGCGATGGGCGCCCGGCTTGGGATGCTGTTGGTGTCACGTTCACCGACAATGTTCATGCCTATGAGGCGATGAAAATTCGCATGCTCAATGCCGGCCATCAGGTTCTGGCTAATGTTGGCGAGATTCTTGGGCTGGCGACGATTGCCGACTGTATGGCTGATCCGCAGGTCGGCGCCTTTTTCACCAAGGTTCTGGACTCAGAGGTCTTGCCGCATGTCGATGCGGTGCCCGGCATGACGGCCGGAGCCTATTTGGATCTGATCACGCAACGCTTCAGCAATCCGGCCATCGAAGACACGACCCGGCGTGTGGCCTTTGACGGGTCGGCGCGCCATACCGGGTTTCTGCTGCCGACCGTTCGCGATGCGCTTGATACCGGCGCCAGTGTCAGCGGGCTGGCGCTGGCGGAGGCGCTTTGGGCGCGCATGTGCGCTGGAATGCGTGAAGACGGCAGTTTGATAGAGCCCAACGATCCTTATTGGGATGATCTCTGCAAGGCTGCGCACGATGCCAGACACGAACCGCGCGCTTGGCTCGCCCAGAGCCAGATTTATGGCGAATTGGTCGATGAGGACCGTTTGGCCGAGCCCTTTGAACAGTGGCTTTCGATGTTGTGGGCGCAAGGTAGCCGTCGCACGCTGGAGCAGTTTCTCGACCACTAACCGGGCGAGCGTGGAACCGTTTTGCACGGTTTTCCAGCGCCCAAGGGGCTGGACAAATGGGCCTTGCATGCCAAACCATGGGCGGAACCCAAATTGGAGCCCGCACCATGAAAACCTTGACCTCTACGTTGACGACTCTGTCGCTCGTCAGCTTTTCCGCTCTTGCCATCGCAACGACCGGCACCTCGGCGCATGAGCATAGCGGCTGCGCGGCTAGAAAGACGCTGGAAGAGGGCGTTCTAACCATCGCGACCGGCAATCCTGCCTTCTACCCTTGGGTACTCAATGATGATCCGGCCAGTGGCGAGGGATATGAGGCGGCGGTGGCGTATGCGATTGCTGAAGCCATGGGATTTGATGCCGACCATGTGACCTGGGTGCGCACCTCGTTCGATGAGGCCATTCAGCCAGGGTCCAAAGACTTCGACTTCAACATGCAGCAATATTCGATCACCGAAGCGCGCGAGGAGATGGTCGATTTCTCGCTGCCCTACTACACCTCCGCCATGGCGGTTCTCACCACGCAGTCGGTTGTGGATGCCGGTCTTGAACCAACCGTGGAGTCGCTGCAAGGCGCGGTTTGGGGTGCCCATTCCACCACGACCGCTTGCCCATGCTCAAGCTATGTTCAGCCAGAGCGCGACCCGCTGCTATACGGTGACAATGTTGATGTGACAGCTGCCATGCAGGCAGGCCAGATCGATGCGGCCTTGTTCGATTTGCCGACCGCGCTCTATCTGGCAGCCGTGGTCGTCAATGATGGCGTTATCCTCGGTCAGTTCCCGGCAGACCGGTCGGAAAACCCTGACCAGTTTGGATTGCTCATGGAAGAAGGCAATCCACTTAAGGAGTGCGTGGACGCGGCCATCACCGAACTTACCGAGTCTGGTGCATTGGCAGCTCTGGAAGCGCAGTGGTTGCAGGAAGCCACCGGCGTGCCCGTCATCGAATAGATGGCCGACACTGGGCTGAGCACCGGCACAATGCCCACCCGCCGCGCTGCCTACGAAGCGCGGATGAAGCGGCGGTCCGTGACGATCGCCGTGGCGTCCACAGTTGTGGTGTTGGTTGCTTTTGTTCTCCTTGTGCCGTTCGCGCCGGGTTGGGAGGCGGTGCAGCGGAGTTTCTTCAATGGTCAGGTTTTCGCGCGAACGTTTCCGGGCCTTCTCAATGCGTTTTTGCAGAACGTGATGATCTTCGCCTGGTGCGCGCCGATTATTGCAATCCTAGGATTGGCGATTGCGCTTTGCCGGGATGTGCGCGCGCCGATCCTCTTTCCGCTGCGTATGTTCGGGGCGCTCTACACCGATGTGTTTCGCGGTGTGCCGGTTATCCTGGTCATCTATCTGATTGGGTTCGGCGTGCCGGGCCTGGGGCTGCCGCGCCCCTGGAACTCGCCCTACATTTGGGGCTCGCTGGCGCTGGTCCTGGTCTATGCCGCCTATGTGGCCGAGGTCTTTCGCTCCGGCATTGAATCGATCCATGAAAGCCAGCGCGCGGCGGCGGCCTCGCTTGGTTTGTCCGATCAGGACACCATGCGGTTTGTCGTGCTTCCGCAAGCCATCCGCAATGTCATGCCGGCTAATATGAACCTTTTCATCGCTCTGCAGAAAGACGTTGCCCTGCTCTCGTTCATCGGGCCGGTGGAGATTTTTCGCCAGGCTGGCGTCTACAAATCACTGTTTGCTAACTTCACGCCCTATGTTGGCGCTGCGCTGATCTTTTTGGCGATCACGATCCCTGCAACACGCTATGCCGATTATTTGCTGCATAGGCAGACGAGGCGCCGGACGTGACGGCGCAGCCAGGTGCGAAGCTTTCTCTGCGCGGGGTGCAGAAGAGCTTTGGCCAGAACCATGTCTGTCGGGGCATCGATCTGGATGTCGCTGACGGCGAAATGGTCTGTTTGATTGGTGCATCGGGGTCCGGCAAATCGACGCTTCTGCGGTGTATCAACCTGCTTGAACCGATCGATGATGGCGCGATCTTTCTGGACGGAGTCGACATTGCTGAGCCCGGTTTTGACCCGCAGCCGGTGCGGGAGCGGATTGGCATC
Organism: Hyphomicrobiales bacterium; assembly: GCA_046290415.1. GTDB lineage: Bacteria > Pseudomonadota > Alphaproteobacteria > Rhizobiales > MH13 > MH13. The sequence goes on from JBKAGN010000002.1 coordinate 27,822, forward strand.
GTGTTCCAATCCTACAACCTCTTCCCGCATATGACGGCGGCAGAAAACGTTATGCTTGCGCCAATGCGGGTGCATGGCCGCAGTAAGGTTGAGCTTGCCGACCCTGTCACAGACTTGTTCGAACGCTTCGGCTTGCCAGATCACAAGGATCACTATCCGGACCAGCTATCAGGTGGGCAGCAGCAGCGGGTGGCGATTATCCGCGCCTTGGCGATGGAGCCGGAGATCATGCTCTTCGACGAGATCACCTCTGCGCTTGATCCGGAGCTCGTCGGCGAGGTTCTGGATGTGCTGCGGCAACTGCATCGCGATGGCATGACGATGATCCTCGCCACCCACGAGATGGGCTTTGCGCGCGAGCTGGCCAACAAAGTCTGCTTTCTGGATGCTGGGCGGATTTTGGAAGAGGGCGCACCCAACGACGTCTTCTCAGCGCCCAAACAAGACCGCACGCGGGAGTTCTTGTCTCGCGTGCTTTAGGCGAGGAAACTTCAGCTACGCCAAAGCGCGTTTTGCTCATGTTTCAGGATCGTATCGGCGAGGGTTGCAAACTCGCGCACGATGAACTGGTGGAACCGCCTGACGGTCGGTCCAAGCGGTGCCTCAGCGCGTGTTAGAAGGCCTAAGTTTCGTTCCGGGTGGCCGATCTTGATGGATAGCGCGGACAGCATCTTCTGACGTCGTAGCGTGAACACCACCGAGTAGGGCAGGACAGTGAGCGCATCGGAGCGCTCAAGAATGTTGATAATGGAGGTCAGCGAGCCGCCGGAAAAACTCACGCGAAAGTCGCGCATGCCAATGCTCGAAAGCACGCTGCGCAAATCCTCGTAAAGCGGGCTGTCGGTCGGCGGCGCGATCCAGGGGTAGGGGGCAATGTCGGACAGTGTCACCGAGGTTCGATTGGCAACCGGATGCGTGGCGCCGCAGGCGATGACGTTACGGCCAGGCAGAATATCCTTGAATGTGAAACCGCTTGGGATGGCATCGATTTTCATTGGGCAGATCGCGACATCCAGAGTTCCGGCTTCGAGCTTTTCCATCAGGTCTTGGGCATAGTTGTAGGACTGGTCGATCCGCACATCGGGGTGGCCGTTCTGAAACTCCGCAATCATGCCGGAGATGACGCCATCCATGAAGATTGGCGAGCCGCCGACGCGCACCACGCCTGAGCGCCCGTCCAGATAGCGCTTAACCACATCCGATGCGGCTTTGTTGGCCGCCAAAACTTTTCTTCCTTCGGCAGCAAGTGCCAGGCAAAGCTCGGTCGGTTGGAGTGGGCGCTTGTTCTTTTCAAAGAGCCGCGATCCCACCCGCGCTTCGAGCATGGAGAGTGTGCGCGATACGCTGGGCTGGGACTTCCCCAAAGCCTCTGCGCCCTCGGTGAGTCCGCCATGTTCGACGATGGCGGCAACGATCTCAAGGTGGCGTGGGTCAAATTTCATAACTTGAAGTTATATTAATGCTCGCGAATTGGATCAAGTGACGGAATTTGACGTGCTAGCGTTCCCCTAATGAGACGAATGAGCGCCCACCAAGGGCGCCGTCCGGGAGGATCGATGGTCCATTTCCAAAGCCAGTTTGAAGCGCAAAGCGCCGCGGTTCGCGTGCGGTTTGGTGCTGGCTTGCGCCACAAGATCGAAGAGGAAATCGACCGGCTTGGCTGCACACGAGCGCTGGTGCTCTCCACGCCGCCTCAGGCCGACAGCGCGATGGACATGGCCGCCAATCTCAATGGTAAAGCTGCAGGCGTTTTCACGAAGGCTGCCATGCACACCCCGGTGGATGTCACTGCTGAGGCCATTGCGCACGCTAGGAGTGTGGAGGCTGACTGCCTGGTGGCGCTGGGCGGTGGATCAACAACCGGCCTTGGCAAAGCCATTGCCTATCAGACGGATCTGCCGCAAATCGTGATCCCGACCACCTATGCCGGATCCGAAGCAACTGCCATTCTTGGCCAGACCGAAGATGGCGTAAAAACCACGCTCACCGACCCGAAAATCCAGCCTGAAGTCATTTTATACGACGCTGAGTTGGTGGTGACGTTGCCTGTTCCGATGACGGTGACGAGCGCGCTGAACGCTATGGCCCATGCCGCCGAGGCGCTCTATGCGGTCAATCGCAATCCGGTTTCAACCATGCTTGCTATTGAGGGATTGTCTGCCTTTGAGCGCGCGCTGCCGAAGGTAATCGACAATCCGCAAGACTTGGAGGCACGGGGCGAAACGCTTTATGGCGCTTGGCTCTGCGGCACGGTCCTCGGCCAGGTTGGCATGGCGCTCCATCACAAGCTTTGCCACACCCTGGGCGGGTCGTTCGACCTGCCGCATGCCGAAACGCATGCGGTCGTTCTGCCTCATGCCATCGCCTATAACGCCCGCGCGGTGGCCGATCAGCTCCAGCCGATCTGCGACATTTTTGGCGAAACGAATGCCGGTCAATCGCTGCACGATTTTGCGCAAAAGGTCGGTGCGCCGATGGCGCTGATAGAACTGGGCCTTAACGAGAGCGATCTCGACAAAGCTGCTGATCTGGCCACCAGCAAGCCCTATCCGAACCCGCGCCCTGTGGAGCGCCAGGCGATCCGCACGCTGCTCCAGGCAGCTTGGGCTGGCGACCCACCCGTTCTCTGACAACCGACAAACAACGCAACAATCATCTGGGAGGATGACATGATCACACGCCGCACACTTTTGAAGAGCACCGCTGCTGCCGCTGCCGTCAGCGCGTTCCCCATGCCGGCCATCGCGCAAGGCGCGCGCATCAAGCTTGGCTATGTCAGTCCACAATCGGGCCCGCTGGCGGCCTTCGCCGAAGCCGACAATTTCATCCTGTCGAACTTCGCGCAGTCCGCGGTTGCTGAGAATTTCGAGGTTATCGTCAAGGACAGCCAGTCCAACCCGAACCGTGCGGCCGACGTCGCCCAGGAACTTATCATCGATGATGAAGTGGACTTGCTGCTGGTGGCCTCGACGCCAGAAACGACCAACCCGGTCGCGACAACGGCCGAGTCCGAAGGCGTGCCGGTGATCTCAACGGTTGCGCCCTGGCAGCCCTGGTTCATCGGACAGCAGGGTAACCCCGGCAACCCAGAAAGCTGGGAACCGTTCGACTATGCTTACCACTTCTTCTGGGGCCTTGAGGATGTGATCTCCGTCTTCACCGCCATGTGGGCACAGCTCGACACCAACAAATCGGTTGGCGGTCTCTTCCCCAATGATGGCGACGGCAATGCGTGGGGTGACCCCAATGTCGGCTTCCCGCCAGTGCTTGATGCGCAGGGCTACACGCTCACCGATCCGGGTCGTTATCAGAACCTGACCGATGATTTCTCCGCTCAGATCAATGCCTTCAAGCAGGGCAATGTGGAGATCGTTACAGGGGTACCGATCCCACCGGATTTCACCACCTTCTGGAACCAAGCCAAGCAGCAGGGCTTCACGCCGAAAGCGGCGTCCATCGGCAAGGCGATCCTGTTCCCGCAGGCGGTTGAAGCGCTGGGCGACAGCGGCCACAACCTCTCCTCAGAAGTTTGGTGGTCGCCGAGCCATCCGTTCTCGTCCTCGCTCAATGGCCTGACCGCCGGTCAAGTCGCTGAGGCGTACACCGGTGAAACTGGCAAGCAGTGGACCCAGCCCATCGGCTTCGTGCACGCCCTGTTTGAGTTGGCCGTTGACGTGATGGGCCGTGTTGACGATAGCAGCGACGGTGATGCCGTTGCCGAAGCGATCGCAGCCTCCAACCTCAACACCATTGTTGGGCCAATCGCGTTCAATGGCGCTGGTTTGCCACCCTTTGCAGCCCGCAATATCTGCAAAACGCCGCTTGTTGGCGGCCAATGGCGCCTGAACGATGGCGGCGGCTACGACCTCGTCATCGTGGACAATTCCGATCAGCCATCGATTCCAACCGGCGGCACGATGGAACAGATTTCCTAAGTTTTCCAACAGCGTACGGCGCAGGTCTGTGCCGTACGCGCCCGTTTTTCACCAAGCCGCCCGGAGCGAGCCATGAGCATGCTTGCCTTGCAGAATGTGTCAAAAAGCTTCGGTGCTTTGAAAGTGACGGATGATGTCAGTTTCGACGTTCCGGCGGGGCAGGCGCTTGGCATCATCGGGCCAAATGGGGCCGGCAAGTCGACGCTGTTCAATCTCATCACCGGCAACATTCCGGCTGACAAGGGGCGCGTTCATTTTGAAGGCCGAGACGTCACGAAGGTTCCGGCCATGCAGCGCTGCATCTCCGGCGTTGGGCGCTCGTTCCAGATCCCCCAGCCATTCACGCATCTGACGGTCTATGAGAATTTGGTCGTTGCGGCGACCTTTGGCCGTCAACGCTCCGAGAGCGAAGTGATGCGGCAGTGCGCGGTCATCCTGGAGCGCACGGAGTTAATCGGCAAAGCCAATCAGACGTCCGGCTCGCTGTCACTGTTGGAACGCAAGCGTCTGGAACTGGCGCGCGCGATAGCCACTCATCCCAAGCTCCTGCTGCTCGATGAAATCGCCGGCGGCCTCACTGAGGGCGAATGCCAAGCGCTGGTGGAGACCATAAAGGCCATCCACGGCGAGGGCGTCACCATCATCTGGATCGAGCACGTTTTGCACGCGCTGAACTCCGTGGTCGACCGACTGTTGGTGCTCGATTTCGGCAAGGTGATCGGCATCGGCGACCCGGACGTGATCATGGAGTCCAGGGAAGTCAAAGAGATTTATTTGGGGATCGAAATCTGATGGCGCTCCTGACCACTCACAATCTCACGGCCCACTATGGCGATTTCCAGGCGCTATTTGGCGTGGATATCGACCTCAACGAGGGTGAAACCATCGCCATTATCGGCGCCAATGGCGCTGGCAAGACCACGCTGATGCGCTCCATTGCCGGCGTCCTGATCAATGGGCATGAGACGGTCTCGTTCGATGGCAATGCGATCGGCAATGCGACTGCAGATGCGATCATGGCGATGGGTGTTGCCATGGTGCCGGAGGGGCGGCGCCTGTTTCCATCCTTGTCAGTGGAAGAGAACCTGCTGATCGGCACCTACGGCCGCAAGACTGGCGGTCACTGGAACCTAGAGACGGTTTACGAGCTGTTCCCGATCCTCAAAGAACGCCGCACCAATCCCGGCACGGCACTCTCGGGCGGTCAGCAGCAGATGGTGGCTATCGGCCGCGCGCTGATGAGCAATCCACGCGTTCTGCTGTGCGATGAAATTTCATTGGGTCTCGCGCCAGTGGTGATCCGCGACATCTACAAAGCGGTGCCAAAAATCAAGGAAGCCGGCGCGTCGCTGATCGTGGTCGAGCAGGATATTGGCCAGGCTATGCAGGTCGCTGACCGTGTTTACTGCATGATGGAAGGCCGGGTAACGCTGTCGGGCACGCCCGATGAGCTCTCTCGCGAAGCCATCCATGACGCCTATTTTGGAGCAGCGGCATGATCTGGGTCGATACAATACTCCAAGGCATTCTCCTCGGCGGGCTATACGCCTTGTTCGCCGCCGGCCTCTCTCTCGTCTTCGGCATCATGCGGTTGGTGAATCTGGCCCATGGCGACCTTATTGTGATGGGCGCCTATCTCATCCTGCTGCTGGTCACGATGACGGGCCTGTCGCCCTTTGTCGCGGCGGCGATCGCAATCCCTTTCATGTTCATGCTCGGCTACGGCCTGCAAAAATACATGCTCAACCGCGTCTTGGGCGAGGACATCCTGCCGCCCTTATTGGTCACGTTCGGTCTGTCGGTGGTGCTGCAGAACGCGCTGCTTGAGGGCTTCTCCGCTGACAGTCAGCGTCTACCCACCGGCGCGCTTTCCACAGCGTCTGTGCAAGTGGCAGGCATCAATCTTGGCGTGCTGCCACTGCTCACGTTTGGTTCGGCGATACTAGTGATCGTTGGGTTGAACCAGCTTTTCTATCGCACTGAGCTTGGCCGTGCGTTTCGGGCAACGTCCGACGATGCGACAACGGCCAGTCTCATGGGTATCAAGCCGGCCAATATCTTTGCCAAGGCAACCGGTATCGCGATGATCATCGTGACCATCGCCGCGCTCTATCTTGGCATGCGGTCGAACTTCGATCCGAACATCGGACCAGCGCGTCTCATCTACGCGTTTGAGGCGGTGATCATTGGCGGGCTTGGCTCGCTTTGGGGCACGCTGCTTGGCGGCATCATCATCGGTGTGGCGCAGACAGTGGGTGCCGCGATCAATCCTGAATGGCAAATCCTGGCCGGCCATGTCGCCTTTCTGGTGGTGCTGCTCATTCGTCCACGCGGGTTGTTCCCGCGGGCTGTGGATTAGGGGGCGCGATCATGACCGAGCGCACGACACCCTATGCCGTTCACACCGGCACCAAAGCTTCCAGGATCGCGGGCATCCTCGCACTGATCCTGATCGTGGTGCTGGTCGCGCTGCCCGCTTTCGCCTCGCGCAGTCTGATCCAGGACATGTTTTTCATCCTCACCATGCTGGTGCTGGCGCAGTTCTGGAACTTGCTTGCCGGCTATGGCGGCCTCGTCTCCATCGGCCAGCAAGCCTTTGTCGGCATCGGCGCCTACGCCATGTTTGGTGTGGTGATCCTGGCTGGCCTCGACCCGATACCGGCCATTTTGTTGGGCGGCGTCGTGGCGGTCCTTTTGGCCATCCCCACCGCGTTCTTCGCCTTCCGCCTGCAAGGCGCTTACTTTGCTATCGGCACCTGGGTCATAGCCGAGGTGGTGCGTCTGGTGACGTCGCAATGGCAGGCCGTAGGCGGCGGCACGGGGACCTCGCTCCCACGCTCGGCGACCCGTGAACTGATGTTCGCGGAAACCATCGAAAACCTCTTCGGCGTACGCAGCGCGGCGGCGCGCGACATCCTCTCTTATTGGCTCGCCGTCATCCTGGCCGTGGCAACAATCGGTGGCATCTACTGGTTGCTGCGCACCAAGCGCGGCTTGGCCCTGGCGGCCGTGCGCGACAACATCGAAGCGGCGAAATCCGTAGGTGTCGATGCAGGCCGTATGAAGTGGGTGGTGTTTCTGGTTGCCGCCTTCGGCACCGGTATCGCAGGCGCGCTGATCTATCTGCAAAAGGCGCGCATCTCTCCTGACGCTGCCTTCTCCGTTCAGGATTGGACCGCCTACGTCATCTTCATCGTGGTGATCGGTGGGATCGGTACCATCGAAGGACCGATCGTTGGCGTATTGGTATTCTTCATTCTGCAATCGCTGCTTGCCGACTACGGCACCTGGTACCTGATGATCCTCGGCATCATCGGCATCATCATCATGCTGTTCGCGCCCAAGGGCCTTTGGGGCCTGATCTCAAGCCGTACAGGCATTGAGCTTTTCCCGGTACGGCGGCGACTGACCGGCGGCGCGCTAGAGACCCAAAAACCAAAGACAAAACAGACTGAGGAAACCTCCAATGGCTGACATCACCACTGACGTTCTCATCATCGGTACCGGACCGGCAGGGTCAGCGACCGCCGCGCTGCTCTCCAGCTATGGCATAGAGAACATGGCGGTGAACCGCTATCGCTGGCTTGCCAACACGCCGCGCGCGCACATCACCAATCAGCGCACCATGGAAGTGCTGCGCGATCTCGGTCAGGAAGTCGAGGACGAGGCTTATCTGTTCGCCGCTGAGCAGGAACTGATGGGTGAAAACGTCTTTTGCGAAAGTCTGGCAGGTGAAGAGATTGGCCGGATGAAGAGCTGGGGCAACCACCCCATGTCGAAGGCGGAGCATCTGCTTTCATCTCCGACCTTCATGAACGATTTGCCGCAGACAATGATGGAGCCGCTGCTGTTCAAGACCGCTTGTTCACGCGGCACGCAAGCGCGCATGTCGACCGAGTATCTGCGCCATGAACAGGATGCAGACGGCGTCACCACAACGTGTCTGGATCGGCTGAGCGGCAAGGAGATCACCATCCGTTCGCGCTATCTGATTGGGGCTGATGGCGGCAACTCCAAGGTCGCCGAGCTGGAAAAGCTGCCCTTCGAAGGGGAAATGGGCGTCGGCGGCTCGATGAACATCATCTTCAAAGCTGACCTTTCCAAATTTGTCGCCCATCGCCCCTCCGTTCTCTACTGGGTGGTACAGCCGGGCGCCGACGTCGGCGGTATCGGCATGGGTCTGGTTCGGATGGTGCGGCCTTGGAACGAGTGGTTGATCGTTTGGGGCTATGACATCAACCAGCCGGCACCGGATGTAACCAATGAGTTCGCCACCAAAGTCGTGCGCGATCTGGTCGGTGATCAGTCCATCGAGCCGGAGATCACGTCCGTCTCTACCTGGACGGTGAACAACATGTTCGCCACGCATATGCAGTCCGGCCGGGTGTTCATCATGGGCGACGCAGCGCACCGGCATCCGCCCTCCAATGGGCTGGGGTCCAACACCTCGATCCAGGATTCCTTCAATTTGGCCTGGAAACTTGCTGCCGTGATCAAAGGCCAGGCTGGCGAAAGCCTGCTCAACAGCTATTCGGAAGAACGTGCGCCAGTCGCCAAGCAGATCGTTACCCGCGCCAACCAGTCGATCGGCGAGTTTGGGCCGATTTTCGAGGCGCTTGGCCTGACGGAGTCCACCGATCCAGAGGTCATGCAGGCCAATATGGACAAGCGCTGCGACGCCAATATGGCGGCCGAGCAGCAGCGCGCCGCGATCCGCGAGGCCATCGCGTTCAAGAAGTACGAGTTCGACGCGCACGGCGTGGAGATGAACCAGCGCTACAAATCCAGCGCTATCGTCACAGACGGTCAGATGGAACCGGCTTTCGAGTTGGATGCGGAACTGCATTACCAGCCAACGACGTGGCCAGGTGCGCGTATACCGCACGCTTGGGTCTACGATCAGGACGGGGGCAAACACTCCACGCTTGATCTTGTCGGTCGTGGGAAGTTCACGATCCTCACCGGGATCAACGGCGAACCCTGGGCCGACGCTGCCGAAAAGGTGAGCAAAACCTTGGGCATCGACGTCCGTGCCCATGTCATCGGTCCACGCCGAGCCATTATCGATCATCATGGTGATTGGGCGCGTGCCCGCGAGGTCAATGAGGCCGGCTGCGTTCTGGTCCGCCCCGACCAACACGTTGCTTGGCGTGCGGAAGACATGGCCGACAACCCGCAAGCCGAACTCACCCGGGTGCTCACAGCCCTGTTTCACCGCGCAAGCTAGGAGCCTTTGCCATGGCCTTGTTTACCGAAGAAACCTCCGTCAGTGCCGTTAACAGCCGTATGGGCGAGGGCATCAATCCACGCCTTGCCACGGTGATGGCATCGCTGGTGCAGCATCTTCATGCTTTTGCCAAAGATGTGGAACTGACCCAAGAAGAGTGGGGCGTTGCCATCGATTTCCTGACCCGCACCGGCCAGATGTGCGACGAGAACCGCCAGGAGTTCATTCTCCTATCCGACACGTTGGGCTTGTCGATGCTCGTGGATGCCATCAACCATCGCCGACCGAGCGGTGCGACGGAAAACACCGTACTTGGACCCTTTCACGTCGCCGATGCGCCACACTATCCGATGGGTCAGAACATCTCTCTAGACGGCAAAGGCGAGAACTGCCTGTTCCAAGGCCGCGTCCTCGACCGGCAGGGCAATCCGATTGAAAAGGCCACGATTGATGTTTGGTGCGACAACGCCGATGGGTTTTACGATGTCCAGCAGCCGGACATTCAGCCGAAGTTCAACAATCGCGGCATTTTCACCACCGGCGCCGGTGGTGCTTACAGCTTTCGTGGCATTCGGCCCGTCGCCTATCCCATCCCCGATGATGGACCGGTGGGGCAGATGTTGGCTGCGCTTGGCCGACACCCAAACCGACCGGCGCACATGCATTTCATCGTCGAGGCGCCCGGTTATGAGCGCATCATCACCCACACCTTCGTCGACGGTGATGAGTGGTTGACGTCGGATGCGGTTTTCGGGGTCAAGGCTTCGCTCATTTCGACCATGGAACCTGGCGAGGAGGGTGATACGATGTGGAAATCCTCCTTCGATTTCATCATGGTAGAGCAAGATTAAATGGCAAACGACAAACCCTGCATCATTTGTGTGGCGATCACTGGATCACTGCCGACCAAGGCCAACAATCCCGCCGTTCCGATAACGGTGGATGAGCAGGTTGAATCCACCCATGAAGCCTTTGAGACCGGCGCCACGATTCTGCATGCCCATGTGCGCAATGATGACCAAACACCGTCGAGCGATCCGGAGAAGTTCGCGCGGCTGAAGGAGGGGGTGGAGAAGCATTGCCCTGGCATGATCATCCAATTCTCGACCGGTGGACGGTCCGGTGCGGGGCATGAACGCGGTGGCATGTTGCCGCTGAAACCAGACATGGCGTCCCTGTCGGTTGGTTCCAACAATTTTCCCAACCGGGTCTATGAAAACCCACCGGATTTGGTCGATTGGCTCGCCGGTGAAATGCGCACTTATGAGGTGAAACCGGAGATTGAAGCCTTCGACCTCTCCCACATTCATCAGGCGGCGAAGATGCATGCCGATGGCCGTATCCCCAACACGCCATACATTCAGTTCGTGATGGGTGTGAAGAACGCCATGCCTGCCGACAAGGATGTGTTTGATTACTATGTGAAAACCGTCGAGCGGCTGGTGCCTGGCGGCGAATGGTGTGCCGCTGGTATTGGCCCTGCGCAAGTGCTGCTGAATGAATGGGCTGTCGCAGCTGGCGGGCATGCACGGGCTGGTCTGGAAGACAATGTCCGGCTCGACAAAAACACCCTCGCGCCGTCGAACGCCGCGCTCATCCAGCGGGTTGTCGATATCTGCACGCGGCATGACCGACCGGTCGCCACAACCGATCAGGCGCGCGCGATGCTGGGGCTTCGCAAGGCCGCTTAAGCGACGTCCTGCTCGCGGCCAAAGCCAGATTCCTTGAAGCCGTCCCGGCCGACGATTACCTGCGTGCCCCAGTCGTGGCAGGCCTTGGCTAGCGCGGCGGGTATCGGTTCGTCGGTGAAGAAGCAGGACACATCGGCGAGTGAGCCGACCCGAGCTGGTGCCTTGCGCTGAAACTTGATGTGGTCGGCGACCAGAAAGACGTCGCGGGCCTGGTTGATGATGCGCTGGGTGACGCCGACTTCCTGGATATCAAAGTCGAGGATATCGCCCTCATCATCCAGCGCTGAGCACCCGATGACGGCGTAATCGAACTTGAACTGTTCGATCGTGTTGGTCGTCAGATTGCCGACCAGGCCGCCGTCCGACCGACGCAGCGTGCCGCCGGTGACGATCACCTGACATTCATCGTTGGGGATCAGGATCGTTGCAACGTTCATATTGTTGGTGACCACCAGCATATCGCGATGGGTGAGCAGCTCGCGTGCTACGGCCTCGGTCGTCGTGCCCAGATTGATAAAAACCGAGCAATCATCCGGCAGGGCGGCTGCGCAGGCCCGAGCGATCTCCAGCTTGCCGTCGAAGTTCAGATTGCGCCGCTGTTCATAGGCAATGTTGGCGGTTCCCGATGGCAAGACCGCTCCGCCATGAACCCGCTCAATCTTACCTGCCTCGGCCAGATCCGACAGATCGCGTCGGATTGTCTGCAATGTGACGTCGAACTGCTCGGCCAGGCTTTCGACGGTGATCTTGCCCTCGCGCCGGATGACATCGACGATCTCAACTTGCCTGAATGTCTGGGCCATTTTCGGCTTCTCCATTGCTGGTCGTGATTTCATCACCTTCGACTGTTGCCCGCAAGTTGTACATCAATTGCGCGTTTCTTTTCGGTATTCGAACATCGGCAGCAATTGGATGCTATGCAACACTAAATTCGTTCGAATTTGAGCAAAAATGAGTTTTCCGGAAGCCTTTTCGTACAAAAAAATGTTGATAAAACAATTCGATAAGAAAACCGAAAAAAAACGAAAAAAACTATCTTCCTTTTTCTCTCAAGGCCTGCCATGCTTGGAAAAATTCTGAGGCGGGAGGCTCAGGTGCCGGAAAAACAAGGCACATCAGATATCCACGATCTTTTCGTGATCGGAGGCGGTATCAATGGATGCGGGATCGCACGCGATGCGGCCGGTCGCGGCCTGGACGTCGTCCTGGCCGAGATGGGCGATTTGGCGTCGGCGACCTCATCGGCTTCCACCAAGCTGTTTCATGGTGGCCTTCGTTATCTTGAATATTTTGAGTTCCGCCTGGTCCGCGAGGCGCTGATCGAACGTGAAGTTCTGTTGCGCGCCATGCCGCATATCAGCTGGCCGATGCGTTTCGTTTTGCCCTACCACAAAGACATGCGCTTTGAGAGCGACACGCCGACGTCGCGGCTGCTCAATGTGTTCATGCCATGGATGAAGGGGCGTCGTCCTGCTTGGCTTATCCGGCTTGGGTTGTTTCTCTACGATTCCCTGGGTGGACGGAAAATCTTGCCAGGAACTGCGACGCTTGATCTGCGGCAAGCGCCTGAAGGCGGCCCGATTAACGATCGCTTTGAGCGTGCCTACGAATATTCAGATTGCTGGGTGGAAGACTCCCGATTGGTCGTGCTGAACGCCCGCGATGCTAAAGCGCGCGGCGCCTCGATCATGGTGCGCACAAAAGTCGTCGGCGCCGAACGCCATGCCGATCATTGGGACGTGACGACCGAGGATGTCGCGACAGGTGTGCGGCAGCGTTTTAAGTCTCGCATGTTGGTCAATGCCGGCGGGCCTTGGGTCGGCGACATCATCCACCAGAAGGTACGGCTGAACTCATCGGAAGGCGTGCGGCTTGTGCGCGGCAGCCACATCGTGACGCGTAAGCTCTACGATCACGACAAGTGTTATTTCTTCCAAGGCACCGATGGCCGCATCATTTTCGCCATTCCCTATGAGCAGGATTTCACCCTGATCGGGACGACCGACGCCGAGCATGAGGATGTATCAATTGCACCTGAATGCACGCCCGAAGAGCGGGACTATTTGCTGCGATTCGCTAGCCAGTATTTCAAGCAACCGGTGACGGTCGATGATGTTGTTTGGGCCTATTCCGGTGTCAGGCCGCTCTACGATGATGGCGCGAGTTCAGCGACCGCTGCCACGCGCGATTACACGCTGAAGGTTGATAAGAATGGCGGTGCGCCGATCCTCAATTGCTTTGGCGGCAAGATCACAACCTACCGCCGGCTTGCCGAAAGTGCGCTCGATCTGATCGCCGAACAGTTTGACGGTGTACCCGGTCCGTGGACCGCAGGTGTGGCGCTCCCAGGTGGCGATTTTGCCGTTAATGGCTTTGATCGGCTGGTCAACGATTTGCGCCGCGACCATCCTTACTTAGAGCAGCAACATGCCCGCCGCCTGGTGCGTGCCTATGGCACGGAAGCCAAAGTGATGCTTGGGGATGCGGCCAGCTACGCTGATCTTGGTGAAGATTTCGGTGCCACGCTCAGCGAGCGCGAAGTGCGTTGGCTGATGGATCAGGAATACGCACGTGCGGCCGACGATATCGTATGGCGGCGCACCAAGCTTGGTTTGAAACTGAAGCCTGAAGATATTGCGGCGCTCGATAGTTGGATGGACGACCATCTTGCTGTGCCCAGCGGCGCAGACGATGGCGCACCATCCCAGGCACGCAGCGCGCTCGGGGGAGGGCGGTAATGTCATTGAAGTTAGAAGGTGTGTCGAAGTCCGTTGCCGGCAAAACGCACATCTACCCAACGGATCTAGAACTGCAGAATGGCACCATGAACGTGCTGCTTGGACCGACCCTGTCCGGCAAGACCACGCTGATGCGCCTGATGGCGGGACTTGATGTGCCGAACACTGGACGGGTGCTCTGGAACCGCGAGGACGTTACCGGTCTGCGCGTACAGGACCGCAAGGTCGCCATGGTCTACCAGCAGTTCATCAACTATCCGTCGATGACAGTCTACGACAACATCGCTTCGCCCTTGCGGCTTCTCAACATGGCGCGCGGTGAGATCGACAAGGCCGTGCAAGAAGTCGCTGAAATGATGAAGCTGACGCCAATGCTTCAGCGCAAGCCTCTTGAGCTTTCCGGCGGCCAACAGCAGCGCTGCGCTTTGGCGCGGGCTTTGGTGAAGAATGCCGGACTGGTGCTGCTCGATGAACCGCTGGCGAACCTTGATTACAAGCTGCGCGAAGAGTTGCGCATCGAAATTCCAAAGATTTTTGAGCGGTCGGGGGCGATCTTTGTCTACGCGACGACTGAGCCAGAAGAAGCGCTTCTGCTCGGTGGCAACACGGCTGCCATGTGGGAAGGCAAGATCACCCAGTTCGGCGTGACCCCGTCGGTCTATCGCCAGCCCAACAATGCCACAACGGCCCGCGTCTTTTCCGATCCGCCGATGAACTTTTTGGCGGTAACAAAATCTGGTGACACGCTGTCCTTTGGCGATGGCCAGACAGCGCCAGCGGTCAAGCAGCTCTCGGGTGTATCCGATGGGCACTATCTGGCAGGCTTCCGTCCCAACCACGTTGAGCTGCATCGCCATGTCGATGGCGCGATGGAGTTCAACACCAAGCTCTCGGTCACCGAGATCACTGGCTCGGAAACCTTCGTGCATCTCGATCATCATGGTGAGCCCTGGGTGGGTCTTATCCACGGCGTTCATGAGTTGGAGTTGGGCCAGGAGTTGAAGGTGTATCTCGACACCGACCACGCCTACATCTTTTCCCAAGATGGCGATCTGGTCGCCCCCGCGCCTTATGCAGAGGCGGCGTAACCATGGCCAAGATCACCTTTGAAAATTTGGCGCACTCCTATCTGCCCAATCCGTCGGGCGAGGACGATTATGCGCTCAAGGAAATCAACCATGATTGGGTGGACGGCGAAGCCTATGCGCTGCTCGGTTCATCGGGCTGCGGTAAGACCACGTTGCTCAACATCATTTCGGGCCTGTTGCAGCCCAGCCAGGGGAAGATTTTCTTCAACGGCGACGACGTCACCGATGCGCCAACCGCTGAGCGCAACATCGCTCAGGTCTTTCAGTTCCCGGTCGTCTACGACACAATGAGCGTGCGCGATAATCTGGCGTTTCCGCTGCGCAACCGCGGGGCCGATGCGGCTTACATCGCCCAGCGTGTGCAGACGGTCGCCAAGATGATCGGCATGGAAGAGGAGCTTGGACGCAAGGCGCGCGGGCTCACTGCCGATGCCAAGCAGAAGATTTCTCTAGGGCGCGGCATGGTCCGCGAAGACGTGAATGCGCTTCTGTTTGATGAACCGCTCACCGTGATCGATCCGCATTTGAAGTGGGAGCTGCGCACACAGCTGAAATCCCTTCATCACGAGTTTGGGCACACCATGATCTACGTGACCCATGACCAGACTGAGGCGCTGACCTTCGCTGACAAAGTGGTGGTCATGTATGACGGTCGCGTGGTGCAGATCGGTACGCCCGAAGAGCTGTTCGAGACGCCCGAGCACACTTTCGTTGGCTATTTCATCGGCTCGCCCGGCATGAACCTATTGGACGCCAAGGTCGAAGGTGCCACAGCACAGGTCGCCGGTGGATCGGTCGATCTAGGCCATGGATACGGCCCGGCCAGCGGTAAGGTGCAGATCGGGGTGCGCCCAGAGTTTGTGCGCCTCGCCAACGGTGGTGTTGGTCTGCCGGCAACCATCGACCGGGTCGAGGATGTCGGCCGCCACAAGATCGTGCGGCTGAGCATAGCTGACGTTGGTCTGAGCGCCATTCTGGCGGAAGGCGAGCCCGTTCCTTCCTCTGACGTAAGAGTCACCTTCGATCCGTCGAAGATCAATGTTTATGCGGATGACTGGCGTGTGGCGCCTCTTGAAGAGCAAAAAGGGGAGGCGGCCTGATGAACAAGACCGACAATCAAAAGGCGTGGTTCCTGGTTCTGCCGATGCTGGTGCTCGTCGCATTCTCAGCGGTGATCCCGCTGATGACGGTCGTGAACTATTCGGTTCAGGACACGTTCGGAAACAATGTCTTCTTCCCGGCTGGCCTGGATTGGTTCCGCGAGACGCTACAGTCCGATCGCATGTGGGCGTCCTTCGGTCGGCAGTTGATGTTTTCCGGCATCATTTTGCTGATCCAGATTCCGCTTGGCGTCTACATCGCGCTCAACATGCCCAAAAAGGGTTTTTGGGTGTCATTCTGCCTGGTGGTGATGTCGCTGCCGTTGCTGATCCCCTGGAACGTCGTCGGCACGATCTGGCAGATCTTTGGACGCGTCGATATTGGCCTGCTCGGCTACACGCTGGAAGCGATCGGCATTGACTACAACTACACGCAGGACGCGTTCGATGCCTGGTTCACGCTTATCCTGATGGATGTTTGGCATTGGACGTCATTGGTCGCGCTGTTGGCCTATGCCGGTCTGCAGTCGATCCCCGACGCCTATTATCAGGCGGCCAAGATCGATCAGGCAAGTCGCTGGAGCGTGTTCCGTTACATCGAGTTGCCCAAGATCATGGGTGTGCTGATGATCGCGATCCTGCTGCGCTTCATGGACAGCTTCATGATCTACACCGAGCCTTTCGTGGTGACTGGTGGTGGGCCGGGCAGCTCGACGAACTTCTTGTCGATCGACCTTGTGAAAATTGCCCTCGGCCAGCTCGATTTGGGTCCAGCAGCGGCCTACTCGATCATGTACTTCCTAGTGATCCTTTTGATTTCATGGGTGTTCTTCACCGTGATGACCAATCTCGACAAGAGGGATGGCGTGTGATGATCAATCGTAAAGCTATCGTGATGGCGCTCTACCTGCTGTTCCTGTTTTTGCCGATTTACTGGCTCATCAATATGAGCTTGAAGACAAATTCAGAGATTTTGGGTGGGCTGACGCTATTCCCGACCAATCTGACCTTTGCCAATTATGCGACGATCCTCACCGACCCGAGTTGGTACTTGGGCTATGTGAACTCGATCATCTATGTGACGCTGAACACCATCATCAGCCTCACGGTCGCGTTGCCGGCAGCCTACGCTTTCAGCCGCTACAATTTCCTCGGCGACAAGCATCTCTTCTTCTGGCTGCTGACAAACCGGATGGCGCCGCCCGCGGTTTTCGCCCTGCCGTTTTTCCAGCTCTATGGCTCGGTCGGTCTGTTTGACACGCACATCGCGGTGGCGCTGGCACATACGCTCTTCAACGTGCCGCTGGCAGTGTGGATCCTTGAAGGGTTCATGCGCGGCGTGCCCAAGGAGATCGATGAAACAGCCTATATCGACGGCTACTCGTTCCCGAAATTCTTCGTGAAAATTTTCATGCCGTTGATCGCGTCCGGCATCGGTGTCGCCGCCTTCTTCTGCTTCATGTTCTCGTGGGTGGAACTGCTGCTTTCGCGCACGCTCACGGCGACGGAAGCCAAGCCGATCGCCGCCATCATGACCCGCACGGTCGGTGCGTCGGGCATCGATTGGGGCGTCCTTGCGGCTGCCGGTGTTCTCACCATCGTGCCGGGTGCTTTGGTGATCTATTTCGTTCGCAACTACATCGCCAAGGGCTTTGCCCTCGGACGTGTTTAGAGCCCCACAAGGAAGGAGGAAATCATGGACCTTTCATGGATGGCATGGACGTCGCAGACGGCGATCTTTTTCGGCGTTATTGCGTTCCTGCTGCTCACCTTCACGGTGCTTGCCATCAAATTCCCGGAGACGCCGCGCGTTGGCGTTCTTCGGATCGAAACGACCCGTGGTGATCGGTTGTTCATCACGCTTCTTGGCTCAGCTTTTATCAATTTGGCCTGGCTGGGCCTGGAGGTCGGACCGCAGCCTTATGCGCTGCTCGTCTGCCTTGCTTATGCCGCGGCGGTTTTCCGCTGGGTGTAACTGGCAATTCCCACGCGGACCGATGCCAATAAGTCGGCCGCACCAAACCAAACTGTTCCAATCCTTTGGGAGGAAACAATGAAGTCGATCCTTAGAACAACCTCGGTGCTTGCACTGACGGCTGGGCTATTGCCCGTCATGCCGGCATTTGCCGACATGGATGCCGCCACCGCATTCCTTGATGCGGAAATCGAGCGCTCCGTGCTTAGCCGCGCCGAGCAGGAAGCCGAGATGCAGTGGTTCATTGACGCTGCTGAGCCCTATCAAGGGATGGAAATTCGTGTGGTGTCGGAAACGATCACAACCCACGAATATGAAGCCAACGTGTTGGCGCCAGCCTTCACCGCAATTACCGGCATTCAGGTCACGCACGATCTGATCGGCGAGGGCGATGTTGTTGAGCGTCTGCAAACGCAGATGCAGACCGGCGAAAACATCTACGACGCCTATGTGAACGACTCCGATCTGATCGGCACCCACTGGCGCTATCAGCAGGTGCGCAACCTGACCGACTGGATCGCCGGCGAAGGCGCTGACGTGACGAGCCCAACGTTGAATCTGGACGATTTCATCGGTCTGGATTTCACCACTGGTCCCGATGGCAAGCTCTATCAGATGCCGACCCAGCAGTTCGCGAACCTTTATTGGTTCCGCTATGACTGGTTCACCGACGAAAAGAACATGGCCGACTTCGAAGCTGAATATGGCTATCCGCTCGGCGTGCCGGTCAACTGGACCGCATACGAACAGATCGCTGAGTTCTTCACCGGTCGCGATCTCTCGCATATGGGCCATGAGGGCGATGTCTATGGCCACATGGATTACGGTCGCCGCGATCCATCGCTCGGCTGGCGCTTCACCGATGCGTGGATGTCGATGGCTGGCATGGGAGACGTTGGCGAGCCGAACGGTTTGCCGGTCGATGAGTGGGGCATTCGTGTGAACGAAAACTCCCAGCCCGTCGGTTCCTGTGTTGCCCGTGGCGGTGCCACTAATGGTCCAGCGGCCGTTTACGCCATCGAAAAGTACACCGATTGGCTAACCGCTTATGCACCTCCAGCTGCTGCTGGCATGAACTTCTCTGAATCCGGTCCGATCCCGTCGCAGGGCGGCATCGCGCAGCAGATGTTCTGGTACACCGCATTCACCGCCGACATGGTGGGTGAAGGTGCAGCAGCTGTTCTCAATGACGATGGCACGCCGCGCTGGCGCATGGCGCCGAGCCCCCACGGCGTTTATTGGGAAGAGGGCATGAAAATCGGCTATCAGGATGCCGGTTCTTGGACGCTGATGGAGTCGACTCCGGTTGATCGTGCTCAGGCGGCCTGGCTCTACGCCCAGTTCGTCACCTCCATGACGGTCGATCTTGAGAAGTCCCATGCTGGTCTGACGTTCATCCGTGAATCGACGATCAACCATGAGAGCTTCACCGAGCGTGCTCCTCTGCTTGGCGGTCTGGTTGAGTTCTACCGTTCGCCAGCGCGCCTGCAGTGGTCGCCAACCGGCACCAATGTGCCTGACTACCCACGTTTGGCGCAGCTTTGGTGGCAGAACATCGGTGATGCCTCTTCCGGCTCGTTGTCGGCTCAGGAAGCACTCGATAATCTCTGCGCTGAGCAGGAGCGTGTGCTTGAGCGTCTGGAACGCTCCGGTGTTCAGGGCGATCTCGGTCCGGTCCTCAACGAGGAAATGGATCCAGAGTTCTGGTTGAGCCAGCCGGGTTCTCCAAAAGCTGAGCTGGAGAACGAAGACGAGCAGCCAATGACCGTCAGCTACGATGAGCTGATCCAGTCCTGGCAGTAAGGTTTGTTTGCTGCGCGTCGGCGCAACACTCACCTTGTCAACGCTTGATGAGACCGGGGCCCCTTTGGCCCCGGTTTTTTTGCGGCTCTGGCTTGTGACGCCGATGGTTGCGGGCTGCACAGGGCTTGCTAGCATCGTCTTTCGCGCCAACCAATTTGACCTGTGGGCCACGCCTAGAACTGGGCGCCGAAATCACGGCGCGCATCTCACGCCTTGAAGGCATGGAAGGGCATGCTAAGACGGCGGACATTCGGCTTGAGGCATATTTCCCTCAAGAGACGTTCGATCTTCGCGCGACCAGCTGGTCTGGGGGCTGACCCTTGTTTTCCATCTTCAAACCGCTCGCCGGCGGCTACAGCGGTCTTGCGCTGGCGGTCACGATTGCACTCTGCGCAGGGTTCTTATCCGAACATTATGGCGCGCCGGTCATGCTGTTTGCGCTGTTGGTTGGCATGGCTTTCAATTTTTTGGCCGATCATCCCAAATGCGCTGGCGGAATCACGTTTGCATCCAAATCGCTGCTGCGGATGGGCGTCGCGCTGCTTGGGTTTCGGCTAAGCCTTGGCGATGTCACCGCACAGGGGTGGGAGCCGGTGGCGGTGATCATCGCGCTGGTCGCGTTGACGATCGCCAGCGGCGCTTTGCTGGCGCCTCTGTTCAAACGGAAGATCGCCTTTGGCATTTTGACAGGTGGTGCAACGGCCATTTGCGGCGCGTCGGCGGCGCTGGCGATTTCAGCCGTGATGCCCAAGCGGGACAATCTTGAGCGCGACACGCTGTTCACCGTGGTTGCTGTCACGACGCTGAGCACGGTCGCCATGGTGCTCTATCCGCTGTTGTTTTCCGTGCTCGGCTTTAATGACGAGCAGGCCGGCTTCTTGATCGGGGCGACCATCCACGACGTGGCGCAGGTGGTGGGTGCTGGTTTCTCCATCAGCGATGAGGCAGGCAACGTTGCCACGCTCACCAAGCTGCAGCGCGTATTGCTGTTGCCGCTGGTCATTCTCGCCATCCTGATGGCCACGCGAAAGAGCGATGGCGAACGCGTCGGCATCCCGCTTTTTGTTATCGCTTTCATCGTCTTCATGCTGATCAACTCGACCGGCGTTTTGCCGGAAGCTGTTGTCGCGTTTTTCGTCGAAGCAAGCCGTTGGATGCTGATCACGGCCATTGCCGCGCTCGGCGTGAAAACCTCGCTCGGCGCGATGGTCAATCTGGGCGGCAATCACATCGCGCTGGTCGTCGCGCAGACCATCTTTTTGCTCGTCGCGGCGATCGCCGCGAAAGTCCTGTTCCTCTGATAAACCCCAAGGAGTTTCTTGATGTCCGTGAAGACGATGATTGCCGACGGCGCCCCGCCAGCTGTTGGCCCTTACAGCCACGCCGCAGAGACGGCCGACACGCTCTATATTTCAGGCTGCCTGGCTCTGGATGAGACTGGCACATTCCTCGGTGGAGACGCGGCGGCGCAAGCCAAGCAGGCGCTGAGCAATCTCGGCAAGGTGCTGGCTGCTGCAGTGCTTGGCCCGAATGATGTTGCCAAATGCGTGGTGTTCTTGACCGACATGGCTGATTTCGCCGCCGTCAATGCGGTCTATGCGGAGTTCTTCGGCGATCACAAGCCAGCGCGCTCGTGTATTGCCGTTGCCGCGCTGCCGCTGGGCGCCATCGTCGAAGTGGAGGCCATCGCAGCCAAGTAAGCCGTGCTAGTCGGCGCTCTGAAAGCAAAGGCGTGCCACGCCGACACTTGCCTCGGCGTGGCTGGCGTTGGCCATTGGCACGTTCAAAAGTCGCTGGCGGATGGCGGTCCACACTGGGTTTTTCGCGCCACCGCCGGCGGTAAACACTTTGCGAGGTTGCGGCGCACCGAGCGCGACCAGCCGCGCATACCCTGCCGCCTCTATGCGCGCGATGCTTTCCAGCAGGCCCTGCAAGAATTCTGCGTCGTCTGCCGGTCGCGGTTCCATCCGAGGCAGCAGGTCTGGATCATTGACCGGGAACCGTTCGCCGGGTTTCAGGAGTGGGTAGTAATCGAGGTTTGACACCGTCTCAGGGTCGATCTGTGCGCTGAGTGCAGCCAACTGATCGGGTGAGAAGAGAGCGGCCAAGACTCCGCCGCCGGTGTTCGATGCACCACCGACAAGCCAATTGCCGCCGACGAGATGGCTGTAAACGCCGCTGGCAGGATCGTCGATGCGGCGGTCGCTGAGCAGTTTGATTGCGAGCGTTGTTCCTAGTGACGTCACGGCGTCGCCGGTTTGGCTGGCGCCTGCAGCAAGAAAAGCCGCGATGCTGTCAGTCGTTCCGGCATGCAGTTGGAGGTTCGGCGAAAGCCCAAAACGTTTGGCTATGTCGCCGTCAATGGTGCCAATGGGTGCGCCTGTACGGTGGACTTCTGGCAAAAGTTCGGTTCGAACGCCAAGCTGATTGAACCAGGTGGGCCACTGGCGCGTTTCCGGGTCCCAGCCGAGCTTCAAGGCATTGTTGTCGTCTGACCCGAGTGGTTGTCCGGCAAGTTTGGCGGTGATGAAATCGGCCTGATGCAACACGTGCTTGGCTACGCCCCCTAAATCCAGCGACTGCAGATGCAGCATACGCGCCAAGGCCGAGGAGCTTCCGCGGGTGATCGATGTTATGTCGGCGAAACCGGCAATGCGCTCCGCCTCGTCATCAAAACCTGATGAGTTGTACATTAGCGCTGGCGTAACAGGGTTTAGGCTCTCGTCCACCAGCACCATGGACCCGGAGGTGCCATCGACGGCGGCGTGGGCGATGCGTTTTGGGTCGATGCCGGACTTTGTCAGGTCGTCGACTTGGGCCTTTAGCGCGTGAGCGACTGCGTCCCACCAGGCCGATGCATCTTCGTTGGACGTGGCGCTATGGGCGGCTTTAGCTACGCCGATAACTTGGCCGGAGCGGTCGACAATGGCGGTGCGAACGCCTGACGTGCCCAGGTCTATCCCGAGCGCGAGCTCCGATAGGTGCGGATCATCGCTCATGATTGTCGGGCGGCCAGCGCTTGCCGGTATTTTTCCGCGTCCCAGTTGAGCAGTTCTGCTTCGGCGTCTGAGCCGATGGCGTTGGGCACCCAGTCACTCGGTAGTCGGGTCAGCAGGTCGCTGAGGCACTGGGCCATGGCGCGCTGCGCTGGTGTTGCTCCGGTTCGGATCGCCAGACCTTGACCTTCAATCAGACAGGCCGGGGCGCCTTCGACTGGCTTCGTCGGCAGGCAAGGGCCGAGAAACACGACATGGTCGGGGTAATAGGAGCCTGTTTTTGCCAAACTGAACAGGCGCTCATCCAGCGCCAGGGCATTGGCCTGCGACCACCCGAAACCATCAGGGGCGCTACCGGTCGCTTGCGTGCTTTCGAGGAGGACCGGCATAGCAAGGCGCCGTTCCATTTCTCCCATCAGGGCGGTCACATGCTCAGCGCTATCGCCAGCGACGATCAGACCGTGATTGCCAAGGATGAACACCTGAATGCTAGGCGTCATTTCGGCAGCAATGGCCTCGGTCAGCGGACGTCCAGGTTTGCGGTAGGGCACGAAGGCGACGGGCAGGCCAGCCAATTTATTCTTGGCGGCTGCGATGCCTTGGTCGCTGGTGGCATGGACAAGTGTCGCCACCGAGTGGGTGTGCGCGACAACCGGCCAATCGATGAGCGCGTGAAAGGTGGTCTCGATGGAGGGGCGCAGACCGCGCTCAGGATCAAGTATGGCGGCCTGACAGGTGCCATCGCCCGCACCTTTGGCTTCGGAAAGAGCGATGGCGCGGTCCACGGCGACAAAAATGTCCTGGTCGAGGGCGTTGGCGAGTTCGGTGCCTGAGGCCTTGATCCATAGGGTCTCACCGAGCTTGATGGAGGTGTTGCCACCGGGGCCTTGGACCCGCAAGGGATCGCTGCCGCACGCGGCGGACAGCGCCAAAAAGTCTCTCGGCAGAGCGGCACGTTCAGCCATTGTGTGTTCCTTCCTTGCGTTCCAGAACACCAATCAGGAAGTCGGGCAGGGGCGATGCGTGTTCGGCAGCAAGGCGCCGGGTTACCGTCTCCGGACTGCCGGTGTCATAGGCGTCGGCGTGCAGACCGCCCATGACCAGTACCGTTTTCCAACCGGCGTTTGCACCGCCTGCAATGTCATGTTCCAGCGAGTCGCCGACCATCAGCGTTTGGTTGGGTGTCGTTTCGAGCGCTTCTATCAAGGCGTCGAAGACCGGGCGGTGAGGTTTGCCGTAAACCACCACGTCTCCACCAGCATCCTTGAAGGCATGGGCGAGTGCCCCTGGGGACAGTTGCATCACTCCATCGGCGCGCGGCGATCCACGATCGGGATTGGTACAAAAAAGCGGCAGGTTGCGTTTCAAGGAATCGTCGAGCTGGGCCCGTTCGGCGGCGCCATCGCCGCCTTCAGGCAGGCCCATCAAGAGCACGGCATCTGCCTCGTCTAGATTGCTTGACCAATCGACCGATAGTCCTTCGCCCCACTTTTGCGCGTCTCCGGGTTGGGCAGTGATCGCGTAGAGGCGCCCGGGTTGACACCGCTTGTGGTGCACGTCCTGCCAAAAGGCTTCGCCGGAGGTCATGACCTCATCGAGCAGGCTGGCAGGCAGGCCCATTGCCGCGATGCGTTCACGATTGGGTTTAGCGCGTTTACCGGAGTTGGAGAGAACTGCCAGTTTCTTGCCTTTGGCAGCCAGAGCATGCATCGCCTCGGCAGCGCCGGGGTAGGGCGCCGTGCCATTGTGCAAAACACCCCATTGATCAAACACGATTGCGTCGCATTGGTCGGCCACGTCCATCAGGCTGTCGATGGATTGCATGGTTGGCTCAGTCCGGTGTTGGTGGGACGAGCCCTGCAATGTAAGCATCAACGTCCTGCTTACTCATGGCCGGCGCGGCCTTGTCGACCGAACCAGCAGGCATGTCGCCAAAATAGAACTGGTAGCCCGGGATCACCTGACGGCGCTTGCGGATCGGCATGCCATCGTAGGGGAAGACGTCGGAGCGTGCGTTGGCGACCTTGTCATGGCAGGCCAAAATGTAATCGGCACGCTTGTCCAACTCTTCCACCGATTTCCAGCCTTCAAAAGAGTTCACGAAACGCGCTGGCACCCAATAGCGCCAGCCTTCGGCAGGGTTGGGCTCCATGTTGCGCTCTTGGAAAATGGCATCGCCAGCAACAACGATGTCGCCGGCTGAGGTTGCGACTGTCACGGCCATGTGTCCAACCGAATGGCCCGGTGTATGAAACATAGTAATGCCTGGCAGCACCTCACACTCATCTTCCACGGCTTCAAAAACACAGCCAGCATAAGCGTGCTCAATGCCCAGATAACCGGACTCATAAGTGCGATAGTAGAGGGGAAGCGGGTTGTAGGCCATTTCGATTTCGGCCTTGGGCGCGATGTAGCGGGCGTTCTTGAACTCTTTCATGTTCTGCACGTGATCCCAGTGCAGATGGGTGAAGACGATGGCGTCGATCTCATCGGGGTGAACGCCCAACTTCTGTTCCAGATGCTCGTGCACCTGAAGGCATCCGCGCTTGTCGCATTTGTGATGGTACTTGGTGGCGCGTTCTTCATCGCACAGGCCTGTATCGATGAGAATCTTGTGCTCACCTGTATCGACATAATGGCAGTAAACAGGGTTCCAGATTTTTTGACCTGCCGGACCCTTCCAGAAAATGTAGGTGCCGAGATCGGCCTCCAACCAGCCGGTGTTGATTGGGTAAATTTTCGTTTCTTGAATGCCCATACTGCTCCGCTCCGGCTATTGCTCTCGTTTTTTGTATACAAACTTTTACATCTGTCTACAGAAAAGCGTATCCAACGATCAGAATGTTGGCTGAGAGGCGGTCAGTTCGCTGCGAGCACGCGCATGAAGCTCTCTTCCATATGCTTGCGCATATAGTCGAAGGCATCGTTGGAATCGGCGGAGAAGATCTTTTCCAGAAGCTCATCATGGCTGTGGGCCGAAGCGATGAGGTCAGCTTTGGTGGCGAATTTTTTGGCGCGAAACGGTCCAGTCCGCCGACGAAAGTCGGAAGCCATTTGCTGGATGTAAGGGTTGCCGGTCGCTTGATAGATGGCGAAATGCAGCGCCTCGTTGGCGCGCAGATAGGCTGGAAAATCTCCAGCTTTGGCCGCCTCATGGCAGCGGGCCTGGGCGGCTTCGAGCTGCGACTTGGCCAGCAACGTCAGGCGCTGGGCCACCAAACGGGCGCAGAGGGCTTCGATTTCGTGCATCGCCTCAAACATCTGCGCCAGCTCTTCACGTGTGTACTGCGCGACGCGGGTGCCGCGGCCTTCGCTCGGCTCCAGAACCCCCTGGGCGGTCAAACGTCCAAGCGCCTCACGGACTGGGGTGCGCGACGCGCCGAAGCGTTCGGCCAAGCGCGTTTCGTCCAAGCGTTGACCTGGCTCGATCTGACCGGCGGCAATTTCGTCGAGCAGCGCGCTTTCAATGCGCTGTGCCACGCTGACGCGAGCGCGTTGGGTGACTGTGTTCATTCAAAGCGCCTCCTTTGCACTCAGAAGTAGCCCAGACGAGGCGAAAACACAATGATCAGCGTATCTTGTATGTTTTCGATTGCTTTTGTATACAAAATATGTGTTTCTCGACGAATTGGGAGAAAAGAAGAGCTGTAATGCCTGAAATCCGGCTGGAAAATCTGCGCAAGGCCTATGGCGCTGTCACGGTCATCGAGGATCTCAACCTCACGATGGATGATGGTGAGTTCACGGTGCTTGTCGGACCCTCCGGCTGCGGCAAGTCGACGACGTTGCGGATGATTGCCGGCTTGGAATCGGTCACGGATGGAACGATCTCCATTGGCGATCGTGATGTCACCCGGCTCGATCCGAAAGATCGCGACCTGGCGATGGTGTTTCAGGACTACGCGCTCTACCCGCACATGAACGTGGCCAAGAACATGTCGTTTGCCTTGCGTCTGGCCCGTTACCCCAAGGCCGATATCGACAAGCGTGTCAAAGAGGTCGCCGCGACGCTTGGCTTGAGCGAATATCTTGACCGCAAGCCTGGCGCTCTCTCTGGCGGTCAGCGCCAGCGCGTGGCCATGGGACGGGCTTTGGTGCGCAACGCGTCCACGTTCCTGTTTGATGAGCCGCTCTCCAATTTGGATGCCAAGCTGCGCGGTCAGATGCGCGCGGAACTGGCGCTGATGAGCAAGCGCATTCAAAAGAACATGGTCTATGTGACCCATGATCAGATCGAGGCGATGACGCTCGGCGATAAGATCGTTGTGATGCGTGGCGGCGAAATCATGCAGGCGGGCACGCCTGAGGAACTCTATCGCCGGCCTGCAAATCGTTTTGTTGCCGGTTTTATCGGCTCACCGACAATGAATTTCCTGAACGCAGAGCTCGCCCAGGCAACATCTGTTTCACCGGTCCTGGCTTTAAAATCCCGCTTTCCCCCGAGCGCAGCCAAACACTGTCCAGCCATGTTGGTCGGGACGTGCAACTTGGCGTGAGGCCGTCGGCCTTTTCTGAAGATGCCGGACCGGACGCCCTGACCCTGCCCATCGTCCTATCGGAATATATCGGTGCGCAGTCTGTGCTGATGTCGGCGTTGGGCGGACAGAACATCCAAATCGAAGTTTCAACGGCAGCGCCGATCCCTGCAGGGCAGTCGCGGTCGTTCCGGATCGATGAAAGGGAGCTGCATCTCTTCGATCCGAAATCTGAAGCGGCGCTTTAATGCTGCAGACGACCGACCTGCACGACAGGTCTTTCACCATCCTGGGAGGATAAAAATGAAACTGATGAAGACACTGACCGCAGCGGCTGTCGCGACGACCGCACTCACAGGGGTCACCATGACCGGGGTGGCTCTGGCAAACCCCTATGCGCCCTATGAAGGCGAGACACTGGTGGTGAACTTCCCCGCACACCCGCACTACAATGCGGTGCTGGAAGTGCTTCCGCTGTTCACCGAAGAGACCGGCATTGAGGTTGAAGTTGATCAGCTTCAGTACCTGCGCATGCGTGAGCGCCAAACCCTGGAGCTGACGCAGGATGAGGGTGATTATGACCTCATTGCCTACGTTGTGTTCTCCAAGGCTGACTATGTGTTTGCTGACCAATTGCACAATCTGGCCCGCTTCTTCATGGACCCTGCGCTGGCGGACCCAAGCTACAATGCTGACGATCTGATCGACGGGTATGTTCAGAATATCGGCGTTGCCGGTGGCACAAAGGGCTATCTGCCCGGCCCAACCGGCTCGCTGTTCGGCATTCCGTTCGGTTCGGAAACCTCGGTTCTTGGCTACCGCACCGACATCTTTGAAAAGCATGGTCTTGAAGTGCCAGAAACCTACGAAGAGCTGCTGGAACTGGCCTGCCTCATCCCTGAGCTGGAGCCTGGCATGGGCGGTCTTGCCTCGCGCGCGGCCTCCGGTCACCAGGCAAGCCATGCTTACCTGCTGCACCTCAACCCGCTGGGTGGTGGCATCTTTGACGATAACTGGGAGCCGATCATGAACAACGCCGCTGGCGTTGAAGCGGCCGAGGCTCTCAAAACCATCGTCGATTGCGGCATCGAAGGGTCCACCACATTTGGCCCATCCGAAGCTGCTGCGGCTTTCGCGCAGGGCCAATATGCTATGTTCCTTGACTCCATCGCGTTTGCCGCTGGCTTTGAGGACCCATCACGCTCAACGGTTGCCGGCAATGTAGGTTGGGCAATGCACCCAATGGGTGTCGAGCGTGCCTCGCAGACAGGTGGCTTTGGCCTTGCCATTCCGCGCAATGCTAGCAACCCTGAAGCTGCGTTCCTGCTGATGCAGTGGCTGACCTCTCCGCGGATCGATCTAATGATCGCCATGGAAGGTGGTAACCCATCACGCTTCTCAACTTATCAGGATGCTGCGCTGAACGAACGCTTCCCCTATTCGGCGACCTTTGGAGAAGCGCTGCAATTTGCAGATCCCGACTGGCGTCCGATCATCCCGACCTGGGGTGAAATCAACGCTGACCTGGGCACCACGCTTTCCCAGATTCTGACCGAAGATTTGGATATCCAGGAAGCTTTGGACGGCGTTGCTGAGCGTAGCCGCGCCATCATGGAAGAAGCTGGGTACTATACCTGGAACTAAACCAGACATCCCCCTGAGGACCGGCGGCGGACTGAAACATCAGTCCGTCGCCAGTCCTCCACCGAAGCCCGACACTACGGCTCAAAGCAACCGCGCCATGAACAGGCAACCATGAACATTCAAGCTGCCAATCGGCTCACGCCCTATATGTTTTTGGCGCCTGCTGCTGCGGTGATGATCATCGCGCTGCTCTACCCCATTGGGTACATGGTCTATGCGAGTTTTCTGGACTGGAACCCCAGCCAGCGCATCGGCGAGGCTGAGTTTGTCGGCCTTCGCAACTACATAAACCTCTGGAATTCAGCCA
Source organism: Hyphomicrobiales bacterium (assembly GCA_046290415.1). GTDB lineage: Bacteria > Pseudomonadota > Alphaproteobacteria > Rhizobiales > MH13 > MH13. The sequence continues at coordinate 56,801 of JBKAGN010000002.1, forward strand.
GCTTCTGGGAAAGTTTCGGCGTGACCATTCGTTTTGCGGCGATTGTGGTTTCGCTGGAAATGTTCCTGGGCGTCGGCTTGGCACTGCTGCTCGACAGACAGTTGCGCGGCATGGCCGTGTTACGCACGATTTTCATCCTGCCGATGATGATCGCGCCGATCGTGGTCGGCCTTATGTGGCGCTACATGTACCACCCGCAGGTTGGCCCGTTTAACCGCTGGCTGGAAGCGTTGGGCTTCGACAAAATCCCGTTTCTGGGTGACAGCAGTTGGGCCTTTGCCTCGGTTGTGATCGCCGATATCTGGCAATGGACGCCGTTCATTTTTATTCTGGCGCTTGCTGCCCTTCAGTCGCTCCCCCAGTCGGCCCTTGAGGCCGCGCGCGTTGATGGGGCCAGTGGTTGGCAGCAGGTGCTCTACATCAAGCTGCCTTTGATGATGCCGGTGCTGATCGTCACCTGCCTGCTTCGCTTGATCGATGCCTTCAAAGTTCTCGAAGTGATCCTCGTCATGACCAATGGCGGGCCAGGACTATCGACGGAGATCTTGTCACTGCGCATTTCGCGAACGGCATCGGAGTTCAGACAGCTCGGTGAGGCAGCGGCGATGTCGAACTATCTGCTCATCCTGTTGATGCTGATCACCGCCGTCATGTTCGTTTACACGCGGCTCAACGATGCTCGATTGGCGCGCATCCGCTCCGCTGGCGCCAAGGCCGCACAGGCTGAAGAGGAGGCCGTTTAGTCATGTCCCAGCCCGCCTCGCATGGCCAAGAACGCGTCAACCCCGCCTTCTACGTACTGCTCATCTGTCTTGTGTTCATGTCAGCCGGCCCGATCGTGTTGATGCTGATGAACTCGTTCAAGCTGAACGTCGACATCACCTCGCCGACAGCCAGCCTGTTTTTCATGCCGACGCTGCAAAATTATGAGACGGCGCTTTGCGAGTTCCTGCCCTATGAGCCGGAGCATTTGCGCCGCTGCGACCCGACCTTTGGTCGCGCGCTTGTCAACTCACTGATCATCTCACTGGTTTCCACCGCGCTGACGCTGATACTCGGGTGCATGGCGGCCTATTCCATTGTGCGCTTCAAATATATGGGCCGCGATACGGCCAGCTTCACCACACTCATCATGCGGATGGTGCCGCCGGCAGTGCTGCTGGTGCCGGTGTTCGGCATCTGGAACGAGCAGTTCGGGCTGGATGGTACGCGCTCGGGCATCATCCTTGTTTATGTCGCGATGAACCTGCCGTTCGTGATTTGGATCCTGCAGAGCTTTATCGTGCAGGTACCCATCCAACTGGAAGAGGCTGCCCGCATTGATGGGGCAGGCCCATTCCGGGTGTTCTTCCTGGTGGTGCTGCCGCTTATTCAGCCGGGGCTAGCAGCAGCTGCCATCTTCACGTTCCGCGTGGCATGGAACGAGTTTCTGCTGGCCAATGCACTGGCCGACCGGAACACGCGCACCGTGCCGGTCACCATTGTGAACTCCATCACCGAGTTCAACATCGACTGGGGCGTGATCATGGCCACCGGTATGCTGCTTGCCATTCCGCCCATCCTCTTCACTTTCTTTGCCTCGCGTCAGATCATCACCGGCATGACCGCGGGTGCTGTGAAGGGTTAGCGTCAGATGGGCTGTTCCGTCCTGCTTTTGGCGACGATGGAAACCAAGCATGAGGCCATCGCCTATTTCAAAGAGGCGATGGATCGGCATGGTGTGCACTGCCACGTGCTTGATCTATCGTTGAATGCCGATGGCGAGGTGCTGTCCGGTGCGCGCAAGCTGCAATCGATGGCCGATGTGGCAAACAACGCCTCGGTGATGGCGCGTGAAGCCATCGAGGCTGGCGCGACTGCGGCGGTTTCCATTGGCGGTGGCACGGGCGGCGAGATTGCGCTGCGAGTGATGCGCGGGATGCCGTTTGCATTTCCGAAAATGCTGGTGACCACGCTTCCGTTCGACCCGCGCTATGCGCTCGCTGACAATGCGATCATCATCGTGCCGACGCTGGCCGATGTTTGCGGCATCAATGCTGCCCTCCGGCAGGTTCTGGAAAATGCTGCTGCCATGCTGGCCGGTCTCTGCCAGACATCAAACATGCTGCCCCATGTATCCACGAACCCGTCAGTTGGCATCACGGCGCTTGGTGCGACGGGCGGCTGCGCGGACGGTTTGTCGGCTGCCTTGAGCGCTGAGGGACGGGAAGCGACCGTGTTCCATGCCAACGGGTTTGGGGGCGCGGCCTATGCCCGATTTGCCCGCTGCGGGACGTTCCATACCGTGGTCGATATGACCCTTCACGAACTGACCCGCATTCATGTGGCAGGCGCGCACGTGCAAATGCCGGATCGTCTGACGGCGGCGCGCGATTGCGGTGTGCCGCAGGTCGTGTTGCCCGGCGGGTTGAACTTCATCGGTCTTGGCGAATTGGCACTGGTGCCGCCGGCCTATTTGGAGCGTCCGCACTATCAGCACACCGGCTATTTCACCCATGTGCAGGTGAGCGAAGACGAAATGGCCTTGGTCGCCGGAATACTCGCTGACGAACTTGATGGCGCAAGCGCTCCAGTCACCTTGCTTGTGCCGATGGGTGGGTTTTCCCATCAAGATCGGCCAGGTGGCGCCATTGAATCGCGAGCGCTGCGCGAAGTCTTCTTGGAGGTCATGCGCGCGCGCCTTTCCGACACCGTCATCCTGCGCCCGTTCGACCATCACATCAACGATGCAGGCACGGTGCACGCCATCATGGATGCGCTGCGCCCGCATTTGCCCGCCCTTGAACAAGCCCCCCTCGAAGGAGCCCGAAATGTCCGCGCAAAAGCCTGATGCCAGTGAGTTGGAAGCCAAGAAGGATGCGCTGATCGCCACCGCGCGGCGCTGCTTCGATCGTGGCTTGCAGACGAATGCGGGGGGCAATCTTTCGGTGCGTCTGGCCTCGGCAGAGGCGATTGTCATCAAGCCGTCTGGCGTCGGTTTTGCCGAGTGTACGCGTGACAATCTGCAGGTCGCCTATCTGGATGGCACGTTGGAACCGTCGGCTTTCAAGCCGTCCAAGGATCTTGATTTCCACGCCGATCTCTATCGTATCCGGCCGGACATCAACGCCATCGTGCATTGTCATAGCCCTTGGGCGACGGGCTATGCCTCGGCCGGTATCGAGATTCCGTGCCTGACCGTGCAGACAATTGAGAAGATCGGCCGCATGCCTTTGATCCCCCTGTCGGCCAATGGTGGCCCACAGACGGATGTTGAGATCTCGCCGGTCTTTCAAGACACATCGATCCGCGCGGCTGTGCTTGCCAACCATGGGACCATTGGGGTGGGCAAGACCTTGATGGCGGCGCAATATCTGGCCGAAATCATTGAAGAAACAGCCCATATCGCCTTTGTGCGCGACACCTTGATGGCCGCGCATGGCAAGAACCTGGCCGATCTGCCGCGCTATGGAACAGCGGCTGAAGCCGCCGCAGCAACCGCCTGACGCTGACTACGCCCTTACGTTGAATCGTACATTGTCGAGCCGTTGGGCGTCCGATTTTCCTTCACCAGGTTCTCGCAATGTGTAAGGGTCGGCTAAAGTAGTCGTGTATCCTTCAGGGCCGGTTGATGAATTATTCCTCGCCGCATGCGTCTTTCCGCACGCGTTGTGATCAGTGCTCCATCCATAATCGTGCCATTTGCAGCCGTGCATCGTCGGCCGCGGCTCAAGAGCTTCAAAGCCTCAGCCGCATCCGTAAGTTTTCCGCCGGACAGGTGATCCTGGGAGAGCGCCAGTCGGGCGGATTTCTCGGCAATGTCGTGTCCGGCATGGTGAAGCTTTGCAAGACGCTCGAAGATGGCCGCCAACAGGTGGTTGGTCTGCTGTTCCCGTCAGACTTTTTCGGCCGGCCGTTTGAAGACGCTGCACCGTTTTCCTTCGAGGCGGCGACGGATGTCGAGATTTGCGTGTTTGAACGCCAGGCTTTTGAAAGCCTGCTGGAGCAATACCCCGAAGTTGAGCATGAGCTGTTGGTACAGGTCCTGACGGAGCTTGATGCGGCGCGCGAATGGATGGTGTTGCTTGGTTGCCAAACGGCCCGCGAAAAAGTCGCAAGCTTCCTATTGATGTTGCTGCGCCGCTCCAACCTCATGGGCTGCGAAAAGGCCGGACAGCCGGAAACGCAGATCGTGACGTTTCCGGTCAGCCGCAAGGATGTGGCGCTCTATCTGGGGACAACACCGGAGACGGTGTCGCGGCAGGTTCAATGGATGTCGCGCAACGACATTCTGACGATCATCGACGCGCAAACCTTCGCGATCACCGACGTGCACCGATTGGCGCAGACGGCGTCGCATGAAGAGTGGCTCGATCAGTTGAGCGCCTGATCAAGCTCAGCTTTGTCTTCACCCTTTGATCAACTGGCCTTTTCAGCCTCTGCGACATTCGCTTTGACGGCCAGGAAGCTGTCAGGCGTCACCGAAATGCTGTCGATGCCAGCTTCAACCAGGAACTTGGCAAAGGTCGGATCATTGCTCGGCGCCTGACCGCAAAGGCCGACTTTGGCGCCAGCCTGATGGGCGCGGGCGATCACCGTTTCGATCATCCATTTCACGGCCTCGTTCTGCTCTTCAAAGACGCCGGAGAGATGTTCATTGTCACGATCGACGCCCAAGGTGAGCTGGGTCAGATCGTTTGAGCCGATGGAGAACCCGGAGAACCGTTTGGCGAATTCGTGCGCCAAAATGACGTTTGAGGGCACCTCGCACATGACATAGATGTCAAGGCCGTTCTTGCCGCTTTCCAGGCCGTTCTTGGCCATGACATCGAGCACCAGATCAGCTTCCTCCGGCGTCCGGCAGAAGGGGATCATGACCAGCACGTTGGTGAAGCCGAGATCCTCACGCAAATGGCGGATCGCCTGGCATTCCAGAGCAAAACCATCGCGATAGATGTCGGCATAATAGCGCGAAGCACCGCGCAGCCCGATCATCGGGTTTTCTTCCTCTGGCTCGAATGCAGCACCACCAAGAAGCTTGGCGTACTCGTTGGTCTTGAAATCGCTCATACGCACGATCACCGGGTTGGGGTGGGCGACGGCGGCGATGCGCGACAGGCCACGGGCGAGCGTTTCGACGAAATAGTGCTTCTTGTCATCATAACCGCGCGTCAGCGCTTCAATCTCTTGCTTGTCATGATCGTCGTGCAGGGTGTCGAAATTCACCAAGGCCATCGGGTGCACTTGCACGGCAGAGTTGACGACGAACTCCATGCGGGCCAGGCCGACGCCGTCCGACGGCAAGCGCCACCAGCGGAACGCTGACGCCGGATTGGCCAAGTTCAGCATGATTTTCGTTTTGGTGTCCGGCACATGGTCGAGCTTGATGTCTTCGACGTCGAAATCGAGATAACCCTGATAGATGTCGCCTTTTTCGCCGCCGGCACAGGAAACCGTCACCTGCTGGCGGTCGTGCAGAACATGTGTGGCGTCTCCGGTGCCAACAATGGCCGGAATTCCGAGCTCGCGGCTAACAATGGCGGCGTGGGAGGTGCGCCCGCCATGGTCGGTGATGATCGCGGCTGCGCGCTTCATGATCGGCACCCAGTCGGGGTCGGTCGTTGACGTTACGAGCACTGATCCGTCGATAAAGCGCTCAATGTCCTGCGCGCTTTCGATGATGCAGATCGGACCCTGGGTGATCGCGTTACCGACGCTGAGCCCGCTCAGGATTGGCGTGTCCTTGGTGTTTAGCGTGAAGTTTTTCATAACCTGATGATCGGCGCGCGACTGCACGGTTTCGGGGCGCGCCTGGACGATGTAGAGCTCGCCGGTCTCGCCGTCCTTGGCCCATTCCATGTCCATGGGCTGGCCGTAGTGCTTTTCAATCGTCGCGGCTTGGCGCGCCAAGGCCACAATTTCCTCATCGCTCAACACAAAGCTTTGTTGTTCGCGCTTGGATGTGGGCACGTTAATCGTCTCGCCGCCTTCCCGGCCGGCATAGATCATTTTTTGTTCTTTTTCGCCGAGACGTTTTTCAACGATCGGTTGGAGCGCTTCATTGTCGAGGAAGGGCTTGAACACCTGATATTCGTCGGGGTTCACCGCGCCTTGGACGACATTTTCGCCAAGGCCCCATGCCGCGTTGATGAGCACGACCTTGTCGAAGCCGGTTTCGGTGTCGATGGAGAACATGACGCCGGACCCGCCAATGTCGGAGCGCACCATCAACTGGACGCCGACTGACAGCGCCACCTTCTCATGGTCGAAGCCCTTCATGGTCCGGTACATGATGGCCCGATCAGTGAACAACGAGGCATAGCAGCGCCGGCAGGTGGCGAGCAGCGCATCGGGTCCACGCACATTGAGGAAGGTTTCCTGTTGTCCTGCGAAGCTCGCATCGGGCAGATCTTCGGCCGTCGCACTTGAGCGCACGGCAACAGAAAGTTCCTCGGCGCCAACCCGCTCCTGCAAGGCGTTAAACTGCGCTACGATGTCCTCGCGCAGCTCCTGCGGCCATTCACCAGCGATGAAAGCCTTGCGGATGTGCGCGCCCGCCTCTTGAAGCGTCATCTGCTTGTTGGTCAGGCGTTTCAGGGTCTCGTCGAGAACGCTGTCGAGGCTATTGTGTTTGACGAAGTTGCGAAACGCATCAGCAGTCGTTGCAAAGCCGGGCGGGACCTTGATACCGGCACTGCCCAGTTGCTGCACCATTTCGCCGAGCGAAGAGTTCTTGCCGCCGACCAGGGCAACATCGCCGCGCGCCAAGTCGTCAAACCAAATGATGTTCTTCGTGCCCATGCTGTATCCTCTCTGCTGCCGCGTCGCGGCGGTTTTGTTCGAATTTGCGCTTAGGGTTTGCGTCGCGCCGTCGTCAGCCCCACTGGCTGGCAAGGGCGCGCAGCGCATCGGTGCGGCTCAACTGGCCGACCAGATTGCCGCTATCCATCACCGGGAAGCGGCGAAACGGCTTCTCGATGAAAAAGTTGGTGGCGCTGATGATGTCGATATTAGCGTCGATCGTCATCACGGGATGGCTCATATAGGCGTCCACATGGCCGCCCCAGTCGCGATAATAGCTGGCGTCGAGCGCCGCCTTCAGGCAGTCGCGCTTGGTGAGAACACCGACCAGTAAGCCATCGCTGTCGAGCACCGGTGCGCCAGAAATCCGCCGGTCCAGCAGGATGTTCATCGCGCGGTTGATCTCCATGTCAGGCGTCAGCGTCACCAGATCGCGGGTCATGAAGTCGGCCACCAAGGGAAGGGAATCGGCGGACCGGGTGTTCATGGCGTGTCCTTCAACATCTTTCGGTTGGGGCAGGTCGCGCATTCAACGTCTTTCAGGCAGGCAACGCCGCCGCACGAACCTTCGATCGGCTTGCGCCCTGCCATCACGCCAATGGCGAGCCCACCGATGGCCAGCGCGAAAATGGTGAAGGTGAAAAGAAAGATCATCATCGCCTCCTAGGCCGTCACATGATCGGCGAAGCTGCCGGTCATGGTTTCGCGGAAGCCCGATGGCGTTTGCTCCAGGAACAGGGCCGCGATGCTGTTCTCTTGGGCGTGATCGATCCCATGGTCCGGCCCTAGAACGGTGAGCGCGGTGGCGAGCGCATCGGCCTGCATGGCGGTGGCGCCTAGAACCGACACGGAGGCCAGGCTTTGCTCGGCGGGGCGTTGACGGTGCGGATCGATAAGATGGCTGAGGGCGATGCGCCCACGATGGCCATTTGGGGTGTGGCCGGAGCTTGCCAGCGCCAAATGCCGTGGCGCAACGATGCGGTGAGCGGTCAGTTGGCGCTGTCCGGAGCGATCGACCGCAACCTGCCAGGGCCGGCCTGCCGGGTGCTCGCCGATGGCTGCGACCTCACCACCGAGTTCAACCAGCGCCGAGGTCACACCTTCGTGACGCAGGATTTGCATGATCTCATCAAGCGCGTGGCCTTTGGCAATGCCGCAAAGGTCCAGCGTCAAATCGGGTTGGGTTTTTCGAGCAGCATCTTCGCGGACGTCGATCGCAGCGAACGATCCAGAACCCCCTTCGATGCGGCCAAACCCAAATCGGGCGACCGCTGGTCCAACGGTCGGATCGAATGCACCGCCTGTAGCTTGGGCGACGTCGATGCTCGCTGAGACAACGCGGCAGACATCGCGGGGCAGAGCTTGCCAGTCAGTAATCGGGCGAGCGTTGAACCGCGAGATGTCGGAGTCGGTGCGCCAAGGCGACATTTGCCGATCCACCCGTTGGATCACGGCCTCGATCAACGGGCGCAGGCGCGCTTCCTCCAAGTTCGGCCCGCCAGTCAGGCGCCAGGTGCTGCCAAAGGCCTGCCCGCCAAAGGCGAAGGACGATGCGTGGGATGGGAACGCTGAACTCAGCCCAAGGGCTGCGCTGCCGGCCAGAAAACTGCGTCGTGAAAGCGCCATCGTCAGACCCCAAAATCGTCGTTGAAGATATGATCGCGATCGACGCCCAGATCGTCGAGCATCTGAAACACCGCGCGAATCATCAGCGGTGGACCGCAAAGATAATACTCGCAGTTTTCCGGCTCCGGATGGTCACGCAGATACTGGTCGAGCGCGACCTTATGGACAAAGCCGACGGCGCCTTGCCAGTTATCGTCTGGCTGCGGATCGGAGAGTGCGACGGTCCAATCAAAGTTCTCGTGGGCGGCAGCAAGTGCGTCCAGTTCATCGACATAGAGCAGTTCGGCCTTGCTGCGCGCGCCGTACCAAAGCGACATTTTGCGCCCGCTCTTGGCGATGCCAAGCTGTTCATGGATGAGCGCGCGGAGCGGCGCCATCCCCACACCGCCGCCGATGAACACCATCTCTTTGTCGGTCGGTTGGGCCCGGAAACTGCCGAACGGGCCGGAGGTCACAACCTCTTGGCCTGGCTGCAGCGCAAACAGCCAGGACGACACGATCCCCGGCTCTGCCTCAGGTACCGAAGGCGGAGGAAGGGCAAGACGAATGTTGAGCACAACGCGCCTGGCGGCCGTGTCTTCAGGTCGGTTGGAGATGGAGTAGGCGCGCGTGACCTCTTCGTCGCTGCGCACTGTCAGGTTTTTGATGGATTGCCATGCAGCACTGTGTGCCTCCGGTACATCGATGCTCGTATAGTCGAGCGCATAGGGTGGGGCGCTCACCTGCACATAGTTGCCAGCGACGATCGTGCCATCGACCTCATCAGGCAGTTGCAGAACGATCTCGCGGATGAGGGGTGTCAGCGCGGTGACCGAATGAACCGTGCAGGTGTAGCTCGTCGCGCCGACCCATTCCTGCGGTGCCTCGACCTCCATGTCGTCGCGCAGCGTGACCTGGCAGGCGAGGTGCACCCCGGCGCGCCGGTCGGCGTTGGAGAGTCGCGCGGTCTCGACCGGCTGGTAGCTTTGATGCTCGTCGAGCACGGTTACGCGGCAGAGGCCACAGGTCCCGGCTCCCGCACACGCCGACGGCACAAGCACATCATGGTCATGCAGGGCAGCGAGAAGTTTTTGGCCGGTTTTGACGTCAAACGCGTTGGTGCCGTTGACGGTCAGGACAGCAGGATGAGCCGGCATCAGAACGCCGCGTGCCAACATCACCATGGCGGTGAGCACCAGCACGACCACAACAATGAGCAAAGTGCCGAATAAGATCACACTCATGGCGCCACCCCGGCAAAAGCGGAAAAGCCGAGCGACATCAGGCCGGTGACAATGAAGGCGATGCCAAGGCCCTGCAGGCCAGCGGGGATGTTGGCGTATTTCAGGCGCTCACGGATCGCAGCAAAGGTGATGATGGCCAGCGCCCAACCGAAGCCGCTGCCGAACCCGTAAACGACGGACTCGCCAAAATCATACTGCCTCTCAACCATGAACAGGCTGCCGCCGAGGATCGCGCAGTTGACGGTGATCAGCGGCAGGAAAACGCCGAGCGCATTGTAGAGCACCGGCACATAGCGATCGAGCGTCATCTCCAGCACCTGTACGAAGGCCGCGATCACCCCGATAAACGCAATTAGCTTCAGATAGGTGAGGTCCATCTCTGGTAGGCCAAGAAAGCCCCAAGCGCCCTCGACCAGCAGGCCATTGAAGATGAGATTGTTGAGCGGAACGGTCAGCGTTTGCACGGCGACGACAGCAATGCCGAGACCAACCGCCGTTTCGAAGCGTTCAGAAACGGCAAGAAAGGTACAAACACCCAGGAAAAAGGAGAGCGCAAGGTTCTCTTGGAAGATCGCCGCAAGAAGCAGATCGGTCATGAGCGACCCCCAGCTGATTTCAGCGAGGGGTGCAGCTTGAACTTCGGCGCTTCGATTTGAGCGGTCCAGCGGGTACGGATGACCCAGATCAGAAGGCCGATGATGAAGAAGGCCGCTGGGGCAAGCTGCATTAGACCGAGCGGTTCGAACCAACCGCCATCCGCGACAGTTACCAAAACGGTTTGGCCAAAGAGCGTGCCCGCGCCGAGCAGTTCGCGCACGCCGCCGACGATCATCAGGATCAGGCTGTAGCCCAACCCATTGCCCAACCCATCAAGGATCGACGGGCCGACGGGATTGCGCATGGCGAAGGCTTCGGCGCGGCCAAGAACGAGGCAGTTGGTGACGATCAGGCCGACAAACACTGAGAGCTGCTGGCTGATCTCAAAGGCGAACGCCTGCATCAGTTCATCGATCACAATCACCAGCGAGGCGATGATCGTGATCTGGATGATCAGGCGGATGCTGGTTGGAATGTGATGGCGGATCAGGCTGATGATGGCCGCGGACATGCATAGCACGGCGGTCAGCGCGACGGACATCATGGCGGCCGTCGTCAGCGATGTTGTGACGGCAAGCGCCGAGCAGATGCCCAGGATTTGCAGCGTGACCGGGTTTTCTTTGACCAGCGGCGTCGTGAGGTGGTGGGTCCAACGGGCCATCTACAATCCCTCCTGCGCAAGGCGGTCGAGGAAGGGGCCATAGCCATTGGGACCCATCCAGAATTGCAAGGCGAAGGTCACGCCGTCACCGGTGCGCGTCGCGCCGGAAATGCCATCCACCTGGTGCACCGACTGCGCTTGGCCGCGTACCACTTCGATGACGATTTCGCCCTGCGCGTTGAGCAGTTCTTTGCCCGGCCATTGGGCCTGCCAGTCCGGTTCGGTAATCCGCGCGCCAAGGCCTGGAGTTTCGCCCTGCTCGGTGATCGTAAGGGCTGCGACGGTGGAGAGATCGGGTTCCAGCGCGAGCATCGCGCGGATCGTCGAGGCATAGCCACTGCCATAAACCGGCAGCACAATCAGCAGCAGGTCACCGTCACGCTCCAACAGATGGACCGGCGCGTGGTTTGGCCGTCTGCGGATGCTCGCTAGATCTTCTTCTGTTGTGAGCTCGATCGATTGCGCAGGATCATTGGCGGCCGCGATCATATCGAAGCTGGCAGGATCGATCTCGGGCGCGAACGCACCGGTTGAAAGATCGACGATCCGCGTTTCCAGCGCCGTGACACCGGCCTCTTCCATGACCTCGCGCATGCCCGGCAAGGTGTCGAGCATTGCCTCCATGCGGGCGGCCTGTTCGGCGTCAATCTGTTCCTGCTGGATTGGGTCAAGGAGGACCGAAGCGGTGGAAACCAAGACCGCGCAGACGAATGCGACCAAAGCGGCAATCACCACCGTCTTCGTGGTGTCATCATTGGGACGAGCGAAGAGCGCGGTGACAGGGTTAGCCATGCTGACCTCGCGCGTGGCGTCGTTCACGAGTGTAGGCGTTGGCAAGCACCACGAGATGATCGATGAGCGGGGCGAAAAGGCTGGCGAGCAGGGCGGCAAACACGACCGCCTCGGCCGACAGGCCCTCCATGGAAAAGCCGGCGAACACAGCCGTCAGGAAGCCGGCGAGCGCGCCGTAAGCCCAGCGACCGGAGTTCGTGCAAGCTGCGCCAAGCGGGTCTGCGACCAGGAACACAAGGCCGACCGATAGCGTGATGGCCAGAGAGATTGGGTCCCAGACTGTCGATGTCAGTCCGATGGCGGCGAGCGCCATGAGCAAGGTTGCCAAGAGCACACGCCAGGAGATGAGCCCGGCAATGAGCAACAGAACTGCGCCGGGCAGAGTCGCCAGGGCGACTGTCATTTCAGACGCTACCAGAGTGAGCTGCGGAAACGAAAAAACCAAAAGAGCAAGCGCGGCAGCCGCCGGATTAACGAACCCAAAGCCGCGTCCTCCAAAGACAAGCTCACCGAGCACCACGCCCAGAGACACAGCCACTGCCAGTTGCCAAGCCTCGACACCGAGCGGCGCAAATAGGGTGACGAACATGGCAGTCGTCAGGCCGTGAAAGGAAAAGTCTGCGTGGCGCAGGAACGCGAAAAGGTTCTCCCAGATCAGGGCGACGACGAGGCAGGTCACGAACATCGGTACCACGAGCGGGCCTCTGGTGATGATGTCCACCGCCAGGACCGGCGCGAGCGCGATCGCTTGTAGAAGGCTGACGCGGCCAGCGCTTGAGATCAGCGGCAGCAATGGCGCGGCGCGCAGGGTTGGGCCATTGAGATGGCGCATCAGGCGGCATCCTCGGCGAGTTCGTCGAGCACAGCGCGCAGGAGCTGGCGGTAGTCGGCGCCGCTGGTGCAGACATGGTTGAGCGCCGCGACATCCTCTTCGACCAGATCAAGCGCGCCGAGGCGCTTGGCCGCCTGCGCATCGCCGACGCTCAAGGCGCGCATCATCGGTACTGCAAGCACGTTGGCGGGCAGGGCCTGGTCCATGGCGTTGTTTGGCACCAGAGGCGAGGCATTGTTGGCGCCGAAAAAGGGCAGACGGTCGGTCCAGGCAGGGCGCTGCTTGTGCTGGCGACCCGAAAGCACCGAAACTTGGGTGTCGTAACGACCGAGAAAGCCAAGCTCGCGTCCAGAAACCGACGATCCGGACAAAGTTCGGGTGTGCGTCCGCCCGTTGGTTGCCGCCGTTTGCTCGCCTTCCAGCAGGCCGCGTAGGCGCGCGCCGAGCCGAGCTTCAATCAGACGTGGCTTGGAAAGACGGTCGCCGGTCAGCGCGACACGCGGCCGTCATAGCGGCCGTAGGAACATGTGCCGATGGCGACCACATCTTGAAAGCCAATGGTCCAAACAGGGGCTTCGGATGACGCCGGCGAAAGCCGATGAATGTGCGTGGATGCCAGGCCGGCTTGGTAGCTGCCGTCAAAGCGCGCGGCGCACACGCCGACGCCTTCTGGGATGCGCGCGTTGCTCTCTTTTGGCAGGCAAACATAGACCAGGCCATCGGCCAGTTTGGCTAGCGCGGACAGACCGCGCTCAAAGGCTTCCTGGTTGGTAGCGATGACCGGATCAGGGTTGATGGCGCCTGGTGCCAAATCGATCGCTGAGACGAAGATAGCCTTGGGTATGGCCGTCGATGCCGGGATAAGGCCATAGGGGCGGGCACGAAAGGCGGGCCAGTGGCCGCGATCCAAAAGTGCGGATCGAACCGAGTCGGCGGTGCTGTCATCGGGGAGATCGGCGGAGGCGATGTCGCCGTACTCTGCTTCTCCGGCACTTGCCCTGATGACGACGGCCGAAAGCGTTCGTCTCGGTCCGTAGTCCATAGAGATGATGTCTCCGGCCAACGGGGCGACGAAACGGATCGCTTCGTCTTTGCGGTCAACAAATAGCGTGTCGCCCTCTTCGACATTGGCGCCAACATCAACCTGGAAGCGTGGGCGCATGCCGGGATAATCGACGCCGAGCAACGCGGCGGCAGCAATGCGCTTGGACCGGTCGATTTCCTGCGACGACGCGCCGGACGCAGCGAAGCGCAGTCCGCTCCGAAGGGAGACGGGCTTTAACGGTTTGCGTTCAATCGACATTTACCGCCGAGACAGGAGCGTTGATCGGGCCACGATGCACCTTCCTGCATCGCGGAGTTGGCTTCATTGACGGGTGTCAATGCGTGCGTCGAGTGACAGGGTATGACCGAAGGGCCAGTCGGGCTTCCCTTCCCTCCAGGACAGGATCGACCTCCATGTGCCTTTCAGCTTTGCGCATCCCCAAAATCTTTACCGTTGCCGTTTTGACCGCCATGATCGGGCTGCCCGCCAGTCAGGTGGCCGCTCAAGATGAGGCCGGAGAGAACGCGATCGTCCAGCTGCAGAGCATTGTTGAGGCGTGGCTTGCTTCGCCGCATGCCGATATCACCAGCGATGCGTTCCATCATTGGGATGAGGATGGGGAAATCCCGGCGACCTGCGCGACCTGCCACACGAGCTTCGGTTTCATCGAATATGTGCGCGGCGCAATGGATCAGGCCGGAGTTGCGCCAGCGGCCATGCCGACCGGCGGCACGGTGAATTGCGCGGCCTGCCACAGCGAGGCATCGACAGCGCTGGTCAGCGTTCCCTTTCCATCCGGCGTGAGCGTCGACACGTTCGGTAGCTCGGCCACCTGTGCGGTTTGTCACCAGGGCCGCAATGCCGGCACCGATGTGGTGGCCGCGACCGATGGGATGGATGAGGATTCGGTGTCGGAAGACCTCAGCTTCATCAACGTCCACTACGCTCCCTCGGCAGCAACGCTGATGGGATCGATCACCGGTGGAGGTTTCGAATATCCTGGCCGCGACTACAAAGGCCAGTTCACGCACGTGCCGGACTTTGCGACCTGCACAAGCTGTCACCAGCCGCATAGCCTTGAACCAGCGGCCGCGATCGAAACCTGCGCGACCTGTCACCAGGGCGCGGAAGAGTTCGATGACATTCGCACCACGCGCATCGACATTGATGGCGATGGCGATATGGCCGAGGGCATCGCCGATCCGATCCACACGCTGCACGATTTGCTTTACGCGGCCATCCAGGCCTATGGCGTCGATGTCGCTGGCACGCCGATCATCTACGCCAATCAGTTCCCCTATTTCTTCATCGATACCAATGGCGATGGTGACGTCAGTGACGGCGAAGCGGCGTTTCCCAATCGCTATGCCGCCTGGACGCCGCGTCTGCTGAAGGCCGCCTACAACTACCAATTCATCGCCAAGGACCATGGCGCCTATGCGCACAATCCTCACTATGCGTTGCAGTTGCTTTATGACAGCCTTGAGGACCTGAGCGGTCAGGTAAGCGTCGATATCGCCTCGCTGACGAGGCCCTAGTGGGCGCGTGCCGGTCGGACCGTTTGCTCCTTTGACCGGCATGGATTGCTGAATGGAACTCGCCCAATCGCACGCGCTCGTGCTTGTCGCCATCGGCGTTCTGTTCCTAGGCGGCTTGGCGCTGGATGCAGTCGGGCGGATCGTTCATGTTCCGCGCGTCACCCTGCTGATGTTGCTCGGTGCGCTGCTTGGCCCGCCGATCCTGGATGTGCTGCCGGACGCGATCGCCGACGGCAATCCGATCTACACCGATCTTGCGCTGACTATGGTGGCGTTCCTGCTGGGTAGCTCGCTCAGCCGCGCGACCCTTGCGGCGCATGGCCGTGAAATCCTTCTGATCTCGGTCATCGTGGTGCTGGTTTCGATCACACTGGTTGCCGGTGGGCTCTATTTGCTTGGCGTGCCGTTGCCGATCGCGCTGCTGTTTGGCGGCATTTCTGCGGCCACCGCGCCGGCCGCCACACATGATGTGATCCGTCAGTCGGGCAAGACCGGCAAATTCGTGACCAATCTCACTGGTATCGTGGCCATTGATGACGCCTGGGGCTTGCTGGCGTTCAGCGTGCTTTTGACGCTGGCCGCGCTGCTGCTAGGCAATGGCGCTGATGGCGGGGCTGTGTTCCATGCGTTCTACGAGGCGTTCGGCGGCATCGCCTTGGGTTTCGCGATTGGACTACCGGCAGCCTATTTGACCGGTCGGTTGAAACAGGGCGAGCCCTCGCTGGTGGAGGCGATTGGCGTGGTGATGCTATGCACCGGGCTGTCGCTCTATTTTGAGGTGTCGTTCCTGCTGACCGGCATGGTGTGCGGCGCGGTGATCGTGAACTTTGCTCGCCACCATGAGCGCCCGTTTCACGAGATCGAGCGGATCGAGTGGCCGTTTCTGCTGCTCTTTTTTGTCATGGCCGGTGCCTCGCTGCATGTGGAAGCGTTGATGGCGCTTGGCGTTGCTGGTGTCGGCTATTGCGTTCTGCGATTCAGCGCGCGGCTTGTCGGCGGTTGGCTCGGCGGCAAGGCGTCCGGCCTTCCTGCGGGTGAGGGGGTGCTGATGGGCATGGCGCTGATGCCGCAGGCAGGCGTTGCCATCGGCATGGCACTCGTGGCCAGCGACCACTTTCCGCAATACCGCGAAACGCTGGTGACAATCACCATTGCCAGCACGATTTTTTTTGAGATCGTCGGGCCTTTGATGACTCAGTATGCGCTGAAAAAATCGGACTGACGTCGCGCCTGCTGTCAGTGAAAATCGCGCGATTTGGGGATGATGCGCACATCGCGCGGATGTCTCCCGCGGCTCGGCACAACATCTTGCAAGCGGGCATCTTGGATGCGGGCATCGCGGACAAGCCCACCTTTGACGCTGTCGGCGCGCGAAAGCACAGGCCGGAGAACCTCATCGGCGCGTGCCAGGCTGTTCGAGGCCGTGTGCAACGTCGAAAGGCTCTGCAAGGCGTCGGTGCGATCCTTCAAAGACGTTGCCATCAAGTGGATGACACCTTCCTTGCTGCGCTGAACATGGCCCATGACCTGCATCAGCTTTGATGCCATTACCACGCGGCGAAACTGTTCGAATCGGCTCGCCCAAAGCACCACATTCACAATGCCGGTTTCGTCTTCCAGCGTGATGAAAATGGCGTTGCCCTTGCCGGGGCGCTGCCGGATGAGCACGACACCGGCGGTCTTCACCCATTGCCCATCAGGGGCGTTTTCCACCTGATGACAGGTGAGCAGCTTTTCGGTGTCGAACTGCGGGCGCAAAAGCGCCATCGGATGGGCTTTTAGCGACAGGCGGATGGTCTGATAGTCGGCGACCACATGCTCCGCCAGCCCCATGGTGGGCAGCTTGGTATCGGGCTCGGCGCTGAGTTCGTTGCGGTTGGCGGCCTCGAACAGGGGCAGGGGATCATCATCGGGAAGACGACGCACTGCCCATAGGGCCTCGCGACGATCCATGCCGGTGGAGCGAAAAGCATCGGCTTCGGCCAGCAGTTTGAGCGCCCGGTGTGGCAGGCGTGCGCGCTGCCAAAGGTCTTCGGCGCTGTCGTAATTCTCCGCGCGGACGGCAAGCAGTCTGTCCGCCCAGTCTTGACGAAAACTGTCGACCTGACGAAAGCCGAGGCGCAGCGCCAGTTCGCCGTCTTCGCGTTCCAGCGTGTTGTCCCACTGGCTGTGGTTGATATCCACTTTGCGCACCTCGACATGGTTCTCTTGGGCATCGCGCACGATCTGCGCGGGCGCGTAAAACCCCATCGGTTGGGCGTTGAGCAGCGCGCAGGCGAACACCGCCGGATGGTGGTGTTTGATCCAGGAGGAGATGTAGACCAGCTTGGCGAAGGAGGCGGCGTGGCTTTCAGGAAAGCCATATTCGCCAAAGCCCTTGATCTGGTTGAAACAGCGCTCGGCGAAATCGCGCGCATAGCCGCGCTTGACCATGCCTTCGACCATCATCTCTTCGAATTTGTGGATCGTGCCAACATGGCGAAACGTTGCCATGGCGCGGCGCAGGCCATTGGCCTGTTCGGGGGTGAACTCGGCGGCGACCATGGCGATCTTCATCGCCTGTTCCTGGAACAGAGGCACACCGAGCGTGCGGCCAAGCACATGTCTCAGTTCCTTGGGATCGTGCGGCGGGGCAGGCTCGGGAAACACCACCTCTTCCTCGCCATTGCGGCGGCGCAGGTAGGGGTGAACCATATCGCCCTGGATCGGGCCGGGGCGGACAATGGCAACCTGAATGACGAGGTCGTAGAACTCGCGTGGTTTCAGGCGCGGGAGCATGTTGATCTGCGCGCGGCTTTCCACCTGAAAGACGCCGATGGATTCGCCCCGGCACAGCATGTCGTAGACGTCTTCGTCACCCTCTTCGATGTCGTGCAGATCGAGGTGCAGCTTCTCATGCTCTTTGAGCAGGTCGAGCCCTTTGCGGATGCAGGTCAGCATGCCGAGCGCCAGCACATCGACCTTCATCAGGCCAAGCGCGTCGATGTCATCCTTGTCCCATTCGATGAAGGTGCGATCCTTCATTGCTGCATTGCCAACGGGCACAAGCGCGTCCAGCCGGTCGCGGGTGAGCACGAAACCGCCCACATGCTGGGAGAGATGGCGCGGAAAGCCCATGATCTGATGAGCAAGCTCCAACACCTGCTGGACAATCGGATTGGCCGGATCGAGGCCAGCCTCGCGCATGTGCTTGGCGTTCACCTCGCGACCAAAGGAGCCCCAAACGGTGCCGGCCATGCGGGCGGTGACATCTTCGGTTAGCCCCAAAGCCTTGCCGACCTCGCGCAAGGCGCTGCGCGGGCGGTAGCGCACGATAGTCGCGGCGATGCCCGCCCGATCGCGGCCATAGCGCTCATAGATATGCTGGATGACCTCTTCGCGTCGCTCATGCTCAAAATCGACATCGATATCCGGCGGCTCCTTGCGTTCGGATGAAATGAAGCGGGCGAATAGAAGGTCGTGTTCGGCCGGATCAACAGCGGTAATGCCAAGCACATAGCAGACGGCGGAGTTGGCGGCCGACCCACGTCCCTGGCACAAAATGCCTTTGTCTTGGGCGACGCGGACGATCTCGTGGATGGTGAGGAAATAGGGTGCGTAATCGAGCTCTTTGATGAGGGCGAGCTCATCGATCAAAAGCCGTTTCACCTTCTCCGACACGCCGGTGTGGTAGTAGCGGTAGGGCGCGTGGCGCCAGACCAGCTCTTCCAGCCAGTCTTGCGCGGTTCGTCCTGGCGGCACTGGCTCATCGGGATAGGTGTAGGCAAGCTGATCAAGCGTGAAGTCGATGCGAGCGAGAACGGTTTGCGTTTCGGTCAGCGCATCCGGCGCATCCCTGAACAGGCGGGCCATCTCCGTTGGCGCTTTCAGGTGCCGTTCTGCATTGACTTCCAGCCGCTTGCCAGCCTCATCCAGCGTACAGCCTTCGCGGATGCAGGTGAGCACATCCTGCAAAGGGCGCTGTTCGGGGGCATGGTAGAGCACATCATTGGTGGCCAGGAGCGGCACGCCCGCCTTGTCGGCTTGCGTTTTCAGCGCTGCCAGACGGCGGCGATCATTGCCCTTGCGACCCATGGCGGCGGCAAGCCAAACCGCGCCCGGCGCATGGTGGGTGAGCGCTTGAAGCGTTGCGTTGAGGTGCGCTTCGCCGGTGTCTGGCAGGACGATCAAAAGCAGATCGCGGGCGTGGCTGAACAGGTCCTCGCAGGTCAGCGCGCAGTCGCCCTTGTCGGCGCGACGTTTGCCCAAGGTGAGCAGTCGGCACAGCCTGCCCCAACCCTCCTTGTTTTCCGGATAGGCGAGAATGTCCGGCGTGCCATCGGCAAAAACCAGGCGCGCGCCGACGACCAATTGAAAGGCCGTGGCGGCCTTGCATACTGAGGCGTCCTCATGCTCGCGCAAGTCTTTCAAAGCGCTGTAGGCACGCACGACCCCGGCGACGCTGTTTTCATCGGCGATGCCAATGCCGATGTGACCGAGCGCCAAGGCTTGTGTCACCAGATCACCTGGATGTGAGGCGCCGTGCAGGAACGAGAAATTGCTGCGCACGCAAAGATCGGCAAAGGCAGGAGTGCTCTTGCTCATCACGCGAAAAGCCCATGGATGAACCAGCCAGGGCGCTGCGTCTCCTGACCGTAAAGCCCGTCGCGAAACACCCAAAACCGGCGACCTTGCGTGTCTTCCACGCGGTAATAGTCGCGGGTGAGGCTGGCATCGTCGAGCCGCCACCATTCCGGGGCGATGCGTTCTGGCCCTTCAGCGCGCGCCACATCATGCAGCACCCGCCGCCAGCGAAATTTGAGCGGTGGTCCATCTGGAATTTCCGCCAACGCTTCAATGCGTTGCGGATGCTGGAACATGTGGATCGGTCGCTGCGGTGGATCGCTCTCCTGGGGTTCTGCCCATTGCAGATCCGGCATGGCGATCTGATCTGTGAGCTGTTTGGAAGGATAGTCCTTGGCGGCCACCTCATAGGCGGCGCGTTCGGGGATGTGTGTCTGCGCACTGACGAAGCGCAGCACCGCATCTTTGCCGAGCCGCGTTGAGAGCGTATCGACCAGTGCGGCCACCTCTTCATCGGCCACCTCATGGCTATCAAGGCTGGTTTGAGGCTGGGCAAAGGGTGCGCAGGCAGCCACCGACAGGCGCAGAAGATCGTAGCCAAAGCCGGGGTCAAGCGGGTCTGAAAGCGTGTCGATGCGCTCGCGGAAAAGCCGCAGAATGGGCGCTGCTGCACGGGTGGGCAGCGAGGTTTCTACGCGCAAACGGCGCACCGCACCATCGGTGCGAAACAGGCTCGCCTCAAACGCCGTGCCGCCTTGCCCGCGTTTTTCCAGCATCGCGCCAGCCTCGCCCATCAAATGTTCGATGGTAGCCAGCACATCCTCTTCGCGGCCAATCGGCTCGCCGAACCGACGCTCCACCGTACATGGAGGGAGGGGACGACGGGCGATGATGGCGATGTCATCCTCGCCAAGAACCCGTGTCAGCCGTGTGGGCAGATCGCTGCCAAAGCGGGCGGCCAAGGGCGCGCGTGGCCGGACGGCAAGATCGCCGATGGTGGCAAGCCCGGCGCGGTTTAATGCTATGCCAGTTTCGTGGCTGATGCCGAGGGCGGCTACGGGTAGCGTGGCCACCGCATCGGGTTCTTCACCTTTGGGTACGATGCCACCCTTGCCAAAGCGGGCCAGCGCACGGGCTGTGTCAGGGGTGGACGCAATGGCGGACGCGATGTCCATGCCGGCTTGGGTCAAGCGCAGGCTCAGATCGTTGCGCAGTTCGCCCTCGCCGCCGAACAGATGGGCGCAGCCGGTGATGTCGAGCACCACACCATCGGTGCCGTCCAAAGCCACCAAGGGTGTGTAACGATCACAGAAATCGGCCATGCGTTCCAGCCAGGCCCCGTCAGCAGGCCGGTCCGCATCGACGGCGATAAGCTCCGGCACGCGGGCGCGGGCATCGGCCAGCGTAAGCCCTGGGGTGAGGCCAAGCGTCAGCGCGGTTTGGCTGACGGCTGCGAGCCGCATCGCGCCGCGATGCTTCTCGATGAAGACGATCTGCGCCTTATCCTGTTCGGGCCAGTGGCTTGCCTGCCGCTTTAAGCGATCGGCGGGCAGAAACGGAAACCACACCGCCAGATACCGACTCGCCGGGGAGCGGCTGACCGGTGGAGGATTTTTCGCCTGTGGTCGCTGTGATGGTTTGCTCTGCCTGGATGGATCGGAACTGGCCAAGCTCATGGTGCCACTCCACACGCCAGCTATGTCCATGGGTGCCGGCTTTGTTGCGTAAAAGGGTGATGTCGAAGGTGGGATATCCGGGGGCGCCCGCTGCCAAAGCCCGTGAGGGCGCGGCGCGTACCTGCCAGCGGGTGAAGGCGGTGCTCGCCTGCTCTTGGGTGGCGGCGCGCAGCAAAAAAGGGGTCGTGCCCGACTGTTCGGCGGCCAGTGTCAGGCGCCGTGTTGAGGTCAGGTCCAGCTCCTTGGGGGCTCCCCAGGCTTCGATGACGACGGCGCTGAGAGAGGTGCAGCGCACCGCTTCCAGCCCAGCGGACAAAAGATGGATCGGTTTGCCGACCCGCACGCTGATCAGGTTTGCCGGATCAAGCCCGATGCCGCTTAAGCCGTGCGGATAGAGCCGGCCCGTTTCGCTTTCGCTCATCGTTTGGCGGATCCACACAATCGAGCGTGCATCTTCGGGCCGGTTCGAGAGCGCTGCCCTTTGCACAAGGGCCGCGGCAAAGCCGCTGGTGGCGGCCATATCGGCGGTCTCGCCGGCGTAGGCTTCGTGCAAAAGCCCAAGTGGCAGGCCGCCTTTCAGATGCTCATCGATGGCAGAAACACCCAAGGCAAGTTGACCGCGCGTGCGCCATGTATGATCGCGGGGTGTCAGCGCCTCCAACTGGCGGCGCAACTGTGTGACGGACGGGTTCATGGCTCAGAAGCTCAAATGCATTGTTCATGATTTGTTCTTATAACAAACCTGAGCGAGCCAAGAGTCAATCACTGTGATGATTTTGCCTGTGATCTGTTGCGATGGCGCGCGCTGGCGCCACCCCATCAGGCCCCAATGACTAACGCAGCACCAGCACCGAGCAATGGGCGCGGCGCACAACGCGCGCCGTGGTCGAGCCCAGCACATAATCGGTGGCGCCAGGGGCATGCGAGCCCATGATGATCAGTTCGATGCCGTTCTCGTGGGCGTAGTTGGCGATCTGGACGCCCGGTTTGCCGGTGATCACCTTGCACTCAATGTCGGCCGCGTCGCCGGCTACGGCTTGCAGCTTTTCAAGAATGCTGGTCGTTAGATGATTTTCCGACTTCACGGTCACGAACTCGGCGACGAAGCCGCTGACCTGTTCCAGCACGGTGAGAAGCGTGATCTTGCCGCCAGGCGCCAGCATCTCGCGGGCGCGAACAAGTTTTTGCGCGACAAGCGTTTCGTGGTCGAGCGCGACGGGGATGAGGATAGAGTTGTACATGGTGTCCTTTCTGCGTCCTTTCCTATCGGTTGCTATCGGGGGCATCACCAAAGCGCGATGATGCCGAGGGCATGCAGCCCGGTCCCAAAGAAAATTGCGATGAAGAGTGTCTGGGCGATCAGCAAGGCTGCCGCCGGTTTGCCAACTTTGACCACGTCGCCAAGCCGGGTTTTGAGCCCAACGGCAGCGATGGCCAAAAGCAGCAGCCATCCCGACAGTGTGGCGGCGATCTGGGTTAAGATCGGCGGAACGGCGAAAAACGAATTGATGGCAGCCAGAAGAACGAACACCATCACAAAACCCGGCATCAGCGGCGGGCGGGCGCTGCTTGTCTCGCCACCCTGTTCTCGGGCGGCGCTGACAAAACGGATGATGAGGGCTGCGCCGATAACGATCGGCGCCAGCATGGACACGCGCAGCAGTTTCACCAGCGTTGCCGTTTCGCCTGCCTCGTTGGAAATGGAAAAACCTGCACCGACAACCTGCGCCACATCATGGATCGTCGCGCCGAGAAACACGCCAGCCACATAGTCATTGAGACCGAAGAAATTGGTCACCGGCGGGTAGGCGATCATCGCAACCGTCGAAAGCACGGTGACGCCGACAATGGTGAAGACCAGCCGGTCTTCTGAACGTTCATCGCGCGGCAGGACGGCAGCAATCGCAATGGCGGCTGATGCGCCGCAAATGGCCACAGCGCCGGCCGACAGAAAGCCAAAGCGATACTGAAAACCTGCAAGGCGGGCCGTCACCAAACCAAAGCCGATGGTGGCAAAAACCGCCCCTGCAATAAGCAAAACGGTCGGCAGGCCAAGGCCTGTCACCATCTCAAAGCTGATCCGCGCGCCAAGCAGCGCCACGCCGATGCGCAAGACGGGTTTAGCACCATAGGCGATGCCTGGTTTGCAGCGCGGCACTTGCGACAGAAAATTCAGCATCAGGCCGATCACCAGCGCCATCAGCATGGCCGGTACCTGCGAATTGTCGGCGATGAACTGGCTGGCCATCGCAATGAGGGCGGCGAGAGCAAGGCCGGGGAAGAAGTCGTAGACCCGTTGCCACCACGTATCTGGAGCGTCGGTGAGCGCGACATTGGCCTGATCGCTCATCGTTGGCCACCAACGAGGCCCGCCTTGCCCCCTGCTAGCGCTTGCACCTGCTCGACGTAATGCCTGGGCACCTCTAGGCCGTGCTCCTGCGCGGCCTTGATGCTGGCTGCGCGGCGCTCACCGGGCAACCGCGCGCCTTCCAGATGGCTGATTGTCGTTAGCAACTCTTCCAGGCGTTCAGAAAACCCTGACTGCTCGTGCGGCCTCAAAGCGATCAAGAATTGGCCGACGCGCGGCGGTGGGCCTTCGCCGGTGAAAAAGGACGACGCCTGGCGGCTCATGGCGGCCCCGGTGAGCAGGGCCGCCAAGATTTCCACCATCAAGGCTAGTGAGGTCCCCTTGGCGCGGCCAATTGGCACCATGGTGCCTTTCAAACCTGCTTCGGGATCGGTGGTCGGGTTGCCATCGGCATCAAGCGCCCAGCCTTCGGGAATGCGCGCGCCGGTCTTGGCGGCGTGCATGACTTTGCCGCGCGCCACGCGGCTCAGCGATAGATCGATCACCAGGGGTGGTGCGTTCTGACGCGGCGCGGCAAAGGCAATGGGATTGGTGCCGAAAACGGGGACCGATGAGCCCCATGGCGCGATCGCCGCCGGTGCGTTGGCGAACATCATCGCCACCAGACCCTTGTTTGCCAGCGCTTCAACATGCTGTGCCAGTGCGCCACAATGGTGCGAGTTGGTGATCGCCATCGTGGCAACGCCCTGGGTCTCGGCGGCGAGCGCCCCTTCTTCGATCGCTTGTTCAAGTGCAGGGTAGGCAAAGCCAAAACCTGCATCTGTCAGCAGGCTGCCGGGCGCTAAATGACGCGTTTGCGGGCGGGCCTCGCCGGCGATCTTGCCGCTTCGCACTTGCGCCACATAGTCATCGATGCGTGAGAACCCGTGGCCGCTCTGGCCCTCGGCTTCGGCACCAACCAGTGCGCGGGCGACACTCTCAGCCGTCGCCAAAGGCACGCCATTGGCAACAAAGGCCGATGACACCAGCACGTTCGCGTCTTCAAGGCTGATGCGAGCCATGTCGCTCATAAGGCATGTCCTGGTCGCGGGCGGCCTTCGAGCGCCGCATATTTCTCTGGTACAGCGACGCGGCTGCAGGATTGGTCATCGAGAATTCGCGGTGACCCAGCGCTTCAGCAGCGGTGTTGCGGCCATTGGCGGTGCGACGGATCATTTCGATCAGTGCATCACCGGCCTCATCGATGGTCTGTTCGCGGCGCAGAATGCCCGACACGTCAACATCCACATGCTCACCCATGGTGCGCACCGTGCGCGGGTTGGCGGTGATTTTGATCACCGGCACAATAGGATTGCCGACGACATTGCCTTGCCCGGTTGGGAACGTGTGGATGACAGCGCCACCGGCAGCCATCAGCGTCACACACTCTGCCGCAGCCGACGAGGAATCCATGAAGTAGAGTCCATTGCCTTTGGCTGGTGCTTCAGCCGGCTCCAGAATGTCGATGTACTGCGACGTGCGGCCGATCTTCTCCAGATTGCCCAGAGCTTTCTCTTCGATGGTGGTCAGGCCGCCTTCGATATTGCCTTTGGTGGGCTGGCTGTCAGAGAGGTCGTCGGTCTGGTGGGCGAAGATGACTTCGTCCTGATACGCCTTCCACATCTTATACCAGCGCTCGCCAACTTCTTCATTGATGGCGCGCTTTTGGCAGATGTGCTCTGCGCCTGTGATCTCCGAGGTTTCACCGAAGAAACCGGTGATGCCTTCCGGCAGCAGCTTGTCGTACATGTTGCCAACGGTCGGGCAGGAACCCAGACCGGTGGTGGTGTCGGACTCGCCGCATTTGGTCGAAACCCAAAGCTCTTTGACCGAGCACTCTTCGCGCTGCTTCTCGGAGGCTTGGTGGACGAACTCCTTGGCTGCCCAGGAAGCTGCACGGATCGTTTCCAGATCGCCCTTTTGCTCGATCGAGAACTCAGCGACCGGCTTGCCGGTTTTGCGGATGCCGTCGGCGATGCGCTTGGTCCAGCCCGGCTCGATACCGATCACCACGACCGAGTGCACATTGGGGTTGGCGCCAGTGCCGATGATGGTACGGAAATGCAAATCCAGGTCTTCGCCGAACTGCAAACGCCCATAGGCGTGTGGAATCGCCAGCGTGCCTTTGATGTTGTTGGCCACGGCCTCACAGGCAGCGTTGGAGATGTCGTCCACCGGAAGGATGAGAACGTGGTTGCGCACGCCCACACGACCGTTTTCGCGCCGGTAGCCATGAAACGTGATGTTGGAATATTTCGATGCCATGATTTTCGATCCTACCAGCGCTTGGTTTTGCAGTTGTGAGTGTGCAGGTGCTCGCCCTGGGCCACGTCGGCGACGATCTTGCCGATGTCTTCGCCGTATTTCATGCAGGTATCGCCCGCTTTCAGGTCTTTGAGCGCGACCTTGTGGCCGATCGGCACATCGTGCTTGGCGGTCAGTCGGAAGGTGGAATTGTCGTGGGTGATACAGCACAGCATGTCAGTGCCGGCAGTCAGCCCTTCGACCACAACAACACCGACATTGTCGGCTTGTTCATGAACGAGAAGGTGTGGGGTTTCAGACATGGATGTCTCCTCAATGATCTGGTTTTAATAGGATTTTTGGTGCGGCGACGTTACCTGCGCGGATAGCCTCAAAAGCCGCTTGGCCCTTTTCCAAGGGCCAGTTGTCCGTCCAGTCGAGCGCGCCGAGACGGCCTTCGAACATCGCCTGGGCGGTGTCGCGGAAGTCTTGTGCGGTGTAGGTGTAGGTGCCGATGAAAGTGATTTCCTGCAGCGTCATGCGGCGGATATCAAGGCCACCGGTTGCGCTGCCCAGGCCGATATGAACGATCACCCCGCCGGGTTTGGCATGGGCGGAAGCCTGAGAACGTGAGGCTTCGATGCCAACGCCATCGACGATGATGTCGAACAGTTGGGTCTCAGATAAGCTCTCGGGCGCGATGGATTTTTGGCCACATTGATCCGCCAGGTAGGTGCGCCGCTGGGCGTTGGGTTCAATGATCAAAACCTCAAAGATGCCCTGGGCTTTCAGGCTGAGCGCCGCGCCCAGACCAATCGCGCCGCCACCCATAACGAGCGCCGAGGCCTCACTGGGTTTGGCCAGCAGCGCTTTGCCAAGACGCACCGCATGCCAGCCGCAGGCGATGGGTTCGGCCAAGGCGGCTTTGTCGGTGCTGATCGTGTCGGGCAGGGCAACCAGATTGCGCTCGGGCATCGCCAAGTGTTGGGCAAACCCGCCTTCGCGCGGCTGCATGGAGATAATCTGGCGATCAGGGCAGAGATTGTCCCGGCCTGAAAGGCAGGCTTGGCAATGACCGCAGGTAACAAGCGGGTTAACCGTCACCCGGCCACCCGCCTTTGGTCCGCCGGTGATGGTGCCACTGACTTCATGGCCGAGGATGAGCGGGGCAGGGCGGCGCTCGTCGTGGCCCAAAAAGGCGTGCATGTCGGAGCCGCAAATGCCAACGCTGTCGATGCGCACCATGACCTCGCCATCGGCGACCACCGGATCGGCGACATCGCGATAGGCAAGCGTTTCGGGGCCTGTGTAGACGAGCGCCTTCATTTGGCGGTGTACCCCCCGTCGAGCATCAGCACTTGGCCGGTGACGTAGGCGGATGCTTGCGAGCACAGAAAGAGAAGGGGACCATCCAAATCTTCCAACTCGCCATTGCGGCCAATGCAGGTTTGCGCGGCGTTACGCGCGGCGCGCTCTGGGTCGTTGAAGACGGCGGCTGTCAGTTCGGTGCGGAAGAAGCCCGGGCCGATCGCGTTGGCGGTGATGCCGTCAGACGACCAAGCCTGCGCCATGGCGCGCGTCAGTTGCCCGATGCCGCCTTTGGATGCGCCATAAGACAGACCCCCGGGGAAGGCCCTGGTGGTCTGCAAACTGGCGAAATTCACGATGCGGCCCCAACCTGCCGCACGCATGGCCGGTACAAGGGCCTGGCTTAGGAAAAACGGGGCGGCAAGGTTCAGGTCCATGGTCACATCCCACCCTTCGGGCGTGACCTCATCAGCTGGTTCGCGGTTGTTGATGCCAGCGGCATGGACAAGGATGGTGGGCGACCCGAATGGCTCTGCAACCTGGCGCGCAACGTCTTTCAGAGCGGAGCGATCGGCTAAATCGGCCTCGACGCCGCGCACATTGGCGCCGCCCTCGGCATGAAGCTCATCCAACGCGGATTTGCGCCGCGCAACGCCGACAACCTGCACGCCGGCGCGCGCGAGCACCAGCGCAGCACGGCGTCCAAGGCCAGCGCTTGCACCGGTGACGCAGGCAACGCGGTCCTTGACGTCAAAGAGGGCAGACGGGTCAGTCATTCGCCGTCAGATCAAACGTCTCATCGGGGAAGTATTTGTGCAGGCGAATGTCGGCGGTGCGGGCGTGGCCCTCCATGCCTTCAAGGCGGGAAATACGGGCCGTGGCTTCAGCCACCGGTTTGGCCCCTTCGCGGGTCGCGCGCTGCCAGGTGACGATCTTCATGAATTTGTGGACCGAAAGACCGCCAGTGTAGGTGGCCGCGCCAGATGTTGGCAGCACATGGTTGGTGCCGGAAGCTTTATCGCCGAAGGCAACGGTCGTCTCTTCGCCAAGGAACAGCGAGCCGTAGCAGGAGAGGCGAGCGAGCCACCAATCCAGGTCCTCGGCCTGCACAGTTAGATGTTCGGGCGCATAGGAATCCGACGTTGCTGCCATTTCCTCGCGATCGTCGCACAAAATGACTTCGGCATAATCGCGCCAGGCAGCCGCTGCGTTGTCGCGGTTCACTTCTGGAAGGTCGTTGATGAGTTCCGGCACCAGGCGCATGACCTCATCGGCGAGCGCGCGATTATCCGTGACCAACCAAACCGGCGAGTTGTAGCCGTGCTCGGCCTGACCGACGAGATCGGCGGCGACAACGTTTGCGTCAGCTGTCTTGTCAGCGAGGATCAAGCTATCCGTTGGGCCGGCAATCATGTCGATGCCGACACGTCCGAAGAGGATGCGTTTGGCTTCGGCCACAAACTGGTTACCTGGGCCAACCAGGATGTTGGCTTTGGGCAGGTCAAACAGGCCGAAGGTCATGGCCGCTACGCCTTGAACGCCGCCCATGGCGAGAATCTTGTCGGCACCGCATTTGTGCGCAGTGTAAACAATGGCTGGGTTGATGCCGACACCTGGACGTGGCGGGGAACAGGCGACGATGTGGTCGCAGCCTGCCACCTTGGCGGTGGTCACCGTCATGATAGCGCTGGCGATGTGGCTGTAGCGCCCACCGGGCACATAACAGCCGGCTGCCGACACCGGAATTGTCCGCTGGCCTGCGACCAGGCCAGGCACGATTTCGACCTCAACATCCTTTAGCGTGCTGCGCTGTGCCTCGGCAAAGCGCTTCACATTGGCATGGGCGAAGTCGATGTCGCGTTTCAGCCGTTCGGGAACCTGCGCCGACGCTGCTTCGATATCCTGCGCGGTCAATAGAACCGGTCCGTCATATTTGTCGAACTTGGCGGCATACTCCAACGCCTTTTCGTCGCCGCCAGCCTCGATCTCGTCTAGGATGGTTTGAACGATTTTATTGGTGTCTGACGCGTCGCTCTTGGCGGTGAGCGGGGCTTTTTTCAGATATTCAACAGTCATTGAACGCACGTCCTATCGGAAGTTGTCTGGCAGAAGAGACGTGGAGAAGGCCGGAATGTAGGCGATCATCAACGTCACAATCAGCATGAAGAAGACAAAGGGAATGGCGCGGTAGGCGATCTTCAGAATCCCCCACCCACCAAACGTGAGCCAAAGCTGCGCTTCATGAAGCCCACCTAAAAGCTTTGATCAGAATGATGCAGAACTGGATCTGGTCATTTCGATCTCTTGCGCAGCGGCAGATC
This sequence comes from Hyphomicrobiales bacterium, assembly GCA_046290415.1. Lineage (GTDB taxonomy): Bacteria > Pseudomonadota > Alphaproteobacteria > Rhizobiales > MH13 > MH13. The sequence goes on from JBKAGN010000002.1 coordinate 86,354, forward strand.
GGTGCCAGGATCACAATGTTGGCGTCGTCTCCATCCGCAGCCAATGAGGATGATCACCATCATCAGGATGAGGATGTACCGTTCTCGCTGACATGTCAGCGCGAACAGCCCTGCGGCACCCGAGTGGCGACCCTTCGGCGACAACGGGAGAAGGCATGATCGGGAGGATCACACCGTCACTTTCGCCGACTCACCAGCATGGCCGGGAAGTCGGAGAACTTCAGAGTTTGATGATGAAGCCGATGATGATGGTCACCACCACCGCGGCCGCCAGCCTCAGTCGGCGTCAAGGCCAGAGAAATGCCGTAGAAGATGATGCCTGGAACAGGAAAGCGTACCAGCCGGCTTGCTGGTTTTCCGTCGCAGCCCATTCGCGGTCGTCATGATGCCGCCGCCTTTTGAGCGTCATCACGTTCGTCCAGATGAAACAATCAGAAGCCATCCGCCAGAAACAAAGTGGACCGCGACACCAGCAACCATGATGATGTAAACAATTGACGGCGGAGATGCCAGTACAACCAGCTGCCACCAGCGCAGGCATACTCGTGGATAACCGCTTTCCACCAGCCGGTCATGCGGCCCACGCCGCAGCAGCCAGCATCGGACCAGGATGGCAGCGAACATGCCGCACGAACCGTGGCAGAGCCAAAGCCACCTTTACCCGAAGGTCAGGCCTCAGCAACATCCCAAAACTTTAATAAGCCCGGTCTCACCAGCACGTCGCCAGTGGGATGAAGAGCGGTACAGCGGTCACGCGAGGCGTCGATACCAGAAACAGTCCTCGCCGGCTGAAGAAGAAGCTTCACCAAACCAACATCAAGATGGTGGCTGATCCGGACCACCAACAGGCACGGCCAGCGCGACGAGAACAACGAGAATGACCTCGAGCATTCCCAGCCAAGGATGAGTTCGGCTGCCGAGTTGTTGCCACATCATGATCTGAGCCCTCCCTAATCGAACAGTTTGTCGCCTTCGTAGACCGGGCGGCCATGACGAAGGTCGTTGAGATCACGCAGGAAGGACTGCACGAGGCGGAGGGTGACGAGCGCGAAACCAAAGGGCACCGCGAAAAGGAAAAAGTACATGCCGACCCGAAGGCCATGGCTAACCGACTGGAATTTCCAGGAGACGTGTACCGATTCCCAGGACCAGTAGAGAGCGATCAAGGCGACCACGAACATCGCGATGTCGCCGAACATATACAGCAGCGCTTTGGCGCGTGGGCCGATGTAGTTCATGATCACATCGATACGAATGTGGCCGCGCTCTTTGACGGCGGCAGCTGCACCGATCCATGCAAGATAGATGAAGCAGTAGCGCACGATCTCCTCGCCCCAGATGGACGAGTAAGAAAACACCTCGCGGCGCACCACTTCGACGAACATGGTTCCAACGAGCATCACGTAGAACATGAGCAGCAACCACCGCTCTCCATTCTTATCAATTGCCTTGTAAAGTGCCGTCATGAGTTCCTCGCGTGCGGCCAAGATGCATCGCGCGCTCGGCGACTGCCGAGCATGCGGGTGCAATGCGTAACGGTGCGGGGGGGATGGTGGGTCGGCGCCAACAAAGCGCCGACCGTAGAGCGATGCTTAGGCGTCGTGGACGTAGAATCGACCGCGCGTTCCAGCTGCCTCTTCCAGACGCGTGAACGTGTCCATATCGCCAGCCAGGTCCGTTTTGAACGTGTCCCAGTCGCTGTTCTGGTAGCCACCAACATCCTGCCATTCGGCAAGCTGATCATCGGACAGGCTGTGGAATTCCACGCCGTTCGCAATCAGCTGTGACATGGCGTAGGAGCGCGCCGATGGAACTTTTGAAAGGTTCTGATGCTGGGTCACTTCGCCAGCAAATTCGATACCTTCCTGAACGTCCGTAGGCAGGCCGTTGAACCACTCAAGATTGATGGAATAGACCTGACTGTCAGGCACGGCCTGGGTGAAGGTCACGTGGCTGAGGATTTCACCAAAGCCGAACACGTGCAGCGCGCCCACCGATGGATCAAGCGCATCAGCAACACCCTGACGGATGGCAGACGGTGTCTCGCCCCAGGCAACCGGCGTCGGGTTTGCACCCACCATGCGGTAGTACTGCTGAAGCATCGCAGAACCAGGCACGCGGAACTTCACACCCGACATGTCGCCTGGGGTGATGATTGCGTTGCCGCCCTGACGCACGGCCACAACACGAGGGTCGATGACGATATAGAACAGCGCCTTGAAGCCCGAAGCAGCGATCTTCGGGTCCACTTCCTGCTTCCATGCGTCGGACGACGTCAGGTTGGTGAAGCGCTGGTTGGAACCGCAGAAGTAAGGCAGGTTGATGAGGTCAACCACGGAGGCAAAGGGTGCAAAGTTGGCAAGGCTGTGCTGTGCACACTGGATCGTGCCGCCCTGCACGGCCTGCGCCAGTGCACCACCGGCGCCCAGCTGGCCACCAGGAGCAAGGCGCACATAGACCTTGCCGTTGGTCATGTTCTGGATGTTCTCTTTGAGGTCCAGCTGCATGATTGGGTAGCTGCGCGATGCGCCCAGCACATAGGCTGTTGCCAGCGTCATCACGTGGTCAGCGGCGGCTTCGCGCTCGCGCTCTTCAGCAGCTGTCTGCGCCATCGCTTCATCAGAAAGAAGCAGGCCGCCAGCGCCAGCAACAACAGCAGCCGTGAAGCCGCCTTTGGCAGCAAGGCGCATAAAATTACGTCGTTCCAGCGACTTGATCTGTTTTGTGTCGTTCATCTTGTCCTCCCTAGGGATCAGTCTGTTTTTTCATTTTTAGATTTCGCCTTAGCCTCGGCGACGAGGATTGCGGCCGAGAAACTAATCGCGGCGGCAAAAAGCAGCAGCATTTCCTGCACGTTGGTCAGAATGGCCGAACCATCAATCGATCCGGACACAACGTTGCCGACGAAGGCAAGGAACAGCAAAGCGGCGAGTGCAAAGTACATTTTTCTTATCCTTGGTTGCACCATTGGAGTTATGTAAGCGCTTTCATTTTGAAATGTAAACCCCTGAAACACATTGCGGCGCGGACCTTCCCTTGCGGTGGTGGATTTTCTAAGGTTTGTCCAAGGTTTCGGTCCGGCGCGTTTGGTTGGTCAGGTTGCACGGATGGCCGGTGTTCAGGGCCTTGAGGGTATGAGTTTGAAAAAGAACAACGCTAAGCGACCGACCGACGCGCTTTCGATTCCCACCCTGAAAGATGTTGCCGAGCGCGCTGGCGTTTCCACCGCGACCGTCTCGCGCTGTCTGAACTCACCCGATCTGGTGGTCGATTCAACGCGCGATCGTGTGATGAAGGCCGTGCGAGAGCTTGGTTATGCGCCCAATTACGGCGCGCAGATTCTGGCGGCCAAACGCACCAACACCATCGGCGCGATTATCCCGACGATGGAGAACGCGATTTTTGCGCGCGGCCTTCAGGCCTTTCAGGAAGAATTGGGACGGCATGGCCAAACGCTGCTGGTAGCGAGCTCGGCCTATCGCCAGGATTTGGAAGCCGAGCAAATCCGCAATCTGGTGGCGCGTGGTGCCGATGCGCTTTTGCTGATCGGCCATGATCGCGTGCCTGACGCTTATGATTTCCTTGATCGGCGTGCGCTGCCTTATCTGGTGGCCTGGACCTTCAATCCTGATGCAGGACGCCTGTCGATCGGGTTCAACAACAAGGCTGCAATGCGCGATTTCGCGATGGAAGTTCTGCAGCGCGGGCATCGGCGCATCGGTATCATCACCGCCGACCCGACCCACAATGACCGAGCGCGTGAGCGCGTGGAGGGCATTGTGGAAGCACTGGAAAGCTACGGCCTTGATCCTGCGGCGCTGCAAATCATCGAAACGCATTATTCGATTGAAAACGGTGCGACCGCGTTTCGCCAGTTGATGGAAGGTGATGATCCGCCAACAGCCGTTATGTGCGGTAACGATGTGCTGGCCGTTGGTGCGTTGGACATGGCGCGGCAAATGGGTATCGCTGTGCCCGAGGCTGTCTCCATCACCGGGTTTGATGATATCGAGTTGGCGCAGATTTCTACGCCACGCTTAACGACCGTCCACGTTCCCCATCGGGAGATGGGTCGGCGCGCGGCCGAAATTCTGATCCGGATGCTGGGCGGCGCCGACCCCGGCCCGAGCACGCAATTACAGACGCGGATCATGCTGCGCGAGACGTTGGGTCCGGTTCGACCCGACGCCTGACACCAGGCGAACTCTGTCTAGTGATCAACGAAGGTGAGCGCGCCAAGGATCGGCGGCTGGCGGTGCTGTTCCAGGCGTCGCAGCGCATGGCGGACATCTGTTAGCGGCGTCTGAGCGTAGCGCATCGTCAAGATGGCAACATCGGCGAAGGTGAGCAGAGACCGGGCGTCGATAAAGGGCAGAACGGGTGCGCTGTCGATGACGATAAGATCGAACCGCTGCCGTGCAACTTGCACAAGCTCAGCCAAATTTTGGCCAGTTATCAGTCTCTCGGGCTGGTCGAGCGGTGGACAGGCATTGCCAAGGACGTGGAGGCCAGTCAGTGGATCCTGAAAGGTGAGCGTTTCAACATCGTCAAGCCGCGTATCGCCTGTGAGGACGTCGGACAATTGGCCGTCGTCGGCATCGACCTGCCATTGCAGGCGGTCGAACAACGCCGATTGGCGCAGGTCAGTATCGATCAGCAGCGTTGGTTTGCCTGACAGCGCCGCATGCATGGCCAAGGATAGAGCCAGCGTCGATTTGCCTTCGCCGGCGTTGGGCGAGGTCATCAAAACGCTCAGATGCCCGTCGTCACCGCGCCAGGACTCCAAGGTCCTGCTCAGTCGCCGCACGGCTTCAGCGTAAAGGGAAACGGGGTCATTGGTGATCAGATCTTGCGGCGCACCAGCGTCAAAGTGCGAGACTTGAGGCAGGATCGTTGCGACTTGGAGATCGATTGCCCGCTCAACGGTCTCGGCGTCCATGATACCGCCAACAAACCGTTCGAGAACCGCACCAACGCCGACGCCGAAGGCAAGCCCGGCCAACAGTCCGAGCATGGTGACAAGAGGTGTCGGCAAGTGATTGTCGGACAGGGGCGGCATGGCGGGCGATAGGATGCGCGCGCCTGGCGTCTGGTCATCGGCGCGGAGCTGTGCATCCCGCCATCGCTGGACTGCCTCGCGGTAAAGCCCGCGCGTTAATTCAGCCTGTTCTGTTACCCGACGCAAGGATAGCGCGATACTGGGCGCCAGACCGCTGGTGTCGAGAAAGTCTTGCAACTGGTCGCGTGCATCGATTGTTGCGGTTTCGAGCGCCAGAAGGCGTTGATCGATCTGGGTTCGCCGCGCCTCCAGGGCGTCGCGGCGGCCTTCTGCATCATTGCTCGAGGCAGCAATGCCGGGTGCAAAGACCGAGGCCGTGTAACCGGCGACACTAAGCTCGTTTTGGCGCAAGGTTTCGGTCAAGCCTGAGCGCTCAACGAACAAGGCTTGTCGTTCGTCAGCCAATTGACTGAGGACCGCTGCAACCGCATTTTTTTGCTCAGCACTAACGCCGTCTTGCGACGCCAGGTTGGCGGCGGCGGCCGCAAGCAACATGTCGTCAATCCGCCCTTCAAGGGCGCGAAGGTCCACCGCAAGGTCGGCGACCCGGGCGGCAAGCACCGTCCGCGACCTTCGTGTGGTCAAGGCATCGGCATCTGAACGTGCGGCCAGATAGGCGGTGGCGATCCCGTTGGCGAGCCGAGAGGCTTGGATAGGCGAGGGATTGCTGACGGTGATGCCGATGACAAAGGTTTCGCCGCGGCGCGCGATTGTGGTCTGGTCAGCCAGACGCTCAACAAGCCGTGTTTCTCTTTGCTGCGTGTTGGCCGACGCCGGCGATGCCTGTAACAACCGATCGGCAAGTTGTTGGAAGGGTCCAGGCGAACCGGATAGATCGGCGCGGCTGAGGTCCATCTCGCGCACGACCCTGCGTAAGGTCGCATCAGACTGAAGAAGTTCCACTTCGCTGTTGACGAAACCTTCGACCACAAGCGTCAATCCGATCGGCGACTGCCGCTCGTTTGAGGGCGTCGCGGAAGTATCGACATGAACAAGGGTCGTCGCGGAGTACTGCGGTGATGAGAAAAGAGCTGATGCCATCGCACCCAAGCCAACCACCACACCGCAGGTGACAATTGCTTTTACATTGCGCCTGATAAATCGACGGCCTGCATTATAAAAATTTGTTCTTCTTGAAGAATAAATGTTCGACGAATGTCTTCGATTTGGTGAAAACATTGATCAATCCACCTAATCTGACGTTACGTTAACAGGTCTGAGTTACACCGAATTCTTTCCAATACTGCCGCAAGCTTCGCAATAATAGCGAACCCTCCTTATGGATAGTAGGGTTTTTGCCTATAGGGTTTGCTATGCTTTCTCCCTCCTTCGACAGCCACTGTTCATCGGCTCGAGCGTGTACGGTGATCATCGTTTCCCTGAGAGGCTCTAACCGTTCTTTGCCGCGTTTTCGGAGCCAAACCTGTATTCACGCCGGAACAAGCCAGGGGCGGGCATTTTGCAAAAAGATGCTCTAGGATGGGGAAAAAACAATCCGGGAGGCGCTGCGGTGAAAGACAAAATACTCTCAGCATCCGATGCTGCGGCCTTGGTGCGCGACGGCGATACGATCACCACCTCGGGATTTGTCGGGATTGGCGTGCCGGAGGCCCTATTGGGCGCCTTGGAAGCGCGGTTTGTCGAGACGGCGGCGCCGCGAGATCTGACGCTGTTCTTTGCTGCAGGGCAGGGGGATGGCAATGATCGTGGCCTTAACCATCTTGGCCATCCAGGACTTCTCAAGCGTGTGGTTGGCGGCCATTGGGGCCTTATCCCCAAAGTTGGGCGGCTCGCGATTGATGGGTTGATCGAAGCCTACAATCTTCCGCAAGGCGTGGTCAGCCATCTCTACCGCGACATTGCTGCCGGCAAACCGGGCACGCTCACCCATGTCGGCCTTGGCACCTTTGTCGATCCGCGCGTGGAAGGCGGCAAGATCAACGCCAACACGCGTGACGATCTGGTCAGCGTTATGGAAGTCGGTGGCAAGGAGTATCTGTTTTATCAGGCTTTCCCTATCGACGTTGCGCTGCTGCGTGGCTCCACTGCCGATCCTGCCGGTAACATCTCCATGGAGCGCGAAGCGCTGGTGATCGACGGGTTGGCGCAAGCGATGGCGGTGCGCAATTCAGGGGGCGTGGTCATCGTGCAAGTGGAACGCATTGCTGCGCGTGGGAGCCTCAGCCCGCGCGAGGTGCAGATACCGGCTGCTTTGGTCGATGCGGTGGTTGTGGCCGAGCCGAGAGATCATATGCAGACCTTTGCGACCGCCTACTCGCACTTGTTTGCTGGTCGGTTCCGCGCGCCACCGGGCGCCGCGCCTGCCATGGACCTCAGTCCGCGCAAGATCATCGCCAGGCGGGCCGCGTTTGAACTGCCGGTCAATGGTGTGGTCAATCTTGGCATTGGCATGCCGGAAGGCGTGGCTGCCGTGGCGGCCGAAGAGGGATTGCTGGAGCATGTCACGCTCACCGCTGAGCCGGGTGTGATGGGCGGGCAACCGGCGTCCGGCCTGGATTTCGGCGCGGCGATCAACACCGACGCCATCCTGCCCCAGCACCAGCAGTTCGACTTTTACGATGGTGGCGGGCTCGATCTGGCCGTGCTCGGCATGGCCGAAGTCGATGCGGCCGGCAATGTGAATGTGTCGCGCTTCGGGCCGCGCCTTGCCGGGGCTGGCGGCTTCATCAATATCAGCCAGAACGCGCGCCAGGTCGTTTTTACGGGCACCTTCACAGCTGGTGGTCTTGAGGTGGACATTGACGGCGGGAAACTGGCCATTGCGACCGAGGGCAAGGCCCGCAAGTTTTTGCAACAGGTTCAACAGGTGACGTTCTCCGGTGCACGCGCTGCGGACCTCGGCACCCCGGTGCTGTTCGTCACCGAACGCTGTGTTTTCCAGCTCACCAAGGCCGGTCTGCATTTGGCGGAGGTTGCGCCGGGTATCGATGTCCAAGCTGATATTCTCAATCAGATGGGGTTTGATCCCATCGTCGAGACGCCTGACCAGATGGATGCCCGGCTTTTTGCGCCGGAGCCTATGGGGCTCCGCATTGATCTCCTCCATCTCGATCTTGAAGACCGCATTGCGCTGGATACAGCGACCAACCGGCTGTTCATCAACTTCGAAAAGCTGCGCATTCGGACCGCCGAGGATTTGGAGCAGATTGCCGCGCGCGTAGAAACCCTTCTTGAGCCTCAGGATCGCGCCGTCGATGTCATCGTCAATTATGACGGCACGCGGATCGATGAAGATATCGCCGAGGACTATGCGGCGATGGTCGCCGATCTGGAAGATCGGTTCTATGCCCGCGTGACGCGCTATTCGTCTTCGGCTTTCATGCGGCTGAAGCTTGGTCAGACGCTGACCCGCGCGCCACACATCTTCGAAACGGCTGAAGAGGCGCGGCGGTTCTTGGAACAGGGCGAGTAGAGCAACTCTACACGCCTTCGGAAGACTGCTCCCAGAGATTGATGTCCGCGTCGTGGGCAAACTGGTCGATCTCGGCCAGTTCGTCCTCGGTAAATTCCATATTGCCGACCACGCCAACGCAGTCTTCGATCTGCGAGGGTTTCGACGCGCCGATCAGCGCCGTCGTCATGCCGCCTTCGCGCAACACCCAGGCAATCGCCATCTGCGCTAAGGTCTGGCCGCGTTTTTCGGCGATGGCGTTCAGACCACGGATGGAAGCCAATGTTGCCTCCGACAGCATGCCTGGATCAAGCGACTTGTCCTGCGCTGCCCGGCTGCCTTCAGGCACGCCGCCGAGATATTTCTTGGTCAGCAGGCCTTGGGCAAGCGGTGTGAAGGCAATCGAGCCGACGCCAAGCTCTTTGAGCGTGTCTTTCAGACCATCGCGTTCCAGCCAGCGGTTGAACAGATTGTAGCTCGGCTGGTGGATGAGGCATGGCGTGCCCAGCTCCTCCAGAATAGCGACCGCTTCGCGGGTTCGCTGCGAGTTGTAAGACGAAATCCCAGCATAGAGCGCCTTACCGGAGCGCACGATCTGGTCGAGTGCACCCATCGTCTCTTCAAGCGGCGTGTTTGGATCGAAGCGGTGGGAATAGAAGATATCGACATAGTCCAGACCCATGCGCTTCAGGCTCTGGTCGCAGGACGAGATTAAATATTTGCGGGTTCCCCACTCGCCGTAAGGGCCCGGCCACATCAGGTAACCGGCCTTGGAGGAGATGATCAGCTCATCGCGATAACCGGCAAAGTCTGTGCGCAGGATCTCGCCAAAGGCTTCTTCGGCACTGCCAGGCGGTGGGCCGTAATTGTTGGCCAAGTCGAAATGTGTGATGCCACTATCGAACGCGGTCCGGCAGAGATCGCGCTTCACTTGGTGGGGCGTGTCATGACCGAAATTGTGCCATAGCCCGAGCGAGATCACCGGCAGTTGCAGACCGGACGCGCCGCAGCGGCGGTAAACCATGCGGTCGTAGCGATCTGCGGCAGGTGTGTAGGTCATGGTCAGTTTCTTTCTATTGCGCTCGCGTCGGTCAGCCATTCTTGTCCGTTTGTTCTTTCAATTTCTCGCAGCCCCAGGCGGTGAAAGCGCCATTGCGCCATCCTTCAGGGCCAAACCGAACCCGCATGGGCTCATCCTTTTCGTCGAGCACAATGCCGCCTGCCGCTTGCAGCACGGCAATGCCAGCTGCGGTGTCCCACACCATGGTCGGTCCGAAGCGTGGATAAACGTCGGCCTTGCCTTCGGCGACCAAGCAAAATTTCAGCGCCGAGCCAATGGCCGTTGTGTTGCAACCGCTCATCTTCCCCAAAAAGGCTTCGGTCTTGGGGTCGCGATGGGAGCGACTGGCCACGGCACGAATTGGCGTGTTGGGATCGGGGCAGGTGGTGATGGCATGAAGGTCGTCTTTGCCAACGGAATCCCCTGGGTGGACTTTGGCAGCAAAAGCAGTGTCGCCGGCAAGCCACATCTTGTCATGGGCGGGTGCATAGACGACGCCGACGATCGGCACCCCCTTTTCGACAAGGGCAATGTTGACGGAAAACTCGCCATTTTTTTCCACGAATTCGCGCGTGCCATCGAGTGGATCAACGACGAAGAAAACATCGCCCAGGGCCGCCGGATCGACCTGTTCTGCGCTTTCCTCAGAGAGAACGGGAATGTCGGGCGCAAGGTCATGCAGTCCGTTGGCAACGATCTCGTCGGCGGCGAGGTCGGCCTGAGTCAGTGGTGATCCATCCTCCTTGCCGATCACCTCAAAGCCGTCTGCGTAAATCGTCATCACTGCGCGACCGGCTTGCGAGGCCAGATTGGCCAGTTCCAGCGCCAAAGCGTTGCGATCGTGCGTCCAATCGATGGAGCGGGGCTGTGTGCCGGTGGCCATGGTGTTTCCAGGCGGAGTGGTTCGACTCGAACGGTAGGCCCAAGGTCGGCTGGTGTCCACAGCGCGAAACGGGTGCATCAGCACATGGTTAGTATGAGAGACTGGCGCAAGCCTGGCGGGCAAGGTCGGTGATGCGGTTCCAGTCTTTGGCCTCAATAGCCTCTTTAGGGGTGAGCCAGGTGCCGCCAACGGCGAAGATGTTGGGTTCGGCCAGCGTTTCGGCAGCGGTCTCAGCCTTGATGCCGCCGGTTGGGCAGACTTTCATGTCGGGCATGACCGAATGGATTGCCTTGGCCATGGCCGTTCCGCCGGCAAGCGAGGCTGGAAAAAGCTTCACATCGATCAGCCCCTGATCGCGGCAGGTCATGACCTCTGAGACGGTCTGACAGCCCGGCAGATGCGGGATCGGCGATGAAGCAACAGCATCCAGTAGGCGCGGCGAGAGCCCTGGGCTCACTGTAAAATGCACGCCGGCATCAAGGCAGGCCTGGAGATCATCCGGCGTCAGCACAGTGCCGACACCGACCAGCATGTCCGAGCGCGCTTCAGCGATGCGTCGCGCCGCCGGCAGACCAGCTGGGGTGCGCAAGGTCATCTCAATGCTGGTCAGACCACCCTCCAACAAGGCGTCGGCCAAAGGAAGCGCATCGTCGGCATCCTCCACGACGACCACCGGAATGATCGGAGGGGTGGGGGCGTTGTCACTTAGACGCGGTGCCATGATGCGTTCCTGCTTGTGGGCCTGGCGGCGGGTTGGGCGGGCATAGCCGGTTGTGCGCGACAACGGCAAGGGCTTTGCGCGAGGCCAGTCGGCTTGTATGGCACGGGCATGACCTTTCAAGACCCTTTTGCCCCGCTTGCTAATCTTGGCCGACCCTTGCGTGTTGCAACGCTTGGCGAATGTATGATCGAGCTCTCCGACCTTGGCGCCAGTGATGGGCGCGTCGCCATGGGCGTTGCTGGTGATACGCTCAACTGCGCAATCTATCTTGCCCGCTGCTGCCAGGGCCTAGATGTCGCAGTCAGTTATCTAACCGCGCTCGGCGACGATCAGCTGTCGGACCAAATGGTCGAGGTCATGGCAGCGGAGGGGGTTTCGGCTGATGGTCTCGTTCGTTTTGCAGGCAAGCTACCGGGCATCTATGCCATCGAGCTGGACGACGCCGGCGAGCGTTCGTTTCGCTATTGGCGTTCGCAATCAGCGGCCAAAAGCATGCTGGACCAAGGCGGGCTCAGCGACGCAACCATCGAGAGTTTCGATGTATTGGCGCTCTCGGCGATCTCGCTGGCGATCCTTCCGCCAGAAGGGCGTCGGCGCTTGATCGAGGTTTGCGCGCGCATGAAAGCTGCTGGCAAGGTGGTCGTTTTTGACAGCAATTACCGGCCCGCGCTCTGGGCAAGCGAGGACGAGGCGCGCGAGACGATTGGTGCCATGTGGGCAGCGACCAGCGTCGGGCTTCCCTCGCGTGATGATGAAGCCAAGCTCTGGCCCGGCGAAACGCCGGACCAGCTGTTGGCGCGGATCGATGCGCCGGAAATCGCGCTTAAGGACGGCCCAGGCGGGCCTTGGCTCTACGCTGGCTCGGCCTTGCCCAAGAAGGACTATCCCCCCGCCGTCCGTGTCGTCGATACGACATCGGCGGGCGACTCCTTCAATGCGGGGTATCTGGCGGCACGTTTACGCGGCGACTCCCCAGAACAGGCGGCTATGGCGGGCCATCAGCTTGCCTGCGTGGTGATCGGCGAAAAGGGCGCGATCATTCCGCCGGCTGCGATGCCCCATCTGGGATGATGTCCGGTGCCCGCCTTTTGGGGCGAGCCGTTTTAACGACAAAGACCAGCGCGAATGCAGCCGTCAGCATCAGGATGATGGTCGGCGCTGGCGCGGAATCGATCCAGAAACTGGCGTAAATTCCGGCGAAGCTCGCGAACAGAGTCACCGCGACCGCGACGCGCATCATGCTCGCCAGCCGTCGCGTGACCAGGAATGCGATGGCACCTGGTGCAATCAACAGGCCAATCGCGAGAATGATACCGACCGAGCTTAAGGTCGCAACAATCGTCAATGAGAGTGCCGAAAGAAGTCCGTAATGCAGCATCCCGGTTGGCAGGCCGATGGCGCGCGCCTGAGCAGGGTCAAAAGCGTGCAACATGAGATCGCGCCAAAACACAACAATGCCAAGCGTAACGATCAGCGAAATCGAGCCGGTGACCCAGAGGTCCTGTGCGCCAATGCCGAGCATGTTGCCGAACAGGATGTGGTCCAGATGCATGCTGGTGGTGATCGAGGCGTAGATGACGAGGCCAAGTCCGAACATACCGGAGAAAACGACGCCCAGAATCGTGTCCTGCTTGATCCTCGAATTGTCCGACAGATAGCCGGTCGCAATGGAACAGATCATGCCGGCGATGAATGCCCCGACCAGGAGCGGGATGCCGATCAGATAGGCGAGCACGATGCCGGGCAGCACGGCATGAGCCAGCGCATCGCCCATCAGCGACCAACCTTTGAGCACCAAAAAGCTGGAGAGCAGGGCGGTGGGCACCGCCAAGATCGCGGCGACCAGAAAGGCCTTCTGCATGAAGCCAAATTGAAAGGGTAGAAGCAGCGTGTCGATCATGGCTGATGCCTCACGATTGGCCTCGCCATCATTTCGACCTCAACGCTTTGGCTTTCGAGCACCTCGCGGCTGCGACGGCGATTGGCCAACAGTCCATGTTTGGGCGCCCAGACAAAGGCTGCCAAGAACAGCAGCGTTTGTAGGACGACGATCACGCCGCCTGTCGCGCCGTCCAGGAAATAACTGATGTAGGCGCCGAAGAAACAGGTGCTCGCGCCCAGTATCACCGAGATCACCAGAAGTCTCGGAAAACGATCGGTCAGCAAATAGGCGGTGGCGCCTGGCGTCACCACCATCGCGATCACCAGAAAGGCGCCGACCGTTTGTAGCGCTGCCACCGTTGCGGCAGACAGCAGCACGAAAAAGATGAAACGCAGACGAACCGGGTTGAGGCCGATGGTGCGAGCATGGGTTTCATCGAAAAAGACCGCCATCAGATCTTTCCATTTGGCGAGCAAAACTGCCAGGCACACAAACCCGATAATAGCCAGTTGCAGCGTGTCGCCCGGCGTGATGGCCAAAATGTTGCCCATGATGATGGTCTGCACGTCGATGGGTGTTGGCGAGACAGACACCATGAACAGGCCAAGCCCGAAGAAGGACGTAAAAACCAGGCCGATGATCGTGTCTTGTTTCAGGCCGGTGCGCTGTCCGAGAAACTGCATAGCGCCTGCGGCTAAACCGCCGGCCAAAAAGGCACCGAACGCAAAAGGCAGACCGAGCATGTAGGCGCCAGCGATGCCTGGTACGATGGCGTGGGAGAGCGCATTGCCGATCAGCGACCAGCCCTTGAGCATGAGATAAGCGGAAAGGAATGCGCAGACCGCGCCGACCAAGGCCGAAACCCACATGGCGTTGAGCATGTAATTGTAGGTGAAGGGCTCGGCGAGAACGCTCATGATGGCTTCTCATCGCCGACGTCGTTTTCTGATTCCGGCTGTGGCGTGTTGGTGCGGGTCTTGTCGTCGTAAATGACCACCGGGCGCTCATCATCGGTGAGAATGGTCACCTGGCGGGCATCGTCATCATCGTGCAGATCATCGCCGCCGAGCACGAAGTGGCGCAGCACACCGCCAAAGGCGTTGGATAGATTGTCGTGGGTGAAGGTGGTTTCCGTTGGCCCGTAGCAAAGCACGGTGCCTTTGATCAGAACCACGCGGTCGCAGAATTCTGGCACGGAGCCGAGATTGTGGGTGGAGACCAGCATCACCCGGCCTTCATCGCGCAGCTCTTTCATCAGCGTGATGATCGCTTCCTCGGTCTGCACATCAACGCCAGTGAACGGCTCATCGAGCAGAATGACTTTGCCGTTTTGAGCCAAGGCTCGGGCAAGGAAAACGCGCTTGCGCTGGCCACCGGAAAGCTCGCCGATCTGGCGGTCGCGATACTCTTCCATGCCGACGCGGGCGAGCGCGCTGCTGACCGCCTGATGGTCGTTCTTGCTGGGGATGCGCAGCATGTTCATGTGGCCATAGCGGCCCATCATGACGACATCTTCGACCAGAACCGGGAAACTCCAATCGACCTCTTCGGCCTGTGGCACATAAGCCACCAGCCCTTTTTTCAGTGCGTTTGCAACTGACTGGCCAAGGATGGAGATGGTGCCGCCATCAAGCGGCAAAAAACCCATCAGGGCTTTGAAGAGGGTGGACTTTCCGGCGCCGTTAACGCCGACAAGAGCGGTGATCGTGTGGGTTGGCACCTCGAAGGAGGCATCATGCAATGCGGTCACGCCATTGCGGTAGGTCACGGTAACGCGGCTCGCCTCCACCCCTTTGGTTTCGGGGCGAGCCGCGGTGATATCGTCAGGTTCGAGGGGCTCGGTGGTTAAGCTCAATTGATATTCCCTGTGAGGCCTTCCGCCACCGTGCGCGCGGTCACGGTGAGAAGATCAAGATAGGTTGGGACCGGGCCGTCAGCTTCCGACAGGCTGTCCACGTAAAGCACACCACCATAGGCCACGCCGGTTTCGCGGGCGACTTGCTCTGCCGGATCGGTGTTGACCGTGCTTTCGCAAAAGACGACCGGGATGTCTTCGGCCCGCACCGTGTCGATCACGCGGCGAACCTGCTGCGGTGTGCCGACGGCATCGGCGTTCATGGGCCAGAGATAGAGTTCGCTCATCTCAAAGTCGCGGGCGAGATAGGAGAACGCGCCTTCGCAGGTCACGAGCCAGCGTTGGTCCTGCGGAATGGTTAGCACGGCTTCGCGCAGCGGTGCGATCGTTTCCTCAATCTGACTTTTGTAAGCGGCGGCATTGGCGGCATAGGTTTGCGCGTTGGCCGGATCGGCTTCGCTCAGCGCGCGCTGGATGTTGTCGACATAGATCAGCGCGTTTTCCAGGCCCATCCAGGCATGGGGATTGGTCTGACCTTCATAAGACCCCGACGCGATGGCGATCGGGTCGATGCCTTCGGTCAGTGTTGCCGAGGGGACATCGCCGAGATTGTCCAAAAACTGCTCGAACCAGAGTTCCAGATTGAGGCCGTTCCACAAGATGAGATCGGCATCGAGCGCGCGACGAATATCGCCCGGCGTCGGCTGATAGCCGTGAATTTCGGCGCCAGGACGGGTGACCGAGACCACATCGGCGGCATCACCGGCGACGTTCTGCGCCATGTCGGCGAGCACCGTGAAGGTGGTCACGACCTTCAGCCGGTCATCGGCCTGGACATAATTGGTGGTGTAGAGCAGCGCCGCGGCGATACCGAACACGGTCATAAAAAAGGCCGTGCTCTTGCGCACCCGCGACAGGCGCGATGGTGAGGTAGGGGATAGATCGGTCGATGCAGTGCGGGCGGCACCAGGCTGGTCCATCGAAGAGCTCCTTCAAGCGGGTCTAGTTTTGAATGATTATGAGAATGATTTGCAAGAACTAATCTAGTTGCGAACCGTTTGCAACTGGTGCGACGGCATGTCTCGGTGGCTGGTTGAGTGACTGGCTGCCGGTTTGGCAAAGTGTTTGTTGGCGTCGCTGCGTTAGGCGAGGGCTGTACAGGCGCGCCGAATTTTGCTCGGTTTGCGCCCATGGCAACGCCCAACCTCCTGCGGACGATCAACGAGACCCGCGTTTTGAACTTGCTGTTCCAGCGCGGGCCACATTCGCGCGCCGATATCGCTCGCGAACTTCAGGTGACCCGGTCAACCGCCTCGGCCTTGGTGGCCGGTCTGGTGGAGCGTGGTTTGCTGCTGGAAACCGAAGAGACCGCCGATGTGGAGCGGATCGGCCGGCCGGGCTTTGTGGTGAAGCTCAATCCGGGCGCGCGCACTTTTATCGGCGTCGATGTCGCGGTTTCGGAGCTGCGGATCGTCGCTTTGGACATGAACGCGGACGTTATCGCCTCGCTGACTGTGCCTTACACTGACCCGGCGACCCCCGACTATGTGGTCGGCCTGGTGCGTCCGGCGGTCGAAAAGCTGCTGGCCGATAATGGATTGGAGTTTTCAGCGGTTGAGGGGTTGGGCGTTGCGATTCCGGGTCTTGTGGAAACCGATGGCGTAATCGTGTTCGCGCCCATTCTGAACTGGCGTAATGTCGATATCAAAGACATGATCGAGCAGGCCTTCGACGTGCCGATCAACCTTTACTTCGACAATGATGCCAACGCCTGTGCGGTGTCGGAAGGTTATCGCGCGGAAAGCGGCGCAGCAGGCACGCTGGCCTACTTTCTGATGGATAGCGGCGTTGGCTTAGGCATCCTGCATCAAGGTCAGGTCTTTCGCGGACAGGAGGGGGTGGCCGGTGAGATTGGCCATGCGCGGTTCTTCGGCGGCTTCAGTGACGATGTGGATTTTGCGGCGACGCCAACCTTTGAGGATACGGTGGGCCGCGAAGGCGTATTGCGTCTGTGCGCGCGTCACCAAGTGCCGGCAACCTCGATCCGTGAATTTGTCGATCTGGTGCAGTCTGGTGACCCCGGTGCGCGGCGGGTTTATGAAATCTGGGCGCGCTGTCTGGCGGTCGGTGTCGCCAATCTCTGCGTTATCCTCAATCCCGAAGAGATCGTGTTCGGCGGCAAGACGGCCGTTCTGTTTGCCATCGACCCTAAGCGGGTGCACGATGAGACCAACCGGCACCTGCGATTCATGTTCAAAACGCCGGTTTTGCGCTCCAGTGCCTTGGGCGTGCTTGCAGCCAGCGTTGGCATGGCCAGTGTGATGCATCGCCAGAGTTTCGCGGTTTCGGCGAACACCGACGGTGCGCTAAGCGCCTGAATTTTCAGCCGTATTGAAATAAGTTTCCGCCAGCCCCAGCAAGCCGGTTGACAGTCGCAGACTTTGTTTGCACTCTGAACAAACTCGGAGAAATCGGTTTCGGAGCTGGAGCGTCTTTGCCTCACTCTGGCCACCGAACCAAGAAAAACCAAAAACCTGCGGCGTGACCGAGCGCGCCAGTCTAGGGATGGAAAAACATGAAAAAATTGCTCGCATCGTCCGTATGCGTGGCCGCACTTGCGGTTGGCGCAACCGCTCCGGCTCAGGCTGAGGGTGTGGAGGTTTTGCACTGGTGGACATCCGGTGGTGAAGCTGCCGCCGTGCAGGTTCTCAAAGACTCGCTCGAAGCCGAAGGCTATTCGTGGGAAGACATGGCTGTGGCCGGTGGCGGCGGTGATGCCGCGCGCACCACGCTGCGTGCCCGTGTTGTCGCCGGTGATCCGCCGACTGCTGCTCAGTTGCTTGGCATGCAGGTCACCGAATGGGCGCAGGAAGGGTTCCTCGGCAATCTCAATGATGTCGCCGATGCTGGTGGCTGGAACGACGTTGTACCTGCCGCGATCCAGCAGTTTGGCACTTATGATGGTGAGTGGGTTGCCGCTCCGGTGAACGTGCACCGCCCGAACTGGCTGTGGATGAACCGCGAGGTTTTTGAATCCAACAATCTGGATGTTCCGACTACTTGGGATGAATTCAATGCTGTGGCTGAACAGTTGCAGGCTCTGGACATCATTCCATTGGCGCACGGCGGTCAGCCTTGGCAGGACGCAACCATCTTTGATGACGTCGTGCTTGGCATTGGCGGCCCTGACTTCTACCAGGCCGCGATCATCGATCTGGACGAAGACGCCCTGTCTTCGGACACCATGGTTGCCGTGTTCGACCAGATGCGCACCATTCGCGGGTTTGTGGATGACAACATGTCCGGCCGTGACTGGAACCTGGCAAGCGCCATGGTAGTGCGCGGCGAAGCCGCAATGCAGCTCATGGGCGACTGGGCAAAAGGCGAGTTCATCGCTGCTGGTCTGACGCCAGGTGTCGAAATCATGTGCGCCACGGCTCCGGGCACGGAAGGTGCGTTCCTCTTCAACACCGACTTCTTTGCGATGTTCGATGTGGACGAGGCCGATGCCGAAGCCCAGCAGGCGCTTGCTGCTGGTATCCTTGATCCGGGTTTCCAGGAAGCGTTCAACCTGGTGAAGGGTTCGATCCCGGCACGCACCGATGTCTCGCCTGAGAACTTCGATGCCTGTGGCCAGCAGTCGATCTCCGACATGGCAGCCGCCGCTGAAGCGGGCACGCTGATGGGCTCGATGGCCCATGGTCATGCTCAGCCAAGCTCGATCCAGGGCGCGATGGTCGACACCGTCACCCAGCACTTCAACTCCGACATGTCTTCCCAGGAAGCCGTTGAAGCACTGGTGACTGCGATCAACGCAGCGCGCTAAGCGAAACGCGTTCTGTTAAGCTCTGCCGCAGGTCGTTTTCCTGCGGCAGAGTGTTTGTTGCGCCTGATCCCCTCTTAAGGCGTCCGCTTCACCCATTTCGGTGGCCCATCTGGTGCCCCCTAGCGGAGACCTGCCCGATGCAGCGCCTTCTCGCCCGCCTCATGCCAGTCGCGGTGTTGTCGCCGACGATCATTCTGACGACGATCTTTATCTATGGGTTCATCCTGTTCTCGGTGATCTTGTCGTTCACCGGATCGCGCATGTTCCCGCGCTTCAACTTTGTCGGCTTTGATCAGTACACCCGCCTGTTCGCCAACCCGCGTTGGGAAGTGGCGGTGGAGAACATGCTGATCTTCGGCATTCTCTACATCCTGCTCTCGACGCTGATCGGTCTGACGCTGGCGATTTTGCTGGATCAGAAGATCCGCAATGAAGGCGTGCTGCGCACCATCTACCTCTACCCGATGGCGATCTCGTTCATCGTCACCGGTGTGATCTGGCAGTGGATCCTCAATCCCGGCCTCGGCATCCAAACGTTCATGCGCAATCTGGGATTTGAGAATTTTACCTTCGATTGGCTCGTTCAAAACGATTTGGCCATCTACTGCGTTGTTATCGCAGGGGTTTGGCAGGTCTCTGGCTACATTATGGCGCTGTTTTTGGCCGGTCTGCGCGGCATTAATACCGACATTGTGAACGCCGCCAAGATCGATGGCGCAAAGACCTGGCAGACCTATCGCTATGTCATTCTGCCGGAGCTGCGCCCGATGTTCCTGACGGCCTTCGTGGTCCAGGCGCATCTGGCGATCAAGAGCTACGATCTGGTGGTCGCGCTCACCAAGGGTGGCCCCGGCTTTGCCACTGAGCTGCCCTCGACCTTCATGTACTCCACCACCTTCACCCGCAATGAGATGGGACTTGGTGCGGCCAGCGCCGTGATCATGCTCTGCACCATTGCGGCCGTCGTTGTCCCCTATCTTTACTCGGAGATTCGCAATGAGCGTCGCAGCGCTTGAGCCTTCGTCCGTAGCGGACGACAAAGTGGACTGGGGCGCGCGCTTCAGCCGGATCGCGGTCTATGGGGTTTTGATCTTTGCGGCCCTGGTGTTCCTGGTGCCGTTGATGTCGATGGTCTTCACCAGCCTGAAGGACATGGACGAAATTCGCGGTGGCAATCTGTTGGCGCCGCCGGCTAATCTGACCGTTGCGCCTTGGCTGAAAGCCTGGAGCGAGGCCTGTATCTCGGTTCAATGCGACGGGCTGGCGCCTTATTTCATCAACTCGCTGCTGATCGTTGTGCCGGCTGTGCTGATCTCCGTTGCACTGGGTGCGCTTAATGGGTACGTGCTCACCATGTGGCGCTTCCCCGGCGCTGACTGGGTGTTTGGCGCGCTGCTTTTCGGCTGCTTCATTCCCTTCCAGATCGTGCTCATCCCTATGGCGCGCATGCTTGGGATCATGGGCATAGCCGGGTCGATACCGGGCGTGGTGTTTGTCCACGTGGTCTATGGCATCGGCTTCACGACGCTGTTTTTCCGCAACTATTACGCCTCGGTTCCCAAGGAGCTGGTGAAGGCGGCAAGCGTTGATGGCGCGGGCTTTTGGGGCACCTGGTGGCACATCTTGATGCCGATCTCCTGGCCCATCGTGACTGTGGCCGTCATCTGGCAGTTCACCGGCGTGTGGAACGACTTCCTGTTTGGCGTGTCGTTCTCCTCCGGCAACAGCCAGCCGGTGACCGTGGCGCTCAACAATCTGGTGAACACCTCCACCGGCGTCAAAGAATACAATGTCGATATGGCGGGCGCGATGATCTCCGCCTTCCCCACTCTCTTCGTTTACATCGTGGCAGGACGCTTCTTTCTGCGCGGCCTGATGTCTGGCGCCGTCAAGGGCTAGGGCCGGGACCCTAGGGCCAAAAAGGATACGCACAATGACCACGCTTGCTGTTCAGGACATCAAGAAGAACTTTGGGCCGACTGAGGTGCTGAAAGATATCGATATGGAGATCGGCACAGGCGATTTCCTGGTGCTGGTCGGCCCGTCGGGTTGCGGCAAGTCCACGCTTCTCAACATCATTGCCGGCTTGGAAACCCAAACCTCCGGCAAGGTGGTGATCGCTGGGCGTGATGTCTCCAACTTGCAGCCCAAGGAACGGGACATCGCGATGGTGTTCCAGTCCTATGCGCTCTACCCTTCGATGACAGTTGAGCGGAACATTGGCTTTTCGCTCGAGATGGCCGGTGTCGATAAGGCCAAACGGATGGAGCGTATCCGCGAGGTCGCCGAGCTTCTGAAAATCACCGACCTGTTGAACCGTCGCCCCAGCCAGCTTTCCGGCGGTCAGCGCCAGCGTGTCGCCATGGGTCGGGCACTGGTGCGCGAGCCACAAGTGTTCCTGTTCGATGAGCCGCTTTCAAACCTCGACGCCAAGTTGCGCGTGGACATGCGTGTTGAGATCAAGAAACTGCACCAACGCCTTGGCGCGACGATCGTTTATGTGACCCACGATCAGATCGAAGCCATGACGATGGCGACAAAAATCGCCGTCATGAAGGGCGGTATTATCCAACAATTTGGTGCGCCCAAGGATATTTATGACCGCCCGTCCAACACGTTTGTTGCGACCTTTATGGGCTCACCAGCCATGAATCTTCTAACCGGCACGATCAAGAAGGACGGTGTTGGTTGGGTTATCGATCACGGAACCGAGAAGGTCGCCGTGCCGCGCCATGTGGATGTTTCTGGCCTGCGTGAGGGCCAAGAGGTGCTGCTCGGCATTCGCCCTGAAGCGGTGCATCTGGCCGCCGAAGTCGCGCACGACAACCGTATCGATCAGGGTTGGGAATTTGAACGCACGGTGGATGTCACCGAACCGACGGGTCCGGCGACACTGGCTCTCTTTGAGGTTGATGGTACCGAGTTCCACGCCTCGCTTTCCGGCGATGCGGACGTGGAAGCCGGTAAGCGCTATCGATTCAAAGCCGATCTTTCCAAAGCCCTTTTGTTCGACGCACTGAGCGAACAGCGCATTGCCCATGTCGATGAAACAAGCGCTTCGCAAGAGACGCAAGCGGCCTAGCAATGAGCGATCAATCCCCCTTCCGGATCGGTGTTCTTGGCGCCGGGCCGATCGCCCAATTTGGTCATTTTGAGGCCTGCGCCAAGGCAGAGAACGCCGAGCTTTATGCCATTTGCGACGTCGCTGAGGACCTTGCCGAGCGCATGGCTGTGACCCATGACGCCGGCCAGGTTTTCACCGATTACGATGCGATGCTCGCTGACCCCGCTCTGGACGGGGTGATCATCGCAACGTCCGATCCGTTTCACGTGCCCATGTCGATCAAGGCGTTGGACGCCGGCAAGGCGGTGCTTTGCGAGAAGCCCTTGGGTATCAGCGTCGATGATGTTTTGGAGCTTGAGAGTGCTGTCGAACGAACCGGCGGCTATCTGCAGGTCGGCCATATGAAACGCTTCGATCCGGGAATTGAGGCGGCCAAGAGTTTCATCGACGAAAAGATGGGTGAGGTTCAGGCTCTCAAGGCTTGGTATTGCGACTCGACCCATCGCTACACCAACACCGATGCGGTGCAGCCGTTACCGGTGCGTTCGGCCAACGCCAAGAAACCGGCAGGCGATCCCAAGGCCGACAAGCAGAGCTATTTCATGCTCGCCCATGGTTCGCATCTGGTTGATTTGATGCGGCATTTGGCCGGTGAGATCACCAGCGTTTCGGCGCGCCTATCTGAGAAGTTCGGTGCCTATTGTTGGTTTGTCGATGTGGAGTTCGCCAATGGCACGCTTGGCCACATGGACCTGACGGTTGCCGTGCGCATGGACTGGCACGAGGGCTTCCAAATGTATGGCGAGCATGGCGCCATTCTCGCGAAGACATACAACCCTTGGTACTTCCGATCCTCCGAAGTCGACATTTTCGATGAGCCGACCGCCAGCACGACCCGGGTGCTTGGCGCCGACGGACATTTTTTCCGCCGCCAGGTGGAAGGTTTTGCGCGTGGTGCGCGTGGCGAACAAACGCAGGCAGCCGGCATCGTCGATGGCGTGCAGAGCGTGAAGGTGATGGCGGCGATCCGTCAGTCGGTGGCCAGCGGCAAGCCGGTGGATGTCGCCGGCGCGAGCGGAGCGGTTTGATGCGGATCGGCATCTTCGCCAAGACGTTTCCCGGCAGTGATCCCGACACGGTTCTGGCTGCCGTCAAAGCGGCCGGGTTTGTCGCGACTCAATACAATTGGTCGTGCTCTGGTCTGGCCTCTGTTCCAGACGACATCCCAGTTCGTCTGGAACAAAATGTCGTAGTCGCGACAAAAAAGCATGACCTCGACCTGGTGGCGGTGTCGGGAACGGTGAACCTCATCCATCCGGATTTGGAGGCGCGCCAAAGCGGCATCGACAGTCTCAAGAGGGTGATCCGCTCTGCGCCGGCTATTGGAGCGCCTGTGGTGACGCTCTGCACCGGATCGCGGAACGCTGACGACCAGTGGGCCGACCATCCGGATAACCAGACGTCCGAAGCCTGGGCCGATCTGCTCGCTTCCGTGGAGCAGTTGCTACCAGCTGCTGAAGAGGTAGGGGTCAAGCTTGGCGTCGAGCCGGAATTGGCCAATGTCATCAACAGTGCAGAGACTGCAAAGCGGTTGATCGATGAGGTTCAGTCTGACGCGATCAGCATTGTTTTCGACCCTGCCAACCTGTTTGAAGTCGCCTCGCTGGACGAGCAGCAGCACATCATCGCCGAAGGCTTGGAACGGCTCGCCGGCTACATCGGCATGGCCCATGCCAAAGACCGAACCGAGGATGGTGGCTTCACCGCCGCAGGGCAGGGGGTTCTTGATTATCCATTCTTTCTGGGCCGCCTACGAGATGTCGGATTTGACGGCCCGCTGATCACCCATGGGCTGTCGGCGGAGGAAGCGCCCGGCGTGGCTGCGTTCCTGAAGGAGCAGTTGGCATGATGCGCACCTTCAATCATGACGGGCTAGCGCTGTCCTTCCGAGATGAGGGGGCTGGACCGGTGCTTCTGTTCCAGCACGGGCTGGGCGCAACAGCCGACCAACCTTTTGAGATCATGGGTGATTTCGACGGTTTCCGGCGCATCACGCTGGAGTGTCGAGGACATGGCCGCAGTCATCTTGGGGCCGCTGAGGACCTGTCGATTGCCACCTTTGCCGATGATCTTCTGGCGCTGATGGACCATCTGGACATTGCCCGCGCCCATGTCGGTGGCATTTCCATGGGTGCGGCGATCACGACGCGGTTTGCTGTCCTTAATCCGTTGCGTGCACAGTCACTGTGCATCGCGCGGCCCGCCTGGTTCGATAGGGCGGCACCGGACAACATGGCAATTTTTGCCGTCGCATCGGCTTTTCTGGAAGCCCATGGCGTCGAAGAAGGGCGGGCGCGGTTTGAAGCCTCAGCGCCGTTCAAAGCGCTCCAAGCTGCCTCGCCAGACAATGCCGCTTCGCTTCTTGGGCAGTTCGACCGGCCTGATCCGATCTCGACGCAACTCCTGCTGTCACGGTTGGCTGTCGATGGCCCTGGTATCTCGTTTGCCGATTACCATGCTTTGCGATTGCCGGTGCAAGTGATCGGACATGGGCTTGATGCCGTTCACCCCTGGTCGATGGCACAGGCGATTGCCGATGCGATCCCGGGTTCTAAGCGTGTTGAAATCACGGCGAAAAGCACAAGCAAAGCGCGGTATCTGAGCGAGTTTTCATCGGCACTGGAACGGTTTGTATCAGCCGTGGAGGCCTCGGAAAGTGCTGCCTCAGATCCCGTGTTGGGGCAGCAGCATGGCTAGCGCCGCGACCATTCTTGTGGCCGATGTTGGCGGGACCTCAATGAAGCTCGGCGCGGTCGTCAACGGTGCCTCGTCACCTCACAGCCAGCGCGTTTCCTCACGCGAGCTGCGCTGCGCGGATCCACTGGGTGCCCTTGAACGTGCCATTCGCGCCTTTGCCGATGCGCATGGTTTGACCTTCGATGCGGTCGTGATGACGGTGCCAGGCTTTGTCGATCGCGATTTCGATCATGTGCTTTACGCTGCCAATCTGCCCGAGTTCAACGGTCTGCCACTTGCGTCTGGCCTGGAGCAGCGACTTGGTGTGCCCGTGGTGCTGGAGCGCGATGCCGTGCTGCTTTTGCAGGGCGAACGGGCAAACGGTGTGGCGCAGGGCTGCCGCAGCGTGCTCGGCATCTTCTTTGGCACGGGCGTCGGCGCTGCCTTGATCGAGGACGGTCAGGTTTTTCGTGGCGCCGGCTGGGCGCTGGAAATTGGTCACATGCCGATCCATGGCGATGCTGAACCGCTTGATGGCTTGAAGGCCGACATTTTGGAGGTTTACGCTTCGGGGCGCCGGTTGAACCAGCTTGCTGATGTTTATGATGTGCCGGTGGAGACACTGTTTGAGCAAGAGGGGCCGCAGGCGCTGCACGATGATCTGGCAACTTTTGTGCGCGACCAGGCGTTTGCGACCGCTTCCAGCCTTTTGATGTTTTGCCCAGAAACACTCGTGCTTGGCGGTGGTGTTTTGGAAATGCGCGGCTACCCGCGTGATGCGTTGATCGAACAAGTCCGAGAACGTGCGACGCTGCCCCCCAATCGCCCCCTCGATATTCGTTTTGCCACGCGCGGCTGGCGTGCGGTTCTTGATGCCGCGCCGCACCTGGTCGCTGAACGCAGCGAACGCTTTTCTCACAATGCGCTGCACGCGCATGCCTAAAGGATTTCATCATGGCCGCTGATCATCTCCCCAATAAGCTTGGCGTGCATGCGCTGGTCTGGACCGCGTCGTGGGATGAGGATGAGCTCAACCGTGCGTTCGAGCACTCCCGCCGTATCGGCTATGAGTTGATCGAACTGCCGCGCTTTGATCCGTCCATGATCAGCGTGGACAAGCTGCGCGCCCTGCTCGACAAGCACGATCTGAAATGTGCCATCACGATGGGTCTCGCCTGGGATGCGGATATTTCCAATCCGGATCCGGAAATCGCCCGTCGTGGCGAAGTGATGCTGGAAAACGCCGTGTCCGCCGCCCATGATATTGGTGTGGAACTGCTCGGCGGCATTTTGTATTCAGCGCTTGGAAAGTACCCCAAAGCACCGACGGCAGAAGGTCGCCGGAACGCGGTCGATGCCATCCGCCGCATCGCCGACAAGGCGCAGGCTGCAGAGGTTCCGATGGTGCTGGAGATCGTCAATCGCTATGAGACGAACCTGCTAAATTCCACCGATCAGGGGCTGCAATTCCTAGCCGATGTTGGCCATGACTGGCCGAAGCTGCACCTTGATACCTACCACATGAACATCGAGGAATGTAACATCGGCGATGCGCTGCGGCGCGCTGGCGACAAGCTTGGCTATTTTCATATCGGCGAGAACAATCGCGGTCCGTTGGGCTCCGGTTCTATTGATTTTGCAGGCGCGTTCACAGCGCTGCGCGACATCGATTACACAGGCTGGATCACCTTTGAGAGCTTCTCATCGGAGGTTCTCGACGAGGGGCTGTCCAACGATATCGCGATCTGGCGCAACATGTGGACCGACAATGTCGCGCTGTCGGGCCATGCATACCGCTATATGGTCAGTCAGATCGAGGCCTCGATGGTGCGTTCTGGAAAGAACTAATGTCTCGACCCTTATAGCTGCTTCTTCAGGTGATAGGATTTGGGCCGGGTCACAGCATGGAAGCCGAGGATTGATAGCGATCCACCGCGCCCGGTGTTCTTGCAACCGGTCCAGCAGAGCGCAGGGTCGACATAGTCGCAGCGATTCATGAAGATGATGCCGTTTTCAAGCCGCGCGCCAATGGCGGCGGCGCGCTGCGCGTCACTGGTCCAAAGCGAAGCGGTGAGGCCATAGGCTGAATCGTTCATCAGCGCGATGGCCTCCTCGTCATTTTCTACTTTCATGATGCCGACAGCCGGCCCGAACGTTTCGTCGCGCATGACCGCCATCGTGTGATCGACATTGGTGAGGATCTGCGGCGAGACGTATGCGCCGCCATCATCACCCTCTAGCGTTGGAATGTGGGCGACGGCCCCGGCGCCCATCGCATCGGAGATGTGACGCCGCACGGTCTTGGCGAAGCGTTCATTGGCCATCGGCCCAATCGTTGTGGTCTCGTCCAGTGGGTTTCCGAGCCTATATCCGCTGGTCAGCGCGACGGCTTTCTCAACGAAGGCGTCATAGTGTTTGGCGGTCACATAGATGCGTTCTATGCCGCAGCAGCATTGGCCGGAGTTGAACATCGCTCCATCGATCAGGGTTTCGACGGCGGCATCCAAATTGGCATCCTCCATGACATAGCCGGCATCCTTGCCGCCCAGCTCAAAGCTCATCGACGTGAACGTTCCGGCTGCCGCGCGTTCCACACGGCGCCCGCCTTCGACCGACCCGGTAAAATTCACATAGTCGAACGCACCTTCGCCAAGCAGGGCCTCTGCGGCCGGGTGGTCGATGAAGATGTTGGCGATCAGCTCATCCGGCATGCCGGCCTGATGAAAGGCTTGCGCAATGCGTTCGCCGACCAAAAGAGTCTGCTCGGCATGTTTGATCAGCACGGCATTGCCGGCGATCAGCGCCGGCACGATTGTGTTCATGGCCGTCAGATAAGGGTAGTTCCACGGTGCGATCACGAACACCAAGCCCATGGGTTCACGCGCCAATCGCCGTTCAAAGGCATCTGTATCTTCGATGATCGTTGGTGCCAGAGCGGACGGGGCGAGCCCCGCCATGTAGTCGGCGCGCTCCTGCACACCTCCGAACTCGCCGCTATACCGAACCGGCCGACCCATCATGTGGGCGAGTTCAACGGTGATCTCCTCGTTCATCGCTCCAAGATTGGCGACCCCGGCCATGACCTGGGTGATGCGATCGTCCAGCGGCACCTGCGCCCAGGTCTTCTGGGCGCGTTTGGCCTCTTCGATCTGCCCACGCGCTTGGTCCAACGAGAGCGTCTCGCGCGTTGCAAACACTGAGCCGTCGATGGGAGATAGGCACTGAAGCGTTGTCATATCGCTTTCCTAAGTCTGTAGGGCGACGGTGACTTTGACCTCTGGCGGTCCGCCAACGCCGGCTGGCCCTGTGAAGCTTCCCGTCAGTGGGATCGCCTGAGAAGGTTTGCGCACGCTCGCCACCTTAATCAGATCAGCTGTCCCCGTCAGATTGTTGGTGGGGTCGAAATCCACCCATCCAATGTCGGGCACGAAAAGTTCTGCCCAGGCATGCGTCGAGGCGGCGCCTTGATACCCTTGTTGGCCCCCATCAAGGGCTGGTGAATAAAGATAGCCGGTCGAAAAGCGGGCAGCAAAGCCAAGCACGCGGGCCGCCTCCATCATGAAGAATGCATAGTCGCGGCATGTGCCGGAGCCACGCGCCAAGAGCTCAAGCGGCTTCAACGTGCCTTCGTCATAGCGCGCTTCATAGGTAAAGCCGTTGTAGACTGCCTGCATCAGGTTGCGCGCCACCTGTAAGGCGTCATTGTTGTTGCGAATGCCGCGCGCGGTGATCCAGCTTTCCAGATCTGCTGCGGCGTGCTCGTCGTCCATCAAGAGGAGTATTGCCAAATCGCGGCGATCCTCCGGGCTGTACTGAATCGGATAGGGCGCCTGGCGACCATCGACGACCATATCCTCCGGTCGCGATGGAAAGCGCTCCAGTTCCAATTTGGAGGTGACCGAGAGCTGCGACGACCGACCGGTGAAAGCGATGGTTGCGATGGAGTTGCCGAAGACATCAAACGACCAGGTAATCGGCGCATTCGGGGCTAGCGCCAGGGTGGCTTTGACGACGCGCAGATGGTGACCGTCGCGCGGGCGCAGCATGGCGCGATGGGTATGCAGTTCGACCGGCTGCGAAAATTGGTAGCGAGTCTGGTGGGTGATGGAAAAGCGCATGCGGCGAATTGATGAACCTCAAGGTGGGCACTGCGGATGTAGCGCTAGCGTGCCAATGTGGGAAGATGATCTTGCGCTTGTGCGATCACTTTGCGCGAAGGGAATGATGCTATGTGTGGCCTTTGTGGTTTTGGATTGACCGATGCTCAGATGGTCTTAGAGCTGGACGAGAACAAGCCACGCGAGGAGATGGAATCATCGGGCGGCAGGGCAGAAGCACCTGCATCGTCTGAAATTCCAGCGTTTCCGCCGTCTCAGAATGAAGTTCCACATGCCGACCGAGACATCGCCCATCGATCCATTTCTGCGTTCATTGCGAACGCTCTTGCCCTTTTATGGTCGAAGCGCGTCGGCCGATCTCACCCGGCTCACGGTCTCTGAGAACCACACCTACCGCGTAGATGATGGCGATGCACGCCTGGTGTTGCGCGTTCACCGCGCCGGCTATCACACGCGCGAAGAGATCCTCAGCGAGTTGGATTGGGTCTCTGCCCTGCAGGGCGATGCGACGCTGCACACCGCCGAACCGCTGGCGCGCACCGACGGAGAGCGCCTGAGCATCGTTGAGCATGGCGGAATTAGCCATTGGGTGAGCGCTTTTTCCTTTCTTGATGGTGAGGAGCCGGTCGTTGGTTCCCATCTGGTGGAGCGCTTCGAAGAGCTAGGAGCGATCAATGCCCGCCTTCACGCGCACGCCAAAAGTTGGTCGAGGCCAGGCAATTTCGTCCGCAAGCGGTGG
This sequence comes from Hyphomicrobiales bacterium, assembly GCA_046290415.1. Lineage (GTDB taxonomy): Bacteria > Pseudomonadota > Alphaproteobacteria > Rhizobiales > MH13 > MH13. Next base: position 115,709 of record JBKAGN010000002.1, read on the forward strand.
GATTTTGACCTGATGTTTGGGCGCTCACCGATTTGGGGCGATTGGCGTGCGGCTTATGCTGACACGACTGATATTGATCTGCTTGAGACATTGGAAAACAGCCTGCGCGATCGCCTGGCTGCCTATGGCGATGGGCCGGAGCGGTTTGGGCTCATTCATGGCGATTTGCGCGTTGCCAATCTTCTGGACGATGGCGAGCGACTGGCGGTCATCGATTTTGACGATTGTGGGTTCGGTTGGTTCGCTTACGATTTCGCCGCCGCTATCAGCTTTCACGAAGACGATGAAGCGATCCCGGCTCTGCAGGCAGCGTGGCTTCGAGGATACCGTACGGTCGAACCATTTGACGCGGAGGACGAAGCGATGTTGCCAACCATGATCATGGCACGGCGGCTTCTCTTGACAGCCTGGCTTGCCAGCCGCGCCGGCAATGACACAGACGCTGTTTATGGTCGTGGATTTGCTGAGGGTACCGTGCGGCTTGCCAAAACCTATCTGGACTAAACGGCGCGCGCTTCTTTCATCACTTCGGCACGCAGCGCTTCCATTTCAGCCGCGCCTTTGCCGGAGCGGTCGGTGTCCATGATGGTGAGGCCCTGTTTCATCGCCCCGGCAAAGCCGACGCGATTGCCAATACGGGTGGCGGCGAGCGGCGCGTCGATATCGCTTAGTGCTTCGGCCATTTCCTCGGTGATCGACGCGCGCGGCGGAACGCGGTTGAGCACCAGGATCGCTGGCGTGCGTTCCTTGCTGGCGAGTGCAATTGTCGAGCCGCAGGCCCACACATCCATCGGCGAGGGCTGTACAGGGACGACGACCAGGGTCGCGGCTTCAATGGCGGGGCGGGCTTCGGTGTCGGTTTTGGGTGGCGTGTCGATCACGACGGCATCATGGCTTCCGGCCAAATTGCGGGCTTCGCGGCGCGCACCCCAGCCAGAGGCCGTGCGGAAGGAGAGGCCGGTTTCTTCTTCGCCAAGCGCCTGTTCGCGGGCTTCGAACCATTCGCCGAGGCTGCCTTGCGGATCGCAATCAAGAATCGCGACGCTCATGCCGGAATAGGCCAGCGCGGTCGCCAAATGCGCCGAGAGCGTGGTCTTACCCGACCCGCCTTTTTGCTGCGCCACAGTGATGATCAATCCAGCCATTGAAGCCCTCCACCCTGCCGTAATGGCAGGCGATTCCGATGATCGATGAGTTTATGTTGCAGTGCACAAAATGACAAGGGCGCTGATTCGAGGACTGTTGGTTAGGCGATGCGTTGGGCAAAGACCAACTCTCCCGGCACCGGTTCGCCTTGTTCCAGGCGCACGGTAATCCGGTCGATCCGCAGCGGTTTCCAGCCAAATTTCTTCATCGTGCGCGTCAGGCAGACGGACGAATGGGCAAAGCGCTTGTGCTCGCCCACCTGAAAATCCCAGGCATCGCTTTCTAAATGCTCACTGGAAAAGGCGAGCACCGCACCGGGTTTGGTGACATCGCCAAGCGCGGTGAACAGTGGGTCGAGATCGCCGAGGTACGGCAGGACGTCGGCGGCCGTGATCAGTGTGTAAGGCCCGGCGGCCTCTTCGGAGCGCAGAAAGGCGACAGCCTCTCCTACATAAAGATCCTGGTAGATCTCAAGTTCTGCTGCGATTTCAATCATGGTCGGCGCCAGATCGACACCAATGCGCATTTCGGTGACCTCTTCTAAGGCCATCGCGCAAAGCCCTGTGCCGCAGCCTAGGTCGAGCCAAGAGGCGAAAGGACCGAGATCAAGCGTTTTCAGCCCGTCGGCGATGAGCAAGGGCACGTTGTAGCCCAACTCGTCGACCAGGATGCTGTCGAAACGGTTGGCTGTCTGGTCAAAAAGCGCGGTGACATAGGCGTTGGGCGCTTTTGGTGGGTGCTCACCGGTGATTTTGGCCAGACGCAGGGAGACGCCGAGGTGGTCATCGGGATCTGTCGTCAGAAGCTGGCGGTAGAGTGCGATGGCGTGCTCTGTGTCGCCGGTCACATCGGCCTTGTGCGCTTCGTCGTAAAGGGCGTCCACGGCGTCCCAGTCGATGGCTTGGTTTGTGTCGGGCTCAGGCATCAAAAAGGCTCGTGCAGTGAGAAAAAAGGATTGTGACATGAGAAGGAAAGCAGATTTGCCGGTGTTACGTCAGGTTTGGGTGTTTGTCGCGGTTCTTCTCGCATCAGCACTGGGTGGGCTTGTAACCTCGCAGGCCGCTGAGTTGGCCGAAAGCTCTGTAATCGGCTACTCGGTCGATGGCCGTTATTTCGCGTTTGAAGAGTTCGGCGTCCAAGACGGATCGGGTTTTGCCTATTCCAACGTGTTCGTCATCGATCTGGAGCGCGACCGCTGGGTACCCGGCACGCCCGTTCGCCGGCGCGGCCTGGACGAGACCGAGCGGCTGTTCGACGTGCGCGCTGAGGCGATGGCTGAAGCGCAGACCTATTTGAACCGCCTGCACATCAGTGCCGCCTACCGCACGCTTGCCGCCACGACGCCGATGGAAGCTGGCGATCAGGAGCGTCATATGACGTTCAATCCGAGGCCCATTCTCACGCCGATCGATCCGCCAGTGACAATGCGTCTGCAGCGCCTGACGATGGCCAGTCCGCGCGATTGCTTCGACATGGTGGAAACCGCCGGATTTGTCCTGACAGTGCAGGCCGAAGGCGGCGCAGAACGGACGGTGCATCGCGATGAGCGACTGCCCTATTCGCGCGCCTGCCCATCGCATTATGGCATCTCGGCGATCCTTGCGCCGTTTGATGGTGCGCCCGGTCGCGCGGTTGCCTTGATCAGTGTTTATCAACTGGGCTTTGAGGGTTTGGACCGACGGTTCCTTGCAGTTCCGTTCGATTTGCCTTTCTAATGCGCGCATTGACCGGCCCGCCTGAAGCGCCGGTGGGGTAGAAGGCAACGTCGTTCGCGTGTTCAAAAAAATGCTTCTCGACGCTTTGGAAAAAGCGCCGCCGCGATCTGTTGACGATCTTGCGGTGTTTTTTGAGCGTTCGCGCGCCCGTCTGGAACAAAGTCTCGACAAAGGCCAAGTGAGTGGCGAGGAACGTGAGCGCTATCTGGCGCAGTTCCAATCCGGTCTGAACGAAGCGCAGGTCGATTTCCTGAACACTGCGCTGGAAACCCAACACCAGGGCGCTTCTGGGTACGATTCGGCGTCATCGCCGATCGATGCGCTGAAACTCGCCTTCAAGCAGCCTGTCATCTGGGGCGCGCTTGCGCTCGTGTTGTTGCTTGGCCTTGCGATTGGGCTTCTGATCGGCGGCTAGGGCGTGCTCTGCCTTATGTGGCTAAGGCTACGAGACAAACGATCAGCGCCAGATAAGTGACATGGTGCGCTGCTTGGTCGGCCCCCAGTGCGATCCAGAAGGCATGACGGTCTGGCGTCAGTTTCAAGCGGCGCGAGATCTGTGCCTTCGACCAATCCACATGGTAATGGATAAGTGCGTCGGCGACCGCCAAGGCAACGGCGGCGCTGAGGCCGATGACGCCGGTCAGCGCGGCTAGAAGACCAACGACCAGCGTGCCGGTCCCATGCAGACCGGCATGCACCAGGCCGCCTGGGTGCCCATACCGGCCTTTGTTGCGAACCTGCCAATCGCTTTGAAACACAAAGTCGAACAGAAAGTGCTTGGCTTGCAGGCCGAGAAGAATCGCCAGAGCAGCGATGGGATCAAAAGGCATAGATAGGCCAAGACATGTGACGGGGAGCCGCGCCAGCAGAGTGCACGCGAAAAAGGAAGCGTGCGGTGACGTAGGTCACATTTGGGCCGATTTCAAATTGGTGGTGCGCTTTTCTGATTCACAGGTGATTTGGTTGCGGGTTGAAACCGCAAGCTATTGACGCCCGTCAGTGCGGCGGTACCTTCGCAGTATTACGCATAAAACAAATGGTCCCGAAAAGAGGGCCCGTTGCAACCGGAGGAACGACCCATGGACTTGCGTGACAACAAAGCAGATGACCGCGTTGACGAAGCCGAGCGTGATGGTGCTCTGGCCGCCGAAGAAAGGCCGATTGAAAGCGGACGACGTGCGTTTTTGAAGGGCACCAGCCTTGCCGCACTCACCGCGATGATGGGCGTTGGTATTCCCTTTGGCAAATACATGCCGGAGGGTTATCGCCCCGTTGGTCTGGCGCATGCGCAGGGCGTGGATATGGAGGCGATGGCCGACAAGGACGGCGTGACCATTCTCAACGAACGGCCTGTGAATGCCGAAACACCAGCGCATCTTCTCGATGATAACATCACGCCGGCGAGCCGCCTGTTCGTGCGCAACAATGGCATGGTGCCTGAGCAGGCTTTCACCATGGATGCGTCCGGTTGGACGTTGACGGTGGACGGCGAGGTGGAGAACGCGCTTGAACTGAGCCTGGATGATCTGCGCAACAATTATGAGGTGGTGACGCGCCAACTGATCTTAGAGTGCGGCGGCAATGGCCGTGCCTTCTTCAATCCAGGCGCGTCAGGCAATCAGTGGACCACCGGCGCCATTGGCTGCCCGGAATGGACGGGTGTGCGGCTACGCGACGTGCTCAACAGTGCCGGTGTGAAGCCGAGCGCGGTCTACACGGCCCATTACGGCAATGATCCGCATCTTTCCGGCGATCCGGAAAAAGAATCGATTTCGCGCGGCGTGCCCATCGACAAAGCGCTGGAAGAAGATTCGCTGATCGCCTTCGGCATGAATGGTGGCGATCTGCCGGGCATTCACGGCTTCCCGCTGCGGTTGGTGGTGCCCGGCTATCCGGGATCGGCATCGCAGAAATGGCTCGACCGCATTTGGGTGCGCGATCAGGTGCATGATGGTGCCAAGATGGGCGGCTATTCTTACCGCTTGCCGGCCTATCCTGTAGCGCCGGGCACCGAGGTGCCTGAGGAAGACATGGTCGTGATGACCACGATGCCGGTGAAATCGCTGATCACCAATCCAGCGACCGGAACGCAGGTTGACCGTGCCTTCTCGGTGCGTGGTCACGCTTGGGCCGACGGCGAGGTAGAAACGGTGGAAACCTCCATCGACTTCGGTCAAACGTGGCAGCCAGCCTCGCTTGCTGCGCCGCGCAACCGCTTCGCTTGGCAGCACTTCACCGCCTCGATCACAGTGCCGCAAGCCGGTTACTACGAGGTTTGGGTGCGTGCCACCGATGATCAGGGCCGCACTCAGCCGCCGACCACGCCAGGCTGGAACCCACGTGGCTATGGCAACAACATGATCCACCGGATCGCTGTCATCTCCGCCTAGTGCGACGGAGTTGCCCTGGCCCGCCATTGGCCGAGCCAGGGCAACATACCCATCCTTTTTGATCGCATGCAGGGAAACGTGATGCGTCATTCCAAGTTTCTTGCCGGCGCAGCTGTTTCGGCTGTGCTTATTTCTGTTTCGTTTTCTGCACCCGCGCTTGGTCAGAGTTCTGTGCCAGACCCGATGGCGCCGCTGCCCAATCCGATGGCGGTCACGCCCTTGTTGCCAAATCCCATGACTCCGACGCCAACAGCGCCGTCAACCGGCACAAGCGCGATGCCTACGCCCGCCATGCCAAACCCGATGCCGCAAGGCGGTGGTGTTCTCAATCCGATGGTGGCGACGCCGCAGGCGGCTGGCGAGGAAATCGCCTTGCGTCCGGATCTGGGCAATCTCCCAGACACTCCCGGCGTCGAAGACACCTATTACATGTGCACGGCCTGCCATTCAGCGCAGACCTTCGCTCAGCTTCGTGTCACTGATGCGCGCTGGGAGTATCTGTGGGATTGGATGATTTCCGACCAAAACATGCCGGATTATGGGCCGGAGGCCCGCGAGACGATCCTTGCCTATCTGAAGACGCATTTTTCCTCAGAGCGATAAACCGGCACGTCTCGAACGATTGATGTTTGCACCGCGTCGCAACGCCGATTAGAAGGCGGGTTCATCCCAGTTTCTTCGGTTCATGCGGGGCGTTTATGGCGCGGCAATTCATCTATCACATGTCGGGACTTTCCAAGGCGTACGGCGCCAAGAAGGTGCTCGATAACATCCATCTGCAATTCTATCCCGATGCCAAGATCGGCATCCTCGGGCCGAACGGCGCCGGTAAGTCGACGGTGCTGCGCATTATGGCGGGTCTCGACAAGGATTTCACCGGTGAGGCCTGGCTGGCTGACGGCAAGACCGCCGGCTACCTGCCACAGGAGCCGGAGCTCGACGCGTCCAAGACGGTGATGGAAAACGTGATGGAAGGGGTGGCCGACAAAAAAGCCATCCTCGACCGCTACAATGAGCTGATGATGAACTATTCCGATGAGACCGCGGAGGAGGGCGCTCAGCTTCAGGATCTGATCGACAGCCAAAATCTATGGGATCTAGAAAGCCAGGTGGAGCAGGCGATGGACGCGCTGCGCTGTCCTCCGGGCGATGCGAGCGTCGAAAACCTGTCAGGCGGCGAAAAGCGCCGTGTGGCGCTCTGCCAGTTATTGCTTTCCCAGCCTGATCTGTTGCTGCTCGATGAGCCGACCAACCATTTGGACGCCGAAACCACGGCCTGGCTGGAAAAACACCTGCGCGAGTATCCCGGCGCCGTGATGATCATCACCCATGATCGCTACTTCCTGGACAATGTGACAGGCTGGATTCTTGAGCTCGATCGCGGGCGCGGCATCCCGTATGAGGGCAATTACTCAGCCTATCTGGAGGCCAAGACCAAGCGCATGGCGCAGGAAGGCCGCGAGGAGGCCTCGCGCCAGAAGGCACTGGAGCGCGAGCGCGAATGGATCGCGGCGAGCCCGAAAGCCCGCCAGACAAAATCCAAGGCGCGCATCAATGCCTATGACGAACTGCTGCAAAAGGCCGAGGCCCGCGCACCGAGTGCCGCGCAGATCGTTATTCCGGTGGCCGAGCGCCTCGGCAACAATGTCATCGAGGCTGAGGGCCTCTCCAAAGGGTTCGGCGACAAGCTTTTGATCGAAGACCTCAACTTCAACCTGCCACCGGGCGGCATTGTCGGGATCATCGGTCCCAACGGCGCTGGTAAGACCACGCTGTTCCGGATGATCACTGGACAAGAGCAGCCCGATTCCGGATCAATCACCATCGGTGAGACCGTCAAAATGGGCTATGTCGATCAAAGCCGTGACAGCCTCGATCCCAAGCAGACCGTTTGGGAGGCGATCTCCGGCGGTGATGAAATCATCAAACTTGGCACCAAAGAGATCAATTCGCGGGCCTATTGCTCAAGCTTCAATTTTAAGGGCGGCGACCAGCAACAGCCGGTCGGAACGCTCTCAGGCGGTCAACGCAACCGGGTGCATCTGGCCAAAATCCTAAAGTCTGGCGCCAATGTGCTGCTGCTCGATGAGCCGACCAACGATCTGGACACTGAGACGCTGGCCGCGCTGGAAGATGCGTTGGAGGAGTATGGCGGCTGCGCGGTGGTGATCTCGCATGACCGGATGTTCCTCGACCGTCTTGCGACCCACATGCTCGCCTTTGAGGGCGACAGCCATGTGGAATGGTTTGAAGGCAACTTCCACGATTATGAGCAAGACAAGATCAGGCGCTTAGGTCCGGAAAGCGTGAATCCGAAACGGGTGACCTATAAGCGGCTGACGCGGTAGGGCCGGGTGAGCATCTACAACGCCAAGCGCTTCGAGGCGCGGGTGGGCGGGCTATTTGCGGCCTTGGGCGAGAGCTTTGTGTCGTCGCCAGTTGATGCGCTCGAATTCACCTATGAGGGCATCGCCGGTGATCGCCATGCGGGCCTGACACGATCGTCCGGCGGTCGGGAGCCTTGGTACAAACGCGGCTCGGAGATGCGCAATGAGCGTCAGCTATCGATCCTGTGTCGCGATGAGTTGGCTGACGCTGCCCTAGCGATGGAATTGGAGCGGATCGAGCCGGAATGGATTGGCGCCAACATCGTGCTCGATGGCGTGAAAGACCTCTCCAGACTGCCGCCGCGCAGCCTGTTGTTCTTCGAAGGCGGGGCGACAATCAAGATTGATGGGCAGAATGCGCCGTGCCGGTTCGCCGGCGAGAGCATTGCCGAGCACTATCCCGATCGCGATCAAAAAGCACTGGCCCTGGCCTTTCCCAAGCAGGCGGTCGGCAAGCGCGGGCTGGTCGGTTGGGTGGAGAAGCCGGGTTCCATTCGCAAGGGCGAAACGGTCACCGTTCAGGTGCCCGAGCAATGGATTTGGCAGGGCTAGGGGGCGGTTACCCGCTCGCGCAAGTGTGAACGCTGGTCGGTTTTCTCTGCTCTGCCGCTCGGTTAGCTTCTGGCCATGATCCGGCTCTTTGTCCTCCTGGCATTTTTGACGCTCTTGCCTGCTGCCTCGGCACAAGAAATGGTACCGGACGATTTGCTCGGCGATTGGGGCGCGCCTCATCAATGCGAGGCGCAAGCGGACGCCGGTGCGCAGGAAACCGTGTCGCATGTGATGGATGCGCCCTACCGTTTTGACGGCCAGTGGATGTCGCGCTGGTTTTTCTATTGCCTTGTGATGCAGGTGGACCCGATCAGAGGTCCTTCCGGCGAGGGCTGGCGGTTGCGGGCGATGTGCGGCGAGGATGCGGTCGAGCGGCCCTGGGAAATCGACATTGCGCGCGATGGCGAGACGCTGTCGATGACATGGTTTGCATTGGGCGAGGAAGACTGGGCCAGCCGGCCCTGGTCCGTCGGGCCTCTGCAACGCTGCGACGCCGGACAAAGCTAACGGATCATCGCAGGAGACGGTTGAGCTTGATGGTGCGCTGCGCCACTCTGAGCGCAAAACCGCAAGACGAAGGATCATCTATGGTTGCCAAGCTCGGGCAGAGATTGAGGGTCATTGTTCTGGGTATGGTCCTCTGCACGATCGCCATGCCGGCGTTCGCACAGATGATCTCATCGCGGGACCCTGACGGTATTGCCAAGTTGCTGCGTGATCGCGGCCAGAACGCCATCATCACGGTCGATGAGTTCAATGACCCGTTCATCGAAACGAGCGTTGATAATGTCGACTACAACATCATCTTCTATGGCTGCACCGATCATGAAGACTGCACGTCGCTGGCTTTGCGTACCCAGCGCATGAGCGCCGGGCGGGCCTCGTTTGAGGCGATGAACACCTGGAACACTGAGCAGCGTTGGACGAAGCTCTATACGGCCGATGTAAACTCCGCGATCATGGAGATGGATTTTCTGTTTCGTGAAGGCGCGATGAGCGAGGCCTCTTTTGCAGCCTATCTCGACATCTGGGACCGGTCGGTGGCGCAATTTGTGCGCTTCATTGACGATGGCGACTATGAGTTCGTTGAGTAGCCTGGCCAAACATCTCAAAGCTGGTCCGCATTTCTCCCGATAATTGCAATTTGAACGATCGGTTTGAGCGTTTGCCAATGTCCGGTTGGTACTGTCCGCCTTGGGAATACGGAGGAGGGTCAGCTAAGAGCTGCCCTGATGAGTGAACTTGTTGATTTTGAGCGCGTGGAGTCCACGCACTCTCAAGCCGAGCGCAATCGGCTGATGACCCATGTGGTCCAGCTGTACGCCTTGACGACAGACAGGATCAATCCTGAGCTTCTGGCTGTCTATGATGATGTTTTGGTGCGCCTTGCCGACTTGGTCGAAGAGGAAGCCCTTGCGTTTGTCGCCGAGAAGCTTGCGCCGCTTGCCAAAGCGCCGCGTGGCATGGTGCGTAAACTCGCCAATGAGCCGATCGCAGTCGCGCGCCCCGTTTTGGAGCAAAGTCCGCTTTTGTCCGATGAAGATCTCACCGAGATCGTGACGAAAAAGGGCACCGGTCATATGGAAGCCATTGCGGCGCGCCAGCATGTGGCCCCGGTCGTGACCTCGGCGATCATCGAGCATGGCAACAACCCGGTAAAGGTGAAGCTGACGCGCAACGAAGGCGCGAAGATCACCGATGATTCCTATGCCAAGCTGGTGAGGGATTCGCGAGGCGATGAACTGCTACAAAGCTCGCTTGCCGATCGCGAAGATTTGCCGGTTGGCGTCGTACGGGCGCTGGTAGAGGTGGCCAGCGTGTCCGTGCGCCGCAAACTTCTACGCCATGGCCGCCCGGAGGTTGCCAAGCGGGTGACCGAGGCGGCGGGTTTGGCGGCTGAGCGTCTTTCCAACGAACAGTGGCTGCTGCGCTACGATTTTGAAGCGGCCTATCGCTCGGTCTGCAAGACTTTGAAGACGCAACCAGTCAACGAGGCCGCCGTCGCGACGATGGCACGGTCCGGCAAGTTCCCCGAAGCGGTGGTGATGTTTGCGCTGTGCGCCGGCGTTGCGCTTGAAGAAGCCAAACACTGGTCGGTGCGCGCCGATCCAAAGCCATTCCTGATCGTCTGCAAGTCAATGCGGTTTTCCTCGGACACGGTCGGGGCATTCTTGAAGCTTGGGCCGTGGTTGCGTCGCCTGGATCGCGAAGAACGCGAGCGCGCCATGTTCGACTATGAGTCCCTCGATCAGGGCATGGCCGAGCAAATCTTCTCCGAGTGGAAGAAGCGCCGGGTCAACGAGGCCGCCTAAAGACGGCTTTCCTCTGGATCATGCCTATCCGATTGCCCGGCGGGTCAATTCCGCCGGGCTTTTTGCGTTTACCGGGAGGCTTGCGTTGCAACTCATATCCGCATAAAGATATCTTTATGTCTTTTGCGTAAGAGAAGCGCGTGACCCGTCCTTTCGAAACCAGCATTGAAACGCTCAAATCACTGGCCGAGCCAACACGGCTGCGGCTGCTTGCGTTGCTGCGCCATGGCGATCTCAGCGTCAAAGACCTGACCAGCCTGCTAGGTCAGAGCCAGCCGCGTCTGTCCCGGCATTTGAAATTGCTGTCCGACGCCGGTTGGATTGTGCGGTTTCCTGAAGGTGCCTGGGTCTATTATCGGATTGCCGAAGATGCCGAACTTCGGGCGGTCTGGGAGGCGGTGTTTGCGCTTGTCGGATTGGACAATGATGTGCTGCGCGATGATGCGGAGCGCCTGACGCGGTTGAAAGCTGAACAAAGCGCGCACGCCCAGGCGTTTTTCCAGGCGCATGCCGCGCGGTGGGACGCGTTGCGCGCCGATCTGGTGCCTGATGGCGATGTTGAATCCGCTATCGTTCAGGCGCTTGGCACGGCGCGCGTGGAGCGGTTGCTGGACGTCGGCACGGGGACAGGGCGGATGCTCGTGCTGCTGCGCGATCTCTACGTCAGCGCGATTGGCATTGATCCAACCCATGCCATGTTACAGGTCGCGCGGGCGACTCTTGCAGAGCACGCAATCGATCATGCGCAAGTGCGCCATGGCGATGGCATGGCGCTCGGTCTGCCCCGAGATAGCCAGGACCTGGTCACGCTGCACCAGTTGATGCATTTCTTCGATGATCCGCGACCGCTTTTGGCCGAAGCGCGGCGCGTCTTGGCCCCGTCCGGCCGCCTTCTGATCGTCGATTTCGCCCCCCATACGGTTGAGGTGCTGCGCAGCCAACATCGGCATCGCAGGCTTGGCTTTGACGGCGAGGAAGTCGGTCGCTGGCTGGAAGCGCTTGATTTGCGTGTCGATGAGCCCATTCTCCTCAACAACACGTCCACCAACGCTGGATCGGCCCTACCGGTCTATATCTGGCTTGCCCACGACACGCGGATGCTTGTCGATCCGCCGTCCGTTGCCACCCCTGCCGCTTTTGCCTGAGGACATTTGATGCCCGCGCCCAACGCTTTGAATGTGAGCTTCGAGTTCTTCCCGCCGAAGTCGGAAAAGATGGAAAAGGTGCTGTGGCACTCTATCGAACGTCTGGCGCCTTTGCGACCGAAGTTTGTGTCGGTGACCTATGGTGCTGGCGGCTCCACGCGCGAGCGCACACATCGCACAGTCCAGGCGCTGAAGGAAAAAACGGCACTCAATCCAGCGGCGCATCTCACTTGCGTGAATGCCACCAAGGAGGATGTGGATGCGGTGGTGGACAGCTATCGCGCGGCAGGCGTCAACCACATCGTGGCGCTACGTGGCGATCCGCCAGACGGCATCGGCACAGCCTACCATGCGCATCCGCAAGGCTACCAGGACACGGCCGAGTTGGTCGCCGCGATCCGTGCGCACCACGCGATGGAAATTTCTGTTTCGGCCTATCCTGAGCGGCATCCTGAAAGCCCTGACTGGGACACCGAGATCGACGTCTTGAAGCGTAAGGTCGACGCCGGCGCAACGCGCGCTATCACGCAGTTCTTCTTCGATAACACCGATTTCTTCCGCTATATGGACCGCGTGGCCGATGCTGGGATCACCATTCCGATTGTGCCGGGCATCGCGCCGATCCATTCGTTCAAATCGATTTCTCGTTTTGCCAAGGGCTGTGGTGCGCGCATTCCGCAGGCCCTAGCCGATCGCTTTGAGGGGTTGGACGATGACCCTGTGACCCATCAGCTGGTCGCCGCTACGGTGGCTGCTGAACAGGTGGAAGGTCTGCGCCGACATGGCATCAAGGACTTCCATTTTTACACCATGAACAAGGCCGATTTGGTCTACGCTATTTGCCATCTTCTGGGCATGCGGCCTGCGCATTCCGATGTTGGCAAAATGATTCAAGATGGCGCGAATAATGCAAGCGCATCAGCGGCTTAGATAAGGTTCTTCCACTTATGATTCTGAATCACCCGCGTCTTGATCTTTTGAATCAGCTCAGTGCTGAGCGCATTCTCGTGCTTGACGGCGCGATGGGCACGCAAATTCAGAACCGCAAGTTCTCAGAAGCTGATTTCCGAGGCGAGCGCTTTGCCGATTGGGGACAGGATTTACAGGGCAATAATGACCTTCTGACACTGACCCAGCCCGACGCGATCCGCGACATCCACAAGGCTTACTTCAAGGCCGGTGCCGATATCGTTGAGACCAATACGTTTTCCTCCACCACGATAGCCCAGGCCGACTACGGCATGGAGGCCTTGGCCTATGAGCTCAACGAGGCTGGCGCGCGCGTGGCGCGCGAGGCCGCCGATGAGATCATGGCGGCCGAACCTGGCCGTGAGTGTTTCGTTGCCGGCGCGCTTGGACCGACCAACCGGACGGCGTCGATCTCGCCAGACGTTCAAAATCCTGGCTTCCGCGCGGTCTCGTTCGACGATTTGCGCGAAGCCTATGGCGAGGCGGCGAGGGGGTTGATCGCCGGAGGCGCCGATATTCTGTTGGTCGAAACGATCTTCGATACGCTGAACGCCAAAGCCGCCTTGTTTGCGATTGATGAAGCGTTCGAAGCGATGGGCGTGAAGCTGCCCATCATGATATCGGGCACGATCACCGATCTCTCCGGGCGGACCTTGTCCGGCCAGACGCCGACCGCGTTTTGGTACGCGCTGCGCCACGCCAAGCCGTTTTCCATCGGGCTGAACTGTGCCCTGGGTGCTAAGGAGATGCGCGCCCACATTGCTGAGCTTGCCAAAGTGTCGGACACGCTTGTCTGCGCCTATCCCAACGCCGGGTTGCCGAACGAGTTCGGCGCATATGATGAGTCGCCTGAAGCGACCGCCGGTATGCTGGAAGAGTTTGCTGAATCTGGGCTGGTGAATGTGGTTGGTGGTTGTTGCGGCACGACGCCGGAGCATATCAAGGCTATTGCCGACGCGGTGAAGGACAAAGCGCCACGTGTGGTGCCGGAGATTGAGCCTCGTCTTCGACTGTCGGGACTTGAGCCGTTTGAGCTGACCGATGACATCCCGTTCGTGAATGTCGGCGAGCGCACCAATGTCACGGGCTCGGCGAAGTTCCGCAAGCTGATCAAGAACAACGACTACCCAACGGCGCTCGATGTCGCCCGCGACCAGGTGGAAGCCGGGGCGCAAGTCATTGACGTCAACATGGATGAAGGGCTGCTCGACTCCGAAGAAGCGATGGTCACCTTCCTCCATTTGGTGGCGGCTGAGCCGGATATTGCCCGCGTTCCGGTGATGGTGGATTCGTCCAAATGGTCGGTCATCGAAGCGGGGTTGAAATGCCTGCAAGGCAAGCCGATCGTGAACTCGATCTCGCTCAAAGAGGGCAAGGATCAGTTCATCAGCCAAGCCAAGCTCTGCTTGCGCCACGGCGCGGCGGTTGTCGTGATGGCGTTCGATGAGGACGGGCAGGCCGACACCTATGCCCGTAAGGCTGAAATCTGCGAGCGTGCCTATCGTGTTCTGGTCGACGAGGTGGGATTTCCGCCCGAAGACATCATCTTCGATCCGAACGTTTTTGCGGTCGCCACCGGGATCGAGGAACACGCCGACTACGGCAATGATTTCATCAACGCCACCAAGTTCATCCGCCAGAACCTGCCGCACGCGCATGTGTCGGGTGGCGTGTCGAACCTCTCCTTCTCGTTCCGTGGCAATGAGCCTGTGCGCGAAGCGATGCACACGGTTTTCCTTTATCATGCCATCGGCCAGGGCATGGATATGGGCATCGTCAATGCCGGTCAGCTTGGCGTTTACGACTCGCTTGACCCGCGCCTGAAGGAACTGGCTGAAGACGTTGTGCTCAACCGGCGTGATGACGCCACCGAACGGCTGGTGGATGCGGCTGAGGAGTTTAAAGGCGGCGGCGCGAAGAAGCGCGTGGTCGATCTGTCCTGGCGCGAAGCACCAGTTGCCGAGCGGCTGAAACACTCCCTTGTCCATGGCATCACCGAGTTTATCACCGAAGACACCGAAGAAGCTCGTCAGTCGGTCGAGCGTCCGCTGCATGTGATCGAAGGGCCGCTGATGGACGGCATGAACGTCGTCGGTGATCTGTTCGGCTCAGGCAAGATGTTCCTGCCGCAGGTGGTGAAGTCGGCGCGCGTGATGAAGCAGGCGGTTGGCTATCTCATGCCCTTTATGGAGCGTGAAAAAGAAGAGATGGGCCTGACCGACGCGCCATCGGCTGGCAAGGTGCTGCTCGCCACGGTGAAGGGCGATGTGCACGATATCGGAAAGAACATCGTCGGCGTCGTGCTCCAGTGCAACAACTACCAGGTCGTCGATATGGGCGTTATGGTGCCTGGACAGGCAATTCTCGACAAAGCCAAGGAGATTGGCGCCGATGTGATTGGGCTTTCGGGGCTCATCACGCCGTCGCTGGATGAAATGGTATCGGTGGCCTCCGAAATGGAGAGGCAGGGCTTTGACGTCCCCCTACTAATCGGTGGCGCGACGACGAGCCGCGTGCACACGGCGGTGAAGATCGACCCGGCCTATCATCGCGGCCAGGTGGTCTATGTGACAGATGCCAGCCGCGCGGTCGGCGTCTGTCAAAAGGTGCTTGGCGAGGACAAAGCGTCCTATTTCGCTGATGTTTCTGCCGAGTACGATCGCATCGCCGAAGGTCACGCGCGGGCGCAGGCAACGAAGGCGCGCCTGCCGATAGCGCAGGCGCGGGCGAAAGCCTTCCAGCCTGATTTTGCGGCCAAACCGCCGATGAAGCCCAAGATGCTCGGCACCAAGGTGTTTGAGACCTACGATCTTCAAACGCTGGTTCCTTATATCGACTGGACGCCCTTTTTGGCGACATGGGAGATCAAGGGCACCTATCCTGCGGTGCTCGACCACCCCGAAGCGGGACCGGTGGCGCGTGAGTTGCTGGACGATGCCAAAGCGATGCTCGATGAGATCGTGGGCTCCGGGCTTGTCTCGGCCAAAGCGGTGATCGGGCTCTGGCCGGCGGCGCGTGACGGCGATGACGTTGCGGTCTTTGACGATGAGAGCCGCAACGACCGGGTCGCCACGTTCCACACGCTTCGCCAACAGATAGGGCGATCGTCTAGAGACCGAGCGCAGGCGGCACTTGCCGATTTCGTGGCGCCAGAAGGCGATTATGTAGGTGGCTTTGCGGTGACCGCTGGGCATGGCGAGGAAGAGGCGATCAAGGCACTCGCTGGCGATGATGATTACAAGAAAATCATGATCCAGGCGCTGTGTGATCGGCTCGCCGAAGCCTTTGCTGAGCACATGCATGAGCGTGTGCGTAAGGAGTTCTGGGGCTATGCGGCTGAGGAGAACCTGAGCCCGAAAGAGCTGATCGGTGAAAAATACGATGGCATTCGACCGGCGCCGGGTTACCCCGCTCAGCCGGATCACACCGAGAAAGAGACGCTGTTCAAGCTGCTGGATGCTGAAGCCAGCACCGGGATAAAGCTAACCGAGAGCTTTGCCATGTGGCCGGGCTCGTCAGTTTCCGGGCTCTATTTTGGCCATCCTGACAGCTACTATTTTGGCGTCGGCCAGGTCGAGCGGGATCAGGTTGAGGACTATGCGGCCCGAAAAGCCTGGAACATCGAGCAGGCAGAAACCTGGCTGCGGCCGGTTTTGGCCTACAATCCGGATGAAATTCTCACCGCAGCTGCACAGTAGAACCACGATTGTTCGCTGGAACGTGACAGCGCGTTTCTATTAATCGGTCTTTTGCGATGAATGGTTTGGGCACACCTTCGCCTAAACCTATTCATGCGTTGAGGACCAACCCATATGTCATCTGCAAACACAATTTTGAACGTCGTCGCTTCGCCACGCGGTGAGGCCTCGGTGAGCCGCCAGTTGGCGGATAAAGTTGTCGACCGCCTGAGCAACGACAGCACCCAGATCATCACACGCGATGTCAGCGATGGCGTTCCCGTTGTCGATGGCGCCTGGATCGGTGCGGCCTTTGGCGGCGAGGACAAAAGCCCGCTTGCGACCTCCGAAACCTTGGTCGGCGAAGTGATGGCGGCCGATCATATCGTGATCGCGACGCCGATCTGGAACTTTGGCGTTCCGGCGGCCTTGAAGGCCTGGGTCGATCAGATCGCCCGCGCTGGCGTGACGTTTCAATACACCGAAAACGGGCCGAAAGGCCTGTTGGATGGCAAGCGCGCTACCATCGTCATTTCATCGGGTGGCACAGAATCCGGTTCGCCGATCGATTTTGCCACGCCCTATCTGAAGCACGTGCTCGGCTTCATTGGCATCCACAATGTGGATGTGGTGGCGGCCGACCGATTGATGCTGGACGCTGAGGCATCGATGGCGAAAGCCGATGAGGCGATCAACGCGCTGGCCGCCTAAGGCATTCAAACATCAACAAAAAACGGCGCCTCAAGAGAGGCGCCGTTTTCAGAATTGCGGATTGATTTTGTTGTTGCCGCGAAATTTTTATCAGGCCGTGTCGACGACTGTCACACTCACTAAAACTCTTTGATCAAACCATCCCTAAGACGATGGCGCCGATGAAGACAAATGCTGCACCGACAATCACCAAGTTCAAAGCGCGTTGACCGTTCATAGGCTCGGGCCTCCCCTCTTCGTTTGGTAGCGAGGAAGCTAACCCGAAAGTCGCACGTGGGTGAAGGAAATTCGTCGCTGCATTGCACAAACTACGTAAGTTCAATGCCTTAGCGAGCAAATTTGGCGTTGGGGTAACCTCAGGCGCGCCGCAATGTGGCGGTCATAAGGCCAGCGCCGAGCAACATGGTTGTGATGCCCATTTCAGCGTGGACGGTTGGGTGATGCAGCAAAACCGTAAGCGCGCATTCACCACGCCAGACCACGAAGGTCGTGACGAGCAGCGCAAATTGCGGCACGGCATGCGGTCGGGTTTAGAAATGCGGCAGGAAGGCAATGAAGAAGGCATTCACCTTCGGGTGAGCGCGTGACGATGTTGCAGCGTCATCTTGCGCCCGGAAATCTCCGACTGATCGGTCAGGAGCACTTGGGCTGCGTGCGCCACATTTTGATGCCGAGATAGATCAGGTAGGCCGCGCCAACCATTTGAGCACCGTGAAGGCGTTGCTGACGTTGCCATCAGAGCGCCCAAACCGGCCAGCGACACAGTCACCGCGATCGCATCACCTAGTCCGACGCCAATGACCGTCGAGAGCGCTGCCCGCCGCCCTTGGCTCAACGCATAGGAGATGACGAGCAGGATCGTCGGGCCGGGCACGGCCAGCACGACGAAACAGGCAACGACGTAGGAAAGGTAGAGTTCGAGGGTCACATCTGTTGCTCTGTTCCTTTGGAACAACCGCGTTGGAGCTGCACTTTCAGCCGTCATAACCGGGCTTGACCTGGCTATCCAGCTCTATGCCGGCTCGTGTGCGCAACTGGCTTTGCATTCGAGATGGATCCTCGGATCAAGCCCGAGGATGACGCTCAGCGAATGTGAAGCCGCTTTAGGCGGCCCCATATCCCCCGCCAGTCGGCGTGGTGATGATGATCGCTTCGCCCGGTTCAAGAACCGTTTGGTCACAGCTGCGCAGGGTTTCAACCTCGCCAGAGGAACGCCGCACTTCAGCCTTTCCAAGGCGACCTGGTTCGCCGCCATCCACACCTGGGGGTGGAACGTGGCGGTGCGAGGAAAGCACCGCGCAATCCATCGTTTCGCGGAAGCGGATCATGCGACGTGTGCCGTCGCCAGCCTTCCATTTTCCTTTGCCGCCGGACCCATGTTCGATGTGGAAATCCTCCAGCACCACCGGGAACCGCATTTCCAGGATTTCCGGGTCTGTCAGGCGCGAGTTGGTCATGTGCGTGTGCACGCCAGACGTTCCATCAAAGCCTGGCCCGGCGGGCGCGCCGGAGCAGATCGTCTCATAATATTGGTAGGTCGCGTTGCCGAAGGTGAGGTTGTTCATCGTGCCCTGGGCCGCCGCCAGCGCCTTGGTGGCGCAGAACATGGCGTTGGTCACGTGCTGGCTGGTCTCCACATTCCCGGCCACAACGGCGGCGGGATATTGCGGACGCAGCATGGAGCCTTCGGGGATGATGAGATTGATCGGTTTCAAGCAACCGGCATTCATCGGGATCGGTTGTTCGGTCAGCACGCGGAACACGTAGAGCACAGCGGCGCGTGCCACCGGTTCGGGCGCGTTGAAATTGTTGGGCTGCTGCGGAGATGTGCCGGTGAAATCGACGGTCGCTTCGCGCTTGTCGTGGTCAACCGTGATCTTCACTTTGATCACAGCGCCTTGATCGGTTGGGTACTCGATCTCGCAGTCGGAGAGCTTTTCCAGCACCCGGCGTACGCTTTCCTCGGCGTTGTCCTGCACGTGACCCATATAGGCCGAGACAACCTCCCAGCTGAACTGGGCGACCATCTTGCGCATTTCATGCACGCCTTTTTCGTTGGCGGCGATTTGGGCTTTGAGGTCCCCGATGTTCTGGTCTGGGTTACGGCACGGGTAGGGGTGATCGGTAAGCAGATTGCGCAGCGCAATCTCCTGGAAAATGCCCTGATCGACCACTTTGAAATTGTCGAAGAGCACGCCTTCCTCTTCCACGCTTGTGGCGAGCGGCGTCATGGAGCCAGGAGCGGTGCCGCCGACATCCGCATGGTGGCCGCGCGAGGCGACCCAGAAGATAATGTCGCGCTCGTCGGGATCAAAAACCGGCGTGACAACTGTGATATCGGGCAGGTGGGTACCGCCATTGTAGGGAGCGTTGAGGGCATACACATCGCCGGGGCGCACCGTCCCCTCGTTCTGGCGGATGATCGCTTCCACGGACCTGTCCATGGACCCCAGATGCACCGGCATATGAGGTGCATTGGCGACCAGCGCACCGGATTTGTCGAAGACCGCGCAGGAGAAATCGAGCCGCTCTTTGATGTTCACCGAGGAGGAGGTTTTTTGCAGCGTTTCGCCCATCTGCTCGGCGATGGACATGAAGAGATTGTTGAACACTTCCAGCATCACCGGGTCAGCCTGTGTGCCGATGGCAAGATCACGCGCCTTGGCCTCAACGCGCTTCAGCACCAGATGGTCGCGCGCGGTCAGTTGCGCCTGCCAGCCCGGCTCAATGACCACCGTCTGGTGATCTTCGACGAGGATGGCCGGGCCGGATATGGTTTGGCCACGGGCCACGTCGCCACGCCTGACGATGGCGGCATCGTGCCATTTGCCATCGGTGAAGATGCGCGTGCTTTCGCCGCGCGATGCTTCGCCTGCAATGGTGGCTTGCGCGGTTTCATCACGCCCGGCGGTGGTAGCGTCAGCGCCTTGCAGCTCAACGCTTTCGATGATGATGGTGCGGCCAGGATAGACGAAGCCAAACTGGGCTTTGTGTTCGGCCTCGAAGGCGGTGCGGATCGCCGCCATATCGCGGGCTGAAAAGTCCAGATCGATGGTCGTGTCCGTGCCTTCATAGCGCAGGTGCAAGACCGGGTGATGCGTCGCATCGGTGACGCCCTGGTCCTTGAGTTCGGCCAGCACTTGGTCGCTCAAATCATCGATCAACGCATCAAGGCTCGACCGGCTGTCATCGGCCAAAGGCTGCACGAACGCCTTGGTGCGTGAGGCATAGATGCTCGCCAATCCCATGCCATAGGCTGAGAGCAGACCTGAGAAGGGGTGAAGATGCACCGTGGTCATGCCAAGCGTATCGGCAATCGCGCAGGCATGTTGACCACCAGCGCCGCCGAAGCTGACCAGCGCGTATTGGGTGACGTCATAGCCGCGTTGGACAGATATGGTTTTGATCGCGTTGGCCATGTTCTGCACGGCAATCTTCAAGAATCCGTCGGCAATCTCTTCAGGTTTTTTGCCGTCGCCGACCTCATCGGCCATCGCTTCAAAGCGTTTGCGCACGGCATTGGCATCAAGCGGCTGATCCTGATCGGGGCCGAAAATCGACGGGAAGAAGGTGGGTTGCAGCTTGCCGACCATGACGTTGGCGTCGGTAACGGCGAGCGGCCCGCCGCGTCGGTAACAGGCCGGTCCTGGATTGGCGCCCGCTGAGTCTGGCCCAACCTGAAAGCGGCCGTCCTTGTAGTGGAGGATCGAGCCACCGCCCGCTGCCACTGTGTGGATGCGCATCATCGGCGCACGGATGCGCACGCCTGCGACTTCGGTATCAAACGCGCGCTCGTAGGTGCCGTTGAAATGGCTGACATCGGTGGAGGTACCGCCCATGTCGAAGCCGATGATCTTGTCGAAGCCTGCCATCTGCGCCGTCTGGACAGCGCCGACCACGCCACCGGCGGGGCCAGAAAGGATCGCGTCCTTGCCTTCGAACATGTCGGCGGCGGTGAGGCCGCCCGATGACATCATGAACATCAACCGGCAGCCGGTTCCCTCGACGCCAAGTTCGTCGGCGACTTGATTCACATAGCGTTTGAGGATTGGCGAGAGATAGGCATCCACAACGGTGGTGTCGCCACGCCCGACCAGTTTGACCAAGGGCGAGGCTTCATGGCTGACGGAGACTTGGGGAATGGAGCCCCGAGCCCGTGCGCGCGCTGCAATCTTGGCCTCGTGTTCGGGGTAGGCGTAGGCGTGCATCAGCGTGATGGCCAACGCCTTGAAACCCTTGGCCTCAACCGCATCGAGTGCTGTATCGATGGCCTCATCGGTAATCGCTTTTTCAACAGTGCCGTCGGCCAGTACCCGTTCGTCGATCTCCACCACCAGATCGTAGAGCTGCTCGGGGAGAATGATGTTTTTGGCAAAGATGTCGGGACGTGCCTGGTAGCCAAGGCGCAGCGCATCACGAAACCCTTTGGTGATGATTAGTGCGGTTGGCTCCCCTTTGCGCTCCAGCAGAGCGTTGGTCGCCACCGTGGTGCCCATTTTCACCGCGGCAATCTTTTCCGCGGGCACACGCTCGCCGGTTTTGACGCCTAAGAAGCGCCGGATGCCTTCGACTGCAGCGTCGCGGTAGGCTTCGGGGTTTTCTGAGAGCAGTTTCTTGGTCAACAGGTCGCCCTGCGGCGTGCGTGCGACGATGTCGGTGAATGTGCCACCCCGGTCGATCCAGAAATCCCAAAGGCCGTCGTTGATGTTGTTCGGGGCAGGTGTTGCGCTGGCCATGGGTGTCTCCGATCGGCGTCAAAAACTAATCACTGATAAAACGTTGACAAATTGTAATCGTCGCGTCAACCTCTCAAAACGCTGAGATGATCAGCGGTGCGTTCACCGGCCCAAACAGGATGGCCGGAAGCGCTGTCAAACTGTGAGAGGGGAAAACTCATGACTGGATTGAAAAAACTTGCGCTCGCTGGCGCCATGTCCTTCGGGGCGATGTCCATCGCGGCCACCGGTGCGTTTGCGCAGACTTCCTGGGATATGCCAACGCCTTATGGCGATAGCATCTTCCACACCGCCAACATCATGCAATTCGCCGATGATGTGCGCGATGCCACGGGTGGATCGCTTGACATCACCGTGCATTCGGCGGGGTCGCTGTTCGGGCACCCGGAGATTAAGGACGCGGTGCGCCGTCAGTTGGCGCCGATTGGTGAGGTGTTGATTTCACGCCTTTCCAATGAAAACCCGCTCTATGGCGTGGATTCCATTCCGTTCCTCGCCACAAGCTATGATGAGGCCCGTGCACTTTGGGAAGCTTCTGAGCCTGCCATCGCAGCTTTGCTGGAAGAAGAGGGTTTGCGGCTTCTCTTCGCCGTGCCGTGGCCACCGCAGGGCATTTATGCCGGAGAAGAGGTGACCGATGCTGCGCAAATGGATGGCGTACGCTTCCGTGCCTACAATGCAGCCACAGAGCGCCTGGCGACTCTGATGGGCGCTGTGCCAACGCAGGTTGAAGCGGGCGATATTCCAACCGCGTTCTCAACCGGTCGCGTGGACGCCATGATCACCTCGCCGTCGACCGGCGTTGCCTCGCAAGCCTGGGATTTTGTGTCGGTCTATCACGACACACGGGCCTGGTTGCCGAAGAATATGGTGATCGTGAACCAGAGTGCCTTTGATGCCCTTTCAGCAGAAGAGCGTGATGTGCTTCTTGCTGCCGCTGATGAGGCCGAAACCCGCGGCTGGGCGATGTCGGAAGAAGAAACCGGCTCGAAGACCAGCACGCTTGCAGACAATGGTATGAGCGTTGTTGAGCCCTCGGATGCCTTGGCTGCCCAACTTGCCAGCATCGGCCAACAGATGACGGCCGAATGGGCCGAGGAGGCAGGCCCATCTGGCCTGCGTGTCATCGAAGCCTATCGCAACCGGTAAAATTGCAAGGATGGGCGGGGTGCCAATCGGCGCTCCGCCCTTTCTTCTTTCCAAAATTTTCCATTCCTGCGTCACCAGAGGGGAATCGTGATGCGTGCGATATTGGACGGGCTTTATCGAGCCTCATCGGCTGCGGCTGCGGTTTGTCTTTGTGTCATTGCCAGCTTGGTGCTGGTGCAGGTTTTCGGGCGCATTTTGGACGGCATATTGCGCGCTCTGGATATGCCGATTGCTGGCATCACCGTGCCGTCATTGAACGAGATTGCCGGTTTTCTTTTCGTCGCCGCGACCTTCTTGGCGCTTGCCGCGACGCTGCGCAAAGCCGATCACATCCGTGTTTCCATGCTCATCAAAGCGGTCCCGCTGGGCGTGCGGCGCGTGCTCGAAACGGTCGTACTCGTCATTGGCGCCGCCATCGCGATTTACGCCGCTTACCACGCCGTGCTGCAGGTGGTGGACTCCATCCAGTTCAGCACCGTTTCCTTCGGTGTGATCCCGATCCCGCTTTGGATCCCACAGTCTGCGTTGGCGGCTGGCCTCGTCGTGTTTGCCATCGCAATGGCTGACGAACTGGTCGCTGTTCTCACCACCGGCACGCCCACTTATCAGGCGCATGAAGAGGCGAAATCGGAAATCCTGCAGAAGCCGGTGATCACACCGGAAGATGCTGAGCGGGGGGTGAGCTGATGGGTATCGAAGCGCTCGCCATTGTGCTTGGGCTTGCCATGTTGGCGGCCTTGGCGCTCGGCCTATGGGTTTCTCTGGCACTGACCGCAGTCGCCGTATTGGGTATCGTCATCGCCACCAACGTGCCTGTAGGTACGGTTCTGGCCACAACGTTTTGGGGCAAGCTGAATTCTTGGGAGCTTACGGCGCTACCCATGTTCATCTGGATGGGTGAAATTCTCTTTCGCTCCAAGTTATCAGAGGACATGTTTGCCGGACTTGCGCCCTGGATGCGGGGGCTGCCAGGCCGGTTGCTGCATGTGAATATCTTGGGATGCACGATCTTTGCGGCAGTTTCGGGCTCGTCGGCTGCGACCACGGCCACGATTGGCCGCATGGCACTGCCGGAGCTTTCGCAGCGCGGTTATGATCCGCGCATTGCGATCGGCACGCTGGCAGGATCGGGTACTTTAGGGCTTCTCATTCCGCCCTCCATCATTCTCATCGTCTATGGGGCGGCGACGGAGCAGAGCATTGCGCGGCTGTTCATCGCGGGCGTATTGCCCGGCATCATGCTGGCGGTGCTTTTTATGGGCTTCACGGCCATCTGGGCGCTGACCAACAAAGACAAGATGCCTGCCCATGAACCGGCAATCCCGCTGCGCGAGCGGATGGGCGCGACGCTGCGGCTCATCCCGATCATCCTGCTGATCGTTGCGGTGATCGGTTCGATCTATGCCGGGCTTGCCTCGCCAACCGAGGCGGCTGCGGTCGGTGTTTTCTGTGCGCTCATTCTTTCTTGGGTGTCCGGAACACTGACCAAAGACAGTTTTACCGAAGCGCTTCTGGGCGCCACCCGGACCAGCTGCATGATTGCTTTCATCTTGGCTGGTGCGGCGTTTCTCACTGTCGCTATGGGCTACACGCGTATCCCGCGTGAGCTTGCCGCGTGGATCGGCGTTATGGAGCTTTCGCCCTATGCGCTGCTGGCAGCGCTGACGCTGTTTTTCATTGTGCTGGGCTGTTTCCTGGACGGCATTTCGATTGTCGTTCTGACCACCAGTATTATCCTGCCGATGGTTCAGGCGGCGGGCATCGATCCGATCTGGTTCGGTATCTTTTTGGTTCTCGTGGTGGAAATGAGCCAGATCACCCCTCCGGTGGGGTTCAATCTGTTCGTTATTCAGGGCATGACGGGGCGCAATATCTTCCAGGTCGCCCTCTACGCCTTGCCGTTTTTCGGCCTTTTGGTGGTGGGCACGGTGCTCCTGGTCGTTTTTCCGGAGATTGCTCTATGGCTGCCCGAAACGATGCTTTCGAACCACTAGAGGCTGGGCCGCAGGATGCTGGGCCAAAGGTTGGCCCGGTTGTTTCCTCAGCGCACCTGGCCAAATCCTCGCTGCCAGCGCAGTCGGAGTTTGAATTTGCGTTGACGATGACGGTGCACGCGTTTCACCGCTGGATGACGCGTTGCATGACGGCGGCTGGCGAGGAGGGCCTGTCGCCGCTTGAGGTCTTGGTTGTGCATCTGGTCAACCACCGTGACCGGCCGAAGACGCTTGCCGACATCTGCCTTGTTCTGAACATCGAGGACACCCATCTGGTGTCCTACGCCGTGAAGAAGCTCGCCGAGCGCGGGCTTGTCGAAAGCGGGCGCAAGGGCAAGGAAAAGACCGTGAAGATCACCGAGAAAGGCACCGCCGTGTGCGAGCGATACGGCGAGCTGCGCGAAGCCTTGTTCATCGACTCGGTCAAAGCGTTGAACATTGAAGGCAAGGATATTTCCAACCTTGCGGCGATGATGCGAGCCTTGTCGGGGTCTTACGATCAAGCGGCGCGCGCTGCCGCAGCGATGTGATCAGCAGTCTTTTTTCATGAGCATTTGGTCTTCGCTTTCCTCACTAATCGGGTCGGCTGCCTCAGGCGCCGGGGCGGTGCTTGGCACGCTGGTTGACGGATTGCGCAATCTGGTTGGCGATGAAGAGCAGCGCCGCCAGGTGGCGTTCACTGTGGCGATGATCGGCCTGTCGGCGAAGATGGCGAAGGCTGATGGCGTGGTGACCAACGACGAGATCGATGCCTTTCGCGATCTTGTCGAATTCCCGCAGGAAGAGGCTGCCAATGTCGCGCGGCTTTACAACTTGGCTAAGCAGGACGTTGCCGGGTTCGACGCTTATGCGCGCAAGATCGCCAGCTTGTTTGAAGGCGAGCAGGCGATCCTTGAAGATATTCTCGACGGGCTTTTTCACATTGCGATGGCCGATGGTGTTTTGCACGATCGCGAAGCGGCCTACCTGCAGATCGTGGCAGGCGAGTTTGGCATGGATGATGTTGAGTATCGTCGCGTGCGGGCGCGCCATGTGTTTGAGGGCGAGCTCGACCCCTATGTCGTGCTCGGGGTCGATGCCGATCTGCCTTATGACGAGGTGCGGCGCATTTACCGCAAGCTCGTGGCCGAGAACCATCCTGATCGCTTGATGGCGCGTGGTGTGCCGCAGGAGTTCATCAAGATCGCTTCCGATCGACTGGCTGCGATCAATGCTGCCTTCGATCAGATCGAACTGCGCCAGCGTGGCGTTGGGGCCGCATCGTGAGCGTTGCTTATCCGGTCATCGACGCGACCATCCCGTCGCCCAATTTCGATGAGCGCAAAGGCGCGCCAGTCGATATCTTGCTGTTGCATTACACCGGCATGGCAGATGACGACGCGGCAGTGCAATGGTTGGCCGATCCGCGCTCGAAAGTCTCCTGCCATTATGTGGTGCACGAAGATGGTCGCATCGTCGCGATGGTCGATGAGGAATCCCGCGCTTGGCATGCGGGGCAGGGGTCCTGGAAAGGCGTTTCCGACATCAACGCCCGCTCGGTGGGCATAGAAATCTGCAATCCTGGGCACGAGAACGGTTATCGCGCCTTTCCCGATGTTCAGATCGAGGCGGTGATTGCCCTTGGGCAGGCTGTCGTCTCGCGTCACCAAATTGCGAAGGAACACGTGCTCGCGCATTCCGACATCGCCCCTGATCGCAAGGAAGATCCCGGCGAGCTGTTTCCATGGGATCGATTGGCGGCAGCGGGTGTTGGCCACTATTTGCCACCGGCGCCGGTGGTTGATGGCCGGTTCATGGCGCTCGGCGATGCTGGCGATCCGGTAACGGCCCTGCAGGGCATGTTGAAACTCTATGGCTATGACATTGCGCCGACAGGCCAGTTTGATGGCCGGACCGAGACGGTTGTGCGGGCGTTTCAGCGCCATTTTCGACCCGCGCGGATCGATGGCGTGGCCGATAGTTCCACCGTTTCAACCTTGCATCAGTTGTTGAGCAGCCTTATCGGCTAGGTCCGACCGCGTAGAGTTCGCCACAAAGGCCTGTTGTTTCTTGAGTTTGTTGACCGAAAACATCCGCTGGGTGCAATCCATCACACTGGAAGGCGAGCGTCTGACCGCCGACGATGTTGTCGTGCGGCGTGATATGCTCGCCAGTGCACGCATCGACACGTTTGGCGTTCGGCTGTCGTTCGTGATCGTGGCGGGATTGTTCCTGGTCAGCCTGACTGCTTCGGTGAGCGCGTTCCTGGAAACGCTGCAGTTTTTCGAGCCCGACTACACGCTGTTTGCCCTGTCGCTTTTGCCCTTGATCGCATTCGGCTACGGAACCTACTGGCTGCGACCGCGCCAGCATTTCACCGTTCTGCTACGCGACGGGTCGGCGTTAGGCGTGCTGTCGCGTGACGGGAACTTCTTGACGCGCTGCTTGGAAGCGTTTGAACGGCTGTGGAGCGATCCGATGCGCGCGCAGTCGTCGCTCTATGTTCATGCGGCGCATCGCTCGGTCGATTTCGGTCCACCGGCTGGCGGTATCGACGTCTTGGCGAACACGCCGGATGAGGGGCCGATGGCGCTGACCTTGCCGGTTTTCTCCGAGGATGAGGACGAAGAGGCAAAGGATAATCCGCCACCGGCGCCTCTGCCAGAAAAGACAGAACCGGCCAAACCCGACCCAGAGCCCACTCAAGAACCCGATCTGCCGCTCCTTCCGCCGCTTGATGGGCGTGACGTTCCTGACGAGGATAGCGAAGAAACCGACGAGCGAACGAGCCACGTCTCGGCAGCGCTTGAGGCCGATGATCCGGTGGACGACGAGCCTTCGGACCTCGACGAAGACGAAGGCCCACTTCCGCCACTGCCGCCGCCATTTCCTTTGCCCGCAGATGACGAGCCTGATGGCGGTGATGATCCGTTGGTGGCCGGTTCCGATACGCCTGCTTCCGACAACGTCGACGACGAGCCGGCCGAAGATGAACCTGAAATCGATGATCGCCCGTTCGGCGATCATGTCGGCGTTCCTGCAGCGGCCTTTGTCGATGTTCGTCCCAAAGTGGAGGCGCTTGTGCGCTTGTTGCGCGAACGCGCGCCGGCTCAAGGGATTAGCGATGCCGTTGATGTGCTGGAACTGATGACCCGCAGGGGCTGCGATACGCCGGTTGAAGTGCGCGCACTGGCGCGTTCCGTTCAGCTTCTGGGCGAGCGTATGAGCGCCTATCCGACTGCCGTTGAACTTCTTGAAAACGTCGCCGAGGCTGGCCATCTGAAGAACCATCCTGCCGTGCGCTAGTTGCTGGTCCAAGACCAGCGCGGTTGACCGCACTGGCAGTAGCGTGCGAGGCCAGCTAGGCCAGTTGACCGGGCAGCCGCCGGGGCGCGAGGCGACTTGCGTCCGGGAGGAAAGTCCGGGCTCCATGGAGACACGATGCCGGGTAACGCCCGGCGAGGGCGACCTCAGGGAAAGTGCCACAGAAAGCAGACCGCCTTGCTCTTCGGATCAAGGTCAGGGTGAAAGGGTGGGGTAAGAGCCCACCGCGCTGGCGGCAACGTTGGCGGCACGGCAAACCCCATCGGGAGCAAGACCAAATAGGAACGTCGCGCCGGGCTTGCCCGGCAGCTTTGTCTTCAGGTGAGGCGTTCGGGTTGGTTGCTTGAGGTGGGCCGCAAGGCCCACTCTAGAGGAATGGCTGCCCCACAATCCTCCGGGGTTGGCGGACAGAACCCGGCTTACAGGTCAACTGGTTCTTGCATTTTTCTACCTGCGCGAGCGTGCCCTAAATTTGTGCGCTCGTCTTTGCCAGTTTTCTCCACATGGTTTTCCACAGGTTAGGCCGCCAAATCGCCTCCGCTGGCGACGGCGACTCCTGTCTTTTTTTCAAAGACTTGGCGCTGGAAACGGCATGTTAAGTTTAACGCGCTACAAACAGAAACCGGTTTTGAATAACGCGTACGGCAATGTTTTGTGAAGCAGTTTCCCATTGTGACCCATGGTTTCCCATGGTAGCCCATTGGCAGGAATGGAGCTGCCCGCAGCGCGCTGATACGCACAAAGCCGTAAGGGCAGATGACCATTCGCTTTCACGGTCGCAGCCCCGCTTCGCGAGATTTGATGCACGCCTTTGTGTCCACCATCGAGATGAAGACCGATGCCAAGGGGCGCGTCAGCATTCCCAAACCGTTTCGCGATGTTTTGACGGCCGATGGCTTCGAGGGCCTCTACTGCATTCCCAGCCCCGATGGGCAGTCGGTGGATGCCGGCGGCAAGCGTCTTTTTTCCATGTTCGAGGACAAACTGGCCGCGCTCGACCCAACCTCTTTCGACTACGATTTGCTGGCGACCGCCTTCTTTGGGGAGAGCGAAATCCTCTCGCTCGACAAGGAAGGGCGGATCGCATTGCCGCTGCGGTTGAAGGCGTTGGCAGGCATCGACGGTCAAGTGGTTTTCGTCGGCAAGGGTCACAAGTTTCAAATCTGGTCGCCGGAGCGCTATCAAGCTTATCGCGACCAGGCGGTCAGTGCCGCGCGCCGGGTACTCTGGGGCGACCAAGCAACCACATTAGCGGCTCCGGCTGGGCCTGCCTCATGACCAATGATGCGCCTGCCACGGACCGCCACATTCCGGTTCTTTTGCATGAGGTCATTGAGGCGATAGCACCGCTGGAGGGTGCCTTGGTCGTGGATGGAACCTTTGGTGCCGGCGGTTACACGCGCGCTTTTCTGGAAGCCGGGGCCAACGTCATTGCTTTTGATCGAGACCCGGACGCGATTGCAGGCGGTCAGCACTTGCAGGCCACCTATGGCGAGGCACTGACGCTGATCGAAGGGCCATTTTCCTTGATGCATGAAGAACTCGATGCACGCGGCATTGGTTCGGTTGATGCTCTCGTGCTCGATATCGGCGTTTCTTCCATGCAACTGGATGAAGCCCATCGCGGCTTTGCCTTCCGCCATGACGGTCCACTGGACATGCGCATGGATCAGGAAGGGCCGACGGCTGCCGACATCATCAACAGCTGGTCGGAAGCCGATCTTGCCGATCTTTTCTTCACCTACGGCGAGGAGCGCCGATCCCGCGCCATCGCGCGGTTCATTTGCGAGGTGCGTGAAGAGTGGCCGATCAAGACCACGCGTGGCCTGGCGACGTTGATCGAGAAGCTGATGCCGGTCCGCAAGCGTGGGCCAGGGCCGGTCATCCACCCGGCAACGCGTGTGTTTCAGGCGCTGCGCATCGCCGTCAATGATGAACTCGGGGAGTTGGTGAGCGCGCTCTACGGCGCTGAGCAGTTGCTCAAGCCTGGAGGCCGTTTGGCCGTCGTGACGTTTCATTCTTTGGAAGACCGTATCGTCAAGCGCTTCTTCGCTGATGCTGCCAAAACCTCACGCGGGTCGCGGCACCAGCCGGATGTCGCGTTGGAGCCGGCTAGGTTTGAGCCAATCACCCGCCGCCCCACCGTTCCGGGCGATGAGGAGATGGCAGTGAACCCCCGTGCTCGATCTGCCAAATTGCGCGCCGCACGCCGCACCGACGCACCTGCGCGCCAGCCGATTGGAACAGATGATAGCCAGGCGCGTGTCCTCGGACTGCCGGTTTTGAAGCGGGTCAGCGGCACACGCAGCACCAAGCGGAGGCCAAGCCATGCGCGTGGTTGATGTGGTGTGTTTGGTCGCCGCGATTGCCGGGGCAGCCTATGTCTACAATGTGAAGCATGAGGCGGAAATCGCCAATGACGAGCGCCGCGGCCTTGAGCGCGAGATTGGCGCCTTGTCGCGCGATGTTGGTCTGTTGGAAGCCGATTTGGCCGCGCTGGAACAGCCCGCGCGTCTGCAAGCGGTCGTTTCGGATTTGCCGGATGTTTTTGCCTTGGAGCCGATCACATCGGCCCATTATGTTCGCCTTGCCGACATCCCATTCCGCAGTGAGTTGATCGTCGAGGACGAGGCGCTTGAGGGTGATGCCGATGATGCCGCTCAAGACGCTGATGTGATTGCTATCGAGGCTCCTGGCCAGATTGATCTGTTGTTGCAGGTTCTCACCGGTGCATCGGAATCCCTGGAGAGTGCACCGGCAGCGCCGTATGAGCCGAGCGACAGCATCGGTGCATTGCTCGATGGCGTGGTTGGTGGCGGCGTTGAGATGCGCATCGAAGAGCGCACGCCATGACCTATCTGCCGCCATATCCTGAGCAGGTGCCAAGTCCTGCTCACACTGATGTATCCTCCTGGCTGCGCAAGGCGCGCGGGATTTTGCGCAAGGCGCCCAGCGATCTGGGAGATGATCATGGCGATGGTGCCGCCATCCATCTTGATGGGCAGGGCAAGGCGCTTTTTGATGCCACGCGCACGCGGCTCATCATGTTCGCAGTCGGTTTGGCCTTGGTTTACGGGGTCATCGGCGTGCGGCTGGTCGATCTGGCGTTCGACACGCCAAGCGCAGGGGCGCGCGCGCCGACACCGCAGGAACAAATCGCAGCTTACCGGCCCGACATCGTTGATCGCAACGGCGTATTGATGGCGACCGATGTGCCGGCGACGGCGGTTTATGCCGATCCATCGGTGCTTGTTGATGTCGATGATGCGGTCGATCGCCTGTCGGTGGTCATGCCGGACTTGCAGCGCGATGACTTGCGCGAGCGCCTCGACAACACCTCCCGTTTTGAGTGGATCGCCCGTGATCTGACGCCTGCCGAGCGCGATCTGCTTATGGGCCAAGGCATCCCGGGCGTTGGATTTTTGGAAGAGGCGCGGCGTTTCTATCCGTCTGGGCGTCTGGCTGCGCATGTTCTCGGTGCTGTCAATGTCGATCACGAGGGTCTGGCAGGTATTGAACGGTATCTCGACAATGGTCCGTTGGCCGAGCTTGAAGCGCTCGGCTTTCTGGATCGGACCAACCCCGACTTCGCCCCTCAGCAATTGTCGCTTGATCTGCGGGTGCAGCATGTGGTGCGTGATGTCCTGACCGAGGGCTTGAAGACCTACCAGGCGATGGCAGCGACAGCGGCTGTGATGGATGTTCGCACCGGCGAAATCCTCTCTTTGGTCTCGCTACCTGATTTCGATCCCAACACCCGCGAAGGGCTCGGCGAAGAAGCGGCGCTAAACCGCGCGACCGGCGGGGTTTTTGAGCTCGGTTCGGTGTTCAAGGTCTTCACCATCGCGGCCGGCTTGGATTCCGGTGCGATCACGATGGATAGCCAACACGATGCGCGCCGTCCGATCCGCATTGGGTCTTCGACCATCAATGACTTCCATGCCCGCCGGGCGATCCTGTCGACGTCGGAGGTTTTTACCTCCTCCTCCAATATCGGAACCATCCGCATCGCCGAGGCGATGGGTGTTGCGACGCAGCGCGCCTATTATGACCGTCTGGGTCTGTTGACCCGCATGGACATAGAACTGCCAGGCACGGCCTCGCCGTTTTTCCCGCGCGAGGAATGGTCGCGTCTGTCGGCGGCTACAATCTCCTTCGGTCACGGGCTGACGACCACGCCCCTGCAACTGTTGGCGGCGACCGCGGCTACGGTGAACGGGGGCGTTTACGTCGAGCCGACCTTCCTGCCGCGCAACGAAGATCAGGCGATGCGCCATGCACGCCAGATTCTTTCCGGCCAAACAAGCGCGCAGATGCGCGAGCTTTTCCGTGCCAATGTCGACCATGGTTCGGGTCGACGGGCGGCGGTTGATGGCCTCGACGTGGGCGGTAAGACAGGCACGGCGGAAAAGATCGTTGATGGTGCCTATTCTGGCGATCATCGGCTCAACAGCTTTGTTTCAGCGTTTCCGATGCATGATCCGCAATACGCGATGATCGTTGTAATCGATGAACCGCAACCTGCTGAAGGGCAAACCAGCGCAACGGCGGGCCTCAACACGGCACCGATGACACGGCAGATTATCGAGCGGATTGCGCCGATCCTCGGCGTGCGTCCGCGCGACGATGTCGTCTTGCAGTAGACGTGACGCGCCGCGCAAAAAGCCTTATGGCAAGGGTCGATTACCCCTAGAGCAGAATCGCCCTCATCAATGACCGTTGCCCATTCTTTGTCAGATTTGATCGATCCGAGCGTGCGCCTGGTCACCGGCGCGGGCGACCTGTCGGTCAAGGGGTTGGCGCTCGATAGCCGCAAAGTGCAGCCTGGGTTTCTGTTCGCGGCCCTGCAAGGTGCGGCGCGGCACGGTAAGGACTATATCGACCAGGCGGTGGTGGATGGCGCGACAGCCATCCTCCTGGACGATGGTGTGAATGCGAGCGTGCCCGAAGGTGTCGCGGAATTGCGCGCGCCCGATGCGCGGCGCTCGTTTGCCTTGATGGCGGCCAAGTTCTTCGCGCCGCAGCCTGATGTGATGGTGGCGGTCACCGGCACGTCGGGCAAGACCTCTGTGGCGGCCTTTGTACGGCAGATTTTTCAAACCCTCGGCCATGAATCCGCAGCGATGGGTACGCTTGGGATCACACGCGGCGACGGAGCTGAAGCCGGTGCTTTGACAACGCCGGACTCTGTATCCCTGCACGAGGCGATAACGGCGCTGGCGGACGATGGTGTGACCCATATGGCGATGGAAGCTTCCTCGCACGGTTTGGAACAGCGACGCTTGGATGGCGTCCAACTGACGGCTGCTGCCTTTACCAATCTTGGTCGTGACCATCTCGATTATCATCCGACAATGGAAGCGTATTTTCAGGCGAAATCCCGCCTTTTTGATCCATTGTTGCCGGAAGGTGCGGGTGCAGTGGTCTGGCTTGGTGGCTCCTATGGTGAGCGCATGGCGGCGCTGGCGCGCAAGCGCGGTCACCGACTGCTTTTAGCCGGCATGGGGCAGGGCGATATTGCGGTCGAGACGGTCAAGCCATCCGGTTATGCGCAGACGGTTGGTTTCACCTTTTTCGGCGACCAGCGCACCGTTGAACTTCCGCTGCCGGGTTTGTTTCAGGTCGCCAATGCCTTGGTTGCCGCCGGGCTTGCTATCCAGGCTGGATGCGATGCCGATGCGGTGTTTCGCGCTCTGGAGACGTTGAAGGGGGCGCGCGGGCGCCTGGAATATATCGGCACCACGAAGCGTGGCGGCAAAGCCTTTGTCGATTACGCTCACAAGCCCGGCGCGGTGGAAGAGGCGCTGAAGGCGCTGCGGCCCTTTGCCGATGGCAAGGTGGTGATCGTGGTAGGTGCCGGTGGTGATCGCGATAAGGGCAAGCGGCCACTGATGGGCGAGGCAGCAGCGCGCTATGGCGATGCGGTGATCGTGACCGATGACAATCCGCGCACCGAGGATCCAGCCACCATTCGTCAGGCCGTCATGGCTGGCGCTGGTGAGGATGCAATGGAGATCGGCGATCGTCATGATGCCATTGCTGCTGGTCTGGCCATGCTCGAAGACGGCGATATTTTGCTGGTCGCCGGAAAAGGTCATGAAACCGGCCAAGAGATTCACGGCGTGAAGCACCCCTTCTCCGATCACGAGGTGATCCGCACGCTTTTGGATGAAGGGGCGTAGTCTTGGTGCCGCCGCTTTGGACCATCGATGAGATCTTAGCTGCCACCGGTGGATCGGTGCGTGGTGAGCCTGGCGATGTCTCTGGCATTTCGATCGATAGCCGCACGGTCGAGCCGGGCGATCTGTTCATCGCCATCAAGGGCGACCAATTCGATGGCCATGCCTTTGTGGACGCGGCGCTGGAGTCTGGCGCAACGGCCGCGCTTGTGTCTGCCGATCAGGCCGATGGGCTAACTGTGCCCAAGGGCGGACTGATCATTGTTCGCGATAGCTATGACGGGCTCTACGACCTTGCACGTGCTGCCCGGACGCGCGCGACCGGCAAAATTCTCGCCATTACCG
Organism: Hyphomicrobiales bacterium; assembly: GCA_046290415.1. Classification (GTDB taxonomy): domain Bacteria; phylum Pseudomonadota; class Alphaproteobacteria; order Rhizobiales; family MH13; genus MH13. Next base: position 150,419 of record JBKAGN010000002.1, read on the forward strand.
GTTCGGTCGGCAAGACATCGACCAAAGAGACGTTTCGGCTCATTCTATCTTCGTTCGGCAATACGCACGCGCCGGTGAAAAGCTTTAACAATCATTGGGGCGTGCCGCTCACCCTATGCCGGATGCAGCGCGACACCGAATTTGGTGTCTTTGAGATCGGCATGAACAATGCCGGCGAGATCACGCCGCTTTCAAAGCTGGTGCAGCCGCATATCGCCATGATCACGACCGTCGCGCCCGTTCACCTTGAGAACCTTGGTAGCCTGGATGCGATCGCGGCGGCCAAGGCCGAAATTTTTGACGGTCTTCTGCCTGGCGGCACGGCTGTGATTCATGGCGATATCGAACACACGCCCTTCCTGAAAGAGCGCGCATTAGAGGCTGGCGCAGGCCGTGTGATGACCTTTGGGCATGGCGCCGGCAATGATGCTGAACTCATGCAAGTGGCGCTGCATCCCGATTGCTCGACGGTGGAAGCGAAAATCGACGGTCAGACGATCGCCTATAAAGTCGGCGCGCCGGGCGAGCATCTGGTCGTCAACTCGCTGGGCGTGCTGGCTGTCTGTTCGGCGCTTGAGCTTGATTTGGCAAAAGCCGGTCTCGCGCTGGCGAACTTGGAGCAGCCCGATGGCCGTGGCCGCAAGCACATCATCGATACGCCAGGCGATCCCATCACGCTGCTTGATGAAAGTTACAATGCCAATCCGGCCTCGGTGAAGGCGGCTCTGAAGGTTCTCTCGCGCCTACCGACCGGGCAGCGGGGGCGCAGAATTGCCGTTTTGGGAGATATGCTCGAACTTGGCGACGGTGCTGCGGTTATGCACGGCGCCCTGGTCTACGATCTGACGGCCCTCGGCGTCGACAAGGTCTATGCCTGTGGTCCATTGATGAAGTCGCTTTGGCGGGTTCTGCCGATGGAAAAGCGTGGCGCCTATGCCGAAACCTCTCAAGGGTTGCAAGAACCTTTGGTTGCAGACCTTGCGCCTGGCGATGCGGTGATGATCAAAGGCTCACTGGGTAGCAAGATGGGACCCTTGGTCGAACTGATCCTGCAGCGCTACAAAGACCGCTGAGCGCGGCAAAAGGTAAGGACGCGAAAACGCATGCTTTTCTGGCTCTCCAACTTTGCCGACGCCATCCCTCTGTTCAACGTCTTCCGCTACATCACTTTCCGCACCGGTGGCGCGGTTGTGACGGCTATGCTGTTCGTTTTTTTGTTCGGGCCGATGATCATTCGCGGTTTGCGGGTGCGCCAGGGCAGGGGGCAGCCGATCCGCGAAGATGGGCCGCAAGGTCATTTGCTGACCAAAAAAGGCACGCCGACTATGGGCGGCCTGATGATCCTGGCCGGCCTCATCTTTTCCACACTGCTCTGGGCCGACCTTTCAAGTCCGCTGGTTTGGACGGTGCTTGCCGTGACGATCGGATTCGGCGCCATCGGTTTTTACGATGATTTTTTGAAGGTCACGCAGCAGTCCCACAAGGGTCTGTCCGGCAAAGCGCGGCTTGCCATTGAGGCGACCATCGCTGGTGCTGCTGTTTTCGTGATTGCGCAGGTTTCGGTGCCTGAACTTTCCAATCAGTTGACCTTCCCGTTCTTCAAGGACCTTTTGATCAACCTTGGCTGGTTCTTCATCCTCTTCGGCGCGGTCGTCATCGTTGGGGCGGGAAACGCCGTGAACCTCACCGACGGGTTGGATGGGCTTGCCATCGTGCCGGTGATGATCGCCGCCGCCACCTTCGGGCTGATCGCCTATCTGGCCGGTAATGCGATCTTTTCAGACTATCTGCAGATTCATTTCACGCCTGGCACCGGTGAGTTGGCGGTGCTTTGCGGCGCGGTGATCGGCGCATCGCTGGGCTTCCTATGGTTCAATGCGCCACCGGCCCAAATCTTCATGGGTGACACGGGTTCGCTGGCGCTGGGTGGGCTGCTCGGGACCATTGCTGTGGCGACCAAGCACGAAATCGTGCTCGCCATCGTCGGTGGTCTTTTCGTCCTGGAAGCCATGTCAGTCATCATCCAGGTCACCTCGTTCAAGTTGACCGGCAAGCGGGTCTTTCGCATGGCGCCCATCCACCATCATTTTGAGCAGCTTGGCTGGACCGAGCCGCAGGTGGTGATCCGGTTTTGGATCATCGCGTTTGTGCTGGCGCTCGCCGGGCTGTCGACCCTGAAACTGCGCTAGCATCGATGATTCCGGTTTCGACATTTGCCGGCAAAACGGTTGCCGTGGTCGGCCTTGGCGGATCGGGCTTGCCGACCGCGCACGCGCTGCATGCGGCCGAGGCGACAGTTGTTGGTTGGGATGATGGCGAGGCGGCGCGCGAGAAGGCAATTGCCGCCGGTGTTCGTGTAGAGAACCTCGAAGATGCCGATTGGGGAGGATTTGATGCACTGGTGCTTTCGCCAGGCATCCCGCTGACGCACCCTGCGCCGCATTGGAGCGTTCAGCGCGCGCGCGCGGCTGGTGTGCCGATCACAGGCGATGTCGACCTGTTCTTTCAGGAGCGCGCGGCGCGGTGTCCGCAGGCACCAGTCTTGGCGATCACCGGTACCAACGGCAAATCGACAACCACGGCGCTGGCGGCCCATGCCATGCGGGCGATGGGGGTTGATGTCGCCATGGGTGGCAACATTGGTGTGCCGGTGCTTGATCTGCCGTTGCCCGAACCGCATCGGCACTATGTGATCGAGTGCTCCTCCTACCAAATTGATTTGGCGTCCCATTTGGCGCCGACGGTCGGGGTGCATCTCAACCTGTCCGAGGACCATCTGGCCCGCCACGGCACGATGGAAAACTATGCCGCGATCAAAAAACGGTTGGTTGCCGCTGCCAAATATGCCGTCGTCGGCGTGGATGATCTTCTCTCCGCGCGCATGGCCGATGCGTTGGAACGCGATGGGCATGCAGTCTCGCGGATCAGCGCGGTGCACACGGTTCATGATGGCGTTTATGCCGTTGGATCAACCATCTGGCTGGCGCGCGACGGGGCGCAGGACGAATTGTTCGATCTTGGCGGCGTGGCCAGCCTGAAAGGCGAACACAATGCACAGAACGTTTGCGCGGTTGTCGCCTCCTTGCTCAAGCTTGGCATGGACCCAACAAAGATGGCTGAGGCGATCCGCTCCTTTCCCGGACTTGCCCATCGCATGGAGCCGGTTGCGACCTTTCGCGGCGTATCCTTCGTCAATGACTCCAAGGCAACCAATGCTGATGCCGCCGCACGGGCGCTCGGGTCCTATGAGCGCATCTATTGGATCCTCGGTGGGCAGGCAAAAAGCGACGGGATCGATCCACTTAACGGTTTCTTTCCGCAAATCGTGAAATCTTACCTTGTCGGAGAAGCGCAAGACCGGTTCGCGGCCACACTAGAGGGCCAGGTGCCTTATGTGCGGGCGCAAACGGTTGAGCGAGCGGTCGCAATGGCTGCGCAGGATGCCCTAGCGGATGGGCTGGATGGCGCGTGCGTTTTGCTTTCACCGGCCTGTGCGTCTTGGGACCAGTTTGCGTCCTTTGAGGCCCGTGGTGATGCGTTTAAGCGAGCGGTGTCCACTTTTCTGGAGGATCAGCGCACGCGGTGAAGAGTGTTGAGTAGCGTAGATGCGTTTGACCCGTGCGGACCGTTCGCCCCTTGGTGACTGGTGGTGGACCCTCGATAAGATTTCCCTGCTGACGGTGCTCGTCCTGTTGGTGATCGGCGTCGTTATGTCGTTTGCTGCCAGCCCGCCAATCGCGCGCGATCTTGGGCTCGCCAACGAATTTCACTTCGTCCAAAAGCACATCTTTTTTTTGATCCCGACGCTCGGCTTGCTCATCGGTATGTCGATGCTGTCCACGCGCCAGTTGGTGCGCGTCGGACTGGCCGTCTTTGGCATCGCGATCCTTGGCATGTTGGCGGCACTCGCCTTTGGCGCCGAGGTGAAAGGCGCCCGACGCTGGGTTGATCTTGGCTTCTTCCAAATGCAGCCCTCGGAGTTGGCCAAACCAGCGCTCGTGTTGGTGTCCGCCTGGCTTTTTGCCGAGCATGCCAAACGCCCTGATCTGCACGCCAATTTGATTGCGCTTGCCCTGTTTCTGGTCACGGCCGGCCTGTTGGTCGCGCAGCCGGACATTGGTCAGACTATGTTGGTGACGGCGGTCTGGGGCTGCCTGTTCTTCGTGGCCGGTATGAGCTGGCTCTGGATTGTCGTGCTTGGATCAGCCGCCTTGGGTGGCTTGGCTATGGCCTACCTGTTCATTCCCCATGTGACGAGCCGGATCGACCGGTTCCTCAATCCCGAAGCCGGCGACAACCACCAAACCGACCGTGCCATCGAATCCTTTATCGAAGGCGGATGGCTCGGACGCGGGCCGGGCGAGGGCGTCGTTAAAGAGCATCTGCCTGATAGCCACACCGATTTCCTGTTCGCGGTGATGGCCGAAGAGTTTGGCATTGTGATGTGTCTCATCGTTGTCGGGCTTTATCTGTTTCTTTTTGCCCGCTTTATCCGCGCCGCGCTGCGACAGGATGATGTGTTCTCCCGCTACGCGATTATCGGCCTGGTTGCCCTTTTGGCGACACAAGCGGCGATCAATATGGGTGTGAACTTGCAACTTTTGCCCGCCAAGGGCATGACGTTGCCGTTCCTTTCCTATGGGGGATCATCGCTTTTGTCCGTCGGTCTGGCCGCGGGCATTCTGCTTGGGCTCACCCGGCAAACCGCACGTGGCAGAAAGAGCCACAATGGGTTTGGCCGACCTGCCGCCAGTCAATGGCGGTGGAGCTTGCAACGCGGCTGATCACCCAGCCGGTGTCAACAACGGCACCCCTTCGCTCCAAGGCGGTCAATGGCCTATTTCATCTTGTGCGCCGGCGGGACCGGCGGTCATTTGTTTCCGGCGCAAGCGCTTAGCGAAGTGCTGCAGCGACGCGGCCATACGGTCGATCTGATGACCGACGAACGCGCCGATCAATATGGTGTGTCGTTTCCTGCCCGCCGCACGCACATCATTCCCTCAGCGACGTTTTCGCCGCGCCAGATTTTGCAGGCGATCCCTGGGGCGCTGACCATTGGCCGCGGCGCGATCAAAGCGCTTGGTGTTATGGGGCGAGAGCGACCGGCTGCGATCATCGGGTTTGGTGGCTATCCGACGCTGCCGCCGCTCTTTGCCGCGCGGCTGCGCGGTGTTCCCATCGTGCTGCATGAGCAGAATGCTGTGCTGGGCCGCGCCAATGCAGCGATTGCAAATTCTGCCAAGCTGATTGCGACCAGTTTTGCCAACACCGACGGCATACCGTCCTCGTCCCGCGCCATCATCATCCATGTCGGTAATCCGGTGCGCGGCAAAGTTCTGGCCGCTGCTCGCACGCCTTATCAGAAGCCTAAGCCCCACCATCCCTTTGAACTGCTTGTCTTCGGCGGAAGCCAAGGTGCGCGCGTGTTTGCTGATTTGGTGCCGGGCGCTATGGAACAGTTCAGTGAAGAAGCCCGTAAAAACATCCGCGTGACCCAACAATGCCGTCCGGAAGACATCGCGCGCGTTCGCGAAGCCTATGAAACGCTTGGCATTCAGTGTGATCTCGGGGCGTTCTTCGTCGATATGCCAGAACGGATGGCCAAGGCTCATCTGGTGATCGCGCGCTCTGGCGCATCGACCGTGGCCGAGCTCTCGGTGATGGGACGGCCTTCGATCTTGGTGCCTTATCCGCATGCGCTCGATCACGATCAGGCGCGCAACGCTGAACGCCTTGAGCAGGCCGGCGGCGCGGTGCTCACCCTGCAAAAGAACATTGGCCCGGTACGGCTTTCGCAGCTTCTGACGAGGCTGATGGACCCGATGTCCACCGAGCTGGAAAAGATGGCAATGGCTGCTCGGGAAGCTGGTCGCCCGGAAGCCGTTGAGCAGTTGGCCGTTGAGGTCGAAGCGCTGGCGCGCTAACCGGGCACGCTACTACGCACAGGATTGATCACATGAAACTTCCCCGCGAGCTTGGCCCGGTTCATTTCGTCGGCATTGGCGGCATTGGCATGAGCGGTATCGCCGAAGTGCTGAACAATCTCGGCTATGCGGTTCAGGGCTCGGACATTTCCGACAACGCCAATGTCCAGCGGCTGCGGGCGATGGGCATCAAGGTGGCCGTCGGTCATCGCCCGGAGAATCTGGATGGGGCGGCGGTGGTCGTGGTGTCGTCAGCGATCAAGGCGCACAATGCCGAATTGATCGAGGCGCGCGCGCGCTTCCTGCCGGTGGTGCGTCGCGCCGAAATGCTCGCGGAATTGATGCGCTTGAAATCAGCCATCGCGATTGGCGGCACCCACGGCAAAACCACGACCACGTCGATTGTGGCGACGCTCCTCGACGCTGGCGGCATGGATCCGACGGTAATCAATGGCGGCATCATCAACGCCTATGGCACCAATGCGCGCCTGGGCGAAGGCGATTGGATGGTTGTCGAGGCTGATGAATCCGACGGCACGTTCATCAAGCTACCCGCCGATATCGCTGTTGTGACCAACATTGATGCGGAGCATCTGGATCACTATGGGGATTTCGACGGGGTGCGCGCGGCGTTCCACCAGTTCGTGGAAAATGTGCCCTTTTATGGATTCGCCGTCATGTGTCTTGATCACCCAGAGGTTCAAAGCCTGATCGGACGGATCGAAGATCGACGCGTCATCACCTATGGGCAGAACCCGCAAGCCGATGTGCGCGCCGTTGATGTGCAGATGCAGGGGCCGAACTCGCATTTTGCTGTTGAGCTGCGCCAACGTGGAACCGATGAGCGTGCTCGCTTCGATGGGCTGACGCTGCCGATGCCAGGCCTGCACAACCTTCTGAATGCGACAGCGGGGATCGCGGTAGCCCATCATTTGGGGATCTCGCATGATGATATCCGTCAGGGCCTTGCGCGTTTTTCCGGTGTCAAACGCCGCTTCACGCACACCGGATCCTGGCAGGGCGTTGATATCTATGATGATTACGGCCACCACCCAGTTGAGATTGCCGCCGTTTTGCAGGCTGCAAGGGCGGCTGCCCAAGGTAAGGTCATCGCCGTTGTTCAACCGCATCGCTACACCCGCCTACGCGATCTGTTCGAACAGTTCGCCGGTTGCTTCAACGATGCCGACCATGTGCTGGTCGCGCCGGTTTACGAGGCTGGCGAAACGCTCATCGAAGGCGCCACGCACACCGATCTTGTTGATGCTATCCGTGCCCATGGTCACCGCCATGTAGCCGCGCTTGAAGGCCCCGAGGTTCTGGCCGAGCAGATTGCCGGTATCGCTGAGGAGGGCGACACGGTGCTGTGTCTCGGGGCAGGCACCATCACAGCGTGGGCCAATGCGCTACCGGAGCAACTGAAGGCGCGTGGCGCATGAGCGCGATTGATGGAGACGCTCTTCTGGCACGCATGGGCCCCGGCGTAGAAGCGCTGCGCGGCAAGCTGCGCACCAATCAGCCGTTGAAAGATTTTACCTGGTTCCGGGTTGGCGGACCGGCGGAGCTCTATTTCGTGCCGGCCGATGTCGAAGACCTGCAGGTCTTCATGAAGCTGCTGCCGGATGATGTACCGGTGCACGTGATGGGGCTCGCCTCCAACTCCCTGATCCGCGATGGGGGCCTGAAAGGTGCGGTGATCCGCCTTACCATGCGTCCCTTCAATGATGGCAAGACTGAGGTCGACAGTCCGCGCATTCGTGCCGGCACCGGCATGTCCGACCGTAAACTCGCCGCCATCGCCCTGGAGGCTAGTCTTGGCGGCTTCCATTTCTATCACGGCATCCCCGGTTCGCTTGGTGGCGCGCTGCGCATGAACGCTGGCGCCAACGGGGTTGAGACAACCGAGCGGGTCGTATCGGTGGATGCGGTGAACCGCAAAGGCGACCTGATCACCCTGTCGCACGACGACATGGGCTTTACCTATCGCCACACCGCAGCGCCGGACGATCTGATCTTCGTTTCGGCCTTGTTTGAGGGCTACCCGGCGCCACGCGAGGAAATCGAGGCGGCGATGGATGCCGTTCAGAAACATCGCGAAGAGAATCAGCCGATCAAAGAGCGCACGTCCGGCTCGACCTTCAAAAATCCACCAGGCGGATCGGCCTGGAAGTGCGTCGATGCGGCGGGCCTGCGTGGTTTTCAGGTCGGCGGGGCACAGATGTCGCCGATGCATTGCAACTTCATGATCAACACTGGCGATGCCACCGCTCATGATCTGGAAACGCTGGGCGAGACCGTGCGAAAGCGGGTTTACGAGCATTCCGGCACGCTCCTTGAGTGGGAGGTGAAGCGCATGGGTCTGTTTACCAATGGCCAGACCGTGGAAACCTTTCGGCCCTGAAACACCACGTGATCGGCGAAAATTCGTAAATCGGACCTTTCGATTTCCGGTTAAGGATTTCTTACGATCTCAATCATAGCTTGGCTCCCGGGAAGGTCCATCTTGGACTGAATTTACGGGACGGTTGTGCACGCTATGGCGGGCAAAGATAAACACGTTGCTGTGTTGATGGGCGGCTGGTCGTCGGAACGACCGGTTAGTCTTTCCACGGGACAGGCCTGCGCCGCCGCGCTTGAGCGCGCGGGCTATACCGTCACGGCTGTGGACGTCGACCGTTCGATCGCGCAAACCCTAAGCGCGCTGAAACCCGACGTCGCCTTCAACGCTTTGCATGGGCCTGATGGCGAAGACGGCACGATTCAGGGCGTCCTTGAGGTCCTGCAGATTCCCTACACCCATTCAGGCGTCATGGCCTCGGCGCTGGCGATGAACAAAGACCGCGCCAAAGTCATCATGGCTGCCGCCGGTGTTCCGGTTGCCAAACATGTGCTGACAACCCGCGAAGAGGTGTCCAAGGCCCATGTCATGGATCCCCCCTATGTCATCAAACCGGTGGCCGAGGGCTCAAGTTTTGGCGTTCTGATTGTTTCCGCCGACATGGAGCATCCCCCGCAAGAGCTTTTCCGATCGGACTGGCCCTATGGCGATGATCTGATGGCCGAGCGCTTTGTCGCGGGCCGCGAACTGACCTGTGCCGTGATGGGCGATGTCGCGCTCGGCGTCATCGACATCGTGCCGCAGGGTCAGGAATTCTACGATTACGATGCGAAATACGCCGATGGTGGGTCGGAGCACATATTGCCCGCCGAGATCCCATCGGACGTTTACGCCCGCATCCAGACCTATTCGCTGGCAGCCCATAAGGCGCTTGGTTGCCGAGGCGTGACGCGTGCTGACTTTCGCTTTGACGACATGCCGATGGGCACTGGCGAACTGATCTGTTTGGAGGTCAACACCCAGCCGGGCATGACGCCAACGTCACTGGTTCCAGAAATGGCGGCTCATGCCGGCCACTCCTTTGAAGAGCTGGTGTCATGGATGGTGGAGGATGCGTCATGTCGGCGCTGAACCGCCTCTTTCGTTTCTCGCGCACCCAGCGTCTGCGGGCCGAAACGGCTTACCGCACCACGGTGAATGTGCTGCGCGCGGTGCGTCACCCCAACGCCCTGTTGTCGAGCCTGGTGGTTTTGCCGGTGTTGGTGTTCGGCTTCTCCTTCGGCGAGCGTACGGCTGAAGCCCGCGAAACGGCGGCGCAATCGCTGGCCTCAGTCGCCGCCTCCGCTGGCTTTGGCGTCGATGCAATCACCATTGAGGGTCTGCGCGACACGCGTGAGACTGATGTCATCGACTATTTGGCCGTGACGCCGACCACGTCGGTGGTTGGATTCGACATTGATGCCGCCCGCGACCGTGTTCTGGCCTTGCCCTGGGTGAAGGAAGCTTCGGTGCGCCGGGTTTACCCGAACACGCTGATTGTCGAAATCGAAGAGCATGCACCGTTTGCGCGCATGTTGCAGCGCGGGCGCATCCAACTTGTCACGGTGGAAGGCGAAGAGATCACTGACGAAATCACCGACGTGCATGCGGGCTTGCCGCTGGTGGTCGGTGAGGGCGCGCCAGGTGAGGCGACGGCATTCTTTGCTGAACTTGCGGCTCGACCGCATGTTCTTGGCAGTGTGGTTGCGTTGGAGCGCGTTGGCGACCGACGCTGGACGCTGCATATGCGTGAGGATGTGCAGGTGCATCTGCCTGAAACGGGCGTCGATGCCGCGCTGATCCGATTGGAAGAGATGATGCGCCGTCAGGCCGTCTTGGAGCGCGCGGTTGCCGTTATCGACCTTCGGCTGCCAGACCAACTGGTTGTTCGCCTCACCGATGCCGCCATCGAGGCGATGAGCGAGGATGGTGAAGGCCTGGCCGCAGCGCGGGGAGGGGCGTCATGACCAATTCACGCCGCCGTCCGCTCGATTTTTTTGGGCCTAACCCTCTGCCGCAGCGCAAATCGGTGACGATCTGCGTGCTTGATGTTGGTACGGCCAAGACGAGCTGCATGATCGCCCGCCTGAAACCCTGCGAGGCTTCGGCTGGTCGCACGCGCACGCACACTGTCGATGTCTTGGGCTTCGGGCATTATCGCAGCCAAGGTTTGAAATCTGGCTACGTCATCGATCTGGAGCGCGCCGAACACGCCATCCGGCAGGCGGTGCATCAGGCCGAACGCATGGCCGATCTTACGGTCGATTCGGTGGTGGCTTCACTGACCTGCGGGCGCATCGCTTCTGAAACGCTGTCGGCGACCGTCGCCCTCGACGGTCACGCCGTTACCGAACGCGACATCGCCAAGGTGTTGAAGGCCGGCAGCGATCACGCCATCGCGCCTGGCCGTTCGATCCTGCACTCCATGCCCATCGGGTTCGCGCTGGACGGCGATCGCGGCATTGCCGATCCGCGCGGCATGTTCGGCTCCGGTCTCGGCGTCGATATGCATCTGGTGACCGCTGATGTCGGCCCGCTGCGTAATCTGGAACAGTGCATCAACGCCTCGCATCTTGAAGTCGAAGGCTATGTGACGTCGGCCCATGCGTCGGGCCTGGCTGTGCTTGCCGATGACGAAATGGATTTGGGTACGGTCGTCATTGATATGGGCGCGGGCACCACATCTATCGGCGTCTTTTACGACGGCGAGTTTGTCCATGCCGACGTTGTGCCTGTTGGTGGCCACCACATCACGATGGACTTGGCTCGCGGGCTTTCCACGCGCGTGGATGAAGCCGAGCGCCTCAAAACCCTGCACGGATCGGCCCTGCCAAGCCCGGCGGATGACCGCGACATGCTGACCATCCCGCCCGTGAGCGATGATGGCCATGAAGGTGGTCAGCAAATGCCGCGCGGCGCACTGACCCGGATTATCCGTCCGCGCCTTGAAGAGATCTTAGAGATGACCCGCGATCGGCTTGCCGCATTGGGCTTTGCCGGCCTTGCGTCCAAGCGCACGGTGATCACCGGCGGTGCCAGCCAGATGAGTGGCGTGGTCGAGCTGTCGCGCCGCACCGTGTCGCGCAATGTGCGCCTTGGCCGTCCGTTTGGTGTGACGGGCCTGCCGGAAGCTGGCACAGGCCCGGCCTTCGCGTCGGCCACCGGGCTTCTGATCTACCCACAATGCGTGCGCATGGTGCCGCGCGATCACATCATTTCCCACGGTTATTCAAGCCAGGCGACTGGCACCGGCGGCTATTTTGGGAGGGTGAGCCAATGGCTACGCAGCTCCCTTTGACGTTGCGCGCTGAAAGCGCGCTGGAGGCTTGGTCGCTCCGTTCTTTCAGAACGACCGCTCCGTCGCGAAAATTCCTGGCCCTGCATGGTCGTTCCGGAGGAACGGAACGGCAGGGCCCACATAAAAGTCCCGTCCCCAACCCCACCGGCGTGTTCTGTGTGTCCCGCACAAGCGCCTTACGTAACCCCACCCGTCACGAAGTGACGACCATGGCTCCACAAGACTTCCCATTGTGCGCCGCGTTCCAGGAAGAATGAGAGAGGGTCCTATGCCTATTCAGTTGGAAGCTCCCGATATCCACGAGTTGAAACCCAAGATCGTCGTCTTTGGCTGCGGCGGCGCCGGCGGCAACGCCGTTAACAACATGATCGAGTCCGGCCTTGAAGGCGTGGATTTCATCGTCGCCAACACCGATGCTCAGGCCTTGACCAATTCCAAGGCGCCGCGCGTCGTCCAAATGGGCGTTGCGGTGACCGAAGGTCTCGGCGCTGGCGCCCAGCCAGAAATTGGCCGTGCGGCGGCTGAAGAAGTGATCGACGAGATTTCCGATCACCTCTCCGGCGCACATATGGCGTTCATTACTGCCGGTATGGGCGGTGGCACAGGCACCGGTGCGGCGCCTGTCGTGGCGCGCCTGGCCCGTGAGATGGGCATCCTCACCGTCGGTGTGGTCACCAAGCCCTTCCACTTTGAAGGTCGCCAGCGCATGCGCATCGCCGACAGCGGTATCGATGAGCTGCACAAGGAAGTGGATACGCTGATTTGTATCCCCAACCAGAACCTCTTCCGCATCGCCAACGAGAACACCACGTTTTCCGATGCCTTTGCGATGGCCGACCAGGTGCTGTTCTCCGGTGTTGCCTGCATCACCGACCTGATGGTGAAAGACGGCCTGATCAATCTCGACTTTGCCGATGTGCGCTCGATCATGCGCGGCATGGGCAAGGCGATGATGGGGACCGGCGAAGCGTCCGGTGACAAGCGCGCGCTACAAGCGGCCGAAGCGGCCATTGCCAACCCGCTGCTTGATGATGTGTCGATGCTCGGCGCCAAAGGCTTGCTTATCTCGATCACCGGTGGACAGGACATGCGTCTGTTCGAAGTGGATGAGGCGGCAACGCGTATCCGAGAAGAGGTCGATCAGGATGCTCTGATCATCCTTGGCGCAACGTTCGATGAATCGCTGGAAGGCATGATCCGCGTGTCTGTGGTTGCCACCGGCGTCGATGACGAACTGGCCGCGCAGAACTTGGCGCAAGGTGCAGCAACCAGCGTGCCGACCGTTGGTCGCCCGATCGTTCAGTCTGCACCGAAAGCCGAAACGGCGGCTCCTGCTGCGCATGAGGTCCAACAGACGGCGGTTGCCCAATCGGCTGTAGCTGCGGTTGCGGATGCCATGGCGGCACCGGCAGAAGAATCGCCATCGCAGCGCATCGATCGGATCGAGCGCGAGCTTTCGTTGCCGCTTGAAGCCGACCAGGCATTGGCCGACGACTCGGCGGTTTCCATCGCGCCGTTCAGCCCGGTACCAGAGCTGTTCGACGAGGAGGCGCTGGCTGACGAGATCATGGCCGAGGCCATGTCTGAAGAGGCCGAAGCACCGCAGCGTCCGACAGCTGTGCGTCCGGCGGCGCCTAGAGCGCGTGCCAATGGGCCGCGCATGCCGAGCGTTGAAGAGTTCCCGGCTATTGCCCAGGACCAAATGCGCGCTCGGGCTGCAGCGCAAGCCGAAGAGGGCGACAAAGGGGCTCTGGGCCTGTTGCGTAAGCTTGCCCATGTCGGCATGCCGAAGCGCGAAGATGAGGCACACGCTGCGCCTGCGGCACGTCAAGCTGCTCCGGCACAGCAAGTCCCGGCACCGCGTCCGGCGCCAGCGCCAACTGCCGCTGCCCCGCGTGCAGCGACGCCACCGCAAGCAAGCCATGATGGTCTTGGCCGCCAGACCGCAGCGCCTACGGCCCCGAATCGTCAGGCTGAGGAAGACGCGATGGACATCCCTGCCTTCCTCCGACGGAAGAGTGGCTAGCCTCACAGAGCTGTAACATAGTGAAACATTTTAGCCGGGCATGGTGACGTGCCCGGCTTTTTCGTTAATCAAAACCTTAATTTTTTCAGCGATTTATAGAAGTTACACTTGCTGCAAAATGTGTAACAGAGCGTAAGAAAGCGTGATTTTTGTCTGGCGCGCCAGACAGTTAGATTACTGCCACGCACCAAGAGGTGATGCAGCGGTCTCGCGGCGTTTAGGCGAGCCACTGCAGCGCTGCCAAGACAGGTAGTCTCATCGCGTTGGTTAATGTTGTGTCGGTTGAATGTGCCGATTTTTGGACCGCTGGGGGCCATATGGTTTTTCGTTCTGGGTATCAGGGTACAGTCGGCGAGAGTGTTTCCCTGTCAGGCATAGGCGTCCACAGCGGCAAAGCCGCGACAATGACCATCCATCCGAGCGACGAAGACACGGGCATCATTTTCCTGCGTACCAACCTGCCGGCATCCCGCGACATTGAGATCAAAGCCGACTGGACGTCCGTTTCGGACACATCGCTTTGCACCGTTCTCGGTGATCCCAAAGGTGCTTTTGTTTCTACGGTCGAACATGCTCTGGCTGCACTGCGCGCGCTGGGCGTCGACAATGCCCTCATTGAGGTGGACGGCCCGGAAGTACCGATCATGGATGGCTCGTCGGCGGCGTTTATCGATGCGATCGACAGCGTCGGCGTGGTTCAACAGTCACGGCGCCGTAAGGTTTTGCGGATCTTGAAACCGGTTCGCGTTGATGCCGGGGATGCATTTGGTGAGCTTCGCCCGCATGCGGGGTGCCGCTTTGAGGTCAGCATTGATTACGCGCACGGTTCGATTGGCCATCAGGCGATGGTCTTTGACCTGACCGCCGATGGGTTCCGCGATGAGATTTCTCGCGCCCGTACTTTTGGTTTCTTGAAAGATGTTGAGCGGCTCTGGGCCAACAATTTTGCGCTGGGGTCCTCGCTGGAAAATGCGGTCGTGCTTGGCGATGATGGCATCGTGAACCCGGAAGGCGCGCGCTGGGCCGATGAGTTCGTTCGCCACAAGGTTTTGGACTCCATTGGCGATCTTGCCCTTGCCGGGCTGCCGATCGAAGGCTGCTACCGCTCTCACAAGGGTGGCCACCGCCTCAATGTTGCGATGATGCAGGCTCTGTTTGCCGATCCCACGGCGTATGAAATTGTGGATGGTCGCCAGGCTGTAGAACGCGCCGGTCGTGACCGCTCGCGCGATGAAGTGAATGTGCGGCTTGAAGCCGCTGCTCTGCGTCCCGAAACCAACTGATTTTTCGAGCCTGGCTCCACATTGGTGTGGGTCAAAGCGCCTGCCCTAGTTTTGCCACGGCGCGATGATGCGGCTTTCTCGCGTTAAGCCTTGAGTGGATCAATTGCATCTTCGGGGTAGGGCGTCGAGCGTAGCCATGCTATGGCGGCTCGTCACAGCCAGCGGGTGAAGTGCTCTTTGGCTTTCAAGCAGACTGTTTGCGTTTGGGTATCATGATCTTCAAGCTTGCTCATCTTCTCCCAAAATCAGCCCGTTTGGGCGCCCTGGTTGGCATCGCCGCGCTGGCGTTGGCCGGATGCGCGTCGACTGAGGCCGATGATTTTGCCGACTTCGTTGACGACACCCGCCCGCCGGCTGTCATGTTCAATGAGGCGCTGGCGACGATGGAGGCAGGCGACTACCGCACAGCTGCTGAACAATTCGATGAGCTGGAGCAGGTTCACCCTTATTCGGAATATGCCAAGCGTTCGTTGGTCCTGGGCGCTTTTTCCCACTTCTCCTCCGGACGTTATCCTGAAGCCGTCAACGCTGGTCGTCGCTATGTGACGCTCCACCCAAGCGGCGAGGACGCGGCCTACGCGCAATTCATCGTGGCGCAGTCCTATTACAACCAGATTCCGGACGTGAACCGCGACCAGGAACAGACGGCACGGGCGATCAACGCCTTCCGCGACCTTATTCGCCGCTATCCCGACTCGGAATATGTTGGCCCGGCGCAGGAACAGATCCGTTTTGCCCATGACCAACTGGCGGGGTCGGAAATGCGCGTCGGACGCTATTATCTTGATCGCCGCAACTATGTTGCCTCAATCAACCGCTTCCGCGTCGTGATCGAAGAGTATCAGACCACACGCCACGTTGAAGAAGCGCTGCATCGCGTTGTTGAAAACTACATGTCGATGGGTGTTGTCGACGAGGCTCAGACCGCAGCGGCTGTGCTCGGGCATAACTTCCCGGATTCGGAATGGTATCAGCGCTCCTACCGTTTGTTGCAGTCGGGTGGCTTGGAGCCGCAAGAAAACTCAGGGTCGTGGATCAGCCGTGCTTTTGCTGGCTTTACCGGCCAGGGTTCCTGACGCATCCTCCTTCCAGCCCAAACGCTGGAAACTCCACGATTCGCCCATGCCCAATCTGACATGCCCTTTTGGCCCATGCCTTCAGGGTGTATTTGGTCGCTGATATGCTGACCCATCTGTCTGTACGCGACATCGTTCTCATCGAAGCGCTCGATCTTGAGCTTGACCGGGGCATGACGGTGCTGACCGGGGAAACTGGTGCGGGCAAATCCATCCTTCTTGATGCGCTTGCCTTGGCCCTGGGTGCACGCGGTGATGCTGGTCTGGTGCGAGCCGGCGCGAAAAGCGGACAGGTGCGCGCAGCCTTTGAGTTGGAGCCGGGACACCCTGCTTTCGCGACACTGGAAGAGGCGGGTTTGGAGCCGGAAACCGATCTCATCATCCGACGCACCCAGAGCGCCGATGGCCGGGCGCGCGGGTTCGTCAACGATCAGCCGGTGTCCATGGCGCTGCTGCGGTCCTTAGGCGCCTCGCTGGTTGAGATTCACGGTCAGCATGATGATCGCGCGCTGGTTGACCCGGCGAGCCACCGGCAGCTTCTGGATGCCTATGGCGGCTTGCAGGGCTTGGCTGGTGACGTCGCCAAGGCTTTTGCTGGCCTACAAGCGGCGGAGAAAGAACGCGATGTGCACGCTGCCGCGCTAGCTGAAGCCGCGCAGGAAGCCGACTATCTGAAGGCCAGTGTTGAGGAACTGACGGCCCTGTCGCCAGAGCCCGGCGAAGAGGAGGCTTTGGCCGCCCGCCGTACCTTGATGATGCAGGCGGAGAAAGTGGCGGCCGATGTGCAGGAAGCCCATGAGGCGGTGTCAGGTGGGGCCTCGCCATCGCCTGTTCTGGCGGCATTGATGCGACGGTTGGAGCGCAAGGGGCCCGACAGCGAAGCCCTGCTTGGACCGATCATCGAAGCGCTCGGACGTTCATTGGATGCGCTTGGCGATGCTGCCATGGAGATCGACAGAGCCCTGGTGAGCATCGAGTTTGATCCCAAGGAACTCAATGATACCGAGGAACGGCTGTTCGCGCTGCGCGCAGCGGCGCGCAAATACCAGGTCACCTGCGACGCACTGCCGGAAAAAGCTGCTGTTTTGGCCGAACAGTTGGAGGCGTTGGACGCTGGCGTTGATCGCGGTGCCGCGCTGGATCAGGCAGTCAAGGAAGCCGCGGCGCGCTATGATGGGCTGGCCAACGAGCTTTCCGATGCCCGCCATCGCTGCGCTGAACATCTTTCAGAGGCGGTCGAGGCGGAACTTCCCGATTTGAAGCTGGGTCAAGCGCGGTTCATGGCCGATGTCGCCTCGGACACATCAGAGCGAAGCGTCAACGGTTTCGACAAGGTCGCGTTTCAGGTGCAGACCAATCCTGGGACGCGTCCAGGCCCGATGATGAAGGTTGCCTCAGGCGGGGAACTTTCGCGTTTTCTCTTGGCGCTCAAAGTGGTGCTCGCCGACAAGGGGTCCGCGCCAACGCTGGTTTTCGACGAAATCGACACCGGAGCCGGGGGCGCGGTGGCCGAGGCCATCGGCGTTCGACTGGCCCGTCTGGCGTCCAAGGTGCAGGTTCTTTCCGTGACCCACGCGCCGCAGGTGGCCGCCCGTGCCCATGGCCATCTGTCGATCGCCAAAGCAGTGAAAGCGGAAACCACCCGTACCGAAGTTGAGCGCCTGTCAGAGGATGGGCGCCTTGAAGAGGTCGCGCGCATGCTCTCTGGCGCGAAGGTGACCGATGAGGCGCGCGCGGCGGCCGCAAGTCTGTTGCAAGGGGAACGGGTATGAGCATCCTACGCGATGCGCCGGTCGACCAGCTCAGTGAGCGCCAAGCTAAGGCGGAACTTAAAGCCCTGGCCGAGGAGATGGCGGCGCACGACAAGGCGTATCACGGCGAGGATGCGCCGATGATCTCCGACGCTGCCTATGATGCGCTGAAGGCGCGCAATCTGGCGATTGAGGCGCGGTTTCCCGACCTAGTTCGTTCCGACAGCCCGTCGAAAAAAGTTGGCAGTGCACCGTCCGAGAAGTTCGCCAAGGTCACCCACGCCAAGGCAATGCTATCGCTGGACAACGCGTTTTCGGCTGAGGATGTGCATGAGTTTGGGGCGAGAGTCGCCCGGTTTTTGCGGCTCGATGCGCCGCCTGCCATGACAGCTGAACCCAAGATCGATGGGTTGTCGCTATCGCTGCGTTATGAGCGCGGAGAGCTGGTAACCGCCGCGACCCGTGGCGATGGAGCGGTCGGTGAAGATGTCACCCGCAATGCGCGCACCATCGCCTCAATCCCGCAAAGCTTAAAGGGCGACGTGCCAGAGGTGGTGGAGGTTCGTGGTGAGGTCTACATGACCGCCGAGGATTTCGCGGCGCTCAATGCGCGCATGGAAGAGCGTGGCGGCAAAGTGTTTGCCAACCCGCGTAATGCGGCGGCGGGTTCCTTGCGTCAGCTCGATCCAGAGATCACCAAGTCGCGTCCGTTGGCGTTCTTTGCCTATGCCTGGGGCGAGTTGTCTGAACCACTGGCCGATACCCAGATGGGTGCTGTGGAACGGTTGAAAACGTTTGGGTTTGCCATCAACCCGCTGATGAAGCTTTGCGCCACGCCAGACGAGGCGATTGCGGTTTATGATGATATTGCTGTCCAACGCGCCGAGCTCGGCTACGACATTGATGGTGTCGTCTACAAGGTGGACCGGCTCGACTATCAGGAGCGGCTTGGCTTTGTCTCGCGATCACCGCGCTGGGCGATTGCTCACAAGTTCCCTGCGGAGCAAGCGTTCACAACGATTGAAGGCATCGACATTCAGGTCGGACGCACCGGTGCCCTGACGCCCGTCGCCAAGTTGCATCCCATTACCGTCGGTGGCGTGGTGGTTTCCAACGCGACTTTGCACAACGCCGACTACATCGCCGGGATCGGCAATGATGGCCTGCCGATCCGCGAGGGTCGCGATCTTCGTGTTGGGGATACAGTGATCGTGCAACGGGCAGGGGATGTGATCCCGCAGATCGTGGACGTGTTGCTCGACAAGCGTCCTGTGGATAGTGGGCCGTTTGTTTTCCCAACTGTTTGTCCGGCTTGCGGCAGTGAGGCCAAGCGCGAGGTGGATGCGAAGGGTAAGCCTGACAGCGTGACGCGTTGCACCGGCGGGCTGATCTGCCCGGCGCAGGCCGTGGAACGGCTCAAGCACTTTGTGTCACGCAATGCGCTGGACATTGACGGGCTGGGCGACAAGCAAGTCGAAGCGTTTTACGAGGATGGCCTGATTGCCAACGCGGCCGACATTTTCACGCTGAAAGCGCGCGACGAGCGGTCGATGAAAAAGTTGAAGGACCGCGAAGGGTGGGGCGCGACCAGCGTTGCCAATCTGTGGGCAGCGATCGATGCGCGCCGTCAGGTGCCGTTTTCACGGTTTTTGTTCGCGCTCGGTGCCCGTCATGTCGGCGAGACCACGGCGCGCGTAATCGCCCGCCATTACACGAGCTTTTCAGCCTTCCGTGCGTCCATGCTGGCGGCGGCGTCCGGCGATGAAGAGTCGCGCGAGGAGCTGGTTGGCATCGATGGCATCGGTGAAACGGTCGCGGTGTCGCTGATCCAGTTTTTTGGCGAGAGCCACAATGAACAGGTCCTCGACGCCCTATTGAACGAGATGACCATCGAGGATGAAGTCTTCGAGGTTCAGGAAAGTCCCGTGGCAGGCAAGGTTGTCGTGTTCACCGGCTCGCTGGAAAAGATGACTCGCGACGAGGCCAAAGCGATGGCCGAGCGTTTTGGAGCCAAGGTGTCGGGGTCGGTGTCGAAGAAGACTGATCTATTGGTTGCAGGGCCAGGCGCGGGTTCAAAACTCACCAAAGCGCAGGGTTTGGGCGTTGAAACCATCGATGAGGATGGTTGGTTTGAATTGGTTGGGGTGACGCCCTCGTGATATTTATCGTCATGGCCGGGCTTGACCCGGCCATCCAGCCTTAAGCCTCCAAACGAGGCGCTCGAGCAAGTCACTGGGGACGGATCCTCGGGTCAAGCCCGAGGATGACGATCTTAGATAGGTGCGCAGGCAGTTTTCAAAAACGCCAAATCATCGTCCGACAGTTGTGGGCCGATATCGGCCAGTACTTTTGCGTGAAAGTCGTTCAGCCATTTGCGTTCGGCTTTTGTCATGAGATCCAGATCGATGAGGCGGCGCTCGAACGGCGCGCGGGTGATCGTCTCGAAACCCATCATCGGTTGATCACCGCCGACGTCTTCCGGTTCGGTGACAAAGACCAAATTTTCCAACCGGATGCCGAAGGCGCCTTCCTTGTAGTAGCCAGGCTCGTTGGAAAGCAGCATCCCGGGTTCTAGAGGCACTTGGCCCTGCTTGGCGATGCGTGCCAGCCCCTCATGCACACCGAGATAGGATCCGACGCCATGGCCGGTACCATGTGCGTAATCCAGGCCGTTGGCCCAGAGGAACTGGCGGGCCAATACATCCAGATGTGCGCCGGTGGTGCCTTTAGGAAAGCGGGCGGTGGCGAGCGCGATGTGGCCTTTTAAGACCAGCGTGTAGGCGCGCTTCTGCTCGTCGGTGGGTTTGCCGACGAGAAGTGTACGGGTGATGTCGGTGGTGCCGTCGAGATATTGCGCGCCGGAATCCACCAAATAGAGCGAATTCTGCTCAATTGGGGCGTTGGTCGCGTGTGTCACCCGGTAGTGGACGATGGCACCGTTCGGTCCGGCGCCGGAGATCGTTGGGAAGGCGATGTCTTTGAGCTGATTGGTCTCGCGACGAAAGGCGAGCAGCTTTTCCGCGGCTTGAATCTCATCCAGCCCGCCCTGTGGTGCTTCCTTGTCGAACCAGGCCAGAAACCGCGTAACAGCTGCGCCATCACGAACGTGGGCTGCACGCGCGCCGGCCTGTTCAATTGCGTTTTTGCGCGCTCGGGGTGCTTCGATCGGATCGGTTGCCTCAACCAGCGATCCGCCTGCCTCGGTGATCGTGTCAGCGATTTTCACCGACACGTTGGCTGGATCGACCATGACGGTGGCCTTGGCCTCGCCGAGCGCCTGCAAGGCGGCAGGGAAGTCGGCGATATCGGCGATGGTAACATCTCGCAAATGCTCGGCGGCTTCGTCGGTCAGCTTGCCGGGATCGACGAACAGCTGCGCCAGCCCGTCATCGCTGACAATCGCAAAGGCCAAGAACATCGGCTTTTGCGGCACGTCGTTGCCGCGCAAATTGAACAACCATGCCGCACCATCTGCCTGGGTGAGAACGACGGCGTTGGCCTTTTTGTCTCTGACCGTCTGCGCAATGGCGCTGATCTTTTCGGCGAACGGCTGACCGGCATAGTCGAGCGGATGAACGGTGATCGGCTCGTGTGGTCGCCCTGGGCGGTCGGTCCAGATGGCGTCAATCAGGTTGGAAGGCGTGGGCTTTAGGATTGCGCCAGCCTTTTCCGCGGCCTTGGTGAAGGCTTTGAATCCACGGATTGTGTGCAACCATGGGTCATAGCCGATGGTTTTTCCCGTCAGATCAAGGCCGCCGAGATAGGCCGCTGGCGGATTGTGGACCATGTCGTCGGGCGTGAAATCCGGCTGCACCGTCTGGGCGCGGACCTGAAGCGTGTAGCGACCATCGGTGAAGACACGCGCCTCATCCGGTAGAATCAGGACAAAAGCGTTGGAGCCCGTGAAGCCGGTGAGCCATGCAACCCGTTCGGCATAGGCTGGCAGGTATTCGCTTTGGTGCTCGTCGGTGCGCGGAACGAGCAATCCGTCCAGCGCGGCATCGGCCATCATCGCCCGCAGGGCGGCGAGCCGCTGCGGCCCCTTGTCCGGTTCACTGCTGTCTTCATAGCTCTGCAGGGGTTGAAATCCGCAGACATTGGGGTCGTTCATCGAAATTCCTAAGAAATTGTGCAGTGCACTATGCGCTGGATGCAGGGCTGCCCTGAGACAATAGGGTCTACCGCATGAGCGCTTTGAGGGCCATCTATGGCAGGTCTCCCCCCAGAGACTCCACAAGGAAATATCAGCCACTTAGGAGCCAGAAAATGGCCGTCTTCACATTCTCCGAACCACGTCCCGTGTTCGCCAGCGCCGCTTACAAACCGTCGATCTTCCGTCGCGCCTGGAATGCCATTATTGAAGCCCGCATGGCACAAGCCCAGCGCCAAGTGAACGCCCACATTGCTACCCTCGATCCGAAAACCCGTGCCAAATTCGATATTGGCGATGCGGTGACCGGCAAAAACGGCGTTTACATCTGGCCTTACTAAGGCAGGCCTTTTAGGGCCGCTGTAGAAAGAGCGCTGACCATTCTCCATGGTGGATGCGTTTGACCAAGACCAGACCCTCGGCGCGGTATCGCGCACGAACAGCGCGTTCCTGATGCTGCATGAGACCCGATAAAATGATCCCGCCGCCCTCGGCCAGCAGTCTGGTCATCGGGGCGGCGAGATCTATCAGCGGGCCGGCCAGAATATTGGCCATAATCAGATCATAGGGCGCACCCGCCCGCGGTGCGCCGTGAACACCAGCAGCCTCAGCAACGCTGATCCACGGATCAAGCTGGTTGAGCTTGGCGTTTTGACGCGTAACCTCGACCGAGATCGGATCGATATCGGTTGCCAGCGCTGGTGCCTTGGTCAGGTGAACCGCCGCCATGGCGAGAACGCCCGTGCCGGTCCCGACATCCAAGATGTTGCTGTAGCGCTTGCGCGCGCAGGCCCAGTCGATCAGCTCCAAACACCCTAGTGTCGTGCCGTGGTGGCCCGTGCCGAAGGCACGGCTTGCCTCTACGCGGATACCGATTTCCGTTGGCCCAACCGCGTCGCGCGCATGCAGGCCATGGACAACGAACCGACCGGCGCGGATCGCCTGGAGGCCCTCCAGGCTGGCGGTCACCCAATCGACCTCATCGAGAACATGACAGTCGAGCGGTGCAGCGAACGCATCACTGCCCAGCGCATCGCGGATCGCGTTTGCCAAGGCTGGCGCGTCATCGCCTTCCCGAAACACATCGACTGTCCAGTGGCCGGCCTCTTCGTCTTCAAAAAAGGCGATGGGCGTCTCATCGCTTTCAAAGGCGAGGCCCAAAAGGTCGGCTATGCGCTCGGCTTCCTCACGGTGGGGAACGGTGAGGGTGGCCTTAACGGTCGGCATTGGTCTTTTCGGACTCGGTTTTGGTGTTGGATTTTTGCGGCGGAGGTGGGCCGAACAGGAAAACCGTGTCACCGGCGGCCGGTTTGAACTGCGCGCCGAGGGCCGGCGAAATGAATTCGCCTTTGGCCGAAACCGCAAACATCACTTGCGTCGCAGGATCGCGCTGGGCGCGCAGCGCCTCCATCGTGAATTCCTCGGTGAGCTTTGTGCGCTGGATCGCCCAATCGTTGGTGATCATGCGGAACTCGGCCTCGGTCTCGCCCAAGGACGGGTTGAAGAGCCGTTGCCCGCTGAGCGTGGTAGCTATCTCATCGCGCTTGCCTTCTTCCACACCGAGGCGGAATACGCGCGAGCGGCCAAGCTCTGGTCCGAAGTCCGTGCAGACGAGTGCGTTGTACGCATCATTGTCCGTGGCAGCGATCAGCGTGCCATACCGCGACAGATCGAGCCGGTGTTCGGCGGCTTCTGAAAGAATCTCTCCCAGATAGGTGGTGAAACCTGCCTGACGTGCAGCCGAAAGGCGCGAATGGTTGCGGTCGGCGATGAGCACCGGCAGGTTCGCGCCTTTCAGTTTTTCCGCCAGCGCCAAAGAGAAGCGGTTGGATCCGATGATCAGAAATCCATCCGGGTCAGCCGAGGTGATGCCGAGCAGTTGCGCCAGAGGTTTGAGGGAGAACCCGTGCAGGATCACCGTCACCAGCACAACCAGGAAGGCCAGCGGTGCAAGCCGAGCGCCATCTTCGATGCCGATGGAAACCAGTGTGCCGGCGAAAAGACCTGAGACCGCGACTGCGACCACGCCGCGCGGGGCGATCCAACCGATCAGCAGCCGTTCGCGCATGGAAAGCTCAGTGCCAATGGTTGCAAGCAAGATGGCGAGCGGGCGGACAACCAGCAACAGCGCGGCGATATAGGCAAAGTCACGCCACCCGAGCGAGAGAATGTCGTCCATCGAGACACTGGCGGTGAGCACGATAAAGAGGCCTGAGACCAGAAGAACGGTCATCACCTCCTTGAATCGGCGGATGTCGGTGTAGCTGGCAAGTTTGGCGTTTGCGAGCACGATGCCCATGACGGTCACCGTGACCAGACCAGCCTCGGCAAGTACAGCGTCGGTGGCCGCATAACCGACGAGTGCCGACACCAGAATGATCGGGCTTTTCAAATAGTCTGGCACCAGGCCGCGCGAGAAGGCAGTGGCGAGAAACTTCGTGGCAATCCAGCCACCGATTATGCCGATCATCAAGGCGGCGGCCACTTGGAGCGCGATGGTGGTAGCAGGGGCGCCGCTGTTGAGCGCAAGCACGATTTCGAAAGCGATGACCGCAAAGAGCGCGCCGATAGGGTCGACGACAATCGCCTCCCAGCGTAACACCGAGCCGGTACGCGAGGGCAATTTGGCCTGCCGTAGCAGAGGCATGATGACCGTCGGTCCAGTCACGACCATGACGCCGGAGAACACGACCGCCGCCTCGAACGACATGCCACCTATGTAGTGCGCAGCCAATGTACCGAACAGCCAGACAAGCGGCGCCGATACAATGATGATGCGTCGCACAGCCTTGGCGGTGCCGCGGATCTCAGCAAAGTTCAGCGTCATCCCGCCTTCAAAAAGGATGATCGCCACGGCGAGCGCCACCAGTGGCTTAAGGAGATCGCCAAAGTCCTCGTTCGGATTGACCAGACCCGTGGCGGGGCCCGCCAAAATGCCCGCGAGCAGCAGCAGAACGATGGCCGGGACCTGGGTGCGCCATGCAATCCACTGCGCGCCGATGCCGAGCGCGCCGATCAGCGCGATGGTGAAGATGAGATCGTGCAAAGCAGGCTTTCTATGGCGCGAGGCGGCGGATCAGCCGGCTTGGTTGTGCGGGGTGACAAAGCTCTCAACCACTTTCTTGCGGCCTGCCTTGTCAAAATCGATCGTAAGCTTGTTTCCCTCGATCATGGTGACATCGCCATAGCCGAATTTTTGGTGGAACACGCGATCGCCCAACGCAAAGCCGGATGCTTTGGTTGCAACCGATCGGGCGACGAGTTCGCCATCAATGGTCATTGGGCCGGAGGACGGGCGTTTTCCCGTGCTCCTTGCCGCTTGGGCGCGCTTCCAGCCGGGGGTCTGATAGGCACTGTCCATTTCCAGCGGTTTGTCGAAGCGACTGGCGCCGTAGTTACCATAACCGCGGGCGCCATAACCGCCGTAGCTGGATGTTTGCTCGATAACATCGACATGCTCGACCGGTAGCTCATCGAGAAACCGCGAGGGGATTGAGGATTGCCAGAGCCCGTGGATGCGGCGGTTGGAGGAAAACCAGAGTTTGGCGCGCTTGCGGGCTCGGGTGATGCCGACATAGGCCAGCCGCCGTTCCTCTTCCAGCCCAGCGCGGCCATTCTCATCGAGTGAGCGCTGGGAAGGGAAAAGGCCTTCTTCCCAGCCGGGCAAAAACACTGTGTCGAACTCCAAACCCTTGGCGGCATGTAGGGTCATCAGCGTGACAGCGTCCTCGCTTTCAGCGCTCTCCACATCCATGACCAGGGAAATGTGCTCCAGAAAACCGGCGAGGTTTTCAAACTCTTCCATCGAACGGACAAGTTCTTTGAGGTTGTCGAGGCGACCCGGAGCTTGGGGCGACGTGTCGTCCTGCCACATTTTCGTGTAGCCGGATTCATCAAGCACGATCTCGGCCAGTTCGGTGTGCGGTAGCGTGTCGAGATTGCCGCGCCAACGGTCGAAATCGTCGATCAGCTTGCGCAGGCTTGTGCGGGCCGCCGGGCGGATTTCTTCGGTTTCAGAGAGCAAGCGGGCTGCGGCAAGGGGTGACATGTCTTGGTCACGCGAGAGGGCGTTGATCTTGCGCACTGTTGTATCGCCAAGCCCGCGCTTGGGCACGTTGACAATGCGTTCGAACGCCATGCCGTCTTCAGGCTGAGCAATGACGCGCAGATAGGCCAGCGCATCGCGTATTTCCTGGCGCTCATAGAAGCGCGGACCACCCACAACGCGGTAGTTGAGGCCGAGCGTGAAGAAGCGGTCTTCAAACTCGCGCATCTGGGCCGAGGTGCGCACCAGGATCGCCATTTCGTTCAGCGGATGACCCTTACGCTGAAGGTTTTCGATTTCCTCGCAGACCGCGCGGGCTTCCTCGGCGCTGTCCCAAGCCGACGCGACTGTGACTTTTTCCTCGCCCTCATCGTTGGTTATGTCGGTGAAGAGGGTCTTGCCGAGCCGGTCCTCATTATGGGCGATCAAGTGCGAGGCCGTGGCCAGGATGGACGATGTCGAACGGTAATTGCGCTCCAGCCGGATCACGGTGGCGCCAGGAAAATCGCGCTCGAAGCGCAGAATGTTATCCACTTCGGCGCCGCGCCAGCCATAGATCGACTGATCATCATCGCCAACGCAGCAAAGGTTGGGTTTGGTGTCGCCGGTGCCCTGGGCAAGCAGCCGCAGCCAAAGGTACTGCGCCACGTTCGTATCCTGGTATTCATCGACCAGCAGGAATTTGAAGCGTCTGTGATAGTCGGCGAGGATGTCGGGGTTTTCGGTGAACAGCTTGATCGGTTTGACGAGCAGATCGCCAAAATCCACCGCGTTCAGCACGGCCATGCGCTCCTGATAGGCCGCATAAAGCTCAATGCCCCGGCCATTGGCAAACACGCCATCGGCGGCCGGTACTTGATCGGGAAGCAGGCCCCGGTTTTTCCAACGGTCGATATGGGCAGCCAGCTGGCGAGCGGGCCAGCGCTTTTCATCGATGTTTTCGGCCTGAATGAGTTGCTTGAGAAGCCGGATCTGATCGTCGGTATCGAGGATCGTGAAGCTCGATTTCAAACCCGCCAGTTCGGCGTGGTAGCGCAGGATGCGGGTGCCGATGGCGTGAAACGTGCCAAGCCAGGGCATGCCTTCAACGGCTGATCCGATCATGCTGCCAATGCGCTGCTTCATCTCGCGGGCGGCCTTGTTGGTGAAGGTGACTGCCATGATCTGGCCCGGCGCGGCGCGGCCGGTGCCCAGAATGTGCGCGATGCGGGTGGTCAATACCCGTGTCTTACCCGTGCCTGCGCCTGCCAGTACCAAAACCGGGCCATCGAGCGTTTCCACCGCGCGCAATTGCTCGGGGTTCAAGCCTTCCAACCAAGGCGCGTTGGAGCCTTGCGCAGCGCCACCGCGCGCAGCGAGCGCGCGCGCCGTGATCGAGCCTGGTTGGGGTGCCGGATCGGACATGGGTGTCTATCGGTGGCCTTGGTGCTTGGGTGGGTGTTTGATTCGGTTGCGCACAGAGTATCGAAGCGACCCGTCAGAGTCGCCTGTTCGCATCCTGTTCCTGGTGCGTGTTATTTATGCTCTTCGATCGAAGCGTCAATCAACGCCTCGTTGAAATGGCGCAAGGCATCGACTTGTTTGGCATAACCGACGGTTTGAGAGACGGCCGCAGCACGCACCACGGGCACCTCTTCAAGACCATGTTCATCGAACGCTCGGAACGCGCGTTCCATCGTGTCGGTGGTCAAAAGCCGAGGTGCGCCTTCTTCCAGCGGCGACGGTCGCTCGTCGAGATCGGGCGGCAAGCGCTCCATGAACGCGCTGACGCGCACGGAACGCATGAGTTGACTGTGCGGGCCGTCGGCAACGGCAAGGCCGCGGCTCTCCAATTGCCAGTAAAAATAGGATCGGCCATGGACAGCGATGGAGATGCCGGTGGCTATTGAGACCGTTAGCAAGAGTGCGATCGACAGCGTGTAGCCGCCGGTCAGCTCGAAGACGATCATGGTTGTCGATAGCGGCGCGCCGATGACGGCGGCGGCCACGGCGCCCATGCCGAGGATGGCGTAAAGGCCTTCGGAGGATGCCATTTCGGGGAAGGCACTGGCGGCGATCAGCCCAAAGGCGCCGCCTGTCATCGCGCCGACATAGAGTGAGGGGGAGAAGATGCCGCCGCCAAACCGGGAGGCCAGGCAGATCGCCGTTGCCGCCGTCTTCAGGAAAATTAGCGTCATCATCAGATCGAGCGGCAATTGGTTGCGCAGCGCCAAATCGGTGGCCTGATAGCCAACGCCCAGCACTTGCGGAAACCAGACGCCAATAATGCCCACGGCAAGGCCACCAACTGCTGGGCGCAGCCATGTCGGCGCGGTCACCATGCGCGCCACATAGTCGGTTCCGATCAGCGCGTACTGGAAGAGCACCGCCACAAGCGCGCATACCAGACCAAGCAGCGCAAAAGCAGGAAACTCAAAGAACGAGGTGATTTGATAATCAGGGATGGTGAAGGCCACGGCATCACCGAAGTAAAGCCGGGAGATGATGGTCGCCGCGCCCGAGGCGATCACGATGGCCGAAAAGGCTGATAGCGCGTAGTGGCCCAGGATGACTTCATGCGCGAACAAAACGCCAGCAATGGGCGCGTTAAACGAGGCCGATACGGCACCCGCCACCCCGCAAGCCAGAAGCACCCGGTTGGAGGAACTTGGCAGCTTGAAGAGCCGTGAAATGCTGGCGGCGATAGTGGCGCCGAGATGAACCACAGGTCCCTCTCGCCCGGTGCTTGCGCCAAAACCCAGCGATGTCGCCGAGACAATCGCTGAGCCGACGCCCGGCCAAAACCGCAAGCTCGTTTCAGGCGTTTGCTTGGCCTCAATGACATCGGCGACACCCAACGGGCGCTTTTGCGGCTGGATATAGTGCAGAAAAAGGCCCACCAAGAGGCCACCCAAGGCTGGCACAAACACCACGGTGTACCAAGGCAACACCCGCGCTGCGCTGGCGACCTGTTCGCTCATCGTGCCGAGCCAGGTCCACTGCACAGCGCCGATCATTTCACGAAAGGCGATGGCGGCCAGCGAGGTTCCGATGCCAATCAATCCGGCCAGCAACCAAACCAGCGGCTGCTTCTTGCGCAACGCGTAGGTGACGTTGGGGCGCGCCCAAACAAAGACGCTGGAGAAGATCGTGCGAAACAGGTCGGCCATGATCACGTGAATGCAGCTTCTGGGAGCCATTGCTCCTAAACGCAGTAGGGCGCGCATTCTTGCGTTAGCGCAATGGTTTATGGCTTTTTTTCTGCGAAAGTTGTATGGCTGTTCCTGGGTGACCCGCCTTTTGTGTGCAATGCATGAAAAGTGGCCCGCGCCCATGCCACACTAATGACCTCTGAACTGGCTATCGGCGGACGATGAATCGCTTCCTTCTCCTGTTGGGATCGCTGTTGCTTTTGGCGCTGACCACGGCGCTGATCGCGCCGCGTTTCATCGATTGGAGCAACTACACCGACATCATTGAAGAGCAGGCCTCGCGTGTTCTGGGTCGTGAGGTTCATGTCTCCGGCGCGGTTGATCTGCGTTTTCTTCCAATGCCACGCATCATATTTTCCGATGTTGAGATCGCTAGCGATGCTGATGGTTCGCAGCCAGGGTTTACCGCCCGGCGGATGGAAGCACTGATGTCGCTGGCGCCGTTTTTGAGCGGCGAAACACACATTGTTGAGCTGACGCTCGATGCACCGACGATCCGCCTGGCGGCGCTTGGCGAGGGCATGTCGCAGATCGCCAACGAGACGCTCGATCTTGGTGCGGTGCGCATCGATGAGGCCACCATCGTCGATGGGCGTATTGAGCGCATCGCGCCCGATGGCTCCGTTCAGGTGCTTATGGAAGGGCTGAATGCCAGTCTCTCGGCGCCCAGCCTTCTTGGACCTTGGCGCGTCGATCCAGGTTCGGCGATCATTGCCGGTGAGCGGGTCAGCCTTCGTGTGAACACAGGTGCCTATGGCGGGGAGCGGCGCATGCGCATGCGCGTTGCGGTGCTTCCAGTGACGCGTCCGATGGAGATCACCGTCGATGGGCATCTTGATTGGTCGCAAGCTAACGCCTTTTTCGAGGGGCGCGGCGTTGCCCGCAGTCTGGACGATCTGGTTGCTGAAGCCGATCAGGACACCCAGCCGCTGACCTGGCGCGTTGCCGCCGATGTGGTGGCCGCGCTGGATGCCTTGGAAGCCGATGGGATCGAGCTGTCGCTCGGCCAGGCGCAGGATCAGGCCTTTGTTCTCAATGGTCGGGCGCATGTGAATTTGGGCGAACGCCCCGCCTTCAATGCTGAGATTTCCTCGCGCCAGGTCGATCTCGATCGCATGCTGGGCGGCGGTGCTGCCGATCCGGTCAATTTGGACGCTGGCTGGGCGTCCGCCGGCACGCTGGTGCGCTGGATCGACCAAATGACGGTTCCAGGCGAAGTGTCCTTCGACATCCCCGCCATCGTCCTTGGCGGCTCGGTAATCCGCGATATCGGGTTCAAAGCGACCTATAGCCCAGGGCTGCCGGTATCGTTGGAAAATCTGGTGGCCACGTTTCCCGGTGAGACGTCGTTTGGGTTCACCGGTGCGGTTGGCGCGGTTGGTGATGTTGCCGGCACGGATTTGGCCCTTGATGGCATCATGACGCTTGAAAGCGCGGCGCCCGACCTCTTTGTCGGCTGGTCGACCGGCCGACGGGACGAGGGCGGGACGTTCTCGCAGCTCTCCTCGGTTGATTTGCGTGGCAGCGTGGTGGCGTCGCCGGGCGATGTTTCGATTGAACGGCTTCGCGGCCAGATCGATGGGGCAGCGCTTGAAGGTTCGCTCGCCTACCGCGAGGTCGCTGGTCTTGGTGGCCAGATGGACGTTGACCTCAATGCCGGGCGTTTTGATTTCGGTCTGTTGGCCGGCCTTGGCCGTTGGCTGACGCATGCTGGCGGGTCAGCTTCCGATGGGCCTTTGATCGATACGCTGAATGCCGATCTGGTGGTTGAAGAGCTGGTTGCTGGTGCAGAAGATCTGGGCGAGGTCACCGTTTCGGTGGCGGCGACGCCGGACCGCATTCGCATCGATGAGCTGGCGATTGGGGATGCCGTTGGCGCCTCGGTATCGGCTTCCGGTTTTATTGAGCGCGGCGCTTTCCCACCCGTCGGTCAATTGGCGGTCAACGCCGACATGGACCGTCTTGGCGGGCTGTTGCGTCTGGCGCGCGATGTATTTGGTGACAACCCAGTGCTGCTCGATCTTTATCGCAATGCAGGGCTCTACGAACCGGCTTCGCTAGCCGGCAGTTACAATCACGACGCATCAAGCGGTGTCGAAGTTAGTTTGGTCGGGTCGCTTGGTGGCTCTGAGGTCGATCTTTTCGGCGCGATGCCGCCCGACGGCACCGAAACGCTGCCCACCGGGTTGGCGAGCCTGTTCGATCGCGCGGCGGAGTTGCGGTTTGAAGCGCGCTCTGATGATGCCTACGCGCTTGTGGGCCAGTTGGGCGTTGCCGCCTTGCCCATCGAGTTGACCGGTGAGGGCAGCGCGGTCGCAAGCCTTGTCAGCGACGGCGAAAGTGCGCCGCAGCTGCGCCTTGCCTTTGATGGTCTCGATACAACGCTGCGGCTCGACGCAACGCTGCAGGGCGATACCGATGAGGGTATCCGAACCATTGAGGGTCTTGGATCCCTGTTTGCCGGAGATGTCGCCCAACTTGGCCTGATGGCTGGCATGGCGGTGCCCGGTCTGTTCGACCCAATCAGCGCCGCTGCGGTTTTTGACGTGACCTATGACGTTGAAAGTGAGACCGCTTCTCTTTCCGGCCTGTCGGGCACGTTTGCCGATGTGCCGGTATCGGGCGAGGGGCGTGTCGAACGCGGCCCGCTTGGAACCTCTGTTGCGCTTGATCTTTCCGCCGACGAGGTTGATTTGCGTGGCGTTTTGGCAGGGTTTCTGGGACCGTCGGCCTTTGATCAAGGGTTTAGCTCCACCTGGCCCGAAGGACCTCTGGTCTTTAATCCGGTGCCTGTCGATCTGTCGCTGACACTGGCCACGCCACGCCTTGCCATTTGGGATGGGTTGACCGCGCTGGATGGCACGTTGGCACTGGCAGCTGAAGAGGGCCGACTGACGCTGGACCGGCTTCAAGGCGAGGTTTTCGGTGGCCAATTGGACGGGCGCCTTGTTCTGCGCGATGCCGATCGAGGTGGCATTGGCGAGGGGCGTCTGGCGCTGACCGATCTTGATGTTGCCCGGTTTGCCTGGGAACGGGATGGCCAACCGGTGATGGATGGCCGCCTGTCGGCCAATCTCAGCTTTGAAACTGCTGGCGGCTCCATGGCCTCGCTAATTTCCGGTCTGACTGGCGACGGGACCCTGGCGCTCGCCGATACCACCGTAACTGGGCTTGGTCTCACCGGGTTTGCGCGCATTCTGCAAGCCTCCGATGCTGGCTTGCTGGACGAGGACGCCGATCTGGAAGCAGCTTTTGCCGACGCGTTAAGCGCCGGAACCATGCGCATCGAGGCTGCCGATACGCCTCTAAGTGTTGTTGGCGGCGTTGCGCAATTCAGCAATCTCTACCTTGAAGGCGGCGAGACGGCGCTACGTGGTGGCCTGACAGTCGATCTTTCCACCAACGAGGTTGATGCGGACTTCTCCTACGCGGCCGTGGATGGTCCGGGCGATGTGGAAGCCATGCCCAATGTCGGCCTGTCGTTTGCCGGGCCTTTGGCCGCGCCGGAAAAACAGTTGGACGTCTCGCAGATTTCCAGCTTTTTGAATGTGCGCCAGCTGGAGCTGGAAATTCGCCGCGTTGAAGCGCTTAACGCAGAGATTCTTGAGCGCGAGCGGCTGTTGCGGATCATGGCGGCGGTCGATTTGGATCAGACTCGCCTGGAGTTCGAGCGCGAAGAAAATCTGCGCATCGAGCAGGAGCGGCTGGAAGAACAGGCGCGAGAGCGGGCCCGCATCGCCGAGGAACGCCAAGCGGCGGAAGACGCTGCGCGTCAGGCCGACGAAGAACGCGAACGCGCGCTGCGCGAAGCCCTTCTTGCCCGAGAAGCCGAACAGCAGAACCTGCCCAGCACGCCAACGGCCCTTGATTTGACGCTGCCGCCGTTGGAACCGATTACTGTGCCCCGCAATCCGCTGGCAATTGGCGAAAGTCCGCCGCCGGCGACGTCGGCACCGCTCGACCTCACGCCTCGTTAGGGTCTTGGGTTAGTCGGCGCGTTGCTGGCGGACCAGCTGGGTGTTGAGGTCTGATAGGACCGCAAGGCGCAACTGACTGGCAAGGTTTGAGTCCGGCGCCCGGCCATTGTCAATCGTGCGAATGAAGGCCGCAAGGCTCGCACCATTGTCTTTGGCGAGCCGTTCCACCTCCGCCCAGAACTCCGGTTCCAGCGCAATGGATGTGCGGTGGCCAGCCAGGCTGACCGAGCGTTTCACCAGCATAATCCTCAGTCGCCCAGCTTGTGGCCATCCAAATGCTTGGCCACCTTAGTGGAGGCGCGCTTTTCCGCCTGCTTTTGCCCTTTGGTGCGACCATGCAGGGCGCGGTTTTCCTCCGCGACCTTTTCTTTTTGTGTCCGCGCCTTGGCTTTGCGGGCCTGACGCAGATTGATGACGGTGTTGGCCATGCTCAGGAGGGCGCGATCATCTTGGCGGGCACGACGATAGCGTCGAAGTCGTCCTCGGAGATGCCCAGCGCCAGCGCTTCCACCTTCAACGTGGTGCCGTTCTTGTGGGCGTTCTTGGCAACTTTGGCGGCCAGATCGTAGCCATATTTTTCTTTCAGCGGGGTCACCAGCATCAGCGAATTGGCAAGGCCTTCGGCGATGTTTTCAAGCCGCGGTTCGATGCCGACGACGCAATTGTCGGTGAAGGAGACAGCCGCGTCGGCGAGAAGGCGTACCGACTGGAGGAAATTGTAGGCCATCATCGGATTGAAAACGTTGAGCTCGAAGTGACCCTGCGACCCGGCAAAGCCGATGGCGGTGTTGTTGCCATGCACATGGGCGCAAACCTGCGTCATCGCCTCGCACTGGGTGGGATTCACCTTGCCCGGCATGATCGAAGACCCCGGCTCGTTTTCCGGCAGCGCCAGTTCACCCAGACCGGCGCGGGGGCCGGAACCCAGGAACCGGATATCATTGGCGATCTTGAAGCATGACATCGCCACCGTTGAAATCGCGCCATGGGTGAAGACCATCGCGTCATGGGCGGCCAGCGCTTCGAACTTGTTCGGTGCGGTGGTGAAAGGCAATCCGGTGATGCCGGCGATGTTCTCAGCTACCTTTTCGGCAAAGCCAACCGGTGAGGCCAGACCCGTGCCAACGGCGGTGCCGCCTTGTGCCAGTTCCATCAGCGAAGGCAGCGTGCTTTCGATGCGCGCAATGCCGTTGGTGAGTTGCTGGGTGTAGCCGCCGAACTCTTGGCCGAGCGTAAGCGGGGTGGCGTCCTGCGTATGGGTGCGACCGATCTTGATAATGTCGGCCCAGGCCTCTGATTTGGCCGCCAGCGCGTTACGCAAATGGGTGAGGGCAGGGACCAGTCGGTGCACCACTTCTTCGACGCAGGCGATGTGCATGGCCGTCGGGAACGTGTCGTTGGACGACTGGCTCATGTTGCAATGGTCATTGGGGTGAACGGGCGATTTCGATCCCATTTCGCCGCCCAGCATCTCGATGGCGCGGTTGGAAATCACCTCATTGGCGTTCATGTTGGACTGGGTACCCGACCCTGTTTGCCAAACGACCAGCGGGAAATGTTCATCGAGCTTACCGTCGATCACTTCCTGCGCTGCCTGGACGATCACTTTGCCAAGCTCGGCGTCCATTTTGCCAAGGTCCATATTGGTCTCGGCAGCGGCGCGCTTGACGATGCCCAACGCGCGCACGATCGGGGCGGGCTGCGTTTCCCAACCGATCTTGAAATTGCCCAGCGAGCGTTGCGCCTGCGCCCCCCAATATTTCGAGGCATCGACTTCAATCGGGCCAAAGGTGTCGGATTCTGTTCTGGTGGATTTTTGGCGGGTATCGGACATGGGGCGGGCCTTCTGTGTGGCGAGTTTGCGCGTGATCTATCACGCGTCAAAAGGCAAGACCATCAGACAGGCGGGTAACAGCGCGAAATGGGGAGAGGTGTTCAGCTCTTTTTGCGGAACGAATCCAGCGAGACGACATCGGCGGATTTTTCCTCGCCATCGTCCACATCGTCAGCCTTGGGATCAGCATCGCTGTTGCTTGGGCCTTCGGCGGTCGCCGTTTCGAGGCGCACCGGGGCGTTGTCACCCTCTTCGTCGGGCTGCGTTTCGGCCACTTCGCCGATCATGTCTTCTTCATCGACCAGCAAAGTCTCGAATTTTAGTGCGAAATCCACCGACGGATCGGCAAAGCCTGTGACCGAAGAGAATGGGATCAACAGCCGCTCGGGCACGCCGGAAAAGCTCAGGCCCACCTCAAACGTCTGTTCGGTGACTTTCAGGTCCCAGAATTGGTGCTGAAGCACCACCGTCATTTCCTCGGGAAAACGCTGACGCAACGCCGATGAAATGCGCACGCCAGGCAGCCTTGTATCGATGGTGATGTAGAAATGATGCTCGCCGGGAAGGCCGGTCGAGGCGATTTCCGTCAGCACCTGGCGCACGACGCCGCGCAGGGCATCGCTTACCAAGACATCGTAACGGATCAGGTCATCGGACATGAGTCGCATACTGCAACGCTTCGCTGGGCTTGCAAAGAGCGATTTGCGCCATCTTGCCTGCGCGATGATGACGCTCGTGTGAATGGGAGGTGACAGCCAAGGGAAAAGTGCAGGCTTCTGTTGCCAGGTGCCTGCGGACCCCGACCACCAGGGGCTAACCTAGTGGGAGTTTAAGTCGGTATTACAAACTGCGTTACGCAGCCTGTGCAACCGGAGCATAGTTGTCGTTTGCAACTACAAATTGGTCCGATAACGGCGGTACCATGCCGAGCGAAAGCACACCCTTTACACCCTCGTCGATCCTATTTCGCCCCCACAAAAGCCGTTCCAAGCCTTTGAGCCTGCAACGGTTTATGGTGGAGGCGCCGGGTACCGCCCCCGGGTCCGAATGGTTTATTACGATGACAGTTTATCGCCATAGCCGGTTGCCCGGCAGCGCTAATATAAGCGCGATTGGGTGGCTTTTCAAAGCAAGAAACAAAAAACACGCATCGCAGAAAACGATGCGTGCTTTTGAAAGCTCTAAGGTTGAGGCGCCTAGGCGGCGGCGACAGCCCGCAGGAACGTCGACACCGTTTCGTTGAGCTTCTTGGTATTGTCGGTCACCGACCCTGCGGCGGCGTTCACCTCGTCAGCCGACTGGGCGGTTTGCGTGGTTGCACCGGTCACCGCTGTGATGTTTCCGACCACACTCTGCGTGCCTTGAGCCGCCTGCGCCACATTGTGACTGATCTCATCGGTCGCTGCGCCTTGCTCTTCGACCGAGGCGGCAATGGACGACATGTACTCATCGACATCGCCCATGGTTTTCGTGATCTGGTTGATCGCGCTCACCGCTTCTTGCGTGGACGATTGGATTTCGTTGATCTGTGCGGCGATATCGCCTGTCGCCTTGGCGGTCTGTTCGGCCAGCCCTTTAACTTCGGATGCGACGACCGCAAAGCCTTTGCCGGCCTCGCCAGCGCGTGCGGCTTCAATGGTCGCGTTCAGAGCCAAAAGGTTGGTCTGTTCGGCGATATCCTGGATCAGCGAGACCACATTGCCGATGGCGTTGGCAGTTTCGGCGAGTTTTTCAACTTGATCGTTTGTCGCCTGGGAGTGCGTGGCGGCACTGCCGACCACTTCGGTGGTCTTGGCCACCTGGCGTCCGATTTCCGTGATTGATGCAGACAGCTCTTCGGCCGCGGCAGCTACAGTCTGGACATTTGTTGATGCTTCTTCGGATGCTGCTGCGGCGCTGGAAGCCTGTTCATTTGTGTTGCTGGCAACCTCTGTCAGCGTCCCGGCAGCGGCCGTCATGGCTTTTGCGTTAGCCGATACCGCCTCGACGACGGCTTCAACGTCGATCTGGAAATCGGCAATGAGCTTGTCGATCTCCTGTTGGCGGGCGCGGCGCTCGGCCGCAGCTTGCGCCGTTTCGCCTTCCAGGCGCTCGCGTTCGATCATTGCGTCAAGGAAAACTGCGACGGCTTTGGACATGTCGCCCAGCTCGTCAGATCGCTCTGTGCCTTCAAGGGCAATGGAGGTGTTGCCACCGGCCAGTTCGCCCATCTCGCGCACCAATGTGTTGATCGGCCGCGTTACCGAGCGAGATAGGAAAACCCCAATCACGCCAACAATCACGATAAGCAGAGCGCCGATCATCAGCATGCGGTCACGGATCGCGTAGATGGGCGCCATCTTCTCGGCCATGGACTTCATGGCCACGACTGCATAGTCAACACCTTCGAACGTGAAGCTGTTGGCATAGGCCTGCATTTCCTCGCCGCGATAAAAGGGCGCGCGGGCTGAAGCAGAGCCGTTGGCAAATGTTGTGGTCAGCAGGTCCGAGTCGAAACTGGTGGCGAGAATATCGTTGACCTCGGTCCAGGTGCTGTCATTGCGCAATAGGCCATCTGGACCGATAAGCGCCACTTCGCCGGACTCGCCAAGCCCACCGACCTCAGCGAATACTGCGTTGATGGCATCGACGGGCATCTGGTAGGCGATCACGCCCACCATTTGGTCGGCTTGGTTCCTGACGGCGTGCGCGACAAAACTCGCCGGAGCATCGGCACTCGGCCCGTAGGGCGCGAAATCTTCAAAAGCGATTGGTGCACTGTCTGGGGCATTGAGCGCGGCGCGGAACACCTCGCCAAGATCGCTGTCTGCCCAAACGTCGGCGCCAGGCGCCCCGAAATTCGTGGCAAAATCGGCTTCTTTGAACACCGAGTAGATCAAGTTGCCGTCGGTATCGAACAGGAAGACGTCATAATAGCCATTCGATTCCTGGAGTTCGCGAAACCAGGGATGGTAGGAGCCGTGAATGGAATCGTACATCTGCCCACTGGCTGCCTGGTCGAGCAAGTGCTTCTCACCGACCGGATGGGGATTGTCCGTGATGTAGGCCGCCTGAAGCGTTTCGGTCGGCGTATCCATGATCATCCAAGCCCGCTTGAAGCCATTGATCGCCTGCGCCGTCACCGGGTTGGTTGCAACCGAATGCAAGTCGCGTTCAATCGTCTGCATATAGTTGACGAAGGTGTCTCGGGCGGTATCTGCGGAAGCCTCAAGATGCTCCTGCGCAATGGTCTCCATGCTGCTGCTCGCCGTCAGATAGCTGGCGGTGCCGATGCCTATCCCGACGAGCAAGGCTCCTCCAACGATGATGACAGGCAGTTTGGTCGAGATGCGTAAAAACTGTCTCATAGTATCCCCCGTATGACCCCCGTGCATGCTGCGCCGAGCCACGATATGCGGTGCGAAAGCCAATGGTCTTAATGAGGTTTGGTCGGTTAATCGTTGGTGAATTTATTTAGTTTTCGGGCGGAAACGGCCCGGCTAGCCTGAAAAAATCGCGGTTTTCTGCATGCGTATGCGCCGTGGGGCGACGATCGCTCTCTGAGATTGCACGCCTTTGTGAAGCTGTCGCCCGGCTTGGTGATTGGACTTCACGCGGGTCTGTCGGCAGGTTCTGCGCCAACACAGGAACACGCTCGGAGACACAGATGTTTCAGACAGACAAAGCTCGCGTATCATTGGCCCAACCCGTTTTGGCCGAACCAACGCGTCGCGGCGCCTTGCGCATCCTTGCGCTGGGCTTTGCCGCAGCAACCGCCACCATGATCAGCGCACGTGCCGCGCGCGCGC
>JBKAGN010000003.1:0-178331 GCA_046290415.1 Hyphomicrobiales bacterium
CCAGAGAACGCCTCTACCTCTTCGATACGACTTTAAGAGACGGCCAGCAGACGACCGGCATCGATTTCTCGCTCGATGACAAGATCACCATCGCGCGCATGCTCGACGAACTCGGC
Organism: Hyphomicrobiales bacterium; assembly: GCA_046290415.1. GTDB lineage: Bacteria > Pseudomonadota > Alphaproteobacteria > Rhizobiales > MH13 > MH13. The sequence goes on from JBKAGN010000003.1 coordinate 117, forward strand.
GTGGATTATGTTGAGGGCGGCTATCCCGGCGCCAACCCCACCGACAGCGCCTTCTTCGAAGAAAAGCGCACGCAAAACGCCACCTTCACCGCCTTCGGCATGACGCGGCGGGCGGGCGTTTCAACGTCGAACGATCCCGGCCTGAAAGCGCTGATCGATGCGGCGGGCGATGCCATCTGCTTTGTCGCCAAAAGCTGGGACTACCATGTGCGTGTCGCGCTGAAGACGACCAACGAAGAGAACCTTGCCTGCATTCAGGACAGCGTCATGGCAACGCTTGCCGCCGGCAAAGAACCGATGGTCGATTGCGAGCACTTTTTTGACGGCTACAAGGCCAATCCGAGCTATGCGCTGGCCTGTGCCGAAATCGCCTACCAGGCAGGAGCACGCTGGGTGGTGTTGTGTGACACCAATGGCGGCACCCAGCCCGAAGAGATCGAAGCCATCGTCACTACCGTGATGGAAAAGGTGCCGGGCACGCATCTTGGCATCCATCCGCACAACGATACCGAGCAGGCGGTGGCCAATGCGCTCGCGGCGGTGCGCGCTGGCGTGCGGCAGATCCAAGGCACGCTCAATGGCATCGGTGAGCGTTGCGGCAACGCCAATCTGACTTCGCTTATCCCGACGCTGATGCTCAAAGAGCCTTATGCGAGCCAATTCGAGATTGGCGTGACGCCGGAGCAACTGGCCAAGCTCACCGTCACCAGCCGCGCGTTCGATGAAATCTTGAACCGCGCGCCGGACCGCCATGCACCCTATGTCGGTGCCAGCGCCTTTGCCACAAAGGCCGGCATTCACGCCTCGGCGGTGCTCAAAGAACCTGAAACCTATGAGCACATCCCGCCCGCCACGGTCGGCAACACGCGCCGGGTGCTGGTGTCCGATCAGGCCGGCAAGTCCAATCTGGTCGCCGAACTGACGCGCCTTGGTCTCGATGTTGATCCCAAAGACCGGCGCCTGAATGATCTGCTGGCCGAGCTGAAAGAACGCGAGGCTGCGGGCTATTCCTACGAAGGCGCCGATGCCTCGCTGGCGCTGCTGGCTATGCATCGCCTCGGCACGGTGCCGAGCTATTTCAAGGTGGACAGCTACAAGGTGGCGGTGGAGCGCCGCTTCAACGCGCTGGGTCAGGAAATCGATCTGTCCGAGGCGGTCGTGAAGGTGGAAGTGGATGGCGAACGTCTGATGTCGGTTGCCGAGGGCAATGGCCCGGTCAACGCACTCGACAACGCCCTGCGCAAGGATTTGGGGCGGTTCCAGTCGGAGATCGAGACGCTCGAACTGGTGGACTATAAGGTGCGTATCCTGAACGCCGGGACGGCAGCTATAACGCGCGTTTTGATCGAGAGCGAAGACACCGGTACCGGCGAACGCTGGTACACGGTCGGCGTGTCGGAGAACATCGTCGATGCCTCGTTCCAAGCGCTGGAGGATTCCATCATCACCAAGCTGATGCGCGCCGATGGGCTGATGCTGGCTCCGGCGGCGGAGTGAGCCGATGACCTGCCCGATAGCCCGGCAAAGCAAACCGTCGGACTTGCCTGGGTTGGAAGCGCTCTACCCGGCGGCCTTTCCAGATGAGGGTTTGCTTGCCCTGGTGCGCGACCTGGAGGCGGAACCCGATGTGCTGTCGTTGGTGCTTGATCAATCAGGCGCGATCATCGGGCATGTCGCCTTTACCCCCTGCACCCTCGAAGGAAAGCGCCAATCGCTAGCCCTGCTCGGGCCGCTGGCCATCCACCCTGAGGTGCAGCGCAAGGGCTGGGGCGGCGCTTTGGTGCGTGTGGGGTTGGCCCGTCTGCGCAAGCAAGACATTGCTGGCGTTCTCGTGCTCGGCGATCCGGCCTATTATGGCCGCTTCGGGTTTCAGGCCGAGCCAGACATCGCACCGCCGCATCCTTTACCCGAAGAATGGGCCAGTGCCTGGCAATCCGTTGCGCTAAACGATGAGCCACTCGGTAAGGGGCGGTTGGCAGTCCCAAAGGTCTGGGACGATCCCAAACTCTGGGGCTGAGTGGCGGTTACAACCGCTCCAGCGTGTCCTCGTCGCCTTCCAGCGCGGCTTCAGATAGCACCGCGACCTCATCGCGCAGTTTGGGCACGATCTGGCTGACATCCTCGGTGATGAGATAGCGGATCATGGTTTGCTGGGTGATGAAGCCTTCATCGATCATGTGATCCATAAGCTCGGTCAGCGGACCCCAAAACCCGCCAATATCGGCGAGCAGCACCGGTTTTTTGTGCCGGCCAAGCTGCGCCCAGGTGATCATCTCGACCACCTCTTCCAGCGTGCCGATCCCGCCGGGCAACGCGACAAAAGCATCGGCCTCGTCGAACATGCGACGCTTGCGCTCGTGCATGTCGTCGGTGATCACCAGATCTTCGACGCGGCGCAGCATAACCTCCCGTTCTTCCAGGAAGCGTGGGATAACCCCGGTTACCTTGCCGCCGGCATCCAGACAGGCGCGCGCAACCGTGCCCATAAGGCCAACCGATCCGCCGCCATAGACAAGCCGTATGTTGGATGACGCCAAAGCCTCGCCGAGGCTTTGTGCAGCTGTTTCATAGGCCGGATTTTGGCCGGTGCGTGAGCCGCAATACACGCACACTGAAGTCAATTTGCTCATAGCTCCTGAGTGACACCGGCCAAAGCAAGCGTCAACCGCCGTTATCCTTAGGTCCCGTGCTGGTTCTGCGTTCCTTGCGTGCACTGCAAAACGGTACTAAACCCGGGAGACTCGGCCTTTGTGAAGGAAATGTGATGAACTCTGGTGTCGTAGGCGCTGTGGCCCTGCTGGCGGTTGGTGGCGCGCTCTATCTTGGTTCAACCTATCTGGGCGATTATTTCGCCGATCGGAATGCTGCAACGCAGCAGGCCGCGGTCGAAGAGACCGCTGAATCGCCCGATGCTCTGGCCTTGGTGCCTGATTCCGCCGAGTCCGCCCTAGAGGACGCTGCTGAAGCCGTCGCCGAAACGGCTGAAAGTGCGGTGGATGCCGTCACCGATATGGCCGAAAGCGCAGCCGATGCTGTGACCGAGACCGTGACGGAAACAGCCGATGCAATCTCAGAGGCAGTCGACGAAGCCACCGAGGACATGGCTGAGACCATGCCCGAAGAAATGGCCGAGACCGCCATGCTCACCGATGAGGCTGCGCAGGAGGTTCTGGAAAACCTCGGCAGCGACCGGCCCGAGACGGCCTCCGAGCCTGGTACGACGCCGGTTCTCGATGTTGTGCGCGTCGAGCCCTCCGGTGAAGTGCTGATCGCCGGCAATGCGCCGCAAGGCGAGCGCGTCGGCCTTGTCTACAACAATGAGGTTGTCGCCGAAGCTGAGGTGACCGAGGGCGGAGATTTCGTGCTGGTGCCTGAGGCGGCCTTACCGGCCGGCGAAGGCACGCTGGAAGTGGTCGTGATCGGCCAGGACGGTAACCGCGAGGCGCAATCCGATGAACAGGTCGCGCTCGTTTTGCCGGAGGAAGGCAATGAGGCTGGGTTCCTCGTCGGCGTGCTGCGTCCTGGTGAGCCGGTTGAGATCATCGAGCGCGAAGCACCTGTAGCCGAGACTGGTGAGACCGAAATTGCTGCGGTTGCCGAACCGACGTCAGCGTCGGATGAAACCACTGATGCCGCTGATTTGGCCGATGCAGCACCGTCCGAGACGGCAGCAACCGCTGAAGTTGAGACCGCGGCACGCACCGAGCCTGAAGCAACGGTTGAGGCGGATGCCGTCTCTCCGTTTGTCGTCGTCGATGCTATCGAGTTGGAAGGCCAAGAGATTTGGATCGCTGGTGCGTCGGTTCCTGGAACAGTTATCCGGCTCTATCAGGACAATGAACTGCTCGGCGAAACCATCACCGGAGAGCAGGGCCGTTACCTGTTTGAAGGCACGCTGCGCGATGCCACTGGCGAGGTGACGGTTCGCGCCGACGCGCTCGCCACGGGCTCAGCCAATGTGATCGCACGTGCCGAAGTGCCGTTCGAAATGCCAGGCATAGAAATGGCCGCCGCTGCAGAGGATGCTGTTTCAGATGCTGTTGAGGCGGCAAACACGGCCACCGAGACGGTTGCCGAAAGCGCGACGGCTGCCGGAGAGGCGCTCGCCGACGCCGCTGCTGATACCGCCGCAAGCGTGAGCGAAACCGCCGCCGACGTTGCCGAGGCAGCGGACGATGCAATAACCGAAGCTGCAAGCGAAGTGGCAGACGCTGTCCAGACAACCACCGACAGTGTGACGACCGCAGACACAACGACGGAATCGGCCACAACAGAAACCGCTGCAACCGAGGCCGCCACGGCCGAGACGGAAACCGCTGCAGCCGAAACACCAGCGACCACGACACCAGCCTCGACGCCAGCCAGCACCAGCGGAACGCCAGCCAGCACCAGCGAAACGCCAGCCAGCACCAGCGAAACCGCAACCAGTTCAGGTGACACGGCAGCGACAACCGAGCCGGCATCCAACGTCGAGGTCGCAGCCTCGACACCAGCGGCCGCAAGCACCGAACGCGTCTCGGTTCTCGACACCGGACGCGTGATCATCCGTCGCGGCGACAATCTTTGGCGCCTGTCGCGCCGTGTCTTCGGACAAGGCATCCGCTACACATCGATCTACGATGCCAACCGCGACCAGATCCGTAATCCGGCATTGATCTTCCCCGGTCAGGTGTTCGATTTGCCAACGCCGCAGGAAGAATGGGGCGAGGTTCCAGGTGTTGAAGCGCTAGAGCCGGACCAAATCCCTGGCCCTGACGTGGTGCAGAATTAGGCATCACTCTGGGCTGACGCAAAGTCGCTGAACCACGGGTTACTACCCATGGGGTTGTCGCGCTAAGGTGGTGGGACTATTTCATCGGCAGATGACGATGAAGCCCGCAACTCAGATCTCTGCACCATTTGCTGGCGATGATGAGGCTTTGGCGCGCACCGCCAAGGCACTCGCTCACCCGGCGCGCCTAGCACTCTTGCGCGCGCTATCGTCGGATCGATGCTGCTGTGGGCACCTCGTCCGTGATCTGTCACGGCGCGACATGGCGCTGGCGCAATCCACTGTCTCGCAGCATCTGCGTGTCCTGGTGGATGCCGGGCTCGTCACCCGCACCACTTGCGGCGTGGAAAGCTACTTCAATGTGAACGTGAGCGCCCTTGAGGCTGCTCTGGATGCGTTCGCCACCCTGAAAACGTCTGGCGCGGCCGAAACGCTGCCCGCCAGCCAATCCTTGCAAAAGGCGTAAGCCCTATGGCGATTGCCGCCGACACGACCCAAGACAAGAACCACGACAAGACTCAAGACCAACACCAGGCCGAAAAGCCCGCGCTCTCGGTCGATGACCGCGCCATGGGCGACACGCTGCGTGTCTTGTTCCCCTACATCTGGCCGCACAATCGCCCCGATCTGAAAATGCGCATCTACATTGCGCTGTTCATTCTGGTGCTGGCCAAACTGGTCACAGTGCTGGTGCCATACAGCTACAAATGGCTAACGGACTCGCTGACCGGTGAACTCGGTGCGCCGGCCAGCATCCCCGAATGGCTGATCGTGCCGATGATGCTGGTCATCGCCTATGGTGTCGGTCGCTTGATGATGGTGGGCTTCAACGAGCTGCGCAACGCGCTGTTCGCCAAGGTCGGCCAGCACGCCGTGCGCAGCCTTGCCAACGAAACCTTTGGCCATATCCATCGCCTGTCCTTGCGCTTCCACTTGCAGCGCCGCACCGGCGGTCTGTCGCGCATTATCGAGCGCGGCACCAAGGGCATTGAGATCATCATCCGCTTCTTGATCCTGACAGCGGTGCCGACGCTGTTGGAGTTTGCGCTGATGATCGCCGTCGTGACCTATCAGTTCGACTGGACCTACGCCGGCATTGTCATTGCCATCGTCGTCGCATTCATCTGGTTCACCAAGGTCGCCAGCGATTGGCGCATCGCCATTCGCCGGGCGATGAACGAAGCCGACACGGACTCCAACACCAAGTCGGTCGACGCGATGCTCAACTATGAGACCGTCAAATATTTCAACAATGAGGCGATGGAGGCCCGCCGCTTCGATGGCGCGATGGCCAAATATGAGAAGGCGGCCACGCAGACCTTCACCTCGCTGGCAACGCTGAACTTTGGCCAGACCTTCATTTTTACGGTCGGGCTGGTCGTCTGTATGATCATGTCGGCGCAGGCCGTGCAGGATGGCACGCAGACGCTGGGCGACTTCGTGATGATCAATGCGCTGTTGTTGCAGCTCTGGCAGCCGATGAACTTTCTTGGCTTCGTCTACCGCGAGATCAAGCAAGGCTTGGTCGATCTGGAAACCATGTTCGACTTGCTGCGCCAGAACCCTGAGGTCACCGACAACCCTGACGCGGTGCCGTTGCGGGTGAATGGCGGAGCGATCCGTTTTGAGGATGTGCGGTTCTCCTACGATAGCAATCGCCCGATCCTGAAGGGCATCTCCTTCGATGTGCCCGCTGGCAAGCAGGTGGCGCTTGTGGGCCCGTCCGGTGCTGGCAAATCCACCATCTCGCGGCTGCTCTACCGGTTTTATGACGTCAGCGAAGGCGCGATCACCATCGACGGGCAGAACCTGAAAGAGGTGACGCAATCAAGCCTGCGCCAGCAGATCGGTATGGTCCCCCAGGACACCGTGCTCTTCAACGACACCATCGCCTACAACATCCGCTATGGCCGCCCGTCAGCGAGCGAAGAAGAAGTGCGCGAGGCCGCTCGCATGGCGCAGATCGCCGATTTCATTGAGCAACTGCCCGATGGGTTCGACACTCAGGTCGGTGAACGTGGGCTGAAGCTGTCCGGCGGTGAGAAGCAACGTGTCGCCATTGCCCGCACGCTTCTCAAAGCGCCGCCAATCCTGATTCTGGACGAGGCGACCTCAGCGCTCGACACGCAGACCGAAAAAGAGATCCAGGCGGCGTTGGATCTGGTCTCCAAGGATCGCACCACACTCGTCATCGCCCACCGCTTGTCGACCGTCATCGACGCCGATGAGATCATTGTGCTTAAAGCCGGTGAGATCGCCGAGCGCGGGACCCACGATCAGTTGCTCGCCATGAACGGGCTCTACACGACCATGTGGAACCGCCAGCGCGAGGCCAGCGAGGCGGAGAAGAAACTGGCCGAAACACGGGCCCAGGATGTGGAAGGCGTGATCGATCGCGGACCCAGAGCGGGGGAACCGAGGACCGGTGAGCCGAGCCCGGCCTAACCTCATCCAGGTCGCCTTTCTCGACAAGGCTCGCCGAACCCGATAGGACCGGCGATCCTCCCCAGTTTGTGTTGTGAGTTCCGCCCGTCCATGAGCATCGTTCAGTCTATCCGCACCGCCATTCCGCCGATCAATCCGGCCGGTTATCCATTTGTTGGCCTGTTTGCGCTGGCGTCACTGGCACTCGGGTTTCTGTCAATCAGCCTGTTCTGGATCGGGGTCGGCCTGACGATTTGGTGCGTTCTGTTTTTTCGCGACCCGGCCCGTGTGACGCCGGTTGATGACAGCCTGGTGATCAGTCCCGCCGATGGCCGGGTGTGCTTTGTCGGCCACCGCGCGCCGCCGCCGGAACTGGGTCTGGGCGATCAGCCGATGCGCATGGTCGGCATTTTCATGAACGTTTTCGATGTGCATGTGAACCGCGCGCCAGTGTCGGGATCCGTCACCAAGGTCGCCTACAAGGAGGGCGCGTTTTTCAGCGCCGATCTGGATAAGGCGAGCGAAAAGAACGAGCGTAACGGCTTCGTCTTTTCAACGCCGCATGGACCGCTGGCCGCCGTGCAGATTGCAGGCCTTGTCGCCCGGCGTATCCTGGCTTGGAGCGCGGAAGGCGATAGCGTCACAGCCGGCGAACGCATCGGCATGATCCGCTTTGGTAGCCGTGTGGATGTCTATCTGCCCGAGGGCGCGATGGTCGATGTCGCCATGGATCAGCGCACGCTGGCCGGCGAGACGGTGATCGCCCGGTTCGGCCAGGCATCGTCCGGCGAACGCTTCCACCGGACGAGCTGATGACGGGTTTGTTCCAAGACTTTGAGCCGGACGCGGTTGGCGCCTGCGCCAGAGCCAATGGAGATGTGGTTGGCGCTTGCGCCAGAGCCAATGGAGATGTGGTTGGCGCTTGCGCCAGAGCGAACAGAAATGGACGCCCGGATGACAAGCCTAGCGCGAGCGGACTGACATGACGGGTTTGTTCCAAGACTTTGAGCCGGGCGGCACGCCAGGGTCCAAGCGGGGCAGGCGCTGGCGTCGGCTGAACCGGGTGCCGCTGCGGATGGTGCTGCCCAACATGGTCACGCTGCTGGCGCTCTGCTCCGGGCTGACGGCCATTCGGCTGGCGCTGGAAGGCCGGTTGGAACTGGCCATGATGGCGATTCTTCTGGCCGCCTTCCTGGATGCCCTTGATGGTCGCCTGGCGCGCATGCTCAAGGGCACGAGCAGGTTTGGTGCGGAGTTGGATTCGCTTACCGATTTTGTCAATTTTGGCGTCGCGCCGGCGCTCATTCTTTACCAGTCCTCCCTGTCGGCCATTGATAATCTCGGCTGGATCGCCGCGCTGCTCTACGCCATTTGCGCCGGCCTGCGACTGGCGCGGTTCAACGCTGCCCTGGATGTTGAAGGACCGGACCACAAGGCGAACTTCTTCACGGGCGTACCCGCGCCTGCTGGTGCCCTGCTGGCTCTGCTGCCGATGTATTTCGCGCTGCTTGGCGGCGACTGGCTCACTGGCTCACCAATCCTTGTTGCCGGTTACATTGTCATCATCGGGCTTTTGATGGTGTCATCGCTGCCGACATTTTCCGGCAAACGCCTAGGCGCGAGGCTCCCGTCCGACAGCGTGTTGCCCTTGATGGTGGCCGCGGCGGCGATGATCGCACTGCTTGTCGCCTTCACCTGGCACGTGCTGATCGGTCTATCGTTTGCCTACCTGGCAGCCCTGCCTGTCGGTATTTGGTACGCTGAGAAGCTGAAAGCCGCCGAGAAAGCCCGCTCCGCCCATGCGCCTGACGAGTGATTTCGTCGTCAGCGCGCTGGTAAGGCGCGTCCAGGGCGAGGGGGCGTATGCCACCGTGGCGCGCCATGGCGATGACACAGCCGGCGCGATCTTCGTGCTGGTGGATGGCCTGGACGGCAAGGTGGCGCTTTATGGCCCGGCGCCGCCGCAAATGGACGATGCGCCGTTGCCCGCCGACGCTGCTCTGACCGGCAACCGTCTGTTTGCACGCATTCCCTTGGAGCCTGAGCCAACCCGCGCCGCCGCTGAGGAAGCCTTGCAGCGGCAGATGCGCTTTGATCCCGATGTCTGGGTGGTCGATATCGAAGACCGCAAGATGCGGGCTTTCGTTCCGACGGTCGACGCCTGAACTCAGATCGCCTTGCGGAAACCATGCTGCGGCACGGGCGATTTGGTGCCTGCAAGTTCCATGATGGAGCGTGCCTGCGGACGCTGTGTTTGTGTTGGTTCAGGCTGACGAGCGGGCGTTTCGCCGCGCATCGCGCCGACGATCAACCGCGCGGTTGCTTCGGGCATGGCGTTGAACCGATCGACCAGCGCGAACGTGTCGCGCGGGCTGCCGGTGAGACCGGTCTTGCCAAGGATCAGCATGCGGGCAAAGGCCGTCGAAGAAAGTTCGGCGGCCTTGGCGAGCACCAACAGCGCATCGCCGTCAGCTTCGTCGAGCAGTTTGCCGACCAGCGTGCGATCCAAATCCAGCGTTGACGCGAAAAGATCGGCGAGCTTGTCCGGATCACGCAGCGCAATCACGGTCAAAAAAGCCAGATCGGCATCGTTGCGCGTCGGGTCGAGCGCTTTGCGTGCGTCTTGCAGACTGACGGTTCCAGGTCGGTCTTCGGCGAGGCGACGCATGACGGCGCGCCGTCCGGCGCTGTCGAGTTTGGCGAAATCTTGGGCGCTGCGTCGTGGATCGGTGGTGCCCGTTGGATAGGTTCTTGGCGTCTCGGCGGCTCGGGGTGCTTCGGCGATAGGTGCTGGTTCGGCAGCCTTGGCAACCTTACCCTCCACCATCTTCTGCGCATCGTCGCTGAAGTCGGTTTGCCTATTGTCCAGGAGCGCCTGCAACACCGCGCCATTTCCATCGGCGACGAGCATCGTGATGTGCTTGCCTTGCAGCGTGTGATGGCGCGCAATCAACTCGCGGATGTCGTCGCCGCGCTCTTCCAAGAAGTAGGCAATCGTCTCATCGCCGAGACGGTTGGCTCGGATAAGAATGTGCGCTGCGCGATCATTGGCCCGCGCCAAGCGATCAGCCAGACCGCTGTTCACATCCTCGCGGCCTGCCACCGCTTTGGCGAGCGATACCAGCTCTTCTTCGCTGGCAATACCAATATAGCCGTGGGCCAGCGCGGTCAGCCGGGCGAGCTCTTCGCCACGACCGCGTGGCGTCAGCGCCAGCAAGGTTGAAACCGCGCCCAGAAGGTTCGTGCCGGCCAAGGGCGAGGCATGACGGGCGGCTGTCTGACGAGTCGCTGACGTGGAGCTGTCCTTCGAGCCAAACGATGGTCCCGTTGCCACCCCAGCGTCATCCCGGTGAGCGCGTGAACCGGCGTCATCGCCGGACGCTGTTTCAGAACTGCCCCAAAAATCCGGAAGGTGCGCCATGGATGGTCTCGTTGTGTGGCCAAAAAAGTGAGGCCTTCCTTGTGCCCGAACTCCGTTAGCAAAGGATTAACCTTGCCCAATTCTTAATGCCCCGGCCTGGGGCGCTCGCGTGGTGATTCGCTGCGCGCATGCGGCACCCAGCAACGCAAAAAGGGGCGCGGTTCTTCCGCACTGAGCGCATTTACGAGCTGATCGGAAAACTGACGCGGCATAATCATGGGTGATGGCAGTCGAAAACCCAGTTCCTCCAACCGGCGTGGCCTGAGAAAGGCCGCGGGTGCTGGCCTGCGCCATCGTCGCCCCTCTGAGCCGGTAACCAATGTCGTGCCGTTCACGGCCGCCTCCAGTCGGCCACGACAGGATCGCGCGCCGTTGCCGCAAGATCATGAGGCGCAGATCGTCCTCTTCACCGGCGTTCAAATCGTGCGCAGTCGTCGGCAAGGCTGACCATGCGCGCGACGCCAAATTCTTGCAGCTCCATTTGGCGGGCCTGCCTGGCGATCGCCTGCGCAAGCGCGTTGGCTGGATGCGCGCAAACCGGTGATTTCGGCCGGCAACGCCCCAACGTCATCAATGACAGCCTGCTGCCTGTTCTGGGCATGGTGTCCACCTACTCGGCGGGCGAGCCGGTTTCCCATTTCAACTACACCGACGATGAGCGCACGCTGCGCAATCTCGGCTGGACACTGGTCGTGCCCACCCACGCGCATGATTGGATTGGCCGCACGGCGGCTGAACTGCAACGCGCCGAGATCGTGCGGCGGCTTGATTTGGTCCTGAGCCCAGAGCGCTACTCGGAGCTGCTGTCGGGCCAGCGTTATGGCTCCAGCGAGGCGCGCTATGCCCGGATCATGGACGATGCGGTCAAAGACATGGCGGCCATCCAGCCTTACATGGCCTATGTCACGCGCGTTCGCATCGCCGATGAGCAACGCATCAACGCGGCCATCGGATTGCCGGACATTGGCGCGTCAGAACTGGCTGCTGCCCATGGCCGCATCGCGGAAAACCAGCGCCAGATAGCCTGGGTGAAACGCGCGATGCTCTTCCGGCTCTATGCCTACCGCTATGCGGTCGATCGGTTGATGATCGAGACGCCGTCGCGTCTTGCCGGCCAAACGATTGATCGGCTCAACGCCCTGGAAGCGCTGATCCAAGACGCCCTGGCGGTGGATTTGGAGCAGGCGCCGATCAGCCATCCTGGCCAAAGGGTCGATCTTCTGGAAATCGTCGCCAAGGCATGATCCCTTGATGGCGTTTACTCTGTGCTTGTCACGGAGATCCATTTCAGTGCGCCGTCGTGGACCGCTCTGTTCGTCAAACGCCCTTGCAATGGAACCCCGCCCAAAGGGCGAGGGTGAAGACCGCGATGAAGCTGTTGTCTTTTACCCGCCGTCCGCTGGCGCAATGTCGGGTCGCACGACCGGTTGCGGCACGCTTGGCGGGCCCGATGGCGCTGTCGGTTGCTGACCAGGCTGCGCGCCATCTTGATCATCGTCGGGCTCGGCGAAGGTGAAGGTGGCGAGCGAACATTCCATCAAAGACAGCTGATCGCGCAGGGCAGGGCGCAGGGCATTGTAGGTCGCAAGCCCGCTAATGCGCACCAAGCCAAGCGGGCCTTCCATTTCCACCACCAACGCATCGCGTGGCAATTGCGCTCCAGCAGCTGACAGATCGCGCGCCAGGGCAGGGCGCATCACCAAGAGCTCAAGTTCACCGCCGGAAGCCGCATTGTGGTTCACCGAACCAACGACCAGGCCACTGAGCGTATGCACCGAAATCGACCAGAACGGCACATCAAGACTGCCGGACACGCGCACGGCGCCATCGCGCAGGTCGAAGCTGCAGTAGACGCTGTCCTTGCGCGCGTCGGCGTAGCGAAAATTGGGGCGCGGCTCACCAGCTTGGCCGGTATAAAGGCGCGGTGCGGATTCGCCCGGTGGGATCACCTCATCGATCAACACGCCGCGCCCGATGGTCGGCAGCGCGAACACAATCACGAAATGAACCACCAGCGTCGCCAAAAAGGTCAGCCCGAGCCAAAGCCCAAGCGCACTGGCGACTTGCCGGAACGTCGGTCGTTTACGCACCTTCGGCAGAAAGAAACTGGTGTCGACCATCACCCACACCCCGGACCGGTCGAGGCAACCGTGATGATCGGCAGGGACGCTTCGCCGGTCTCCGGCACCGAGGTGATGGCGCCGTCATAAACATGCAGGACCAGGCTGATCGGCTGATCGGAGCCGACGAGCAGTGAGTTCGGGGTCATGGGGCGCGGTCCGATGGTCAGCGAAAAGCTGCCATCGGCGTTGTAGACGATGTCCTGGCTGTGCAGGGCAAAGCGCGACGCCGCGCCAGGGTTCTCCGCATCGCTGTCCCCAATCGTTGCCCCGTTCGGCTGGGCCAGCGAGAGCGTCCAGAGCCGGGCAATCTCGACAAAACCCGTAACCGTGATCGAACAGGTTGGCACCAGAGCCTGGCCGTCATGAGAGGAGAGCGCCACAAAGCGCATGCCCTCGGCGCTGCCAGGCGGCAGTTGGCCCGATGAGGCGAGGAAGGCGTGGGCATAGGGGTCAGCCGAGGCATCGCCGACGGCGCGCACCGCTTCCCATGGGCCGATCTGCAGCATCCCCGTCGGGCGCAGTGTTTGCGTGGCGTAAATGGCGCTTACAGTGCCGGCGACAACGGCGGTCAGCGCCATCGATAAGAGCCACAACAGACGCGCCATAGGGTTAGTTTGCCTGTTCGACCTGTGGATCGACCTGGCGGATCATCGTGTCCGACGTCCCCAGCGCATCAATGTCGAAGGACGTGCGCAGCTCGCGGGTGTTGGTCGGATCGAACCGATTGGCAAGACCCTGCAAGGTCAGCGCCATGCTGTCGCTGAGGTCTGTCGCCACGTCCAGCCCGTCATCGGCGGAATCGCGCGCGGTCACCAGCTCCACATCGTCGCGCACCGCTTCATCAACGCCGGGCATCAGGGGCGGTTGGCTGTCGCGATGGGCAAGCTCCATGATCGACTGCCATGTCATCGCCGGCAGTCGGCCCCCGGTGAGGTTGGCGGTCGAGGTGAAATCATCATTGCCGTACCAGACGCTGGCCGTGTAGCGGCCGGTGTAGCCGATGAACCAAGCGTCGCGGTAGGCCTGGGTGGTACCGGTCTTGCCCGCCGCAGTAATGCCGGGAAGTTGGGCGCGGCGCGCGGTACCGGCCTGGATCACTTGGGTGAGCATCGTGTTCATGCCGGTCACGGCCTCAGCCGAGAGAATGCGTGGCGCTGCCGGGCCATCGACGGTGCGATCATAGACCAACTCGCCGTCAAGCGTGCGCATTTCCATGATCGCATAGCCGCTGGCCCGATAGCCGCCATTGGCGAGCGAGGCGTAGGCACTGGCCATATCAAGCGGCGTCACTTCAGCAACCCCGAGCGGCAACGGACGGGTGATCGGCAGTTCGGAGCGAATGCCCATGTCATAGGCGGTTTCGACGATAAGATCGCGGCCCATCGCTTCGGCAAGGCGCACCGGAATGGTGTTGATCGACCGTGCGAGCGCCGTCGTCAATGTGACCCGACCGCGATAGCTGCGACCATAATTGCGCGGGCTCCAGCCGCCGATCGTGATCGGTGCATCGACCACGATGGAGCGTGGCGTGTAGCCGTTCTCAAGCGCTGTGGCGTAAACGAAAACTTTGAACGAGGAGCCGGGCTGGCGCAGCGCGTGAACGGCGCGGTTGAACTGGCTCTGGCCATAATCGCGTCCGCCGACCATGGCGCGCACAGCGCCATCATTTTCCATCAACACGGCGGCCGCTTCACGCACCCGGTAGGCGCGGCCGGATTCGGTCAAATTGTTGATGACCGCGCGTTCCGCACCGGCCTGCAAACGGGTGTCGAGGGTTGAACGCACGACCAGCACGCGCTCACCGGGAGGCGCCAATTCGCGCACCTCTTCGAAAACCCAGTCGAGGAAGTAGTTCGGCGCCGATAGTGCATCGCGCGGCACGGCAGAGGCTGGATTGAGGCGCGAGAAGAGAACTTGGCCTTCGGTCAGGAACCCAGCCTCGACCATATTGGAAAGCACTTCGCTCGCCCGTTGGCGTGCCGCGGCCAGGTTGAGGTGCGGCGCGTAGCCGGCCGGTGCCTTGTAGAGCCCGGCGAGCATCGCCGACTCCGCCAGCGTGATGTCGCGGACATCCTTGTCGAAGTAGAACTCCGCCGCTGCCACAACGCCGAAGGCGCCGCCGCCCATATAGGCGCGGTCCAGATAGAGCTTGAGGATTTCGTCCTTGGTGAGATTGACCTCAAGCCATAGGGCGAGAAACGCCTCGGTGATCTTGCGCATCAGCGTGCGCTCGTTCGACAGGAAGAGGTTTTTCGCAAGCTGCTGGGTGATCGAGGACCCGCCCTGAACAACGCCCTGCGCGCGCACATTCTCAAGCAGCGCACGGGTCGTGCCGATCACATCGATGCCGAAATGCGAATAAAACCGGCGATCCTCGGTCGCCAGCGTCGCCTGAATCAAATGGTCCGGCATTTCCGACAGCGGCACGCTATCGTTCTGCAAAACGCCGCGCCGCCCGATCTCCTCGCCATAGCGGTCCAGAATGGTGATCGCGAACGTGTCTTGGGCGCGCCAATCGCTGGAAATGCGTTCAAACGCTGGCAGCGCCAGAACAAGCGCCAGCACCGCGCCAAGCGTTCCGAACGTCGCCACCTCGTCAAGCACCTCAACGGCAGCGCGTTTCAGGCCACGCACGCGGAACCGGTCAAAGAAGCGCCGGATGCCCGAAAGGGAGCGGCTAAACCCTTGGCCGATGTGGAACAACGCCGTGTCCAGCGCCGCATCCAGCTCGATCGGCCGGGGTAGGCCACGGCGCGGGCGAAAGCTGGTGGCGCGCACGCGGCTCTCATGCTGCTCAGTCTCAGGATTCGAGGGGGTCGGTGGCGTTTCGCTCATCGTCGGCGGTCAAACGGTCTCAGGTCGGCCAGGAACCGGCACAATGGCCGGGCTGGCGGGGAGGACAAGGCATGTTGGACGCGTCAGGTATGGCAAAGCGACGCCGACCGCTCAAGCCCTGAGAAGCAAGCGACGCCATCCCGCACGTGCCTTTCTTTTACGCGGACGTAGCGTTTGCCGCCAGACGCGATTTTGCTAAAAGGTGAAGCGAGATATGTCTGTGACTTTTCCGCCAGCAAAGGCCCCCCAAGCTGTGGACCATACAAACGCCTCCGCGCCGCCGTTCTGGCAGACCAAGACGCTTGAAGAATTATCAAGCACCGAATGGGAACAATTGTGCGACGGCTGCGGCCGTTGCTGCCTGTCCAAACTGGAAGATATCGACACTGGCGCCATCGCCTTCACCTGCGTCGGGTGCACGCTTCTGGACCCGGATACGGCCCGGTGCAGCGACTATCCCAACCGCTTCTCCAAAGTCCCCGACTGTTTGGCCATCACGCCGGATATGGCGCGCAATTCGGCCTGGTTGCCGCCAACCTGCGCCTATAGCCGCATCGCCAGGGGCGAGGGGCTTGATTGGTGGCATCCGCTGATATCCGGTACGCCGGACACGGTGGTTGCAGCACGAATCTCCGTTGCTGGCCGGGTGATCAGCGAAGATCACGTCGATCCGGCCGATCTGGAAGACCATATCGAAAACTGGCCCGACGAAGATCCCGAGGTTCCGGCAAGCGACTATTATCAAACGGCATCAAGAGCTTAGTCGCCATCACGATACATTGATCAGAAATATTTCCTAGAAATAGGAAAAAAGTCCTTGACCCACCGTGCGGTGTTCGGGTACAAAGTGGGCATCATCGCAGAATTGGGTTTCCAGCCGGTCAGTTAAAACCGGTCAGCGACGTCCCAACAAGCGACAACCCCCGAGACAGTTTCAGCGGTCCCGCGCGAGCGGTGGCCGCTTTTCTTTTGCCTGAACCACCATGGTTTTGACCCGCGTAGGGTCCGCCAATCAGCCACCAAGGAATCGAGGCCACATGCCCCCAACACCGCCTGTGGAGCTTTCCGAAGACGCGTGGCGTGCCATTCGCGCTGCCTATGAAGACGAAGTGTTCACGGTCGATGCGATCACGCAGCAATATGGCGTCTCCCGCGACCGGCTCTACCGCCGCGCATACAAAGAAGGCTGGGCGGGCCGACGCGACACGCCCCTTTCGGCTGGCCGCTACAAGCCGCCACCAACGCCGGAAACGGCAACGACAACGGAAAAACGGGCCGCGCTTGCAGCGCGGCTTTTTCACGCCCTGGAGGAACGCATCATGGCGATTGAAGACGAAATCCTGCCTGGCGATGCCGCCCATGGCGAGCGCGATGCCAAGGCGCTGACCGCGATGGCGCGGGCGCTCGACATGCTTGGCGAGATGCTGGAAGCCGCCGACACCGGCGCCGCCAACCCAGCCAAGATCGAGGATCAGGAGATCGACGTCGATGAGTTCCGCAATCTGCTTACGGACCGCCTTGATCGCCTGCGCCAAGGCGGGAATGAGTGAGAGTTTCACCAACCGATTAAGCGACCGCGCAATCTTGCGCCTCTGCTATGACTGGGACAGTTGGGCGCGGGACGATCAACGGCCTCCGCTGAACCCCTGGTCGATCTGGATGCTGATGGGTGGCCGTGGCAGCGGCAAGACCCGTGCTGGCGCCGAATGGGTGCGCGGTGCCATCGAAGGTCGAGTGCGCTACGCTGATCAACCAAGCGGCCACATTGCGCTGGTTGGCGAGACGTTTGCCGATGCACGCGAAGTGATGGTCGAAGGCGTTTCGGGCCTGCGACGAACCGCACCGCCTTGGAACCAGCCACGCTACGAGGCGACCCGCAAGCGCCTGGTTTGGGAGAATGGCGCCGTCGCTCAGCTCTTTTCTGCCGAGGATCCTGAGTCCCTTCGCGGGCCGCAATTCGATGCGGCATGGTGCGACGAATTTGGGGCGCCTGCGGTCGATCTCGGCGGCAATCAACCCTCTGCCTTTCCCAGCGACAAACCTGATAATGACAGTTTGCCGTTCGCCTCCAAGGGCTATCGTGATGATGCCCAGCAGCGGGCGATCCTCGACACGGCCTTGACGCTGTGGGGCGAGGAAGGCAGCGCGGCCAACCCGCTGTCACCGCTCGATGGTCGGGCCATGATCGATCCGTCTGCGGTTCATCTATGGACCTGGGACGCACGGCCCTTTCCGCTCTTTCCCTATGCCAGCGAGATTTGGAGCGATGGCGTCAACTGGACCCGTGGCCACTGGCTGAACGGTCGCCTTGGCGCCGGGTCTCTGGGGTCGGTGATCCTGGCCCTTTGCGATCATTTCGATCTGCCGCCAATGGATGTCGGCGGTGTTCACGGCATGATCGATGGCTACACGCTGGCCGAACCGACCAGGGCCCGCGCAGTCTTTGACGATCTCAGCGCCGTCTACGCCCTCGACATCATTCCCAAGGCTGGCAGCGCCAAGGTCACGATGCGGGCTGGCGTGGCGCGCCAAGATATCGCCGAAGACATACTGGTCGCGCCCCCAGACGGGCCGGTCGTGACGGTCACCCGCGAGGATCGCGAATCCGTACCCCGCCAGGTGACGCTGGGGTTTGCCAGTGCCATGCATGACTACCAGACCGGCATCGTCCGCTCGGTCCGGGCCGATGATGTGTCGGGCCCCGACCGGTTTCGCGCCATCACCGTCAATCTCGATCCACGCTCTGCCGGTCAGATCGCTGAGCGCATGCGTCAGGAAGAGATGGTGCGCGCGGCGACGCTGCGCTTCACCTTGCCGCCCAGCCTGCGGGCGCTGGAACCCGGCGATGTCATCGATCTTGCCTTGCAAAAGGCCGAGCAGCCGGTGCGGGTCTGCATTGATCGCATTATCGATGGAGCCGAGCGCAGCGTCGAAGCCCATTGCGTCGATCCCTCCCTTTACGATCTCGCGCCCGACAGCGATCTGCCGTCCAAAATCGCGTTGCGACCGGTGTTCGGCCCGCCCGATTGCGTGCTGCTCGACCTGCCAAGCCAAACATCGGCTGGCGAAGCGGCACACAATGTGAAGCTCGCGGCCTTTGCCAGCCCATGGCCGGGAACGCTGGACGTTTTCGCTGGCAGCGAGGCCGGCGGATTTGACCGCATCCAAGCGATCGGCACGCCATCGGTGACCGGTGTTTTGGCCGATGATCTGGCGCCTGGACCGGTCGCCTATCGCCATCGTGGTGGTTCCTTCCTGGTGGAGGTGCCAACCGGTTCGCTGTCCTCCATCACGCACGAAGCCTTGCTTGCGGGCGGAAACCTTGCTGCGCTCGTCACCGACGATGATCTCGAAATCATCCAATTCGGGTCGGCGGACCTGGTTGCGGAAGAGCGCTACCGGGTAAACAATCTTGTGCGCGGTCTTGGCGGCACCGAACAGGCCGCCTCAACCAACACGCTGGCTGGCACGCGTTTCGTTCTGCTCGATGACAACCCGGTGGATCCGAATCTTTCCGCCCAAGCTTTGATCGGCGGCACAACGTTGCGCGTTAAACCGCACAGCGGCGGGGTCGGGACATTTTCGCGAACCCAGCTACCGGCAAGCGCGCTTCCGCGCAGCCTGCAGCCCTTGGCGCCTGTGCATCTGCGCGCCACACCCACATCGAGTGGTGATCTCGCCTTCAGTTGGATCAGGCGAAGCCGTGGTACGGCGGACCTTTGGGAGCTCTCATCCATGCCGCTCGGCGAAGAATTTGAGCTCTATCGTGCCACTGTCTCTATGGGCGATACGACATTACGCCAGGTCGAAGTCACTGAGCCCAATTGGACCTATGCTGCCGCCGACATCACCGCCGACGGCGTCGCGCCGGGAGACCAGCTTCACATTTCTATCGCACAGCTCGGCACTGGCGGGCGCCTGGGTGCTTCACGCAGTCTCGACGTCACGCTTTAGCATCGGCACGCGGACCCAAATCTGAGCGGCTTGTTCAGTTACGGTTCATCCAATTGGCGCTATAAGCTGCGCCATGATGATGTTCCGCGCTTTCCGCTCTCTTTTGTTATCGCGCCTGATCGCCGCCTCGCTTGTGGCGACGGCGATGATCGTTGGTGCCACCTCGCCGCAGGCGCAATCCTGTCTTTCGGCCTCGCAGACGCGGTCTGCGATTGCCTCGGGCGAAGTCGTCCGGCTTTCGGTGATCACGGCTGCCGCCCGTTCGGCGGGCTTCAGCCAGGTCGGATCAGCCGCGGTCTGCGGCTCGCCTGGCAATTATGTGTACAGCGTGGTCGCAAGCAACGCCTCCGGCAGTTCGGCACGCCTAACCTTCGATGCGCGCACCGGCGCGCTCCTGTCGCGACAATAGCAGATCAGGAGGGCGGCATGAGACTTCTGGTTGTTGAAGATGAACCCACGCTCAACGCGCAATTGAAACAGGCGCTGGAGGAGGAAGGTTATGTCATCGATGTTGCGTTCGATGGCGACGAGGCCTCCTTCCTGGGAGAAACCGAGCCCTATGACCTGATCATCCTCGACATCGGTCTGCCGCAAAAAGATGGGCTCACGGTCTTGGAAGATTGGCGCACTGATGGCGTCGCGACTCCTGTCCTGATCCTGACCGCCCGCGACCGGTGGAGCGACAAGGTGAAAGGCATGGATGCCGGGGCCGACGACTATGTGGCCAAGCCCTTCCAGATGGAAGAAGTGCTGGCGCGTGTGCGGGCTATCCTGCGCCGGGCGGCTGGATTGTCTTCCAATCAGCTCGCCTGCGGCCCAATCACCTTGGACCTGAAGACCAATCGGGTCACCGACAATGGCATGCCCGTTCGCCTGACGGCGCAGGAATATCGCGTGCTTGCCTATATGCTCACCCAGGCGGGCAAGGTGATCTCGCGCACCGAACTCACCGAGCACATTTACGATCAGGATTTTGACCGCGATTCCAACACCATCGAGGTTTTTGTTGGCCGTCTGCGCAAAAAGCTCTCGGTGAACATCATCGAGACCGTGCGCGGCATGGGCTATCGCATTCAGGACCCCTCTGCGGGAGCTGATGCCGCCGATGCGTCGGCCAAAGGCTAGGCCTCACGTCCCATGGTTGCCTCATCCACGCCTCCCACACAGTCTTTGGCCGTCCGGCTTGGCGTGCTCGCCGCCGGCGGGTCGCTGGTCGCCCTTGTGTTGGCCGGCGCCGTCATGGCCACCTTGCAGCGCGCCGGGGCCGAGCGGGCGTTCGATGAGCGTCTGTCGGTGTTCGTGACTCAGCTTTTCGCCGACTATGCCAACCGTGATGTCTTTGACGCGACGGCCCATTTTGCCAATCCAGCCTTTGGGTTGCCTGGCTCCGGCTGGTATTGGGTGGTGGGCGATCCGCAAACAGGCGAGCCACTTTTTGCTTCCGCTTCGCTTTTTGACCCTCTGCCTGCTCCAGAGGCGCCGCCGAGCGGCGATGCGCGACCGGAAGGACCGATCAGCCGTCCATTGGAGCTTGGCGGTCAGCGACTACGCCTTGTCGATCGTCTCTATGAATTTGAAGGCGAAGAGGTTCTGGTGCGCGTAACCGCGCCGACCGATGGGCTTGATGCCGAAATTCGCAGCTTCCGTTTTGCCTTGGCACTGACGCTTGGCGCCATGTGGGTGGCCCTGCTGGGTCTGGCCTATTTACAGGTGCGCATCGGCCTTCGCCCCTTGCAGACCTTGCAAAGCGCCGTCGCCGATGTGCGCGTTGCCAAAACCCGCGACGTGTCGGGTACATTTCCACGCGAAGTCAGTCCGCTGGTCGATGAACTCAACGCGTTGCTCAGCGCCAATGAGGCGATTGTCGAGCGCGCGCGCCACCATGTCGGCAATCTTGCCCATGCGCTGAAAACCCCGCTGGCAGTCATCTTGAACAGCGCGCGCGGGAACCCAGACGCCGCCTCCATGGCGCGGATCAGTGCCGAAGCCCAGGCGATCGAAGATCGTGTGCGGCTTTATCTCGATCGCGCGCAACGCGCGGCAACGCAGGCAACTTCTGGCAAAGCAGTCCCGGTGCGCGCGATCGTCGAACCGCTGGTGCGCACGATGGCCAAGCTCAACCTTGATCAGGGCCTTTCCTTTGCGATCGACATCGACGCCTCGGTCCGCGTCCGTGCCGACCAAGGCGACCTGGAAGAAATGCTCGGCAATCTTTTGGAAAACGCCTGCCGCCATGCGCGAAGCGCGGTGAAAGTTTCGGCCGAACCGGTTGCTGACCAACACCCAGCCGTGATGATTGCCATCGATGATGATGGCGCCGGGCTCGATGCCGATGCGCGCGAGCGGGTGCTCAAACGCGGTGAACGGTTGGACGAGGCAAGCCCGGGATCAGGTCTTGGATTGTCCATCGTCAAAGAAATGGCGGAACTTTATGGCGGCGCGTTCGTTTTGTCAGATGGTCCACTCGGCGGCCTTCGTGCTGCCATCATCCTTCCGGCGGCTGCCCCAGTTCCGCCGGATTCGTAACGCTAGTCGCCGCGTGGCGCACGCGTATCTCTTACCCCTGCACTAAAACCTAATCGGGAGAAGTCTCACATGACGAACATTTCAACCCACGCCGAGCAGGCCGTTACGGCGAGCGCCAGCAAGCCTGCGCTGTCTCGCTCTCTGCGCAATGGCGCTTTTGCACTGATGGCCTTGACCGCGCTGGCCGGTTGCCAGTCCTATGGCGGCCCCCGCGAAGGCGTTGGCGCGCTCGGTGGCGCTGTTGCCGGTGGTGTTCTTGGTAGCCAGATCGGATCGGGTTCCGGTCAAGTTCTGGCCACCGTTGGTGGCGCTGTTCTTGGTGGCCTTCTGGGCGCTGAAATCGGTCGTCAGCTCGATGCGCAGGCGCAGCAGCGCTATTATCAGGCGCAATATCAAGCGCTTGAAACCGGTCGCCCTGGCGCTCCTGTCGCTTGGCAGTCCCCGACCGGCCCGCGTGGTCAGGTTGTCCCCGGCCAGGCTTATCAGATCAATTCGCTGGTCTGTCGCGACTACACCCATACCGTCTACATTCAAGGCCAGCCAGAGGTGCTCACCGGCACCGCCTGCCGTCAGCCAGACGGCACCTGGCGTAACGTCGGTTAAGCCGGCAAAACAAGCGGGCCGCCAACCCGGCGTTAACCCTCTTTTGGCAGACTGGGACCGACTTGACGTTGTAAGGGTCCCATGTCTGCCACCACACGCATCGGCAGGCAGGAGTTAATCTCCCGCCTGCGCGAATATCTCGGTGAATTGAGCCCTGACTCGCACAGCACCCTGCTGCGGTCGATCGATCGCGCGCGTGCCCGCGGCGAGCACTCTCCTGTGCACGAAATCATCATGGATGCCCTGCGCGAGGTCATGGACGCCGAACCGGGCGTTGATCGCGCGCTTTCAGCTGAGCGGGCGTTCTTCATGCCCTTGGAGCCGGTGATGGGCTCCATCTCGCTGCCCGAAAAGCAGGTCGGCGTCATTGATCGCGATTCGCTGCGCCCGATCTGGATTTGGGTCACGCGCGATTTGGCCCCTGGCCGCTGCGATGAATCGCTTGCCGCCCTTCGCGCCGCCATCGTCGATGAAGACCCCAAGGCAATCGCCGACTATGCCGATCACTTTCAGCGCGAAGTGTGTAAACACGCCGAGGCCGTGATCGCCGAAAATGACAAGGCGTATGGTTCGCTGAAGCGGCTTGAAGGCCAGCTCGGCAGCTCGCGTGTCCTGGCTGATCTCCACGACATCATCGCGTTTTTCAAACAGCGTGAGGCTTTGGAAGCTTTCCTTGAAAAACTGCCGCCCAAATTGCCCGTTGGGCGCAGCGGCTTGTCTGTGCTCAACGAGGCTTTGACGACCTATAAAGACCGCCCTGCATCCGACACCATCTATGCCTTTGCCGCCGTCATCGACCGGCTTGGATCGCCCAGCGATCTGGTGCGGTTCGCGGTGTTTTACGCCGATTCAAGCGATCCGGCCGTGATCCGCGGCACCATGGCTGGCGGAGCGGTGCAAATTGCACTGAGCGAAGCCATGCGCGAAATCGAACGCCTGCGCTTGGTGTTGGCTGGCGACCGAAATCTTGAAAAAGTAACGCGCAGTCTTCGCATTTATCACGAGCTGGTGTCGGCCATTGAACTCACGCTTGATGAAGCGCCGACCGATCCGTGGCTGAAACGCTTGGCCGCCGTGCGCGCACGTGCCAGCGAATTGCTGATCAAAGAGCTTGATCCGCTCCTGCACATGATCAAGCGCAGCGTCGGCGTGATGGAAGCTCGCGGCAAGGAGATTGTGCCCGATAAATCGGCGCTCGATGAGGCCGTGTTCGGGCTGACCCTGTTCATGGTCGCCCGTGAATGCACAGGGTCGCTGGCGGTCAACTCGCTGATCAAGCGCATGGAAAAGAACATCGAAGACGCGCTTGAAAGCCAGGGCAAGCAGGCGATTGACCGGCTGAGCAACGCCACTGAGGAGAATTGGGACGCCGCAGAGGCGCGCTCCGCCGGTGCCGCCCGCCTGTTTGGCATTTACTTCGGTGGCGCCTATGGCGCGACGATGGTGCGCCGCCACGCGGCGACGGTCGAGGCCCGCGCGCGCGACATTGATATCAAATCCCGCCTGGCCGGCTAACACCGCCACCCCAACGTGTGCGACATAGTGGCTTACGTAGCCGACACACTGGACAAGTTGGCCGCCCAATCCTAGCCATGATCGACAGCCACGAGCGGCGTGAAAGCGGTTCGAATGGGCTGCCGTGAGTCTGGGCGTTAAGGGTGCGTACGTGCTGGTTTGGGTTGTCTTTGCCGTTCTGACGGCCGTTGCCGCCATTGCTGTTCTGCTGCCCTACGCCCGTGCCCGCAGCAATGCTGCCGATCTGGTCGATGATCTCGGTGGCTCGGACGCCGAGGTCTACAAAGACCAGCTTGCTGAAATCGACAAGGACGTCGAACGCGGCGCGTTGAGCCCGGCTGAGGCTGACGCCGCCCGCCTGGAAATCTCACGCCGGTTGTTAAAAGCCAGCGACCTGCCTGACGTGCAGTCGTCCGCAGGGGTTGCCCAGCCATCGCGCTGGCGGCCAAGGCTCGTGTTGGTGACAGCGTTTGCGATCGTACCGGCCTCGGCGCTGGCGCTTTATTTCTGGTTTGGCGCGCCGGGCATGCCGGACAATCCGCTCGCCGAGCGCCTGTCGGCCAATGTGGAAAACCAGGACGTGGCGATCCTCATCGCCCGGGTTGAAGGCGCTGTCCAAGACAACCCTGATGATGCCCGTGGCTGGGCCATTCTGGCGCCGATTTATGCGCGGCAAGGCCGGTTCTTCGATGCTCGCGGTGCCTACCAGCAACTGCTGCGCATCGAAGGCGAGAACCCTGTTCTGCTCACCGATCTGGGCGAGGTGATTGTTGTTGAGAACCAGGGCCTGGTCACCGAAGAGGCAATGCAGCAGTTTATGGCCGCCCTTGATTTGGAACCCGGCTTTCCCAAGGCCCGCTATTACCGCGCGCTTGGCCTGGTTCAGGAAGGCCGAGTTGATCAGGCCCGCGGGATCTTGACGGCACTGCGCAATGACGGCGGACCCGATGCGCCGTGGACGGCGAGCGTCGATGCTCTGCTGGCGGACATGCAAAGCGCGGTGCGTGTGCCCGCGCCGAACGCCGACGCTGCCGAGGCGATCCGTTCCTTGCCCGAGCAGGAGCGCCGCGCTGCGATCGAAGGCATGGTTGATGGGTTGGCCGCCCGCCTAGCCGATCAGCCCGATGATCTGGCCGGCTGGAGCCAATTGATCCGCTCTTACGTGGCGCTTGGCGAGCGCACCGATGCCGAGCGCAGCCTTTGGACGGCACTGGATTTGTTCGAGGCCGATAACCCAGCCCGCTTGCGCTTGCTGACCATCGCCGAGGAGCTGCAACTGGAAACCACGCCGCCCTGATGGTTGGCTGATCCGTGGCCATACTATGGGCATTTTGCCGCGCTTGATGCGCGTCTAAGCGGACCCTTATAAACCGTGATAACACTGGTCGAGATCGGACAAACTCGACATGACAAGGACTGTTCAATGACCCGCAAGGGCCAACGCTTTCTTCTTATTGGTGTTGCACTGAGCGTGCTGGCCGTCGCGACCGGCCTGGTGCTTTTCGCGATGCGCGATAGCATCGCGTTCTTCTCTTCGCCCACCGATCTTTATTCCCAGCCGACAAGCGAAACGCAACGCATTCGGCTGGGCGGTTTGGTGGAAGAAGGCACCGTCATTCGTGGTGTCGGCGACACGGTTCAGTTTGGCGTCACCGACACCAATGCCACCATCAACGTGGCCTACACCGGCATCCTGCCCGACCTCTTCCGGGAAGGGCAGGGGGTCGTGACCGAGGGCTATCTGGCGCCCGATGGCATCTTCCGCGCTGACACGGTGCTCGCCCGCCATGATGAAAACTACATGCCCACCGAAGTCGCCGAAAGTTTGCGCGCCCAAGGCGTTTGGCAAGGAGATGGGTCTAGTGATGCCCAGCACCCACCGGCCAATCCTCCGGCTTTGAACGAATACTAGACGCAGCAAGGAGCGCTCAGGCAGATGATCGTTGAGATAGGCCACTATGCTCTGGTGCTGGCGCTTGTGCTGGCGCTCGTTCAAAGCTTGATGCCGTTTTGGGGCGCACGCGTCGGCGATGTTGGCCTGATGCGGATCGCCGATGTCACTGCGCCAGTGCAATGCGCGTTTCTGGCGCTAAGCTTTGCCGCGCTCACCTACGCCTATGTCGTGTCCGACTTTTCGGTCGTCAACGTGGTGATGAACTCGCACTCGGAAAAGCCGCTGCTGTTTAAGATCACCGGCGTCTGGGGCAACCATGAAGGCTCGATGCTGCTGTGGGTTCTGATCCTGGCGATCTTCGGCGCGGGCATCGCGTTTTTCGGCGGCAATCTGCCACGCACCTTGAAGGCCAATGTACTGTCGGTTCAGGCGTGGGTGACGGTGGCGTTTCTGCTGTTCATCGTGCTCACCTCCAACCCGTTCGACCGGGTTCTGTCGGCACCGGCTGAAGGCGAAGACCTCAACCCGATCCTGCAAGACATCGGTTTGGCGATCCATCCGCCGCTGCTTTATCTGGGGTATGTCGGCCTTTCCATTTCCTTCTCCTTTGCCATCGCCGCGCTCATCGAAGGGCGCCTTGATGCGGCTTGGGCGCGCTGGGTTCGCCCCTGGACGCTCGCGGCTTGGGTGTTCCTGACGCTTGGGATTTCGATGGGCTCCTACTGGGCCTATTACGAGCTTGGCTGGGGCGGCTGGTGGTTCTGGGACCCGGTTGAAAACGCCTCCTTCATGCCTTGGCTCGCCGCCACCGCGCTGCTCCACTCGGCTATCGTGATGGAAAAGCGCGAGGCGTTGAAAGTCTGGACGGTGCTGCTGGCGATCATCGCGTTCTCGCTGTCGCTGCTCGGCACGTTCTTGGTGCGCTCCGGCGTGCTGACTTCGGTGCATGCTTTTGCCACCGACCCAGAGCGCGGGCTGTTCATCCTGGCGATCTTGCTGGTCTTTATCGGCGGCGCGTTTGCGTTGTTTGCGCTGCGTGCCAGCGAGTTGCGCCAAGGCGGCATGTTCGCCCCGATCAGCCGAGAAGGGGCGCTTGTCGTCAACAACCTCTTCCTGTCGGTAGCGACCGCTACAGTGCTGCTTGGCACGCTTTACCCGCTGCTCTTGGAAGCGCTGACCGGCGATAAAATCTCCGTCGGCCCACCCTTCTTCAACCTCACCTTCGGCCCGCTGATGATCCCGCTGCTGCTTGCGGTACCCTTCGGGCCGATTCTTGCCTGGAAGCGCGGCAATCTTGGCATGGCGCTGGAACGGCTCTGGTGGGCAGGTGCGGCTTCTCTGGTCGTTGTCGCGTCCATCTTCGCGCTATTTGGCATCGATGCCTGGATTAAGGCCATCGCCATCGGCGTTGCCGTTTGGCTCATGCTTGGTGCCATTGCCGATCCGCTGGGCCGCGTGAAAGCGTTCTCCTCACCTATTGGCGACTCTTTCCGCCGGCTGATCAATCTTCCGCGTTCCGCCTGGGGCACGACCGTGGCGCATTTCGGTGTTGGCGTCATGCTGCTCGGTATTGTCGGCGTCTCAGCGTTCGAGAGCGAAGAGATCACCACGCTCAATCCAGGCGAGACGGCGTCGGTCGCAGGCTACGAGTTCACCTTTGAGGGACTGCGTCCCAACACCGGTGAAAACTACACCGAAGTGATCGCCAGCTTCACGGCACGTGAAGGCGGCAACGTCATCGCGGTCATGGAGCCCTCACGCCGTGTCTATCCGGCGCGCAACTTCCCGACCACCGAGGCTGCGTTCCACACAATCGGCTTTTCGCAGCTCTACATCTCGCCCGGCGATCCGACGCAGGATGGCGGCATCGTCGTGCGGTTCTACCATAAGCCACTGGTGACGCTGATTTGGATCGGGACGCTGATCATGTCCGCCGGTGGCGTGCTGTCGCTCATGGATCGTCGTCTGCGCGTGGGCGCTCCGACGCGCGCCAAAAAGGCCAAGCAACCCGCCATCCCGCAAGGCATGGAGCCCGCCGAATGATCCGGTTGGCGCTCGCGGCGCTGATGAGCCTTCTGCTTGCGCTGCCCGCACAAGCCGTGCAGCCCGACGAAGTGCTGGACGATCCAGTGCTGGAAGCGCGGGCGCGCGATCTCTCGGCGGAGATCCGATGCCTGGTTTGCCAGAACGAAAGCATCGATGCGAGCAACGCCCAACTGGCGCGTGATCTTCGTATCTTGGTGCGTGAGCGTCTGGTGGCCGGTGACTCCGACCGGGAAGTCCTTGATTTCCTCGTTGCTCGCTATGGCGATTTCGTTCTGCTGCGCCCACCCGTGAACCAAGCCACCGTTCTGCTTTGGTTCGGACCGGCCTTGGTCTTGCTGATTGCCGGCACGGTGATCGTTCTGCGCACCCGAGGCCGCAAGACCGCTATTGCCGCCGCGCCTATGGCCTTGAGCGCGGACGAAAAAGCCCGCCTGGACGCGCTGCTCAAGTCCGACCAGGACTGACGCACCTCTCATTTTTCCCACACAGAGTGTTCACCCACCCGTGGCTTGCGCGTGAGCAAGGCTGCATGCGAGCGTGCGTCATCTTTTTTGTTGCCTGTTCGGGCCGCTTTTCCAGGACGTTTGATTATGCCAGCCACCACCAGCCGCATCACCTTCACCGGTGCATCGGGCGCAGAACTTGCCGCCCGTTTCGATAAGCCAGCGGGTAAACCCCGCGCTTGCGCCCTCTTCGCGCACTGCTTCACCTGTTCCAAGGACGTGTTCGCGGCCAAACGCATCGCTTCGGAACTGGCGGCCCACGGCATTGCCACCTTCCGCTTCGACTTCACCGGTCTTGGCCATTCCGATGGTGATTTCGCCTCCACCAATTTCTCTTCCAACGTCGGTGATCTGCTCAGCGCGGCGGAATGGATGCGCGAAAACGACCAAGCGCCATCGATCCTGATCGGCCATTCGTTGGGCGGCGCGGCGGTGCTGTCGGCGGCGCCGGACATCCCTGAGGTGAAGGCCGTCGCCACCATCGGTGCACCCGCCGATACGGCCCATGTGGTGCACAATTTCGAGGCCGATATCGAAACCATCGAGCGCGACGGTAAGGCCGAGGTGAAACTCGCCGGTCGCACCTTCACCATTGAAAAACAGTTCCTGGAAGATGTGGCGAGCCAGAACATCTCCCAGCGCATCGGTGCGATGAAAAAGGCCTTGATGGTGTTTCACTCGCCCGTCGACCAGACGGTGGGGATTGAGAACGCTGCGACCATCTACAACGCCGCCAAACACCCCAAGAGCTTCGTCACGCTCGATGGCGCCGACCATCTGCTCACCAATCACACCGACGCGGCCTATGTCGCGCAGATGATCGCTTCCTGGTCGGAGCGTTATGTCCCCGCCGCCGAGCCGCATGGGGCAACCTTTTCCGGCGATGTGGCGACGGCGAAAATCTCGGTGGCCGAGACGGGGGCCGGCAAGTTCCAGGCCTCGGTGCGCATGGGGCCACACGGCATCTTGGCCGATGAGCCGGAAAGCTATGGCGGCATGGACACTGGCCCTGCACCCTATGACATGCTCGCCGCCGCGCTTGGCGCCTGCACGACGATGACCCTGCGCATGTATGCCGATTTCAAGAAGCTGGACCTGCCGCTGGTTGCCGTTACGGTGGAGCACGACAAAGTGCACGCCAAAGACTGCACCGATTGCGGTGAAGAGGTGGAAGGCAAGGCTGGCAAGATCGACCGCTTCGAGCGCACCATCCACCTTTCCGGTGAAGTGGAGCCGGACTTGAAGGCCAAACTCATTGAAATCGCTGACAAATGTCCGGTGCACAAGACGCTGACCAAAGGCGCGGCTGTGGTCACCAAATGTGCCGCGGCCTAAGGCGATAGGACAAGTGATCGCCAACATTACAAAGGTTTAACCCGGCCGACATGGTTCGGTAAGGCGCGCGACACCATTTTGCCAGTCATCGCTGGGGGCCATATCGGCCCACGCACCGGTCAGACGGTGCGACAATGACTGGCAAAAAGGAACATTGGCGACATGACCGATCCAAATCAGACTCCTAAGGGCGTTTTTCAAACCGAGGGCGGCCCCCAAATGCCGCGCCGCGCCCGGTTGCTGAACCGCAAAACCACGCTCGCACTCTCCACCATTCTCGGCCTTGGCCTGTTGGTACCGCTGGCCGGGACCGCAGTCGTGAGCACCGTGCAGCAGGCGCGCGCCGCTGAAGCTGTCGTGCCCGACACTTTTGTTGCGCCAACCGGCTTTGAAGACCTGGTTGAGGCTGTGATGCCTGCCGTTGTAGCCGTGCGCGTCGAAGCCCCGCAGCCGGTGGAAACCTCCAACCGCGACATTGACCGCCTGCCCGATGGCACGCCGTTTGACCGCTTCTTCCGCCGTTTCGGCCCGGAAGCTGAAGAGTTCTTCCGTCGCGGTCCTGGTGGTGGTGAAGGCCCACGCAACCCACGCCGTGGTGGCGGTCAGGGCTCCGGCTTCTTCATTTCTGAGGACGGCTATCTGGTCACCAACAACCATGTGATCGAAGGGGCTGGCACCGTCCAGATCGTCATGGACAATGGCGACATTCTCGATGCTGAAGTGCTCGGCACCGACAGCCGCACCGATCTGGCGTTGCTGAAAGTCGAAGGCAATGGCTTCACCTATGTGCGCCTAGCCGAAGAGCAGCCACGCATCGGTGAGATTGTCTTGGCCATCGGCAACCCGTTTGGTCTCGGCGGCTCAGTGACCTCTGGCATCGTCTCCCAACAGGGACGCGATATTCAGCCTGGACCCTATGATGAGTTCCTGCAGATCGATGCGGCCATCAACCGCGGTAACTCCGGCGGCCCAACCTTCAACATGCGTGGTGAAGTTGTCGGCGTGAACACCGCCATCTTCTCGCCATCCGGTGGCAATGTCGGCATCGCCTTTGCGGTTCCCTCAACGGTGACCGCCGATGTGATCGGTGATCTCATCGAAAACGGTGCCGTGGCGCGTGGCTGGTTGGGTGTGAACATCCAATCACTCACACCGGAACTGGCCGAAGGCATTGGTCGCGAGTCCACCGAAGGGGCGATCATCGTTTCGGCTGCCTCCGGCTCGCCTGCCGAAGACGCCGGCCTGCGATCCGGCGACACCATTTTGTCGGTCAATGATGTGACCGTGGAAGGCCCGACGGAACTCGCCCGCATCATCGGCGCATTCGATCCCGAAGAGACGGTTGAAATCCTGGTCTGGCGCGATGGCCGCGAACAGACCGTCGATGTCCGGCTCGGCACGCTGCCGTCGGAGCGTGAGTTGGCCAGCCAGTTCCGCCAACCGGACCTTGATCGCTCACAGCCCAGCATCGTTGACCAGCTCGGCATGACGGTTGCCCCCGCTTCCTCGCTTGGCTTGGATGTCGATGGCCTTGCCGTCACTGACTTGGACCCCAACGGCGTGGCTGCGGAGCGCGATCTACGCGAAGGCGACATCATCGTCGAGGTAGCCGGTCAGCCGGTGAACAGCATGCGCGATCTGACCTCCGGACTGCGCGAGGCTGCCCGTAATGGCCAGGCTTCGGCTCTGGTGCGTGTGGAAGGTGAGAACGGTGCATCGCGCTTTGTGGCGCTGCCCACCGACCGCGGCTAACGCCCTAGCACCCATGCTGGTACCCCGGCTTCAGCCTGTCGCCCCCGCCGGGGTACCAGTCGCGCATGGCGGACACTTGAAGGAACCCTCTATCTCCGCCGAGTGAACCGTCATGCGCACTCTTCTTCCCATGCGCTTGAGGCTGGCGCCAGGCCAGAATCGCGCTACCCTCCCATCCTCAAAACGCGAAAGGTTCGATCATGAAGGTTCTCATTATCGAAGACGATGTCGAGGCCGCAGCCTTCATCGTCAAAGGCTTTCGCGAAGCAGGCCACGCGCCAAGCTATGCGGCCGACGGCGACACCGGCCTTGAATACGCGCTATCTGACGATTTCGATGTGATGGTGGTGGATCGCATGCTGCCCAAGCGCGACGGTCTGTCGATCATTGCCGCGCTGCGCGAGCAGGGCAGGCAGACCCCGGCGCTCATTCTTTCCGCCCTTGGCGAAGTGGACGACCGCGTGGCCGGTCTGCGCGCCGGTGGCGATGATTATCTGCCCAAACCCTACGCCTTTTCCGAGCTTCTGGCCCGCGCCGAAGTGCTCGCCCGCCGCACCACACCCGGCGAGGCCCAGACGACTTATCAGGTCGGCGATCTGGAGCTCGACCGCCTGTCACACACCGTCAAACGTGGCGGCGAAGACATCCCGCTTCAGCCGCGCGAGTTTCGCCTGCTGGAATTTCTGATGAAGAACGCCGGCCAGGTCGTGACTCGCACCATGCTTCTGGAAAAGGTCTGGGACTATCATTTCGACCCGCAGACCAATGTCATCGACGTGCACATCTCGCGCCTGCGCTCGAAGATCGACAAGGGTCAGGACAAGCCCCTCATCCAGACCGTGAGAGGGGCGGGCTATGTCCTCCGCGACACGGCTTAGGCCCTTCCGCACCACCGCCTTCAAGCTGGCCGCTGGTTATCTGGTCGTGTTCGGCCTGTTTGCTGGCGGATTGATTGGCTATCTGGTGTTCGAGACATCTTCGGTGTTGATCCGTGACGTCGATCAGCGCTTGACCGCCGATGCCCGTCGTCTCGGGCAGCATTACCAGCGTGCTGGCATCAATGGTTTGTTTGCCGCGATGCAGGACAGCGCCCAGCGCCCCGGCAACCGGCTCTATGCGTTGCTGACACCCGATGGGCTTGAGGTCATCAACTCCGTTGGCCTCCTGCCCGATGGCGTCTGGGACGAGCCGGGTCTCGCGCGCTTTGCCTACAAACAGATCGGCCCGGACGGGCAACAGCGCGACAGCCGCGCCATCGTTCGGATCATCGAACTGCCCGATGGATTCCGCGCTCTGATAGGCCTGGATATCGGCCAGTCCGACGTGATCCGCCAGGCCATTGGCCGCGCCGCTATCGTTTCGTTGGTCCTGCTTGCCGTATTGGCTGCGCTTGGCTGGTTCTACGTCAACAAACGCGTGCTGAAACGCTTGGATGGAATCTCCCAATCCACCGCCCGCATCATGGATGGCAATCTGTCCGAACGCATTGCGGTCATGGGGACCGGCGATGAGTTCGATCGCCTGGCCGACCAATTGAACGTCATGCTCGACCGGCTGGAACGGCTGATGAATGGGCTGAAGGAAGTGTCCGACAACATCGCCCATGATCTGCGCACGCCGCTGACACGCATGCGCAACCAGATGGAAGACGCGCTGCGCCAGCCGCCAGACAACGCAACAGACCGCGCCGCGCTGGAAAACGCGCTGGGCGAGGCCGAACGGTTGATGGCAACTTTCCAGGCCCTTTTGACCATTGCCCGTGTCGAGGCTGGCGGGCGACGCCACACGCTGAGCCAGGTCGATCTTGGTCAGGTTCTGACCGACGTCATGGAGCTCTACGAACCTGTGGCCGAGGATCAGGATGTCACCCTGACGTTCAAACCAGCGCCGCAGGCTGTCATGGCTGCCGTCAATCGCGAACTGGTCGGGCTGGCTGCTGCCAACCTGGTCGACAACGCTCTAAAATACGGCGCAGGCGAGGGCGGTCGGATTGAGCTTGCGCTGGCCAAAGAGGGCCCCAACGCGCGACTGACCGTCACGGACAATGGCCCGGGTATCCCCAACGGCGACCGGGATCGCGTCAAGGATCGGTTCGTGCGTCTGGATAAGAGCCGCACCGCCGATGGCTCCGGTCTTGGGCTGGCCCTGGTGGAAGCTGTCGCGGCCTTCCATGACGGGGCATTGGATCTCGGTGACGCTGAACCAGGCCTCAAGGCAACGCTGACCTTGCCGCTTGGCGCATCGGAGGTGCAGCCATGACCACTTCACTCGAGACGATCTTTGATGCTTCGCCGCATCTGCACGAGCTGGCCGAAAAGGTGCACGGCTCGACAGCGCTCGAGGCTTCTGCCTTGCCCGCGATGGGTGACGCGGTCGCCGAGGCCATCGCGACACTTCAGGCTGCGCCGTTGGACGATGAAGCGGCGATCATGACGGCCCTGCGTCTTGCGAAGCAACGAGCTTCGCTCGCCATCGCGCTCGCCGACCGGTTAGGCCAGTCCACGGTGGATCAGACGACCCAGGCGCTTTCGGACTTTGCCGACGCCGCCATCGAACAGGCGGTGCGAGCGTCCTTCGTGCTGGAGGGCAGGGGTGATCGATGGCTTGGCACGCCTGAAAAGCTGGAAGGCTATTGTGTGCTCGGCATGGGTAAGCTCGGCGGCGGCGAACTGAATTATTCCAGCGATATCGACCTCATCATTCTGTTCGATCCAGCGGTCCTGGAAGCCCAGACATCCGACCGTGTCGAAGCGGGACCGTTTGCGGTTCGAGTGACGCGCCGACTTGTGCGTCTCCTGCAGGAACGTACCGGCGATGGTTACGTCTTCCGCACCGACCTGCGCCTGCGCCCTGACCCTGCCTCCACCCCGCTGGCACTCTCCATCGATGGTGCGCTGAACTACTACGAAGCCCAAGGTCGCACCTGGGAGCGTGCCGCCATGATCAAGGCGCGATGTGTGGCCGGTGATCCCGACCTTGGCGCGCGGTTCCTGAAAGCCATCAAACCGTTCATCTGGCGCCGACATCTTGATTACGCTGCCATCGACGCCATCCGCTCGATCAAACGGCGCATCAACGCCCACAAAGGTTTTGGCGCGATCACGGTGCCCGGTCACGACGTCAAACTCGGGCGTGGCGGCATCCGCGAGATTGAGTTTTTTGCCCAGACACAGCAACTCATCGCAGGCGGTCGCAACCCGGCGCTTCGGATGGTCCGCACCAAGGAGGCGCTCCAAGGCCTGGCCGATCTGCAATGGATCGAACCGCAAGCCGCCGACAGCCTGTGCACGGCTTATGACCAGCTGCGCACGATCGAACACTGCATCCAGATGCTGCGTGATGAGCAGACCCATCGCCTGCCGCAAGATGATGATGACCGCGCTAAGGTCGCTGCGCTGATGGGACAGGAGTTGGCAGCGTTCGACGAGGCAACGCGGGCAACCTTCGAGGAAGTGCACGCGCAGTTTCAGGCGCTCTTCCCCGACGAGCCGGACGAGGCAACGCGCTTCGATCCGTTCGAGGCCGAGCTCACCGAGACGCTCGCCCGCCAGCTCATGGAGCTTGGCTATGAGCAGCCCGACGATGTGCATCGTTTGCTCCAGGGATGGATGCGCGGGCGGATGAACGCCACGGCGACCAGCGCGGCTCGTGAGCGCCTGCGCGCCCTCGGCCCCGATCTCCTGCGCACCTTTGGCCAGACCGACCGACCCGAAGCGGCGCTGCGCTCGCTCGACGGCTTTTTGCACGGCCTGCCGGCCGGTTTGCAGTTCTTCTCCATGCTGGAAAGCAATCCGGCGATCATGGGCCTGCTCGCCCGGATCATGGGCACCGCGCCGAAGCTCGCCGACGCCTTGGCGCATAGACCAAGGCTGTTCGACGCCTTGCTGGACCCGCGCTTTTTCGGCTCCCTGCCGAGCCGCGATTCCATCCGCGCCGATCTGGAACGGGCGATGGGCGAGGCGTCGTCCTACGAGGCCAAGCTCAACGCCAGTCGCATCGTCGGCCAGGAGCAGCACTTCTTGATCGGCGTGCGCTTGCTGTCACAGACGTTGACCGCCGCCGAAGCCTCCGCCGCCTACACCGACTTGGCCGAAGAAACGGTGCTCGCGCTGCTTGATTTGGCGCAGGAGGATGTGCGCGAAAAGCATGGGGTTTTCCAAGGCGCCTGCCTCAGCGTGCTGGGTATGGGCAAGCTTGGCAGTCGCGAATTGACGGCGTCTTCCGACCTCGATCTATTGTTGATCTACGATCTGCCCAACGGGCAGGCCGAAAGCGACGGGCCACGTCCGGTGGCGCCCTCGCAATACTATACGCGGGTGACCCAAAGGCTGATCGCGGCGCTCAGCGCGCCGACGGCCGAAGGCGTGCTCTATGAGCTTGATATGCGCTTGCGCCCATCCGGCAATGCCGGTCCATTGGCCACCAGCCTCACTGCGTTTGAGCGCTACCAGACCGGTTCGGCGCGCACCTGGGAACATATGGCGCTAACCCGCGCCCGCGCCTTCGGTCGCGACGAGAAGGGGTGCGCCGCCATCCACGCTGCCATCGAACGTGTGCTCACCGCACCGTTCGATCCCGACAAGGTGCGCACCGACGTGGCTGACATGCGCGCCCTGCTTGACCGGGAAAAGCCGCCCAAAAGCGTCTTCGATCTGAAGACGGCGCCGGGCGGCATCATCGATGTGGAGTTCATCGCCCAGGGCATGCAGCTCTGCTACGCCCAGGATAATGCAAGCATTCTGCATACATCGACTGACCAAGCCTTGCAGGCTTTGCAATCGGCCCATCTCCTATCCGCCGATGATGGCGCGGCACTTGCTGCGGCCCACCGGCTCTACAGCACCCTTTCCCAAATTCTGCGGCTCTGTCTGGACGGCGTGTTCGATCCAGAAACGGCTGCTCCCAGTTTGCGTCGACTGGTCACCCAAGCTTGCGATTTGCCAAGCGTGGAGACCGTCAAGACGCACCTTGAGCACACGCAGGCGGATATCCGATCTCGGTTCAACCGCCTGTTTGCTGCCACGGACGAGGACCGTTCGTGTTCATCCCTCGGGGGCGACAATCTCGAAGGAAAAGACCAATGACCAACTTCAAAAAACTCTCCGTGCTTGCACTTGCCGGCACAATGCTCGCCACCGGGCTCACTGTCAGCGCGATGGCCGATGACAACCGCTCCGGCGCCCATGAGCGTGAGCGTGGCGCCGCCGGCTTCCGTGCCGGTGAACGGTTCGCTCGCGCCGACACCGATGGCGACCGGATGATTTCGCTGGAAGAGTTCCAGACCGGTGCTGCCGAGCGTTTTACTGCGATGGACGCCGATGGCGATGGCCTGGTGACACCGGCTGAAATGGTGGCCGAGCGCCAACAGCGCGCTGAAGAGCGTGCGGCCCAGCGTCTGGCGCGCATCGATACCAATGAGGATGGTGCTCTGTCTCTGGAAGAGATGACGGCTGCCAGCGAGGCGCGTTTTGCTCGCATGGACCGCGATGATAATGGCAGCCTGGAACCGCGCGAACTGCGTCGCGGTTTCCGTGGGGGCGATCGTGATGATCGCGACGGACGTCGTGGTCGCGGCGCTCCCGATGGCGATGGCGCGGTGATCGAGCAGTCGCTCTAAGCGGACTCCCGCGCCAAATCTTGTTCCACGGCGCGTCGTGCGCCGTGGACGGGCCTTGCGCGATCTCCGCGCCGGCCAAGCGAAGCAAGGCTCACCGGTTGCGCCTCGTCAAAGGCTCTGTCCATCCGGTTTTCTTCTGCGTCCAAGTCGATGGTTTCGCCGTCCGGCGATCCGCTCGTTGGGTTCACGGGCAGAGAAATCCCCACCAGCGTTCCCACATGCTCACGCGAATTGATCCGCAGCGATCCGTTGTGCAGATCGATCAGCTTGCGGGAGATCGCAAGTCCAAGCCCTGACCCCTCGCGTGGCCGCGTCATGGCGCTGTGCACCTGCTCGAAAGGCTCGGTCACCTTGTTCAGCTTGTCACGCGGAATGCCGATGCCGGTGTCGCGCACGCTAAGGAAAAGCTTGTCGCCCTTGCACCGCATGCGAACGATGATTTTCCCGCCACTTGGCGTGAACTTGACCGCATTGTTGAGCAGGTTGAGGAGGACCTGGCGGATGGCGTTCGGATCACACACCGCCATCAGGTTGTTGCCGAAATCGGTGGTAATCGTCACGTCAGCCGTGTCGGCATCGAGCTGCACCATGCGGATACACTCATGAGCGGCTGTGGCGAGGTTTTCCGAGCGCGGCGCGATGGTGACCCGGTCGGTGTCGAGTTTGGCCATATCGAGCACGTCGGAAATCACACCCAGCAGGAACTGACCGCTGGTGTGGATGTCCTTGGCGTAGCCGGAATAGGTTTGGCTACCCAGCGGTCCAAGCATTTCGGAGCGCATGAGTTCTGAAAAGCCGATGATGGCATTGAGCGGCGTGCGCAGCTCGTGGCTCATATTGGCCAGGAACTCCGATTTCGCCCGGCTGGCGGCCTCGGCACGGTTTTTCTCTTCATTGTAGCGTTCGGCCAGCGCCGCCATGTCGCGGCGTGATCGGGTGAGGTCGCCGATGGCGCCGATGAGCCGGGTTTCGGAGTCGACCAGCGCCTGCTCTTTTTCCTTCAGCGCCGTGATGTCACTGCCGAGGAAGGCAAAGCCGCCATCATAGGTGCTGCGCACTGTCACCTGGAACCAGCGATCATCGGGCAGGCCGCAGATCAGCGGTTTTTCGACCGGCTGCCCATCCTCATTCGTTTCATTGCTGAGAAGGTGGGCCGCACAGAGTTCAAGATCAAAGGGGCAAAGCGCGTTGCCGTCATTGTCGCGCAGATCGCCGCTGCGCGAGAGGGCGTTGAAGCGGTTGAAGCCGTCATTGCTGGCGACCAGGGTGCCCTTGCTGTCCCACAGCGCGAAGGCGTCGGACACCGCCTCTATGGACTCGCGAAGATGCCGGTTGGCCTCCGTCGTCTTGCGTTCGAAGCGGCGGCGTTCGGTGATGTCGTTGGCGGCTCCGATAAGACGCAGCTTGGCGCCGGGCAGTCGGATGACTTCGGCATGCAGATGGATCCAGCGCCACTGACCATTGGCGTGAAGCAAACGCACGGTTGCTTCCAACTGGCCCTTGCGGGCTTTGCGCAGCGCGCGGGCTTTGAGTGCCAGATCGGTGTTGCTTGGGTGCAGAATGGCATCCAGATCGTCGATGGACAGCACGTCGCCGCTGGGCGCGTAGCCAAGCATGTTGAACATGGAGTTGGACCAATCGATTTGGCCGGTTTCCAGATCCCAATCCCACAAGCCGCTGCGCCCGCGATTGAGCGCCGTTTCCAAGCGCAGGTGCGCCGTCGTGAACCGCTCGGTGGCGGTCACCGTCCGGTCGCTCTGCCAAATGAAAGAGTAGCCAAGAATGAGGATGACAAGGCTGATCCCGCCAAGCAGGGCCATTTCATCGACAAGCTCACGCAGCCAAGCCGCCTGGATCGGTTCGGGGTCGAGAAGGATGGAGGCTTGGGCGCTGCCTTGTAGGCCCTGAGCCTCGGCCCGTGCGTAGAGGAGTTTTTGCACGTTATCGGCGTTCAACGACGCCGAGGCGAAGTCGACGCTGGCAGGGAAAGGCGTGGACAGGGTTTCTTCGCCAAGCTGAAGGCGGGCTTCCAGCGGCGCGCCGGTGCCATTGTGGATGGCTTGAACGGCAAGATTGGTGGCGTTCTGAATAGTCGCCTCGTCAAGATTGCCAACATTGGCCGCAACCTGCGCGATCACCAGAGCCTGGGTGTCCAGCATGGTCTGCAGTTGCGTGAAACGCTCGGAGCGCTCGGTCCAAAGCGCGCTGACCCGCACGAGCACCAGAACGACCAAAAAAGTAATGATGAGAAGCGATGTCAGATGCCGCAAGCGCAGCGTCAACGGCGAGGCTTCGGCGTTCGCGGGTAGGGTGGTCGCAAGCGATGCTGGAGTTGTCTCGAGAGGACGGAAGGCGGAGCGTCTGGCGATGGGCGATTGGAGCGCGCTGGAAAGATCCGCCCCTCGGGGTTCGTCGGCAAAGGGCAAAGAGGTGCCGTTTGCCGCGAGTGCTGTCGCTCGCGCCATGCTTATTCGCCTTCAAGGAAAAATTTTTACGCCGGAACGCGACTGACTTCCGAATCACTTCGATTTGAATCGTTGCGAATCAGCTTGTCTAGAGTCTCAGGCGCACTGACTGGAAAAAATTACCGAAGTTTTAACGCGCGTCGGAGCGACTGACGCCAAACCTTTGTTTCCAGTCACGAATCTTGAGCGATTCTATTCGCCTGGCGAAGAATCGTGCCCCTTTCGCTGCCTAGCCGTCGAGCGTGCGCTGCACGATGTCGGCAAGGTCGGGCGAAATGTTGGCCGTGTCCTGCAAGCTGGTGAGTGCTGCGCGGGCGTGACTTTGACGGCTGTTTTCCATCGTGCGCCAGGTGCGAAACGCGGCGGCAAGGCGCGCGGCAAGTTGCGGGTTGAGAGCGTCCAACGCACCGATGCGGCTTGCCATCAGTCGGTAACCCGATCCGTCGGCGGCATGGAACCCGGCAAGATTGGCACCAGCGAAAGCGCCAAGCAGACTGCGCACGCGATTGGGGTTCTCGCGATCATACGAGCGATGGTTCTCAAGCGCGATGAGCGAGTCTGCCGTTCCCG
This sequence comes from Hyphomicrobiales bacterium, assembly GCA_046290415.1. Lineage (GTDB taxonomy): Bacteria > Pseudomonadota > Alphaproteobacteria > Rhizobiales > MH13 > MH13. Next base: position 40,471 of record JBKAGN010000003.1, read on the forward strand.
TCATCGCCTGAACGGCGAACCATTTGTCCATGGTAAGCGGATCATTGTGAAACTCGTCGTCAAAGGCGGTAAGCGCTGGCTCTGCCAGGGCGCTGCTCCGCTGCAGCATCATGCCCAGAAGTTTGATGCGCATGGTCATCCCACCTGCCCCCGCGAGCACATCGGTGAGCAGCCCATCAACGTCAGGGCGATCACATTGCGCGATGTGATGGAGAAGCGCGATCTTCAGCGCCCGCCGGGCGGCGGCCTCTGGCGCGATATCGCCATCATCATCCAGACCGGCATCCTGCAACGCGGTCAGGAGAGCGGGGCCATGCACCGCACAGAAGTCACGAGAAAACCCCTTGCGCGCGGCCACCACACGGTCCGGATCAATGGACTCACCGATGGTGCGGGCAAGGTCTTGCGCCGAGGGCAGGGTGATTGCCGCCGCGCGCGTTGCCTGTCCGGATCCCTCTTGGATAGGCACGCTCAACGCCTTTGTCATCATGGCCTCGAACAGGGCCGTGTCATCGCCGACCGGTTCACCGACGCCGAGGCGGTGGTAACGCCGCTGTAGCGCGTCGCTGTAGAGCGACTGAAGGTGCGCCCAACTGCTGAAGGCGTTGCTGTCTTTGCCGGCCAGAAAGAGGCGATCACTTTCGTCCAGGCCGCTCACCGTGTGGAGCACGGGCGCGGAATAATCGCGGAAGAGCGACGGTCGGATCGTGGATGATGGAAGGCCGGTGATACTTACCTGGCCTTCCGCCTCTTCCAGCAAGAACTGGTCACCGGCCAGACGCCCACCGGTTACCGTGACCTGACCAGAGTTCAGCGCAACGTCCGCGCCTGCGTCATCAACAAGGGCCAACCGGCAGGCAATGGGCAGTGGAATTTTGGTTGTCTTGCCAGGCGTTGGCGCCGTGGTCTGCGCGAAGCGCAGCTCGGCTGTGCCTGATGCCGTATCGACCTCCCAAGACACATCGACCTTAGGCGTGCCGGCCTGGGTGTACCAGCTCAAAAAATCTGGCCACGCGCCGAGGTCATCGGCTTCGGCTTCCATCGTCGCCAGAAAGTCTTCCAGCCGTACCGCTTGGCCATCATAAGTCGCAAAATAGCGATCCATCGCCGAACGAAAACGATCCGGGCCGAGCCAGGAGGCGATCATGCGCACGATCTCGGCGCCCTTTTCGTAGACCGTCGCCGTGTAGAAATTGTTGATCTCGCGATAGGTGTCAGGCCGCACGGCATGGGCCAGCGGCCCGCCATCCTCCGGGAACTGATGCGCCCAAAGATCACGCACATCGCGGATGCGCTTGATGGTTCGGTCATAGATGTCGCTGGTGTATTCCTGATCGCGGAATACCGTCAGCCCTTCTTTCAAGCAGAGCTGAAACCAATCGCGACAGGTGACCCGATTGCCCGACCAGTTGTGGAAATATTCATGGGCGATGATCGCGTCGATGCGCTCGTAATCCTCATCGGTTGCCGTTTCCGGCGAGGCAAGAATGTACTTGTCGTTGAAGATGTTGAGGCCCTTGTTCTCCATCGCGCCGAGGTTGAAATCGGAGACGGCGACAATGTTAAAGACGTCGAGATCGTAGAGCCTGCCGAAGCGTTCCTCGTCCCACGCCATCGAGCGCTTCAGCGCCAGCATGGCGAATGCCGCGCGGTCAGCCTTGCCAGGTTCCACATAGATCGCGAGCGCCACATCGCGCCCATCTTGCGTGGTGAAGCTGTCGCGAACCGCATCCAGCTTTCCGCCGACTAGGGCGAACAGATAGGACGGCTTGGGGTGCGGATCGTGCCAGGTGATGCTGTGCCAACCACCCGCCAGATCCTTGGTTTCGCCGGGATTGCCGTTCGAAAGCAGCACCGGGCAAGCCTCTTTGTCGGCTTCGAGCGTCACCGTGTAGGTCGCCAGCACGTCCGGCCGATCGAGAAACGGTACGATCCGGCGGAAACCCTCCGCCTCGCACTGGGTGCAATAGACAGTGTTGGTGAGGTAAAGGCCGCTTAGCGCGGTGTTGGCAGCCGGGTCCAAAGTGGTGGCGATATCGACGCGGCTTCCCTCGCGGGCCGATAGCACGAACGCCACCTCGGTTGCCGTTTGATCCGGTTCGACAGGGGCGCCGTTGACCTTGACCTCAACCGGACCAAGCGCATCGGCATGGAGTACCAGCCGGGCATGCGCCATCGGGTGATCGACCGCCGGATTCGGGCGAATATGATAGGTCGCCTCAGCGCGGGTGCGTGGGCCGTCAAGGCGAACGGTCAGGTCCACATGGTCGATCAGAAAGGGTGGTGGGGTATAATCTGCCAATCGGATGGCAGGTGGAGTATCGCTCTTCATTGCTGAGCACAAAGCATGGTGATGCCTGTGGCCACAAGCCGTAGTAACCCTGCCAATCGGCATTCAGCCCTTTGCTTGGCTTGCACGTAGCCTGCGCTTGCCTTGGGCGCAGCCGCGGCGTAGGCAGGCGTCCTGCACACTCGGGATGGCCGACTTGCCGGTTCATCCGATCCCGCCCATCCCGCTCTTGGAGAAAGGCCTGCAACGCCGATGGATGCTTTTGCCGCCATTCCCATGGACCAAGCGCTTTATCTTGCCGCTGCGTTGCTGATCGCTGGCGCCGTGACCGGGGTGCTGTCCGGCCTTTTTGGCGTCGGTGGCGGTGCGGTGATGGTGCCGGTCCTGTTCGAAGTGTTCGGCTTTGCCGGCGTTGACGAAGCCGTTCGCGCGCCGCTGGCCATTGGTACCTCCCTTGCGGTGATCATCCCAACGTCGATCCGCTCTTTCCGGGGCCATAAAGCGCGCGGCGCAGTCGATATGGATGTTCTGAAAGTGTGGGCGGTGCCGATCCTGCTTGGCGTGATCGTTGGCGCCTTGATCGCCCGCGTCGCCGAGCCCTGGGTGTTCCTTCTGGTCTTTGCTGTCGTCTCGACGCTCAACGCCATCAAACTGCTGTTCGGCAAAGAAAGCTGGAAGCTTGGCAATGACTTGCCGGGCACTTGGCCGATGCGGGTCATCGGCTGGGTGATCGGCCTTCTATCCTCGCTCATGGGCATTGGCGGCGGCGTCATGGCGAATATGGTGCAGACGCTTTATGCGCGGCCGATCCTCAACTCCATCGCGACCTCGTCGGGCGTCGGCGTTTTGATTTCCATCCCGGCAACCTTCGGTTACATCTATGCCGGTTGGCCGCAGATGGACGTCGTGCCGCCATTCTCGCTTGGGTTCGTCTCGCTGATCGGGGTGGCACTGTTGCTGCCGCTGACGGTGCTGACAGCGCCCATCGGCGTGAAGATCGCCCATGCGCTGCCCAAGCGCACGCTGGAAATCTCGTTTGGTATCTTCCTGGTGATCGTCGCCGCGCGCTTTATCGCGGCGCTGCTGGGGTATTAAGCGAAGACGTTCTGGAAAACCCAATAGCCAACCAGCAGCAGTGCCAATAGCCCGCCCCAAATCAGGAGGTGGCGCACGAGCGGTGCAACCGGTTGGCCGCGGGTGAAAACGCCGCCGCCAAGATAAACCAATAAGGCGAGCATCGCGGTGACCGCCGCCAACTGCCCCGGGTCTACACCGAGCAGTGTGCCGTTGTTTCCGCCGAAGAGCAGCACAACCAGACCGGTGATCAGGATGCCTGCGGCGACCCAGCCATAGATGGGCATCACTGGCCCCCGTTTTGATCGTCGATGCCGGCGGCGCGGCGCTGCATTTTCAGATGTTTCATGCGATCGGGCAGCAGCGCCATCACTTGCAGACGCTGCGGATCGGTCAGTTTCGACCAACGGCCGATCTCATCCATGGTGCGTCCGCAGCCAAGGCACAGGTCCAAAAGCGGATCGATCCGGCAGATCTGGACACAGGGTGAAAGCGTTGAGCCTTGCTGAGCGGGGGGCGTCGCCATGGGAACTCGAAAACCAACTACGGTGGGCGGATTAGCGTCCGCTAAACTATCACCGGAAGTGATATAGAAAAGATTAGGAGCGCAGCAAGGTCAGAAAGCTGTTGGTTGGCGCCTAAAACGTCGCCGGTTTGACCACCGATATGGCGTTTGGTGGTTTCGATAACGAGCACCGTCACCAAGCCGGCCCCAATTGCTGCCGCAAGCAGCGCCAATAGCCCGGCAAGCGGGCCGGCGGCGACGGTCAGCGCCATTAGCGAGACAGCCAGACCGAGACCAAGGGAGACCCCAGCCGCTCGCACCGAAGGCCTGCCGAGCCGTGCTGCGGCCCCGTCCGGGCGCGCATGGGGCAACCGGCTTGCGACCCACATGCTCGCCGCCCGGCTGATCGTCTGGCTGGCTATGAGTGCTGCCAATCCGAGCGTTGGATTGAACGCCAGGATCGCCGCAAGAGCTGCAACGCGCGCGCCGATGCTCAAGATGAGCGCCAGCACGCCATAGGTGCCGATGGCGGAGTCGCGCATGATTTCCAGCTTGCGATCCCGGTTGCGACCGCCGCCAAACCCGTCTGCGCAATCGGCCAAGCCATCCTCGTGCAAGGCGCCAGTGACCAGCACCATGGCTGCCGTTGCCATCAGCGCGGCGAGCAGGGGCGCAACGCCGACGGTCACAGTCAGGATTGCAATCAGACCGCCAAGACCGCCAACGACAACACCGCTTGCAGCAAAAGCGGGCGCAAACCGGTCCGCGCTGACAATCGGGTCCTCGGCCTCACGCGCCAGTTCCGGCAGCGGCAAGCGTGTGGCAAAGCGCAGCGTGCGGTAGAAGTCGAAGACAAAATCGGCCAAAAAAGTCATGGCGAACCGGTACGCATCTGCGCCCGTGGCGACAAGGCCAATTGCGCGTTCATGCTGCCCACGGTATGGCGCCGATCAAACCCATTCATGCAAGGACCTTCTACCGTGCCCACCGCGACCGGCCTGCCTTTTGACGACATTCGCGCCCTGTTCGAGCGCCTCACTCAACCGGATTTGGAAGCGCGTGGCCGCGCGGCGCTGCGCAACGCTAATCTTCTCAAGCCCACTGGATCGCTCGGCGCGCTTGAAGAGATTGCGCTCTTTCTGGCCGGTTGGCAGGGCGTGGAAAAACCGCAGATCACCCGCCCAATCGTGGCGCTCTTTGCCGGCAATCATGGCGTCCATGCCCAGGGCGTGTCGCGCTGGCCGATGGAGATCACGCAGACCATGGTCGACACATTCATGCAAGGCGGCGCGGCGATCAACCAGCTCTGCGCGCTGCACGGCCTGGGGCTGAAAGTCTTCGATCTGGCGCTCGACATGCCGGTTGCCGACTTCACCGAGGAACCGGCAATGGATGAAAAAGGCTGCGCGGCCACCATCGCTTTTGGCATGGAGGCCATCGCTGGCGGTGTCGATCTGGTCTGTCTGGGCGAGATGGGAATCGGCAACACGACCTCAGCCTCGGCTATTTTTGCAGCGTTGCTCGGCGGCGATGCCGAAGATTGGGTGGGCAACGGCGCTGGCGCCGATGACGAACAACGCGCCCGCAAAGTGGATGCCATTGGCAAGGGTCTGGAGCTGCACGCATCCAACCTCAATGACCCGCTTGAGGTTCTGCGCTGTTTCGGTGGGCGCGAGATCGCCGCGATGACCGGCACCATCATCTCCGCCCGCGCCGAGCGCATTCCGGTTGTTGTCGATGGCTTCGTTGCAAGCGCGTCGGCCGCTGTGCTGCATGCCATTGATCCGGCGCTGCTCGATCACTGCCTGTTCGCGCACGTCTCGGCGGAGAAGGCCCACGCGGCGGCGCTCGACGCGATGGGGAAAAAACCGCTGCTCGATCTTGGCATGCGGCTGGGCGAAGGCACCGGCGCTGCACTCGCCGCTATGGTGGTCAAATCGGCAGCTGCCACCCATTCGGGCATGGCAACCTTCGCCGACATCGGATTACCCGAAGTGACGACGTTGCCCAAAGACTCGAAGAGTTAGGCCGCGCGCTCGTTGGTCATGGCGGGGATAGCCTGCATAACGCGCTCGGCCGGGAAGATCGCCCGCACCAGCGTGCCTTCGCGCAGTTTCGAGTGCAGCTCGAAGCGACCACCATGGGTCTTCATCAGCGCCTGAACGATGGGAAGGCCAAGGCCGGTTCCCTGTTCGGCGTTCTTGATAGCGATCGAACCCTGACCGAAGGACGAGAGCACCACCGGTATTTCATCCTCAGGAATGCCCGGGCCAGTGTCACGCACTTCGATCATCTGACCGCCGTCCTGCGTGGAAAGGACGCGCACGGTGACCTCGCCATTCAATGGTGTAAATTTGATCGCATTGGACAGAAGGTTCAGCGTGATCTGGCGAACCGCGCGTTCATCCGCCCAGAGTTTGGGCATCCCATCCTCATACTCTTCGTGAACGACTATGCTCTTGCTCTTGGCCTTCATCGCCAGAAGATGGGTCGCTTCTTCAACCGTGAAGGCGATCTGGACGGCTTCTTCGTTCAGCTCATGACGGCCGGCCTCAATGCGTGACAGATCGAGAATCTCGTTGATCAGGTTGAGCAGATGCGCGCCGGATTCGTGAATGTCATTGGAGTATTCGCGGTACTGATCATTGGGCAATGGCCCGAGAACCTCGCCCTTCAGCACCTCGGAGAAGCCCAGGATGGCATTGAGCGGCGTGCGCAATTCGTGGCTCATCGTGGCCAGGAACCGCGACTTGGCAAGGTTCGCATCATCGGCCCGACGTCGCGCCTCTTCGGCGATGCCGCGCTGCTGCTCCAGTTCGGCGATCATATCGTCTTTTTGCGCGCGCGCTTCCAAGAGAGCGAGCGTTGTGCTGTGCATCTTTTGCGCGATGATCAGGAAGAAAAGCTGCACACCCAGCGCGCCGATGGCCATGATGATGTTGATCGCATCGCCGCGCACACCCAGCGAAATGGCGTAACAGACGGCGATGGGCGTCGTCGCGCAGGCGGCCGTGATCGGCAGATGGTGGTTCAACATCGCCGATGTCGCAATCACGACGATCAGGATGGAGAACATCAGCGGGTCCATCGATTCCAAACCGGTCGGCAGCCCAACCAGATAGAGGCTGATGGGCAGCAGCCCCCAGACCACACCGCGCACGGTTTTGGCGATGGAGAAGTGGCGGACCCAGCGCACCGGATCGATGCTATCAGGGTCTTCGCGCCAGACCTTTCGCGCCAGCAGCGCAATGACCAACTGCACAAGGACAATCGACGCCGACCAGGCTGCCGCGATGCCGGTCGGCAACACGAAAAAAGCAGCCGCGCAAACCGCAAGCGCAAAGATCAGCTGGAAGGCAAAACCGCCCAGATGATTGCCGGCGAACAGCCGCACGATCTGTTGTTCGAAGGTCAGGGTCTGCCCGGTTGCCGAGTTCAGGCGCTCGCGGACACCGCGCACAGCCGAACGTGTGTCGCGACGTCGATCCGCCCGCGCGCGGCTCTGCGCGAGGCTGGAAACACTGGTGGCTTGCAAGCGAGTCGACATCGGGCCTTGAATGCTGAGAGAAGCTGGCGTGCAGCGTACAACCCAAAGTCTGCCAAAAGAGTGAACAGAGCCTTGCTGATCAGAGTTAACCAGATATGACGGCCACCGATTTGGATGGGCTGTTGGCCGAGGTTCGCACGTGCCAGGTTTGCCGGGAGGCGCCGCAAAAGCTGCCCGGCTTGCCGCATGATCCACGCCCGGTTCTTCAGCTTTCGCGCAGCGCACGCGTTCTTTTGGCCGGCCAGGCGCCAGGCGCGCGCGTGCATGCCTCAGGACGCCCTTTCACCGATCCGTCCGGCGACCGGTTGCGAGGTTGGCTCGGACTGGATGAGGCAACCTTTTACGACCCGAACCGGCTTGCCATTGTGCCAATGGGCTTCTGTTTTCCCGGTTACGACGCCAAAGGCAGCGATCTTCCGCCACGAGGTGAGTGTCGACAGACCTGGCACGATCAGCTTTTTGCCAGCCGCCCACCCTTTGACCTAACGCTGGTCATTGGGCGTTACGCGCGCGACTATCACCTGCCCGAATGCCGCCGTGAAAATCTGACCGCCACCATTCAAGAGCAGGCGAATGACCTGGACGCTTTGAAGCAGGCACCAGTGATCATCTTGCCCCATCCGTCCTGGCGCAACACTGGCTGGCTGAAGCGCAACCCGTGGTTTGAAGCCGATCTCGTGCCGATCCTCAAAGCGCGGATCAGCCAATCGCTAAAGATTGCCTCAAGCGCATAGCCATTGCGTCAATGGGGTGTTAAAGGCGTTCATAGCGCAAAACAGTTCCCCAATGATGGATTTTATGAAATGAGTTCGCAAGACTTGGCGTTCGATGTGATCGATCGGCGTATCCTCGCAGCCCTCCAGGACGATGCGACCTTGTCGATGAATGAGATCGCCGCCCGCGTCGGCCTATCGGCCACACCCTGCTGGCGACGCATCCAAAAACTGGAAGAGGCGGGCATTATCCGAAAGCGCGTCGCGCTACTCAAGGGGCCGGCCATTGCCGCCGGCGTGTCGGTCTTCGTTTCGGTGCGCACCAACCAGCATACCGATGAATGGCTGAAGCGCTTTGCCGAAGTGGTGAGCGCCATGCCCGAGGTGGTCGAGTTCTATCGCCTGTCGGGTGACATCGATTATCTGTTGAAAGTGGTTGTGCCGGACATCGCTGCCTACGATGCCTTTTACAAAAAGCTGGTGTCGAAGATCGATCTGTCGGACGTCTCCTCCTCCTTCGCGATGGAGGAGATCAAATACACCACCGCCTTGCCGCTCGACTACATGAAGGTCGACAAGCGACCAGCGACAAGTGTCTAGCGCTTCCTCAGGCCATTATCGTCGCCCGTCATCCCGGCCTTGAGCCGGGATCCATTCCAACACGTTCTAATTCGCCATCGCCGTTTCCAGGTTGCTCAAAGACATGGATCTCTGTGACAAGCACAGAGATGGCGATGGCGGGCGTTGCACGTTAGCGGTTAGGTCAACCGTTTGATCAAACTGGACGTATCCCAGCGATTGCCGCCCATGCGCTGCACATCGGCATAAAACTGATCGACCAGCGCGGTCACTGGTAGGGACGCACCATTGCGCTTGGCTTCTTCGAGAAGAATGCCAAGGTCCTTGCGCATCCAATCCACCGCAAAGCCATGGTCGAACGTATCGTCGTCCATGGTCTTCCAGCGATTTTCCATCTGCCAGCTTTGCGCGGCGCCTTTGGAGATGACGCCAATCACGGCCTCGACATCCAGGCCGGCCTTCTGCGCAAAGGCAATGGCCTCCGATAGGCCCTGCACCAGACCGGCAATGCAGATCTGGTTGACCATCTTGGTCAGTTGGCCTGAACCGATCGGACCCATCAGGCCAACCTGCTTGGCATAGCAATCAATGGCCGGCTTGGCGCGCTCGAACACGCTGTCCTCGCCGCCACACATCACCGTGAGAGCGCCGTTTTCCGCGCCGGCCTGCCCACCGGAAATCGGCGCATCGATAAAGGCGAAACCGCCCGCATCGGCCGCCGCGCCAAGCTCACGGGCAACTTCCGCCGAGGCCGTGGTGTGGTCGATAAAGATCGTATCGGTGCCCATCGACTGAAACGCACCATCCGGACCGGTCGTCACCGCGCGCAAATCATCATCGTTGCCGACACAGGCAAACACCATGTCGCAGCCCTTGGCTGCTTCGGCCGGCGTTGGCGCCATTTGCCCGCCAAACTGGTCGACCCACTTCTGCGCCTTCATGTCGGTGCGATTGTAGACGGTGACGTCGTGACCACCTTTGGCCGCCAGATGCCCGGCCATGGGGTAACCCATGACTCCCAATCCGATGAATGCAACGATTGCCATGATAGGACCTCCGCCAAATGTTTCGTTGGCAGAGGGCATAGGGCGCTGTGCAGATGATGGCTAGTGCTTGCTAGTGCGAAAGCGCCAGATGGCGGGTCAGTCGGCGCTCCAGGCGGTCCCAGAGGCGGCGCACGGCCTCAACGGCGATCAGATAAAGCAGCGCCGCCCAGAAGAAGGCCTGGAAGTTGAACGAGCGCGCATAGGCAAGGCTTGTAATGCCCATCAGATCAAGCACGGTGACGATGGAGGCGATGGCCGAGCCCTTGATCATCAGGATTAGCTCGTTGCCCAGCGGACGTAGGGCGACGATATAGGCCTGCGGCAAAATCACTTTGAAGAAGATCGGCCAGCGGCTCATGCCCAGCGCCTGTGCCGCCTCGGCCTGTCCGTTTTGCAATGACTGGATGGCGCCGCGCATGATCTCCGCCTGATAGGCGGCGGTGTTGAGCGTGAAGGTCAGCACGGCGACGTAAAACGGCTCGCGGAAGAACCACCAGATTCCTGCCGCCTGAAACGCCTCATTGAACTGCCCGGCGCCATAGTAGAGCAGAAAAAGCTGTGCCAGCAGCGGCGTGCCACGGAAGAAGGTGATGTAGGCGCGCGCTGGAAGCGTCAGCCATTTGCGCTTTGAAAGCCTGGCCAGCGCGATGGGCAAGGAAAGAAGCGCACCAATACCGACCGAAAGCAGGACGAGTTGGAAGGTAACCAGGATGCCTTCCAGATAGCGGTCCCAATAGCGATCAACGAGCCGCCAATTGATGCCCGGAATGATCCATGCGGCCAACCCGATGATGATGGCCGCAAGCACCAATTTGTCGAACGTGGTTTTCTTCAACCCAAACGGTCCGCTTGCCGGCGGTGCCCGGTGCGGTCGGGCGCGGACGGTGGTCGGCGACCCGGGCGCGGCAATCGTCTGCGTGGTGACTGACTGATCCGTCATCGCGCGCCCCTCATCGTGCCGCAAAACCGCGATTGGCCCGCCGCTCGAGCGCATTGGTGCCAACCGTGGAGATGAGGGTGAAGGCCAGATAGATCAGGCAGGCGATCAGATAGAAAAAGAACGGCTCCTTGGTCACCCCCACCGCCACCTGGGTTTGGCGGAGCAAATCGTTGAGTGCGATGACGGACACCAGCGAGGTGTCTTTGATCAGTACCAGCCACAGATTGCCAAGGCCCGGTAGCGCCAACCGCCACAACTGCGGCAATGTGATCAGCCGAAACGACTGGAAGGCCGTCAGACCCAAAGAGCGCCCGGCTTCGCCCTGGCCCTTGGGGATCGCGCGGATGGCGCCAAGAAAAACCTCAGAGGAGAAGGCGCCGAACACCACGCCCAAAGCAACAACGCCCGCAGCGAATCCGCTGATTTCAAACGATGATCCAGGTGCGATCATCTGCACGACGCGGTTCGCCAGCAGCTGGATCATGTTGTAGATGACGAACAGCGTCAGCAGCTCCGGCAGGCCGCGAAACACCGTCGTGTAGGCGTTGCCGATGGCGCGCAGATAGGTGTTGCTGGATTCTTTGGCGAGCGCGATGGAAAGACCAAGCAGCAGGCCGAAGGGCAGCGTCACGAGCGCCAGACGAATGGTCAGCCACGCCCCTGCGGCCAGCTCATCACCCCATCCGTCGGCCCCGAAGGCCAAAAGCCCAAACAGCTCACTCATGCACGCTCCTCTGCCAAGGGGGCACTCTGATTGGAGCCAGCCCGGCAGATGGGCGCCGCGCACGCATTAGCGCGCGGCGCATCATTCCTATCGATCCGCTTAGTAGATCGAGAACGGGAAATACTGGTCGTTGATTTCCTGCCAGGTGCCATTTTCGATGATGGCGGCCAGCGCAGAGTTCAAGCGCTCGCGCAGGTCATCATCTTCCTGGCGCAAAGCGATTCCGGCGCCGAAGCCGAAATACTCTGGATTGGAGTAGGCATCGCCAACGAACGTGCAGCAGGAGCCGTCATCGGTTTCCAGCCATTCGTAGAGTACGATGGAATCGGCCAGGATGAGGTCGATGCGACCTGCGGCGAGATCGAGATTGGCCTCATCTTGGGTCGGATAAAGGCGAATGTCGGACTCTGCGTAAACGTCTTCCAGGAAGTTGGCGTGGATCGTGGCTGACTGCGCCCCGATCGTCATCCCAGCCAGTGCCTCCGGCGAGGTGTCGGAGATTTCCGAACCTTCGCGCATGATGAAGCGAGCCGGAGTCTGGTAATATTTGTCGGTGAAATCAACAACTTCCATGCGTTCTTCGGTGATCGACATAGAGGCGATGATGGCATCATAGCGGTTGGCCAAGAGCGCTGGAATGATGCCATCCCAATCCTGGGCAACGAACTCGCATGTCACCTCCATCTCATCGCACAGAGCCTGGGCGATATCGATGTCGAAGCCTTTCAGCTCACCGTTGGAATCGGTGAAATTGAACGGTGGGTAGGCACCCTCGGTGCCGATGCGCACAACCTCTTGGGCACTGGCAGAGGCGGCGCCGCCGATGATTCCCAGCGTAGCGATCGCGGCGACGGCGATGCGATTGAATCCAGTCATATGAACTTTCCTAAATGTGTTCCCTGTCGGCTCTTACGGTCCCGACGTCATGAAAATGCACCGGGTTTTTGCAAGGCGGGCCTGAGAACACACCATTTGTGACGCGCGTGCAACGGGATGGCGCCTTGAAAGTGCCTCTTTTTCTGCGCCTGCACGCAAAAGCGGCAACTCTGGCGGGTACTTGCCCACCACGTGCGCGGCCCATGCCCGCCGGCAAGGCGATGTGTCGTTACGGCAGTTTTGAAACCGTTTTGAACAGCCAGCCGTATGTGTAATCTGGTGGCGGCCAGTTGGGGCAATGAGGGAGCACACATCCGGTGTGGAATAAGGTCAAATCGGTATTTGGGGGCGGGCCCCGCAAGGATAGCGCGCCGAAAGGCTCGCGGTCCGATGCCCTCGCGCGTGCCATCGATCAGATCATCGACCCCAAAACGGGTATCGAGCTATCCAAGACCGGCCTGCTATCACCGCCAACTCTAAACGACGGCCGATTGTTTCTAACGCTTTCGGTTCCACCCGATGATGTTGCGATCTACCAGCCTGTGCGCGATGCCTTGGAGGTCACGCTGACGTCGGTGCCTGAGGTGGAGCAGGCCTTCGTGGTGCTCAGCACAGAGGCGCCGGCCGAACGCGTCGTGCCGCAATCCAGCGTTAAGCCGACCGTGGCGCCAGCGCCGACCAAGGGGAAAGACCCAGCGGCCAAGCCAAGCGTGCCGCCGCCCAATCAGCGGCGTATTGGTGGCATTGATTTTTCCGGCATCGGCGCGATCATCGCCGTCGCGTCCGGTAAGGGCGGGGTCGGCAAATCGACCACGACCGCCAATCTCGCCATCGCCCTGGCCGCCCAGGGTCTGAGTGTCGGTGTGCTCGACGCCGATGTTTACGGGCCGTCGATCCCGAGGCTTTTCGGTGTCTCCACACCGCCCAAGTTCGACGAAAGCAAGCAGGCGACACCGCCGGTTGGCCATGGCGTCAAAGTCATGTCGATGGGCTTTTTGATCGCCGAGGGCACGCCCATGGTGTGGCGCGCGCCGATGGTGGTTTCCGCCCTCACACAGATGCTCTCTGATGTGTCCTGGGCGCCCAAAGATGAGCCCTTGGATGTTTTGCTCATCGACATGCCACCGGGCACCGGCGACACGCAGCTCACCATCTCGCAGCAAGTGCCGCTGGATGGCGCGGTGATCGTCTCCACGCCGCAAGATCTGGCGCTGATCGATGCGCGCAAGGGCGTTGCCATGTTCCAGAAGGTCGAGGTGCCGATTCTGGGCATCGTGGAAAACATGTCCACCTACATCTGTCCCGAATGTGGGCATGAGGCACATATTTTCGGCCATGGCGGGGCGCGCGACGATGCCGCCAAGTTCGGCGTGCCGTTCTTGGGCGAAATTCCGCTCCACATCGCCATCCGCGAAACCTCAGATGCCGGCACGCCAATTGGCGTGGCCGAACCGGGCGGCGCTCATGCAGCGGCCTACAACAGCATCGCCGCTGCGATCTGGCAGGATGTGACCGCTCGCAAGGCCGGCAAACGCAAGCCGCCAACCATCGTCATTGAAGACGAGCTTCGCCCGCTTTCCGCCACGGCCTAGATCGCGCGCCGTTCCAGCGTGTTGGCGGCCATACCTGCGGCAAGCGCGGCAACGGCAAGCAGAATCATCAACGCAACCAACGGCCAGATACCCAAATGAAGCAGCCAGCCGACAAGGACCGTTGCGATCGCGCCCACCATTACCTGCAAAGAACCGGCCAGACCTGATGCAGTGCCGGCAAGGTCGGGGCGGACCGAAAGAGCACCTGAGAAAGAGTTGGGCAACGTCAGGCCATTGGCCAGCGATGAAACGAGCATCGGTCCAAACAGCGAGGCTGGATGCAGAATGCCCGTGCCGAGCAGGACCGCCATCGCGATCATCGCGGCAAGCGACAATAGATTGCCGTAGAGGATCATGCGCGGCGGCCCGATACGCACCGCAAAGCGACCGGAGACAAAGTTTCCAATCGCGTAGCCGGCGGCTATCAGGGTGAAATAGAGGCCGTACTCGACCGGCTGCAGGCCCATCTCGCGCTGCGAAATGATCGGTCCACCACCCAGAAACGCAAAGAACACGCCGGACGCCAACGCGCCTGTGAGCGAAAAGGCCCAGAACCGCGGCTCGACGAGCAGCGCCCTATGGCTGGTCCACAGCGCACGTGGCGACATGGTCGTCTGCCGGTCAAGGTGGGTTTCGCGCAACGTCAACAGCACAAGCACCAAGACGGTCGCGCCAAGAATGAACAACAGATCGAACGAGGCGCGCCAACCATAGAAGCCATCGAGCAGACCGCCGATCACCGGACCGAACATCTGCGCAATCGCCATGCCCATCGTGACGTAGCCGAGCAGACTTGCCGCCGTGTCGCGCGAGGCAACATCGCGCACGATCGCCCGTCCGATGACCATGCCAGCACACCCGCCGATCGCCTGAACCCCACGCGCGATGATGAGCGCATCGATGCTGGTGGCGAACCGGCAGAACAGCGTCGCTGCAAGATAGATGACCAAACCCCAGACCAGCACAGGCTTGCGCCCGAACCGATCTGACAAAGGGCCGATGATCAGCTGCGTCACCGCCACAGCGAACAGATAAACCGACAGGGTAAGCTGAACTTCCGCGTCGCTCGCCTGGAGATCGGCAGCCAAGCCGGGCAGCGACGGCAGATAGATGTGCATCGTCAGCGGGCTGATCGATGCGATCAGCACCAGCAAAAAGGTGCTGGGCCGCTGGGCCAGCGGCGTCTCGGCTGTGGCGTGGGTGCTGGCCATGCCTTGGCAGTGCTTTCCAATGCAAGAAAAATGGCGCCGCAGGGACA
Organism: Hyphomicrobiales bacterium; assembly: GCA_046290415.1. Lineage (GTDB taxonomy): Bacteria > Pseudomonadota > Alphaproteobacteria > Rhizobiales > MH13 > MH13. Next base: position 55,615 of record JBKAGN010000003.1, read on the forward strand.
GGTCTCCTGCGACGCCATGGGAGGTTTGGATTGTAGTGCGGCGATCGCGCCGCGCCAAGGGGAAAGGCCAAGGGGAAAGGCCAAGGGGAAAGGCCAAGGGGAAGGTCTCGGGGAAAGACCAAACCCGTTAGGCGGGCAGCGCACGCGACGGCCGGTCGACCGTTTGGCTTCCTCTTGCGCGCAGTCGTTTGAATACTTTGCTTAAAGCGCGGAAGAGGCCAATCCAGGCTTGCGAGCGCAGCGCGCGCCCTTGCGACAATTTTGCCTGGATAGCGGTGCGGGAGGAATAGATCAGCATGACAGTCGCCTTTGGGTTAGTGGCGTAACCCTCCTGCAGGGAACGTTGCCCTTAGTGTCGGTGCAGCAGGGAATGGAAGAAATGCGCCCAAGCGCGCGCCCGGGCGGTGTGAGCAGCGTCGATGTGTGAGCGGAGCGTGTTGCGCGATGTGATGTCCAACATGGGAGGATCCTTTCAGGTGGGAATTTGATGTGTGCTTTTGCGTTGAACGATGTATGCGCCTTGCCAGAAGGGATCACAAACGGGTAGATTGCGGTGTCACATCAAGAAATTTGATCTGAAAGGTTCTTCATGTCGCGCCTGCCAACGCTCAACGGTCTGCAAGCTTTCGAGGCCACCGCGCGCCATAAGAGCTTTGCGTCAGCCGCTGAGGAGTTGAATCTCACCCCCTCGGCGGTCTCCTATCAGGTGCGCTCCCTTGAGGATCGGCTGGGCGTTGAGCTCTTCGTGCGGTTGAACCGCGCCATCGCGCTGACCGAGGCCGGCGAGGCTCTTTACCCCGATATTCGCGAGGCCTTTGCTCGCATGCGGATCGCGGTAGATCGCTTGTCCGCCGATACGCCTGAGAACGTGCTGGTGGTGTCGACCGGACCGTCCTTCGCGGCCAAATGGCTGTCGCCGCGTCTGTTCAGCTTCATGGACGAGCACCCGGAGATCGAAGTGCGCATTTCGGCAAGTCTGAAATTGGTCGATTTCAACCGCGATGGCGTCGATGTCGGGATCCGGTTCGGACCCGGCAATTATGCTGGATTGGAGCAGTTCAAGCTGATGGGCGATGAGGTGACGGTGCTGGCCTCGCCAGGGTTCCTCGAAACCCATCGGCTGAAAACGCCGCAGGACATCGCCGCGCAACCGCTCATCATCGATGAATCCATGGCCTTCACCAAGGAAGCGCCAAACTGGCCGGAATGGTTTAAGCACGCTGGCGTCACCTATGAGGGCGAGGTGAGGGGCCTGCGCTTCAACCATGCCGATCACGCTATCGATGCGGCGGCACGCGGGGTCGGGATTGCCCTGGCGCGCACATCGCTGGCGCAAAGCGACGTCGACAAGGGCCTGCTGGTCGAACCGTTTCCAGACTTGCGATTACAAACCTCGCTGGCCTTTTACCTTGTGATGCCGCCAACGGCGCGGCTGAAGCCAAAGGTTGCCGCCTTCACTCAGTGGGTGCATCGCGAGCTTGGCCTGCCTTACGAGGAGGGTTGAGAAGCTTCTTTCGATCGATTGATCTGCCGTTCGCGCACGATCATGTAGATGCCACTGGCCACGACGATGGTTAGACCCACGATCATCGTCAGGTCTGGCCGGTTGCCGAACACAATGGCATCGATGCCGAGCGCCCAAAGCACGATGGAGTAGCGAAACGGCGAGGTCACCGACACGTCGCCGCTTCGCATCGCGACCGTAACCGCCAGATACCCCATGGTGAGGAAACAGGCCGACAGGGCGAGCAGCGCGAGCGCTTCTGGCGTCGGCATCACCCAATCTTGGAAGAACGCCAGGATGAACCCCATCACCATCACCGAGGCGCTGGTGACCAAATTGATCGACACCGCCGGCAAACGCGGATCGATGTAGCGCGTGGCCATATCGCGGATGACAAAAAAGATCACCGCCGCAACGGCCCAAAGGCTTGCCGGCATGAAGCCATCGCCGCCCGGCTGAATGATCAAAAGCACGCCGGAAAAACCGACAAGGATCACCAGCCAACGACGCCAGCCCACTTTTTCGCCAAAGAACAGCGCCGCAACGGCGACAATGACCAACGGGATCGTCTGCAATACGGCATTGGCATTGGCGATCGGGATTTGAATGATGGCATTGTAGTAGAGCAAGGTCGCCATGCACTCGCCGAACGCGCGTAGGCCAACGGCCTTGTCCTTGAACGTCGGCAAAGATTTGTAGGCGCCGGTCGCGAACGCCATCGCGACGAGGATCGTCAGGATCGCGATCCCGCGCAGCGCGATCATTTGGCTGACCGGCAGGTCCTGCGAGGCGAGCTTGATGCAGCTGTCGGTGCCAATGAAACCGACCATTGCCAGGCAGGTCGCGATGATGCCGCGCGTGTTGGGAGTGATGGCCATGGGATGGATCGAAGCGAACGAAAGGCCACAGCTTCACGCTCGCCTCATCGCTCAGTGGTGCGCCAATCGTGGCGCGAGCGCAAGGGTGCAAAAGGCTGGCGCTGCCTGGTTTATCCGCCGGTCATGCTCATATGGCGAGCAACAGCCGGTGCCTGGCCGTCCGGTCGATCACGAAATCATGGCCCTTGGGTTTGCGACCGATGGCCTCGTCGATGGCGTTGTGCAGCAGTTCATCGCCCTCAGAGGCCCGCAAAGGCTCCCGCAGATCGGCGGCATCGTCTTGGCCCAAACACATGTAAAGCGTGCCGGTGCAGGTGACGCGCACCCGGTTGCAGCTTTCGCAGAAATTGTGTGTCAGTGGCGTGATGAAGCCAAGCCGACCGCCGGTTTCTTCTACCCGCACATAGCGCGCCGGCCCGCCGGTTTGATCGGGCAGATCGGTCAGTGTGAAGGCGGTCTCCAAGCTTCGGCGAACCTGCGACAGCGGCAAATATTGGTCGGTACGGTCGCCATCAATATCGCCTAGCGGCATGGTCTCAATGAGGGTGAGGTCCATGTCGCGTTCATGCGCGAAGGCGAGCATGGCCGGAATTTCATCCTCGTTGAACCCGCGCAGGGCAACCGCGTTGAGCTTAACCTTCAGGCCCGCGTCCTGCGCCGCCGCGATGCCATCCATGACCTTGGCATAATCGCCCCAGCGGGTGATCGCCTTGAACTTGTCGGCGTCCAGCGTGTCCAGCGATACATTCACACGGCGCACCCCATGGCGGTACAGCGCTTCGGCATGCTGTCGAAGCTGCGAGCCATTGGTGGTCAGCGTGAGTTCTTCCAGCGCGCCGGTTTTCAAGTGCCGGGACAGGCTTTCGATGAGGCTCATCAAATTTTTGCGCACCAGAGGTTCGCCGCCCGTCAGGCGCAGCTTTTTCACCCCGCGATCGACAAACGCCGAGCACAGCCGGTCGAGCTCCTCCAGCGTCAAAAGGTCCCGCTTTGGCAGGAACGTCATGTCCTCTGCCATGCAGTAAACGCAGCGGAAATCGCAACGATCGGTAACCGAGACACGCAGATAGCTGATCGTGCGACCAAATGGGTCAATGAGAGGGGGCTGAGCTGTGGTAACACTATCCATGGATCCGATCCTAAGCTGCGCTGCCGCTCTGTAAAGCGGATTTGGCGTTCACGATGTCACAGACAGTTGCGGGGAGCCATGACCGAGCGCAAGCCAAACCGTTGGCCGACGGAATTACGGTTGAAGGCCGGAAAGAAAACCCTTCAGGTCAGCTTTGACGATGGGCTGCAGGCCGATTTGCCGGCCGAGCTTCTGCGGGTCTATTCACCCTCGGCGGAGGTTCAGGGCCATGGTTCCGGGCCAAAAAGGCTGGTGCTCGGCAAAGAGAATGTGACCATCCGATCGATCGAGCGGGTCGGCAGCTACGCTGTGCGGCTGGTGTTTGACGATGGCCATGACACAGGCTTTTACACCTGGGCTTATCTGGAAGAGTTTGCGCAAACGGTGGATGAGAAACGCGCTGAATACGACAAGGACAAAGCCGTCGCCTAAATAATCCGGCTGAACGCACCATTGAACGCAATGCGGAACACCCTATGCGTATTACGACTCACGGAAATGATCTGCTCGTCACCGACCAGGCGCTCGGTCTGGGTGCGTTCCTGCTGACATTCGGCGTCATTTTTCTTGCCGCTGCTATGGGCCGTGTAGTGGATGGCAATCTGGTGTCCGGCGCAACGGCATTTTACGCCTTAGCCGGTCTTTGGCTGGTCAAGCTTGGTTTTGACCGGTTGGTCGCCACACAACTCATCATCGATATGGATCGAAAGCTCGTGATCGCCAAACGCTGGAGCGTTGTCGGCACCAACGTGCAGCGGATCCCGTTCGACGCCGTGCAGGGCTTTTCCATCGAACCGGCAGGCCAGGACACGCGCACCGAACTGGTGATCGAAACAAGCCGAGGACCGGTGCCCGCGTCCGGTGGTGCCAAGGGCGTGCGCCAGGCCTGGGAAGAGGTGGTTGCCGCCGTTGAAACCCATATGGGGCGCCGCAGCGCAACTGCGACAACGGCGGACAAGGCCGAATGAGTGACGACACGGTCGAGAAGGTTGCCGACGCCATTCTGTCCCTTGGCAAGCCGGCGCTTTGCCTGGATTTCGACGGCACGCTGGTTGAAATCGCACCAAGGCCTGAGGCCATTGCCGTCGCCGAGGAACTTCCCGGACTGCTCGCCGCGTTGCACGGCAAGCTGGATCGGCGCCTTGCGATCATAACCGGTCGGGCGCACGCCGATCTGTCAAAATATCTGGATGTGACGGCCTTCCCGGTCGCCTCAAGCCACGGGGCAGAGTTCTCAGTAGCAGGCAGTGCCGACGTTCAATCCTTGATCGATGGTGCCGACCTTGACCCGCTTCGTCCGCTTCTGGCCGATGTGATCAGCCCGCTGGAGGGCGTCTATCTGGAAGACAAAGGGTCCGCCATTGCGGTGCATACCCGGCCCAGTCCCGACACCCATGACGGTCTAATCAAGACGCTCAGCGGTCTTGCCACTGACTATGAAGGCCTGCATGTCGCCAGCGGAAAAGGCATCGTTGAAGTGCGCCTGGCGCGCGAAAACAAGGGGACCGCGGTCGCGCGCCTTGCGACATTGGACGAATGGGCCGGTGCCAGCCCTGTCATGATCGGCGATGATACAACCGACAATGACGGCATGGAGGCGGCCAAACGCTTTGGCGGGTTCGGCGTGCAAGTAGGCGACGGTTCGGATGGAACCAAGCTCAGCCACGCGGCGTTGACCCTGGGTTCCGTCCAAGAAGCCCATGCTTTGTTGCGCCGTCTCATCGATTGATGCGCCGGAGCAAGATCTAACCGTTTCAAGCCAGAAGGATTTGCGTTGCATGCCAGACACCAGCCGCCGCCTCGTCGTTGTCTCCAACCGGGTCGGACCGTTGGTGAGTGGCGGCAAAGCCGGAGGCCTCGCGGTCGCCATGGCCGATGCGCTGAAAGAACGCGGTGGTCTGTGGTTCGGCTGGTCCGGCAACCTGTCCACATCGGGAACTTGGGGGCCGATCAACCGCGAGATTCATGGCGGCGATTCAGTGGGCGGTGACAGCGCGGCGATCACACTGGCTACTCTCGATATGACAGAGGAGGATTTTGCCCAGTTTTATGAGGGCTATGCCAACCGCGTCCTTTGGCCGCTTTTGCACTACCGCACGGACCTCATCGATTATGATCCCAAGGACGAAGACGGCTACAAGCGTGTCAATCAGCGTTTCGCGACGCGTCTTGCCGCGATGGTCGAGCCCGACGATCTTATCTGGGTCCAGGACTATCACTATCTGACCTTCGCGCAGCAGTTGCGCATGGCCGAGGTTTCCAATCGGATCGGCTTTTTTCTGCACATCCCGTTTCCGCCGCCGGACGTGTTCAACGTGCTTCCCGGTGCGCCAGACATGCTGCGCGCGCTGCTTGCCTATGATGTCCTTGGTTTCCAGACTGAGGGCGATGCGGAAAACATGATCGCGCTGATGGTCGCTGAGGGGGGCATGCGTACCGGGCCGACCAGCGTTGAAGTCATGGGTCGCGAGCTCACGGTCAAAGCCTTCCCGATTGCCATCGATGCGAAAAGCTTTGCCGAGTTGGCGATGACCGAAGAGGCGCAGATCGCGCAAACCCGCGCCGAACGATTGCTCAATGGGCGCCAGCAAATCATCGGCGTTGACCGGATCGACTATTCCAAAGGGCTACCGGAGCGATTCAAAGGCTTCAAAAAGCTTTTGGAGGACTATCCGGAGAATTCGGGCCGGGTATCCTTCTTGCAGATTGCCCCGCCCTCGCGCGGCACCCTGGATGCCTATGCCCGCATTCGCGAGGAGCTTGAGCAGATCTCCGGCCACGTGAATGGCCGTTTCGGCGACATTGATTGGGTGCCGATCCGTTTCACGACCAGAGGCCAGACGCGCAGCGCGCTTGCCGGCCTTTACCGCGCCAGCCGTGTCGGACTGGTCACGCCGCTACGCGATGGCATGAACTTGGTGGCCAAGGAATACATTGCCGCCCAGGACCCCGATGATCCAGGTGTTTTGGTGCTTTCGCAGTTCGCCGGGGCAGCCGAACAGATGACGCAGGCGGTGACCGTCAATCCTTATTCGGATGGCGATGTCGCTGAAGGCATCCAAACCGCCCTGCGGATGGACAAAGCCGAACGGCTGGATCGGTATCAGGCCCTGATGAGCATGCTGGTAGAGAACGACGTCAATGCCTGGCGCCGAACATATCTTGACGCATTAGAAGGTTAGTCACCACCGTCCAATCGACGCGATGGTTCACCCTGTCCAGATCGACCAATCCAAGTCGCACGTTGAGCGAGCCACTAGCACCGCGAAGCGCAAGACCTGGATCGAACAAAGGAAAAATGGTGGGCATGACTGGGATTGAACCAGTGACCCCTCGCGTGTGAAGCGAGTGCTCTCCCGCTGAGCTACACGCCCGTCAACGGAGCGCGGGATATAGCCAGCGCCCTCAAAACCGTCAAGCAGCTTTCGCCGGCACAAGCTCTTCGGCAACGTCAGGCAGCGCATCGAAGCCGGAAATGATCGCCGTTGGATTGAGCGTCGCGATCGGCTCGTTGCTGTAGCCGAAAGAAACGGCGACCACTGGCACTCCAGCGTCTTGCGCGGCCCGCACGTCAGGAGCGGAGTCCCCAATCATCAGGATGCGCGCCTTTCCGGCGCCAGCAGCTTCAGCGGTTTTTAGGATATGCTGACCCGACGGCTTGCGCTCGGCAAAGGTGTCACCGCCGCAAATTGCCTTGAAGCGTTGCGTCAGCTTCATGTCCTCCAAGAGCTGCCGCGCGAGGCTCTCGCGCTTGTTGGTGCAGATCGCAAACTGCCACCCATCGGCTTCCATCCGGTCCATCGCCTCCAAAACATGGGGAAAAAGGACAGTTCCCTCGGCAATGTGATCGGCATAATGGGAGACGAAGCGCTCGGTCAGGTCCACGGCTTTTTGGTCGTCGAGCTCAATGCCGTGCGCGCGATGCGCACGCTCGATCAACACCCGCGCGCCATGGCCGACGAACGCTCGGGCAGTGGCGAAATCGGCGGTTGGCAGGCCTTCTTCCTCCAGCACCCGGTTCAGCGCGGCCACCAGGTCCGGTGCCGTGTCGGCCAGTGTTCCATCAAGATCGAAGATGCACAGGCGCGCGGGAGCATTCATTCTGTTTCCTTTTTCGAGTGCAAAGGTTGGGGTGACGGGCCGACAAACGGCGTGATAGGCGAGGGCGCCCAATAGCCAAGCCTCAAACCACAAGGATGCTCGCCGCGCAATGGACCACGCCATGGATCAAGATGCTCTCAAACGCGAAGTCGGCCGGGCCGCCGCCGCGAAGGTCGAAGATGGCATGGTGCTCGGTCTGGGCACCGGTTCGACAGCGGAGGCCTTCCTTCATGCGCTGGCTGAGCGTGTTGCCGCAGGCCTGACCGTTCGCGGCGTCCCAACGTCGCAGCGCACAGCCCAGCTTTGCGAAGAGATTGGCATCGCGCTCACCGATCTTGACCGCGATCCGGAACTCGATCTGGCCATTGATGGCGCCGATGAGATCGATCCGGAGTTGAACTTGATCAAAGGTGGCGGCGGGGCGCTTTTGCGCGAAAAAATCGTCGCAGCCGCCGCCAAGGACATGTTGGTGATCGCCGATGGCAGCAAGATGGTCGATACGCTCGGGCAATTCCCTCTGCCCGTCGAGATCATACCCTTCGGTGCCTCGGCCACACTGCGCGCGATCGGTAAGGTTTGTGCGTCCTTTGGCCTACCGCAAGACGGTGAAATCCGCCGTAATCTTGCCACATCGCAGGCCGACAGCGCGCCCTTCGAAACCGATGGCGGCCATTGGATCGTCGACTGTCGCTTGCAGGCAATCGATGATGTTCCAGGGCTTGATATGGCGCTTCGCGCAATACCGGGCGTTGTCGAGACCGGCCTGTTCATCGGCATGGCAAGCCAGGCCCTTATTGCCCGAAATGGCCAGGTGGACCTGATCAAGCGGCAATAAAGAAGAGCAGAAACTGATCGCTTGAGTCCGGCGTCACGGGCTTGCCCGCCGCGCTTGAACGTCCTATCGCAGGGACCGTGGCGGATGTCGTCCGATACGTGCCGACCGATAAGGGCACGCGGATGTTGATGGAAACCTTCAGCGCGCCCGGTCGCGCCACACAGACAATGCCCAAGGAAGGCCTAGAATGATACGAGTTTTCTCAGCCACCATCCAAGCCTCGCTGCGCAACGCCGCCAAGGCCGGCTTGGTCGTCCTCACCGTTGCCGGCATCAGCGCGCCGGCCATGCTGACCGCAACGCCTGTTCTGGCGCAGGATGAGCAGCCGAGCGAAGAGCACATTCGTCTTGGCGCGCGGTACGCCGAACTGTCCGGCGCCAACCAGCTTTACATCAATGCGTTGAATGCCCAGCGCCGCGACATCATCCGTGCGCTTGCCAGCACCAACCCCGACATCGGCCCGACCATCACCGAAGTGACGGACATGGCCTATCTGGAAATGGCGGAGTCGACTGGTCCGCTGTTTGAAGATATTGCGGAGATCTATGCGCGCCAGTACCCGATCGAAGACCTTCAGGTCATCGTCGACTTCTTCCAAAGCGATGTCGGACAGAGATTCCTGGAGACGCGCCGCGTCGCCGACCAGGAAGCCTTCGAGGCCACAATCGCCTGGGGTGATACGATCAGCGTCGATTTCCTCGATCGTGTCCGCACCCTGTTGGCCGAGCGCGGCATCGAGATGTAGGCTCCGCGCCAACCGACTCACCTAAAAGAAATCACTGCCATGACCGACTCCGCCTTTGACTACGATCTCTTCGTGATAGGCGGGGGGTCCGGCGGCGTGCGCGCAGCGCGCATCGCTTCGCTCCACGGCGCCCGCGTCGCGCTTGCCGAAGAATACCGCTATGGTGGCACCTGCGTCATTCGAGGCTGCGTGCCCAAAAAGCTGCTGGTCTACGCCTCTCATTTCCCCGAAGTGTTTGAAGATGCACGCGGCTTTGGCTGGTCGGTTAGCGAGGCGAGCTTCGACTGGGCATCGATGATCGCTCACAAAGACACAGAGATTGATCGTCTCGACGACATTTATAAGTCCAATCTGGAAAAGGCCGGCGTGACGCTCTTCAAGTCGCGCGCCGTCATTGATGGGCCGCAGGCCGTTCGTCTGATCCCGGAAGAAAAGGTCATCACAGCCAAGACGATCCTGATCGCAACCGGCGCGACACCGGTCATCGACACGGATTTGCCTGGCCATGAGCATGTGATCACCTCCAACGAGGCATTCCATCTGGAAAAGCTGCCCGAAAGCATCGTGATTGCCGGGGCGGGATACATCGCGGTGGAGTTCGCCGGCATCTTCAATGGTCTGGGCGTCGATACAACGGTCATTTACCGCCGCGGCAATATCCTGCGCGGGTTCGATGAAGATCTGCGCTGCCATCTGCGCGACGAGATGGAGAAAAAGGGCATCAAGTTTGTCTTCGATGACGTCTTCACCCGCATCACCAAGACCGACGATGGCAAACTTTGCGGCCATACCTCGGTGGGTGAGGATTTGATTGCTGACCAGATCATGTTCGCCATCGGCCGTTCCGCCAACACGAGGGGCCTTGGCCTTGAGAACGTCGGTATCGAAGTCCGGCGCAATGGTTCGATTCCGGTCTCAGCTGACAGCCAGACATCTTGCCCAAGTATCTATGCTGTTGGCGACGTTACCGACCGTGCCAATCTGACCCCCGTTGCCATTCGCGAGGGCCATGCCTTCGCCGACAGCGTGTTTGGTGACAATCCGCGCACAGTCGATCATTCGCTGATTCCCACGGCGGTCTTCTCGCAGCCCGAACTTGGCACGATCGGCATGACCGAAGACCAGGCCAAGGATGCCTGCAACAACATCGATATCTACAAAACCGAGTTTCGCGCCATGAAGCACGCCTTCCCGGGCCGCGATGAGCGCATGCTGATGAAGATCATCGTCGATGCTGACAATGACAAGGTGCTTGGCGTGCACCTCTGTGGCGATGGCTCGGGCGAACTGATCCAGGCGATTGGCATTGCCGTGACCATGGGCGCCACCAAGGCCGACTTCGACAACACCATCGCCGTTCATCCGACGGCGGCTGAGGAGTTGGTTACCATGCGCACGCCAGCGGTGCGTATCCGCGCGCCCGATCATCCCGACAACATGCTGGACGTTGGTCTGACGCCGCGCGGCTGATCGACACCAAAGCGCAATGCAAAAAGGGCCGCCCGATTGGCGGCCCTTTTTTCGTTCTGTAGCTTGCGACTTGCTACTCCGCGGCCTGAGGCAACGGGACCATATCGGGCCGACGATCATCGTTGGCCGGGCCATCGCTATCCGGTTTGGATGGCTGATTGGCGGGCTTGGCAGCCGGCGCCTGCACATCCCGGCCGTAAGCGCGCGCAACGGCGCGATAGGGCCCAGCATTGCCAATGAGCCAGCGATCCCAGGCTGCGAAGCTCGACGCCCAGACGGTAGGCAAACACAGCATCACCGGCACGATCACCAGCGTCAGGACGGTGGAAAAGGCAAGGCCGGAGATCACTGCCGTGGCCAGTTGCACCCACCAGATGGAGGTGATGGAGCCAACTTGGATGACGCGGTCAAAGAAGTTCAAATTGATCTGCAGCGCCATCGGGATGAGACCTGCGATGGTCGTGATCGTCGTCAACAAGATCGGACGCACACGCTGGGCCGCAGCTTTCAACGCAGCTTCAATCGTTTCCAGCCCATCGTGCCGGAACCGGTTGAACGTATCCATCAAGACGATGGCATTGTTCACCACGATCCCTGCCAGCGCCAAGATCCCCGTTCCGGTCATGATGATCGAGAAGGCCTGCCCCGTGACCGCCATGCCGAGCAGCACACCGAACACCGCCAGCACCACTGTCGCGAGCGTCAGGATGGTTTGGTAGAACGAGTTGAACTGCGTCAACAGGATGATGAACATCAGGAACAGTGAGCCGCCCATGGCCTGCATGAGGAAGGCGCCTGATTCCTGCTGTTCCTCGTCCGCACCGCGGAACCGATAGGACACCGTGTCCGGCAAAGGATCGCTGGCATCGATCCAGGCTTGGATCTCCGCAACCTTCTCATTGTAATCGACGCCCTCGGCCGCGTTGGCCTTGACGCTCATCGCATAGGCCCCATCGATGCGCGTGATGGAGGCGACGCGCGGCGCAGCCTCACGGCGGACAAAGTTCGACAGGGGAACCTGACCATGCGCGGTTTCCAGACGCAGATCGTCGAGCTGCTCCAGCGTGCGCTGACCTTCCGGCAAGCGAGCGCGGATTTCGACCTCTTCATCGGTATCATCGGGACGATAGGTGTCGATCAAGACACCGGTCGTGACCAACTGAACCATCGGGCCGACCTGCGCGATGGACGCGCCGAACCGACCGGCTTCCTCGCGGTCGATGGCAATCTGCCATTCGATGCCAGGCAGCGGCGTATCGTCTTCCAGATCGACCAAGCCATCGACGGTATCGACATAGGCGCGCACGGCACGGGTCGTGGCGAGCAACGTGTCATAGTTGGAGCTACGCAGCTCCAACGTGACGTCCTTGCCCGTCGGCGGCCCGCCCTCGATCTCGCGGATCTCGGTGCGGATGCCGGCAAGGTCGGCCGTCAGTGCGTTGATTTCCTCAAAGATTTCAGCGGCTGACCGACGATTGGAGTAATCGGCCAGCTCGATCTGGATTTGACCGATCATGTCCGGGGGCACATCGGTGAGACCCAAAGCATCGCCACCTCCGCCACCACCACCGCCGACAGGCTGTGTCGTGGTCATCAGCGTCTGGATGCCGTTGACGCCCAACATGCGGTCCTCGACTTCGATGACCAGATCACGGGTTTCGTCGGCGGATAGATTGCCGCGCGCCGAGATCAACAGAATGGCGATGTCCGGCTCTTCGTCGACGAAGAATTCCACGCCATTGTTGGCCGCCAGAAACGCCTGGAAGCTGAAGAATGCCATGGCGATCACGCAGCCGATGGCCACCAAATTGCCGACCTTGTTGGTCGCAAAGCTGGCCAGCGTGCGCACGTAAACGCCAGTTGGGCCTTTGATCTTGTCCATGTCGAAGTGTTCGGCAGCCGATAGCTTGGCGGCTTCCAACCGACGCGTCTCACCGGTCACGGCAGCGCGCCGCTGCTGCCAGCGAACAATGGGCGCCAGCAGGCTGCGCAAGGGCACGAACACGATGAGCGCGACCACAACGGCCAGCACCATCAAGGCTGGCGGCATGCCGGCGCTCATGTCGAGCCCAAGAAGGCCGCCAATCAAGCCTTGACCGGCTGCCATCGCACCAAAGCCGATGCCAAGGGCCAGCACGCCGGAGACAATCCCAAGTGCGTGACGGCCCATCCAATGCGAAGCTTCACCGACCAAACCGCCGGTTACCGGCAGGAACACCATGGCCGTCAGCAAGGCAGCCGACAGGACGATGATCACCATGATCGGCAGATAGCTCATGAATTCGCCGGGCACACCCGGCCAGAGCAGCATCGGCAGGAAGGCGGCAAGCGTTGTCGCGGTGGACGAGACAATCGGCCAGAACATCAGCTTGGCGGCACGAATATAGGCTTCGCGCGGGTCAAGCCCCTCGGCGACTTTGCGGTCGGCATACTCCACCACAACAATCGCGCCATCGACCAACAGGCCGACGGTCAGCACCAGGCCGAACATGACCATCATGTTCACCGTCAGGCCGGTGGTGGAAAGGATCAAAAAGCCGAGCATGAACGAGGTTGGGATCGCCAGGCCAACGAGCAAGGCTGATTTCAGGCCAAGCGCAAACAGAACCACGATCATCACCAAAAGAATGGCGGTCATGATCGAGGATTGCAGCGAGCCCTGAACCTCGTCGATGAAACTTGATTGGTCGACCAGGAAGTCGACATGCACCTGCTCCGGCCAATCGGTGGTCACGCGGTCAACAACCTCGCGCACGGCGACATTGTTCTCGATGATGTTGGTGCCAAGCCGCTTGATGACTTCCACCGCAATTGCCGGTTCACCATTCACACGGGTGTAGGACACCGGGTCCTGGAACGTGCGGCGGATTTCCGCCACATCGCCGAGCAGGACCTGGCCATCATTGTTTTCGCGCAGCGAAATGGAGAACAGATCATCGGCGTTCTCAACCAGGCCTGGGACCTTGACGTTGAAGCGACCGCCCCCGGTGTCGAATACGCCAGCTGGCACCAGTGCGTTGTTGAGCTGCAGGGCGTTGATCAGCTGCGTCTGCGTGATGCCATAGGCCTCAAGACGTGCCAGATCGATCGTCACCTCAAGCAGTTCTTCGCGGTGACCGACCAGGTTCACCTCAAGGATCGTATCGATGTTTTCCAGCTCATCGCGCAGCGTGCGCGCCAAACCATAAAGCGTGCGCTCCGGCACATCGCCGGACAGGGCGACAACAATCGTCGGCACCAGCGAGAAGTTGGTTTCAAAAATTTGCGCTTCGTCGGCCTCGGCGGGCATTTCGGCCTGCGCGCGGCTGACGCGGTCGCGCACATCGGCCATGGCTTCGTCCTTGTCGAAGGCGATGTCGAACTCCAGCACGACGCCGGCATGGCCTTCGGAGGCAATAGCGGTGATTTCTTCAAGGCCATCAAGGCCCTGCAATTGGGTTTCCAGTGGGCGCACGAGCAGCCGTTCGGCGTCCTCCGGCGACACGCCGTTCTGGTTCACCGAGACGTAGAAAACCGGCACATCGATGTCCGGATTCGCCTCTTTGGGAATGGCGATGTAGCTGAGCACACCGGCGGCAATGATCACCAGCATCAGCGTGACCACGGTGCGCGGTCGGCGCAGCACCATTTCGAGCATGCCAATCATTGGGCAACTCCCTGAGCGCTCGAACTGGGCGCCTGCGAGGTTTGTAAAATGCCGTCCTCGACCATCGTCACGGCGACTTCCTGGCCGGGCTCAACAAAATCTTGACCAACGACGATCACGCGTACATCGCCTTCCAGACCGGTCACCCAGACGCCGTCGCGTTCGTCGCCAAGAAGGGTCACCGGGTTAAAGGTCACGATGTTGTTGTCATCCAGCGTGTGCACGCCGACCGTTCCGGTGTCATCCAGACCGAGAACCGAGAGCGGCAATTTGTGACCGCGCACCGGCGGTAGATCGACAGCAGCTTCAGCCGTCACACCACCGCGCAAGGCGCCATCGGGGTTGGGAATGTCGATATCGACCCGGAATGTGCGGGTCTCGGTGTCGGCCACGGCGGCAATGAAGCTCACCACACCGTCGGCTTCCTCACCCGTGACCAGTCCGACACTGGCCGGCATGCCAACAGAAAGCGCGCCAATATCGCGCTCAGACACCTGGCCGGTGATCACCAGCGGATCGACGTCCAAAAGTGTTGCGCACAAAGCGCCGGGGGCAAGCTGCGTACCCACATCAGCCAGCGGCAATTGCACAAGGCCGTCGACCGGGGCGGTGATGACCGTGCGCTCAAGATCAAGCTCGGCCTGCTCCAGCAAGGCCTGCGCGCTATCGAACGCAGCCTGCAGCGCGGGCACCCGGTTCTGCGCCCCGAAGCCATTGCTTGCCAGTTCTTGTGCGGCATTAAGATCAACTTCGCTCTGTGTGACCGCCGCGCGCGCCTGTGTCACAGCGGCCCGTCGCGCCGCTTCATCCAGGCGGCAAAGCAGGTCGCCAGCGGCGACTTGATCGCCCTCGCTGACTGCCACTTCAACAACCCGTCCACCGGTTTCAGCTGAAACGATCACGCTGGCATCAGCTTGTGTGCGGCCACGCATGATCAGGGAATTCGGGCGGTCTTGCACAGAAAAGTCTCGCGCCCGTACCGAAAACAGGTCCGGATCATCGGCCGCGGTGGCCGTGGCACGAACAGGGTTCTCCGGGTCGATGGGGCCTTGGCCTGACAGCATCGTTGTGCCGCCCAGCATATAGAATCCGACACCGGCCGTCAGGCCGATGGCAAGAATGTGGGAGAATTTGATTGGAAAAGCCATGGTGGGTTGTTTCGTCACTTCATCATCAAATAGGTGCCGCTAGCGGCGCTCGGGGGGAGTTATTCAGCGGCCGTCGGCAATGCGTCGGTCGCAGGCTGCTTGTGCGGTGCATTGCGCGCCGCTTCCGCGCTGTCAGCCAAGATGCGTTCACGATTGGCGTGCAGCCAATCCAGTTGGGTTTTCATGCAGGCCGTACCGTAATCCGCCAGCCAGTTGTTTTCCGGCAAGTCGCTCTTCATGTCGTCCAGCTTTCTAAGCTCGTCCTCGACCTGGCTGATGTGCACGGTCAGCGCCCGCTCCATATCGCCAACATCCAGAAGATCAGCGCACATTCCGATCAACAGAAACTCCGAGCGAAACACGTCCGGTGTCGGGCTCTCACGTAGGTTGGCGCGCAGCTCCGCACGGCCATGCTCGTTGATCGCATAGACCTTGCGCGCCGGTTTGCCGTCCTGTTGCTCCAGGCGGCAGGTGACCAGGCCTTCATCCTCCAGCTTGGCCAAAGCCGGGTAGATGGAGCCGAAGCTGGCATCCACGAAATAGGCATATTTGCCTTCCGTTGAGAGCTTTCGGATTTCGTATCCGGTGGCTTCCTGGTGATGCAGAATGGCGAGACAAAGCGTGCGAACGTTCATTACGGGTTCCTTATGACGGGCGGTCATATATCAAACATGAATATGCTCGTCCAGTATGATCTCGCTCGATACGTCTCACCTCACGTTACGGATGATCACGGTTTCGTGAACAATGCGCTCGCCAAGATCCGCATGACCGCGCGATCCTTGTCCTGGAGAGTTCGTGAACCTTGAAACCTCAGGCTGTGAAGTCTTGAGTAAGGAAAAGCGGCGATAGTGCCCGCCGCGTATATCCACGTGTGGACGCATCTCATGGGGTAGGGGATGCCGATGGAGTGAGGGATGGTTGTGCGAATCCTAGGCAACGGGCAGCGTTTTGGTCTGCCGGTGATGCTCGCTTTGAGTTTGATGGCGGTGCCGTTTGCGGCCATGGCGAATGAAGCCGACGCTGACGGCGGCGAAGAAACGGAGAGCCAGCAGGACCCGCAGGCGCTCTATGAACTCGGCATGCAGGCTGAATGGAGCGGCGAGTATGAGCGCGCCCGGCACTTGCATCGCCAGGCCGCAGAGGGCGGCATCGCCCGCGCGCATTACCAGCTTGGTTTTCTCTTGCTTGATGGTCTGGGCGGAGAGCGCGATGTGGACGCGGCGCGCTTCCATCTGCGAACTGCAGCTGACGACGGCATCACGCTGGCGCTCGTGCCCTACATGTATTCCTATGACGACCAGGACGATCCGGATCTGAACCCGGACGCGGTGGTCGCTGCGCACGCGCTTTTGGAACTTGCCCTGCGCGATCTTGGCATGGCCGGCGACACGATCGCGTTCTGGAGCCCTCCCATGCGCCGCCAGGTGCAGGTGTTCTTGCAGGAGGCCGGCTATTACCGCGGTGCCATTGATGGCCTCATCGGCCAGGGGTCACTGAATGCGTTGCGCGCCTTCTCCCGTCAGCGCGCGCCTTTGCCGGAGCTTCCGGCGCAAGGCTTTGCACGCATGACGCTCAATGAGGACGGCGTGACGGTCGATGAGCGGCGTGTCTTTGCCTGGTCGGATGTGGATGATCTGGTTGATGCCCGCTCGGCCTTCTCCGGCGCGCTGGTTGAGGAAACGGTCGAGGGCCATTGGCGCATCGGCGTTGATGAAACGGCGTTGATCGATTGGCCGCAAACGGGCGATGAAACAGTGCGGTTTCAACTGCCCGGCAAGCCGCAAAACACCGACCTGCGTTTCGGCATGAACCTCAATGCCGTGCATGACGAGGATCTCGGCCAATGCGCGCTGCGGACCAGCGAGGATACCCCATCGCCGCGCTACATCCGCCGCTGCGAAACCCGCATCGCCGGCGTTCATTTGGTTTTTCTGGCCGACAATGGGCCGTTCGATGATCTGGAAACCGCGCTCACCGGTGGCAGCGGTGGGCGGTAAGATCGCATCGAACTTTCGCCGCCGCCGACGCTGCGCCTTGCTGAAAGCCCGCGTGACTAGGCGCGATGTTTGCGATAAGCCACGGGCCTGCCCGGGCAAAAAGCGCCTTGAACTTGGGCTGTCACGGTGCTATCCGCGCCTCTCTGCGCTTTGGGGAATAGGTTAACGGTAGACCCGCGGACTCTGACTCCGTTAGTCCTGGTTCGAATCCAGGTTCCCCAGCCAATTTCATAAAGATATATCGGCCATTTGACGGAGTCCCAGCACCCGTGCGCCGTCGCTGTATGCCGCATTGGCGCTACTCGCTCTTGGCGAGGACCTCAGCAATGTGATCGGCCAACGCTCGGACCCGAGGGAGCATGTCGGCTTTTTCAGAGAAAACGATCTTGAGCGGCGTCGACCGCAAGGGCACGCTCTTGAGCACCGCCTTGATCTGACCCTTGCGCACCGCATCACCACAAAGGCCGTCGGGGATAAGAGCAACGCCAGCTCCAGCCGCGACCAAGTCCCTAGCCAGCCTATGATTGTTGGCGCTCATAATACCCTTTGGCAGGGATGGCCTGTCGAGGACGTGGTTGTCGAGGAACTGACAGAGCTCCGGCGAGGGCGCGATAAACTCGTGCAGCTCAGCCAGAGTTTGAGGCTCCCCATTGTGCGCTAACCAAGCAGGGCTGGCAAAGAAGCTCCAGGTAATCGGGGCCAACGGCCGTTCGATCCTGTTACCGCCACCGCGATTGCCAATCCTTACAGCAAGATCGATATTTTCACCGACAAGGTCGATCGCATCGTTCGACAGGATCACGTCAATCCGAACGGCTGGGTGAAGCTGCCTGAAACCTGACAGCGCCGCGGCCAAGGGTTCGCTCGGAAAGTCCGCCGGCGCTGTAAGCCGAACCAAACCGCCCAGCGCATCCTTTCTGCTTCGCACGATGTCAAAGGCGGCATTGACGGCATCCAAGCTCACGGCAGCGCGATCAAAGAGCGTCTGACCATCCTCGGTTAGCGCCAGCGAGCGCGTTGAGCGTCGAAACAGTCGCGTACCAAGCGAGGCCTCAAGGGACTTGATGTGCAGGCTTACCGTTGAGCGAGGCTTGGCTAGGTTGCGAGCCGCCTGCGCAAAACTGCCAGCACGGACAACCTCGGTGAAGGTAAGAAGTTGATCAAGCATCGGCATTGTCCATAATTCTGACCTCTGTGACCGCAAGAGCCCCGCTATTCGCGCTACTTCCTCCAGCTTAACCTCTTTTCGGAACCAAGAGAGGCCAGATACATGGATAATCAGACGCCAATCAATCCGTTCAGCGGACGTCTCAAGCCGCATGCCCACGCGTCCTTTTCAGGGATTGAATCCGATATCTTGATTGAGGGTGACGGCTCGCTCTTCAGTGTCATGGATATGACGATAGCAGCTGGTGGTGGCGCCCCAGCGCATCGCTCATTCGATGAGGACAAACTGTTCCAGGTGGTGATGGGGCGGGTCTTTTTCGCCGTCGGCAAGGAGACGTTTTTCGCCCATGCAGGCGAAAGCATCTTTGTGTCGAAGGGCGAGGTTCATGGATTTTCCGCAGCCAACAATCAGGCGGCTCGGATGACACTGGTCTCAACACCTGGCCGCCATGACCGATTTTTCTTGGCGATGTCGGAGCTTCCAACACCCCACCAAGCCGCTGATGTGGACAAGGTCTGTGAGATTTACGGCCAAGCCATCGTTGGGCCTGTCCCGTTGCCGCAGCAAGGGTGATCGTCCGCCAAAAGACCGGCGAAGGGAGAAGGCTCCGTATCAGCCTTCCGCCGATCGGTCGGATTCAAGCCGCCGGGTTTGCAACGCCACCTCGTGGATGATGCGGTCATCCGCGGCCATGCGCGTCCACCCGAGCGGTGACCCGTTGATCTTCCTGGCCAAGGCTGATGGTGAAAATCGGACGTCAGAACCGCCGGGCAATGCACGCGATGCGTTTCTTAAGCGCCAGGTGTGTTGACGTCTTTTTCCACGCGTCCACTGTCGTGCCGCGTGCAACGGCAGGTCCTTACACGATTGCTGAATCCATGAGTGACCAGCCGGTTTTTTGTAAAAAAATTGCGTTGCACGGTTTCCCCTTGCATGAATAGGCGTATCGAAAGCCAAGCAAAACCGCGCCAATTCCCGCGCCATCGAAAATGATGGTGCTGGAAGCCGATCAAGCGACGTGCTCAGCGCAAAAAACACCTACACCTGCATCTCTGTCGTCGATTTCAGTGTTTCCATCGAGAGGCTCGACGTCACCGCGAACAGGCGCACCCGCGCGACCAGCCTTTTGTAGAAGGCATCGAACGCGCGTGTGTTCTCCACCCGCACTTTGAGGAGATAGTCGATCTCGCCGGCCAGCCGATGTGCCTCTTGGATTTCTGGCATGTCCTGCACTGCATCGCTGAACCGCTCCAGCCAGCCCTGTTCATGCTGGTCGGTCTTGACCGCGATAAAAAAGACTTCCGTCTGCCCGATCTTTGCCGGATCAAGCAGGGCCACCTCGCGGGCGATGACGCCGCTATCCTTCAGCTTCTTGATCCGCGCCCACACCGGTGATTTCGATGAGCCTACTTCGGCGGCAATTTTTTCAACCGATAGCGAGGCGTCGCGCTGAAGAACCTGCAAAAGTTTGCGATCAAGGTCATCCATAAGGAAAAAATCCTACTTAGTTATGGTGGTCGAGAATTTTTTCGCCTGTATTTTCGTCAGAATACGATAGAAATCTTATTTTGTCCTATCTATTGGCAAGATCGCGGGAAAATGTCCAATTTGGTGTTCACTACATGCCAAGGACAAGCCCTAGGACAAGCCGATGCGCGCGTTCCCCATTTTCCTTCAGGCCGAGGGCCGCAGCATCATCGTTTTCGGTGGTGGCGCCGATGCCGCTGCCAAACTGCGCCTGGTCGCCAAGACCGAAGCGCGCATACTGGTCGTTGCGCCCGAGCTTGTCCCCGGCGAGATCGATCTGGGCGACGCTGAATGGATCAAGGCCGATCCGCTGAGTTTCACTTTCCCAGACGACACGGCCTTTGCCTATGCCGCGACGGGCGACGAAGCATTGGATGCAAAAATCGCAGCCCATGCCCGCGCCAACCATGTGTTGGTCTGCGCCGCCGATCAGCCGGAGGTGAGCGACTTCATCACCCCTGCCATCGTCGATCGCGATCCGGTGGTTATCGCCATCGGCACCGAAGGCACAGCGCCTGTTCTCGCCCGTATGATCAAGGCGCAGATTGAAGCTGCATTGCCCCAAGCCTTGGGTGGCTTGGCCCAACTCGCCAACAGTTTCCGCGACCGCGTCGCCGAGACGATCGCGCCGGGCAGCGGTCGCCGCCAGTTCTGGCGGGCCTTCTTCAAGGACGCGCTACAGGGCAGGCTTGATGTTGTAACCGCGCGGCAGCGCGCCGAAGCGCTGCTCGCCGGCCAGGCGAAGGACGAGACGCGCGAAGGCTTTGTCAGCTTCGTTGGCGCCGGCCCCGGTGGCCCCGATCTGATGACACTGAAGGCCCGCAAGGTGCTCGATGAGGCCGATGTCGTGCTCTATGACGCGCTTGTTGCTCCGGAAATCCTGGAGCTTGCCCGCCGTGAAGCGTTGATGGTCAATGTCGGCAAGCGCTGTGGCAGCCACGCCCTGAAACAACACGAAATCTGCGATCTGCTCGTTGAGCACGCTAAGCACGGCCATCATGTGGTGCGTCTCAAGGGCGGTGATCCGTCGATCTTTGGCCGCTTGGCCGAAGAGCTTGATAGCGTTACTGAGGCCGGTCTCGGTTTTGAAGTGGTACCCGGTGTTACCGCTGCTGCCGCCGCCAGCGCCTCGGCGGCCGCACCGTTGACCGAGCGTGGCCATGCACAGGAGCTGCGGGTGATCACGGCCCATGGTGCAGACGGCGATGCCGATGTGGATTGGGCCTCGCTCGCTCGCAGCGACAGCGCCATCGCGGTCTACATGGGCAAGCGCGCAGCCGTACAGGTTCAGCGCCAGCTCATTCTCAATGGCCGTGCGCCCTCGACCCCGGTCGTACTGGTGGAAAATGCCGGGCGGCAGGATGAGAAAATCCACCACACCAGCCTGTCGGCGCTCGGCGCCACGGCCAAGCGCACCGGCAAAGGCGCGCCTTTGATGATGCTGATTGGCGTTGTCTCCCGCCGCACCGCCACGCAGCAAACTCCCATTCAAGACCAGCCCACCCTGTCAGACCGAAAGGCCGCATGATGGCATCGCCCAAAACCAAGGACGCCCCCCGCATCCTCACCGCCAATGCGCTGTTGTCCGGCCGCACCGTCTTTTGGAACGGATCGGCCTGGTGCCGCTCGGCCGATGAGGCTTTGCGCGCTACCACACCGCAAGAGATTGCTGAGCTGGAAGCCCGCGGCGCAGCCGAAGAGATGGTCAACATGGTGGTCGGTGCCTACCTCGTGCCGGTGACCGAAGGCGGCACCATCGAACCTTTGGAACTGCGTGAACGCCGCCGCATCAGCGGCCCGAGCATTGGCCTGCCCGGCGCACTGACGGCCTGAGGACTTCCACCATGTACACCTATGACGCCCATGATCAGGCGCTTGTTGACGCGCGTGCGCGCGAGTTTCGCGATCAGGTCGCGCGCCGCCTTGCCGGCCAGCTGACCGAGGATGAGTTCAAGCCGTTACGCTTGCAGAACGGGCTTTATCTACAACTGCACGCCTACATGCTGCGGGTGGCGATTCCCTATGGTGTGCTGTCCTCCGATCAGCTTCGGATGCTCGGCCATCTGGCGGAAAAATATGATCGCGGTTACGGTCATTTCACCACGCGCCAGAACATCCAGTACAACTGGACGAAGCTTGAAGATGTGGCGGATATGCTGGACGATCTGGCCTCAGTTCAAATGCACGCCGTTCAGACGTCCGGCAACTGCATCCGCAATGTGACCACCGACGCCTATGCAGGTGTGGCTGCCGATGAATTTGTCGATCCGCGTCCGATTTCAGAGCTGCTGCGCCAGTGGTCAACGCTGCATCCGGAGTTCGCGTTTCTGCCGCGTAAGTTCAAAATCGCGGTGACCGGCGCTGCTGAAGACCGCGCGGCGATGAAGTTCCACGACATCGGCATTGCGGTGAAGGCCGACACCAACGGCGATCCGCTGTTCGACATCTGGGTTGGCGGCGGACAGGGCCGCACGCCGCGTGTTGCGGTACTGTTCGAAGAGAATGTTTCTCTGAAAGATTTGCTGCCGACGCTCGATTCGATGCTGCGCGTCTACAATCTGCACGGGCGTCGCGACAACAAATACAAAGCCCGCATCAAGATTTTGGTCGCCGAGATGGGCCTGGAAACCTACCGCGCCGAGGTGCAGGCCGATATGGCCGCTAGGGACCGTGCGGTGTTTGATGCCGCACCGGCTGAATATGCCCGCATCGCCGCGCAGTTTGCCGAAGCCCAGCAACCTGCGCTGACACCCGTTTCGGTCTCCCGCGATGATCCGGCATTCTCCGCCTGGCTCGATGAGAACGTTATGGCACACCGGGTGGATGGCTATGCCGCCGTCACCATCTCACTGAAAGCTGAAGGCGCGATCCCCGGCGATGCCACAGCCGCGCAAATGAAGGTGGTTGCCGATTTGGCTGACAAACATTCGGCGTCCGAAATCCGCGTCACCCACCGCCAGAACCTCGTACTGCCCTGGGTACCGCAATCGGAGCTGCGCGCCGTCTATGACGCTCTGGTGAAGCTCGACCTCGCCGAAGCCAATATCGGCCTTGCCAGCGACATCATCTCCTGCCCCGGTCTCGATTACTGCGCGCTGGCGACAGCCCGCTCGATCCCGGTTGCGCAAAAGCTCTCACAAGAGTTGCGGGCGCGCGAGAAGCGCGAGGATTTGCGCGGCATAACGGTCAACATCTCCGGCTGTATCAATGCCTGCGGCCACCACCACGCCGCGACCATTGGCATTTTGGGGCTCAACCGCGCCGAGCAGGAAAACTACCAGATCACGCTGGCAGGCCGCGCCGATGAGGGCGCGCAGGTCGGCACGATCCTCGGGCCGGGCTTTGACGCTGAAGCGTTGCCCGGTGCCATCCATCGCATCCTCGATACGTTCCAGGCGCTCCGCGAACAGGGCCAAAGCCTCGCTGACGTTTATGCCCGTGTCGGCAAGGATCCGTTCAAACAAGCCGCCTACGAAACGCTCGAACGCGCCGCGTGACAAACCCCAGATTGGAACAGCCCATGTGGATTTACCACGCCTCCGGCAGCTTGGAACGCATTGATCACGCGCCAGCCGCCATACCGCTTGACCCGGAAGCTGCTGACAATGACGCCGTGCCAACGGGCACCAACCGGCCCGTCGCGATCGCCTTTAAAAGCTTCGCCGATGGGCGCGGATTTTCCTTGGCCCGGCGTCTGCGCGAAACCCACGGATCAGACTTGACCCTGATCGCCACCGGCCATGTCTTGCCGGATCAGGCGCGGCACGCCTTTCAGAGCGGTTTCGATCAGATTTTGATTTCGAACAAGGAAATGGAGCGGTTTGGACGCCAAGCATGGGATGCTGCATTGCAAAATGCAGTCGCAACACTCTATCTCGGCGAAGCGTCCGGCGGTGGCATCTGGGCGCGACGTCGCACAGAAACACCAAACCGCACGCCAAACGGCACGACACAGGCAGGCGCACCCTAATGCATCACGAAAAAGTCCTGGAAACGCACCATTACACCGACCGGCTGTTCTCGTTCAAAACAACGCGCCCGGCGTCCTTCCGGTTTCGCTCCGGCGAGTTTGCGATGCTCGGCCTGGAAGTTGATGGCAAGCCGCTGCTGCGCGCCTATTCCGTTGCCAGCCCCAGCTGGGATGACACGCTGGAGTTTTTTTCCATCAAGGTCCCCAATGGCCCGCTCACCTCCCGCCTGCAGAATGTCAAAGAGGGTGATGAAATCATCCTTAACAAGAAGCCCACCGGCACGCTGGTGCTCGATGCGCTGCGCCCGGGCAAGAATCTTTATTTGGTCTCGACCGGTACCGGAATCGCGCCCTTTGCCAGCCTGGTGCGTGACCCGGAGACGTATGAAAAATTCGACCGCGTAATCCTCACCCACAGCTGCCGAACGGTGGCCGAACTCGCCTATGGCTTCGATCTCATGAAGGCCATCGAAGAGGATGAGATGTTGCGGGAAATCGTTGGTGACAAGCTCACGCATTTCACCTCGGTCACCCGCGAGGATCACACCCATGTCGGCCGCATCACCAAGCTGATCGACGATGGCACGCTGTTTGAGACGGTCGGCGAAAAGCCTTGGGATCCGGAAGTGGACCGGGTGATGATCTGCGGCTCGACAGCCATGACCAACGATGTGCGCGGGGCCTGCGAGCGCCACGGTCTGGTCGAAGGCTCCAACGCTCGTCCTGGCGACTATGTCATCGAGAAAGCCTTCGTCGGCTAAATCACCCTTCTCAAATATATTCGCGTGCGCTGGGAACCATCTCAGCCGCTCTTCGTTTGCTGTTCGATAGACAACAGTCTCAGCGCTTCTTCTCAAATGGGGGCCTAGGACGCAGCATAAGGAGAGATGATATGAGCAATGGCAAAGTAATCGGTGCCGTTCTGGGCGTTGTAGCCCTTGCAGTAGTTGCCTACGGGGTTTTTTATTTCGTGGATGTTGAACAGACCCAGGAAGCGCGCATGCCAACGGTAGAAGTCGAAGTTGAAGGTGGCCAGGCCCCTGAATTCGACGTTGAAACCGGCAGTGTCGACATCGGTACGACCACCCAAACTGTTGAAGTGCCGGACGTTGAAGTGACGACCCGCGAGACGGAAATCACGCTTCCGACCTTGGAAGTTGAACCGGCACAGAACTAAGCGTTCGTTCCCGGACACATATGCCGCCAGCCTCCGGGCTGGCGGTTTTTTTTATGGCTTGAGCAAAGCCAACAGGGCAGCGTCGGCCTTGGAGACGAAGGGCGCAGCGCGCGCCGCTTCCCAAACGGCCTGGCGCTTGTCAGTCAGTCCTGCATCGAAAAGGGCCGGGTGGATATAGCTGTTGCGCGCCACCGTCGGCGTGTTGCCAAGGCGGTCCGCTGCAGCTTCGCTCATCGCCTTGATGGTGGCCCGGCCGCTCTGCTGTTCATGCGCAAGCGCCGCAGTGCTCGCATGCCACAGTCGAAAACTCTTCGCTGTAAAGGGATTAAGCCGAAGGCTTGCGTCGTCGGGATCAAAAGCGTGATCGGCCAGCCATTGGCTAACATGACGCGGGCGCACTTTGCGCCAGCCTCGTGGTGTGCGAACGGCAAACACGTCCTCACGACACCGCGCGTTGCGCGCCTTGAGGTGATCGACCAAATCCGGCTGCTCTAAGTGGACAAAGCGCTGCTTTCCGCCTTTGGCGGTGAAGCGCAACTCAGCATGACCCTCCAACAGATCAACGTGTTTGCCCTGCAAACTGACCGCGCCGACGGTGCCATTGGCCTGGCGATAGGCGCGCGATCCAACGCGCAACGCCCCTTCGTCGATTGCCAGCACACAGGCTGCCACCGATCGCTCGAAGCCGTCCGTTTCAGGATCGCGCAAAGTTGCTACCGCGCGACGACGCACAAGGGGAAGAACTTCACCAAAGGCCCAAAGCCCATCGAACTTGTCCGTTTCGCGTCTTTCGCGGAACCAGGCCGCGTAAATCGTTTGCTCCTTGCCCGATCCATCGATCGCCATCGCCTGCACCTTGCAGCGGCCCGAGACAGCGAAGAAAGCCGGATCCCAGGCCGGCGGCACGGCAAGAGCATCAAGACGCGCAAGCAGTTTCTGTTCGGCAACCACGTCGCCGCGCTCGCTCCAAACGTAGATCACGGTTTTGTTTTTTACCTGTCGACGGATTGGAAAGCGTGAGGGATCGACGACGAGCATGGCGGTAATCAGGAATGAGGGCTGACGCTTGCCGAGTAGTCGATCGGCAGCGTGACCAGTTGGGGCGTGATCTCGCGCCGTGTGCGGGCAAGGGCGGCCTGCAAGTCGGCCAGCGTCTCGACGCCGCGATGGCCCCAGCCAAAGGCCTTGGCCAGCGACGGCCAATCGGGCGACCCAAAGGAAAGATCGGTGTGCTCGCCGCGATCGGCATCCTGTTTCTTTTCGATCAGCCCATAACCGCCATCGACCCATACCAGCACGGTCATGGCGACACCGAGCCGCGCAGCCGTTTCCATCTCCTGTACGTTCATCAGAAAATCGCCGTCGCCGCAGATCGCCAAAGTCCGACCGCCGCGGCGAAGCTCCGCTGCCGCGATGGCGCCGGGTAGCGCAAGGCCCATGCCAGCAAGCCCGTTGGGGATGATCACCTGTCCGGGCGACTTGGCGGCCAGCAACCGGGCGATGAACATCTTGTGCGTGCCAACGCCGGAAAGCACCACATCATCGGGTTTGAGATCGTCTTCGATGGCCCGAAGCACATGAGCTGGCAGAAGCGGTGCGGTCTCGCCGCCTTGAATGGTGGATCCGCGATCATCGCGCATCGCCTCGCCTGCGCGCTCCATGGGTTTGGCGAGCGCCCATCTTTTTCCGTCCAGCGCTTCGCTCAGCGCCTCCAATGTCTCGCCCAGCCTTCCCTGAACCATGCCTTGTTTTGGCCAGCCGGCATCGGGATCGGGTGTTTGTTCGGCGATTGCTAGAACGGTGCGTTCGTTTTCGCCCGATAGCGTCTTCGGGCCGATTTCAACCGGATCAAGACCGAGCGCCAGAACACAGTCGCTGGCCGACAAGGCCTGGTCGACATGATCCTCAAAGGGTTGGCCCATGCTGAACAGCATCAGCTCATCGCGCGGCTTAAGCAGGCCCTTGCCCATGAAACTTGTTGCCAGCGGCAGATTGTGCGCTTGGCAGAACGCTGCGACATCGCGCGCCGCTCCTGCGCGAATAACACCAGCGCCAGCAACAACCAGCGGGACTTCGGCCGCGCGCAACGTCTTGGCCAGCTCCTGAACCTCGTCATCGGACGCTGGATCAACCTGCACAGCCTTAGGTTCGATAGGGCTCCCGTCGGCTGACTGCGCAGCCACATCTTCCGGCAGGCTGATATGAACAGCGCCGGGCTTGGGGTAACGGGCCATATGCAGAGCGTCCGCCACGGTTTGCGGGATATCGCTGCCGGCCATAATAGTGCGGGTAAACAGCGTCACCGGCGCCATCAGCGCATCAAGATCAACGACCTGATGGCTTTCGGTGAGGGCCAAACGGTTGCGACTTGCCTGACCGGTGATTGCTATCAGCGGGACGTGGTCGAGCGTTGCATCGGCCAGCCCGGTAACCAGGTTGGTGGCGCCGGGGCCAAGCGTCGCCAGACAGCCAGCGGGACGACCGGTCAGCCGACCATAGACCGATGCCATAAAGGCCGCGCCTTGCTCATGGCGGGTCAGAACAAAGCGGATCGATGAGGCTTCAAGCGCCATCATCAGATCGGTGTTTTCTTCGCCGGGAATGCCGTAAATCACCTCAATCCCCGCGGCATCCAGGCATTCTACGAGCAGGTCCGCACCGTTTTTTTCACCGCTCATCAGACAACTCCATAGGCAGTGAGGGCGCTGGCGACACGGCGATAGCCGGCAACATTCGCGCCACGGCGATAGTTCACCTTGCCGTCCGAGCGTCCCTCATCAGCGATAGTGGCGTGGATACGCCGCATGATCATTTTCAAATCCTCATCAACCTCTTTGGCGGAGGAAAAGCGGCGATGAGCATCCTGGCTCATCTCAAGGCCGGAGATCGCAACGCCGCCAGCATTGGCTGCTTTGCCGGGCGCATAAAGGACGTCTGCGGCATCTACTGTGGCAGCGGCGTCGGCGGTCAGTGGCATGTTTGCGCCTTCGGCGATCAGCTTGGCGCCGGCGTCAAGCACCGCCTTGGCGCCCTCTTCATCCATTTCGTTCTGGGTGGCGCAGGGCAAAACGATATCCGCCGCCTCGCCCCAGGGCAGGGCACCTTCTTTAAACGTGAGGCCGAGATGCTTCGGTGGATCGGCGACATCGCCACCAGCGGCCTTTTGCGCGCGCACCCAATCGACAGCATCCTGCGACATGCCGTCTTCGGCGAGCAGCGTACCGGAGGTATCCGATAGGGTGACCACCTTGGCGCCGACGTCGATGGCCTTTTGCGCGGCATGGGTCGCCACATTGCCTTTGCCGGAGATCGCAACGCGCTTGCCGTCAATGCTGTCGTCATGGGCTTGGAGCATGGTCTGCACGAAATAGATCAGGCCAAATCCGGTTGCCTGCACGCGCATCGCGCTGCCGCCGAAGGACTGGCCTTTGCCGGTGAGCGCACCGTGAAATTGGCCGAAATGACGTTTGTAGGCGCCGAAAAGGAAGCCGATCTCGCGCGTGCCGACATTGATGTCGCCAGCCGGGACATCGCGATCCGGGCCAATGTGGTGCGCCAGTTCGGCCATGAAGGCCTGGCAAAATCGCATGATCTCGCGTTCGCTTCGTCCGCGCGGATCGAAGTCGGCGCCGCCCTTGCCGCCACCAAGCGGCAGGCCGGTGAGCGCGTTCTTGAACACCTGCTCAAAGCCGAGGAATTTCAGGATCGACGGGCTGACGGTTGGGTGAAAGCGGATGCCGCCCTTGTAGGGGCCGATGGCATTGCTGGTTTGCACACGCCAGCCACGATTGATCTGCACCTCACCATCGTCATCCTCCCAGACGACCCGGAACGCGATAATCCGATCCGGTTCGCTCAGTCGCTCCAAGACCCGCGCTTTGGCGAAATCGCTATGCGCCTTTTCAACCGTCAGGACGTCGCCGGCGACCTCTTCGACCGCCTGTAGAAAGGCGTCTTGGCCCTCATTGCGCGCGGTCACGCGCTCCATAAAGTCGGCAACAAGGGTTTCGCGCGCTGTCATCAGCCGCTCCTTTGAATGGTGGGGGTGAGAAGTGGTGCTCGCGCTCTAGTGGTTGCGCAGGGCGTCGATAAGCTCGTCTTTTGTCATGTCCCATCGACCTTCAATGTCCAGTTCGGTGGCGCGGTCCAACAGGTCGTCCTTCGTCCACTCCTCATAGGGTGGCGCCTTGCCGCCCTTTTTCGATGGTGACTGATTGTCGCTCGCTTGCGCATTGGCGATCCGCGCTGCTTTCTCCTTCGATGCGCCATCTTCGCGAAGCGCTTCGTAGGTTTCATCGTCTTTGATCGATGGTCCGTGGTCTTTGGTCATGGGGAAATCCTGCAAAAAGTGAGAAATGGAAACGATGGATCGAACCAGGATTGGCTAGCCAAAGGACTCGCCAAGTTCGTCGGCTTTGGTGGCGCCACGCTCACCCATGGGCTGCGGTTCACCGATGGTGGAATCGATGCGCGTTTGCGCTTCAACCTCAGCGTTGACTGCGGCACCAAGCAGCACGACGAAGGCCGAAATCCAAAGCCAGAGCAGCAAGATCACCACGCCCGTCAGCGAGCCGAAACTCTGGTTGAAGTTTCCGAAATTGGTGACGAAGACGGCAAAGCCGAGTGAGCTGACAAGCCAGACAAGCGCGCCTGCGACCGACCCGATGGACAGCCACTGCCATCGCGCTTGGCGACGTGAGGGACCGAAGCGGAAGAGCACGGCCAGCGCGATCAGCACGAACAGGATGAGCAAGGTCCAGCCGGCCACTGAAACGCCGATCTCGACCAAGCTGTCCAATTGTAACAAGGACAATGTGGCCGGAAGCAGGGCCGCCATAACGAAACCGATCAGCACGCCGACGATCAGGAGAATGGTGAGCCCGACCTTCAGAGCGGTCAGGTGCAAGAAGCCGCGCTTTTCGCGTTCGTCATAGACGACGTTGAGCCCGCCGATCATGCTGCCAACGCCCTTCGTGGCTGACCAGATCGCAAACACCAGACCAAAGATCGCCAGCAGCCCCAGATCATCCGAGCTCGCATTGGCCACCGATTGCGCTTGATCGGTGAGGATCGTCCGCGCGTCTTCGGGCATCAGTTGGACAACGTCGGCCAACTGATCAGCGATGCGTTCAGGATCAAGAAACATAATACCGCCCAGCGCGACCAGCGCCGTGATACCGGGGAAGAGGGCAAGAAGCACAAAGAAGGCAATGCCCGCCGCGATGAGCGTCAGGTTGTCATCCCCGATCTTCGTCCACACCCGATAGCCAACGTCCAGCCATCCGCGAAGGGGAATGCCGGTCGGCACACGCGCATCGCGGCCACGTGCTTCGGCGCGTGACTCATTTTCAGGTTGATCGCCTGAGGCGTTCGCCGAGGGAGGCATTAGGGGGACCTAAGGTTGTTGCGGTGACCCCTTAACGCGCAAGTGGCAGCCCGGTTCCAACCCTAAATTTCTCGCAGGTGATACAAGAGCGCGTTGACCGCTGCCATCAAGTCTTCCGGCTGGAAGGGCTTGACCACGATGGGTGTATCTTTCAGCGCCTGCTGCATGCTCAGCTTCTCGGCAAAGCCGCTCACAAACACGAAAGGGATGCCAAGCGTCTGCATACGCAGGGCCAAATTTTCGGCTGTCTCCGACCCCAGCGTGAAGTCGAGAACCGCCAGATCAATCGCATCGGTCAAGTGGTGATCGGCATCTTCAAGGGTGGTCGCCAGCCGAACCTTTTCGATGCCGTGTTCGTGAAGGATATCCTCGATATCCATCGCGATCATCGGGTTGTCTTCGACCAACAATACCGTGATTGATCGCGTGTTCTTGCCCTGGTGTTCCAATCCACATCCTCTTTCGAACCACAGGCCCTCCATACCGTTGTCCTCGGTAATTCCGCTGCTGCTTGGAAGCACGACGAACACCGCTCCGCGATAACCTATGTTATGCAAAGCGGTGGAAAGATCAGAAATGGCTGATGGATGTGCGCGAAGCCTCGAAGGCCCGTAATCAGGATTGGGCGCTGAGCTCGCTATGGCTCTTAAGGACTTGGTCGCCGTCCTCCTGCTCGATCAGATAGGCGGGCTCGTCCGATGAGGCGTTGCGGGTCACCTCGGTGCCTTTGATCGTCTTGGTCACATCGGATGTGTAGATCTCAACGATTTTGCCCGTGCCGGTGCCTTGGCCCCAGTTCCATTCAACGCGGGTGCCTTTGCTGTACGATTTGGCCATTGAAAAAATTCTCCTGAAGTGTGCGGCCTAGATGAACCGACGCTTTTCCTGCAGCGGCGGCACTTCGCGCGCCGCATGCTCCAGCCCCTCCTTGTCGAGGATGCGCAGGATCGGTCGGTTCCAGGCCAAAAGTTTTTCTTTTTCCATCTGTTTGAGCGTGCGGCTGACATGCACGCTGGTCAGCCCAAGCGCATCGGCCAGGTGAACCTGATTGAACGGCGTTTCCATCGATTGGTTGCCGGCAAGACCCACTTGCTGGGCGCGCGCGTAAAGCTGCAGCACCATGTAGGCGATCCGCTCCTTGGCTGAACGCTGTCCGAGGGAAACCAGATTGCCGTCGAGCAACTGCTCTTCGCGTGCCGCCATCCACGTCATCGAGAAGGACAGGTCGGGATAGTTGGCAAAAACCTCCCAGAGCCGCTCGCGATCGAAGACGCACAGCGTTGTCTCTGTCATCGAGGTGACCGTGTGCTCCATTTCGCCAAGCACCGACATTTGCAGGCCGATGAAGTCGCCAGGCAGCGCGAAATTCAGCACCTGCCGACGGCCATCATCCAAGCTCTTGTGGCGAAACGCCCAGCCGCGCAGCACCGTATACAAGTGCGGACTGCGCGCGCCTTCCAGCAAGATGTTGGTTCCGGCGTCCAGACGCAGCTCACCGATCTTGAATCGCTCGATGAACCGCAGCTCATCCGCCTTGAAATCCTGAAAGTTCGAATTGGCGCGGAACGGGCAATTGGCGC
The DNA here is from genome assembly GCA_046290415.1 of Hyphomicrobiales bacterium. Lineage (GTDB taxonomy): Bacteria > Pseudomonadota > Alphaproteobacteria > Rhizobiales > MH13 > MH13. The sequence goes on from JBKAGN010000003.1 coordinate 87,879, forward strand.
ATGCGGTGCGCGCCGGGCTTATAGGCCGTGATGTGTTGTAGTCTGGAACGATGGCTTCCAAGATCTATGCCGCCTTCTGGTTGAGTTGATCGGCATGCCAGATCTGCAACGCGGTGATGGCGTTGGGGCCGAGGCCAAGCGTTTCAAGGCTGGCAATTTGACCCTCGACGGACGACCAATCGTCGCCCTCGGTGAGGGCGCCCGGCGTAAAGAGCACTGGAATGCCGGCGGCCATCGCCGCACGTCCGCTGGCCGCCGTGTCTTCGATGGCGACGCACTCCGTTGGCTCCATCGCCAACTGGGATAGGGCAAACCGATAGATCTCAGGATCCGGCTTGGCGTTCTTGGCGTCGGTACCGCTCAAGATGAGATCGAACTGGTTGGCGTTGACGCCGACCGCACCCTCGATCACCGCATCGACAACACGCCGGTCGGTGCCCGAGACGAAACCAACCGCCAACCCGGCTTGGCCAGCCTGCTCCAGCAAATTGACCACGCCGGGTCGGGCTTCAACGCCGGCCCGCAAAGCGGATAGAAACAACGATGTTTTCTCGTTGTAAATCGCATCGACAAGCGCATCGTCGGCCTCAACGCTGGCGTTTGCCAAAGCCTCAGCGATGCGGCGGCGCCCGCCGGGTTGCTGCAACAGGCTCTGGTAGGTTTCCCGATCCCAGAACAGGTCCACATCGAACTGGCGAAAAGCAGTGTTGAACGCCTCGCGCTGGCGCTCCGATGTTTCGACGACGGCGCCGATCGAACCAAACAGTATGGCGCGTAAGGTCATGAAGGCCTCCTTGGTGAAGTGAGTATCTAAGGGGCTGAACGCGCGCGTCCATGTTTCGTTCAATTGCGATCAAAAAGCTTGCAACGGCAGGCGGTTCTGCACGTAAGGTTGCCAGGGGTGGCTGCGCGCGTTTTCAGTCGGCCTGAACGCCAAGGAACTGAGAACCATGCCGCTGCATCTCTTCAAAACCTTTGTCCGAGGCTATCTTTTCTGGCCGCTGGTGATGGTCGCGCTGGCGATGGTGCTCGCGGCGATTGCGGCAAACGGCGATGATCATGTGGCCGCTCAGGATGAGATTGCCGATGCGCTTAATGTTCTGCGCCTGAGCAATGATGATGCGCGCGCGGTGCTCTCGACCGTGGCGTCTGCCGCGATCACGGTCCTCAGTCTTGTCTATTCCATGACCCTGGTTGTGTTCACGCTTGCCGCCAGCGCGCTCGGCAACCGCATCATTCGCACTTTCGGCGACAACCGGCTTGGCCAAATCACGGCTGGGCTTCTGGCTGGCACCTTTATCTTCGCGCTGGCCACGCTCTATCTTGCCCCACCCGACCGGCCGCCGCTGATCTCGACCGCGGTGGCCGTCGTTTTGGCAATCGTGTCGGTCATCCTGTTGATCGCTTTCGTCAACAATGTTTCCCACCGCATCCAGATCGACAATGAGTTGGCTCGTATTCAACGCCTGCTCAGCCAGTCGATTATCGATATGGCCGAGCGTCTCAACCGCAGTGCTTCGGCCGAGGGGCACCGGGCCGCCGAGGAGGCCGTTCCTCATGCGCTCAAATGGCGTGCGCCGAAAACCGGCTACATCACCGCGCTGGAATTCGAAAAGCTGACCGTGGCCATGAAGCGGACCGACGCGATCTTGATCCTGCATGCCAAGGCTGGCGACTTCGTGCTTGAGGGTGATCAGATGGCAACGGTGCGCGCCGCTGACGATGCGAGCATGGCGGCAACACTTCTCAACAGTAAGGCCAATAGGTTCATCGACATCCGCGATGCGCGCGCACCTGAAGGAGATGTCAAATTCAACGTGCACCTGATTGTGGAGATCGCGCTTCGCGCTTTGTCGCCCGGGATCAACGATGCTTACACCGCTGTCGCGGCTATCGATCAATTATCGGCGTCCATCGTCACGCTTATGCAAACCACCACGGCTCAGGCTCGTCTGCGTGATGAAGACGGTTACGTTCGCGTCGTGGCGGATCTTTTGTCAGTGCGCGATATCATTGGCTCGGCGATCCATCCGATCCGCCGCGCGGCGGCTGATAATGTGCTGGTGATGATTGCTTTGGCGCGGGCGCTGAAACGTCTGGCCGATCATTCCAACGTCGCCCATGGCCCACTGCTGCGCAAGCACATCCGGCTTTGCGTCAACTCCGCGCAGGATTGTCTCAGCGAGCGAGCGGACCGCGACGAGGTTGCCGAACTGTTGTGGGCAGCATGGCGGGCAACCAAGCGGCTGCCCGCCTAACTGATCTATTCGACGCGAACGACACCGAAATCGTTCAGGCCTTCTACCTGCTCCCGACCTTCGCCCGCAGCGGGGCTGCGGCAGGCCATCTCAAAGCTGCCGGGTTCGAGGGTCGCGATGGTCAGCGTGCGTTCCTGTCCTGGGCCAAGCAAGAACCCATCCTGCATCTCAGCCACCGCACCTGGCGCCATATCATTGCCCTCCAACACCATCTGCTCGATCAGCAAGGGATCAAGATTGATGATGGTCGAATTCACGCTGTTGTTGATCAGATGGAGCTCGACCACCGAGTTGCTTGGCAGGAGGAGCGGGTCTGGCTCGCACGTGATGGGACTGTGATTGGTGACAGCCAATTCGACCGGGGCAACGCCTTCAATCGGCGTGCTGGACTGCGCAAGGGCAGGCGCGGCGAGGGCAGTCGTTGCCAAGGCCAGCGACGCGGACAAACGCGTGATAGCGACTGCGGTTTTTGCAAGCGTGGACATGAAAGTCTCCTTCAAATGGCTGTTCAAGGTGACCGCTCAACGTCATGTCTTGGCGATCGTTCCGACCTGATCGCCCATGCGCCAGGCGCCCGGTCTCATTTGGTTCAACCAACCTTTTTTGGAACGATGTGACGCGGCCGGCGTTTGCCGCTCGACCTACCAACATAGGAGGAAGAGATGACCGGTTCATCGACGACAACCATGCCCATGGGCTCAACGACTATGGCCCGCCGCAACAACCCGCAGCCTCAAGATGGTGGCGCTCGCACTTCAGTGAGAGCCGGCGGCACGGTCACCAAAGACAGCGAAGAAGCGCGTCAAGGCGAACGCAGCAGCCGCATGATCTATGTGCTGACCGCCAGCGTTTTGCTGCTCCTGATCGTCTACGCATTGATCGGCGCGTTTTCCGACACAGTCTTGGTCACTGATTTGGCCGCGCCGACTGCCGAGGATGCCGCTGTTCCTGGCCCGTCTGAAGCGCAGGAAGCGATCATCACCGATCGCTAGTTTGCGCGCACTTACCCCTTTTCCCTTTGCAAGGAGATTTTCATGACATTGTCTGTTCTGAAACCAGCACCTGAAACGTCGACGGCCAAAAACGGCATCGCGGACGAGGCACGTCAGCAGATCGCTGAAAAACTGTCGTCGATTTTGGTCGACAACTACGTGCTGACGTTGAAATCGCACCTTTATCACTGGAACATTGTGGGCCCGACGTTCAAGTCGATCCACGATCTGACCGAAGAGCACTATGAAGACCTGTTTGAGGCTTCCGACGATCTGGCCGAGCGCGTGCGTGCACTGGGTCACGTCGTTCCTGTCGGTGATCATAGCCTCGAATTGTCGCTGACAGCGGCGTCACCGGGTACGGACCTGCCGTCGGCAGAAACAATGATTTCCGACCTTGTCGATCAGCATGATTTGATCGCGGCGTCCATGCGCGACGTCGCTGAGTTTGCCGGTGAGCACAAGGATCTGGTGACCGAGGACCTTCTGACGGGCCGGATCGCCTTTCACGAAAAAGCCGCGTGGATGTTGCGCGCCATGCTTGGCCAATAGGCCAAGAACCATAGGAGAGAAACATGATTGAAGTTGGCGGCCTGTTCGGCCTTATCTTACTCATCGGCGTGGTCTACGCCATCGTCAAAACAGTCGGCTCAAGCGCGTCGACCGGGTCCAAAGTGCTTTGGATCCTGGCGCTTCTGCTACTCCCGCTGATCGGTCTGATCCTTTGGTTCTTCTTCGGGCCAAAGGCCAGTCGCAGCCTGGCATAGGGGCGCAGCGATGGGACAGTCCAAACCTATCGATCCGGCAGTCTCGATGGACGATCCAAGGGCGGTTTTCGAGACGCCTGAGGCTGTTCTTGAAAGCGCGCTGAGCGCTGATGAGAAACACGCCATTTTGACCAAATGGAAAGAGGACGAAGAAGCCTTGATACGCGCGGCGTCCGAAGGCATGGCCGGCGGCGAAACCAGCATGGTGGGCCGTGTAGAAAAAGCGCTCGACCAAATCGAAAGCGAACGCGGGTAACACCCAACAGCAGCTAATCAAACGCGCCTCTCTTCGGAGGGGCGCGTTTTTGTTTGCGTGTTGTTGGAACCCTTGATGCGAACACGCGTTGGGTACCCGAATGGCGCATCGCCATCCACCCGTGTGCTGCCAACTGCATACGGCACGAAATCACCAACGAGGAGGATTAGCATGGCAACCGCTACGCAAACCAAATCCACCACCAAATCGACCAATGGCCGCACCGCGGCCAAAGAGCTTGTGGACCCAAAACTCATGTCAGAGTTCGATGATCAGTTGACTTCGCTGCGCGCGGACATTTCCGACCTGACCAAAACGGTCAAGGCGCTGGCCGATGACAGCAGCCGCCGCGCCCAGAACCGCGCTACCGAGATCGCCAAGGATGGCGCCGAGAAGCTTCGCGAAACCGCTGAGACCGCGCGTGAACAGGCGCAGATCGCTGGCGATGATGCTTATGCGGCTGGCCGCGCTGCCGCAGCGCAGGTGCAATCCAACGTTTCCCAGAATCCGTTTGCCGCCCTGGCCATCGCCGCGGGCATTGGGTTCTTGGCTGGTGCATTGGCCAAACGCTGATGCTCGGGCTGATCCAAATGCTGATTGACCGCGAGGCGAAGCCCTTCGCCTACGCGGCGGCTGAGGCCGTGACCAAGCCGACAAAAAAAGCGTTCTCTCGCGCGCTATGGGCCGCAGGTTTCACCGTTGGCGCGCTGGTGTTGGCCATTGCGGCCATCGGTGTCGGCACGGTGGCTCTGACCGCCCTGGCGCTTGATCTTTTGCCGAGTGCCCAGATCGTTTTGGCTTGGTCGTCAGGCGCTCTGATCGTCGTCGCAGCGATCCTCGGCTTGATTGGAGTGGCTGTGGCCAAAGCCATCTCGCCGAAGACACTGTCGCGCGAAGGCCATCATGCCTTCCTGAACGAACGTCACCGCCAGGAGCGAGCCGCTGGCCCGGGCGCTACCGCGCGCGATCCGATTTCCAGCAGCTACGCCTTCGCGCGTGGCTTTTCCGACGGTTTGAAATACTGATCAAATTAGCCGGGCGGTTGCTTCTCAATAGAAGCATTCGCCCGGCATCGTTATGGTGCATTTCAAACCGGCCGGGTCAAAATCCAGGTCGGTTTTTGCGTTGAGCGCCATCGCGATGGCCCGCTGCAAATAGCTGGTGCCAAAGCCGGTTGAATCGGGTGGCAAGACTTCCGGACCACCGGATTCCGTCCACCGAAACACCACGTTCTCGCCCGCCTGCTCCCACATCGCCTCGACGGTTCCGCCCTCGACGGACAGCGCGCCATATTTCAGCGCGTTGGAGACCAGCTCGTGTAGCGCCATGCCGAAATGCTGCGCGGCATCGCTGGTGAGCGTTAGTGGTGGTCCCTCGATCCGGAACGAGCCTTCGAGAGTCGAGCCTGCCTGGCTCGCATTGCGCTCAACAAGCTCGGCCAAATCTGCGCCGCGCCAATTGGAGCGGACAAGCAGATCGTGGCTTTGCGACATGGCCGACAAACGGGCCGCAAAGCTGTTCACAAAAGCTTCCTTGGTTGGCGCCTTGGCGGCTGTGCGCCGCGCCGTCGCCTGGATGACGGCGAGCAAATTCTTGGTGCGATGGGTGATCTCGCGCATGGCAAGACGCATCGCATCCTCGTACTTTTTCAGATCCGACAGATCGATCGCCGTGCCGATAAGGCCGATGACGTCGCCACGCGCCGAGTAGCGCGGCTCCAGCTCCACATCGTAGCTCACGGTGCCGCCATCCTGGTCGGGCACATCGATGCGGCCGGTCCATTCCTTACCAGACAGCGCCGTGCTGCGTTTCAGCTCGACCAGTTCATTGCCGGTTTCGCTGAACAGTTCCAAATCGCTTTTGCCCAGCGGCGTCTCGACAAAAATGTCCGGTGGATTGGCCATGAACGTGTAGCGAAGGTCCAGATCCTGCTCGAAGACCGTCACCTTTGACCCATTGAGCGCCAGACGTAGCCGCGTGTTCGCTTCGGTCAGGTTGCGGCCATAGGCTTCAACTTGGATCGCTTGCATTCGGCTTGCCGTGATGTCGGCGACCGACAGGTGAAAGCGCTTGTCCGGGCCTTCGCCCGAGACGCCGGCGCGTAGTTTCAAATGGATGGGGTTGCGGTTGGTGTCGGCAAGCGTGTGTTCCAGGCTCGCCTCGCGACCATCGCTGCTTTGAGCGCGGTGCGTCACGATCTGGGTGATCGGTAACAAACCCTCGGGCCATACCTCTTCAATGGAACGGCCGATCGCTTCGCGGTCGCTGACGATGGCATCCGGCATATCGGGCAGCAGCGAGAATCGTTCGGCGGCAAAGCCGATGTTGCGCGCCTCCAGGATCGTGCCAGCCTCATCGAAAGTCAGCAGGCATGTCGCGCTGTCAATCAAGGACTGCAGCAGGACGCGATCTTGCGTATCGTCTTCTATTCCAGAGGGATCGCCGTCCATCATCGCGCCTTATTCTGTTGCGTCGGTAATCCCTTACGCTGAACCGGTGCCCTCGTTCCATATCCGTCAGGACACAATGGGATTTCTAAGGCTGACTCCGCGGAACGCAATGCGCCCTCCCGCGTTGGTCCACCAGATGCGCATGTCAGCGTATCGCAGGTTCAACACCAATCGAGGAGGTTCAGATCATGAACTGGGACCAAATAAAAGGTAAGTGGACGGAGTTTCAGGGCGCAGCCAAAGAAAAATGGGGCGAACTGACGGACGATGATTGGGCCGAGATCGACGGCCAGCGCGAAAAACTCGCAGGCAAGCTTCAGGCCAAATATGGCAAGACCAAAGAACAGGCCGAGCGTGAAATCGATGAGATGGCGCACCGCTTCAACTAAAGCGCGCGCGACGATACGATCGACCGGCTGATGTTCCAATCGGACAAGCCCAAACCAGAAAAGCCTCGCTACGGCGCGCCCGTAGCGGGGCTGGCTTGCGTTGTGGTCAGTTTTCTCGCTTTCGCATTTTGATGCGCGAGCGCTAACGCCAGCGCCCCCCAGCCTTTCCAAATTCAGCGCTCTCTGGCCGTGTCATGGCCACCTCTGGCGCCTCTTTTCCCAACAGGATTGACCCATGGAAGACCTTGATCTTGAGGCCGTTGACGCAGACATGTCGACGGCTGTTGAAACCGTCACCAAAATGCTCAACGGCTTAATCAGCCTGCTGCCTTTGATCGTCATCGCCATTGTGGTGTTGGCGGTTTTTTACATCGCCGCGCGGTTTGTGCGCTTCGCCGTGCAGCGGGTGGTGGGTCGTAAAGCCGATAAGCACTCCCTCGGCGTTGCGCTTGGCCGTTTGGCCTTTATCGCGATGGTTTTCGCCGGTGGACTTGTCGCCATTTCCATCATTGCGCCGAGCATCGGGGCGGCCGAGCTGTTTCAGTTGCTTGGTGTTGGCTCCGTGGCCATTGGCTTTGCCTTTCGCGACATTTTGCAGAATTTTCTCGCCGGCATTCTTATCCTGATCCGCCAGCCCTTCATGGAGGGTGACTGGATCCGCTACGAGGATTTCGAGGGCATCGTGGAAGAGATTTCCACCCGGTCAACCAAGATCAGCACGTTCGACAAACGCCTGATTATCATCCCAAACGGCGAGATTTTTACCAACGCCGTGATGGTCATGACCGCGCAGCCCTACCTGCGCCGTGAGTATGACTTTGGCGTTGGCTACGACACCGATATCGATGAGGCGATCTCCGCCATCCTCGATGCGGTCAAAGGCACCGAGAACGTGCTGACTGACCCCGCCCCAGACGCCGGCCTTGTCGACCTGGCGGGCTCGTCGATCAACATCCGCGCCCGCTGGTGGACAGACACGATGAAATCCTATGCCACCAATTATGCGGTGATGAAGAACGTCAAAGAGGCGCTCGACGCCAAGGGCATCGACATCCCCTTCCCAATCCGCACCTTGCAGTTCGACGATCCGCTACCGCTCGAACGAGCCTAGAGCATTTTCAGCGAAAGTGTGTGCGGTTTCGCGCCCGGAAAATGCGACAAAACAATAAGTTAGAGCGTTTCGAGTGACTCGGTGTTCATGAGAAACGCTCTAGATGAACGCAAACCCCGGGCGGGTTCTCGTCCGGGTTTTTTTGTGAATTAGGCGTGCCGTCGGCGGGGCAATGCATCGGACAGCACTGTGTGCCGCAACACCGACTGAGCGATGAGAAGCAGCGGCACGGCGAGTACCGCGCCAGCAATGCCCCAAAGGCCGAACAGCAACACCAAGGCTATGATTAAGATTGCCGGCTCCAATTTAACCTGACTGCCGACAATGGCAGGTGTCAGAAAGTTGGCTTCCAGCGCATTGAGGCTGAAGAAGGCAACAGCTGGCAGCAGCGCCTGGCCCGGCTCATCGAAGCTCACAAGGCCTGCGCCAATCAACAGGATGATGAGAACGCTCGGCCCGAGATAAGGCGCATAGTTGAGCGCGAAGGCCAGCACCCCCCAGAGCAGTGGATTGGGCAACCCCAGCGCCCACATGGCGAGCGCGGTGCCAAGTCCGAGAACCGCGTTGATGGCGGTCACGGTAATCAGATAGGTGCTGACCTGCTGCTCGGCGTCGCGAAACACATGTGCGGCCCGCAAGCGCGTCCCGCGCGCCATGCAGAGGCGCAAAATCCCTGCCCGCAGGCGCATACGGCTCTCCAAGAAGAAGAACAGAAGCGCGACAAACACGACCAATTGGCCGAAAAAGACCGGTGTTTGCATGGCCACCAGGCCAATGCCATTGCTGAAAATCGCGCTCAACTGGCCGCTGGATTCCACCGGGTCCACGCCCATCGCCTCTTCCATCGCTTCGCCTGCCGATTGCAGCCGCCAAGTGAGATGGCGAATGTCGTCCATAAGCGATTGCAGCGCATTGCCGATCCGCGGCAAATCGTTGGCCCAATTGGCAAAAGAGCCCGCTGTCAGGGCGACCAAGCTGATAACGACAGCCAGCAGACTGACGACCTGTAAGCCTGCGGCCACGCCGCCCGGCAAGCCCTTAGCCACCAGACGACCCTGAATCGGACCCATGATCAGCGCCGCGACGAGCGCGGCAACAACCGGCACGATGTAGCCGGCGCCGAAATAGAGAATGGGGAGCAGCGCGCACGCGGCTACAATCGCCAGAAGTGTCCGTGCACCCATCAAGCCGGAGCAGTAACGTCTGGTCGGTGCATCCTCAGACGGGCGAAGGGGAGCAAGGGCGCGCACAATAATAATACTCTAATAGCTGCCGGTAAAAGCCATTGGATCGGACCTGGAGCGGCTGTCACGGTTGAAGGAAATTTTCTCGTTCTCGCCGACATCGACTTTGCGGCCTTCCGCGGCGGCGCGGGCCATTTTGAAACCGACAACGATTGGGTTGGGATCACCGTCCCAGAACTCCGCTTCATTGACCTCGACGCACAGAAGAATGATGTTCGGATCTTCCGGGCCGTCGGGAAACCAGGCTTGGGCTGCCACTGACCAAAGATCGCGCTTGCGCGCCAGATCGTGCTCGACGCTGGCCTTGCCGCTGATCGAAACGAAGTGCTGTTTGGAGGGATCGGAAAAGGTCACGCAAACCCTCGGGTTCGCCTTGATCTCATCATCCTTCAGCCCATCCTTGTGGGCGAGAAACCAAATGCGCTGCTCGTCGCGGCGCGGGTAGCCCGCCATCGGGCGCGCTCGTAAAGGGGTGGTCCGCTCAGCTGCTGTCTTGGTCACGAGCATAAACGTATTGTGGTCGCCGAGCAGATCCCACAAACGATCTTGCGCGTTTTCGCGAGGCGACCATCGATCGAAAAATGACATATTGAACCTCATTTTAACGGTTATCCAACTGTCACAACGGAGTCGCACGTCGATCGTTCCAATCGACGCCGAAACCGGTTCGATCATGCTTAGCGAATCTTTAAAACGCCAACTCCAGAGGCGCGGTCGACCGGAAGAACAAGGCTTGCGAAACGGCCGCGCGGACCATGTCGGGATCATAGGGTTTTGTGATCAGAAAAGTCGGCTCCGGGCGCTCGCCGGTCAACAGGCGCTCGGGGAAGGAGGTGATGAAGATGACAGGCACATCAACATCGGCGAGGATCGACTTCACCGCATCGATACCAGAGGACCCGTCCGCAAGCTGAATGTCGGCAAGCACCAAATCAGGCGTATTGGCGCCGGCTGCCTGGATGGCTTGGCTGGCTGTCGTGGCCTGACCGCTGACCGAATGGCCAAGGTCTTCGACGATCTCGGCCAGGTCCATGGAAATCAGCGGTTCATCTTCGATGATCAGCACATCAGCTTTGACGCTGTCGGTGATTTCGCTGATCGCCCGCTCAACCAACAAGGCCACATCCATAGGTGTACGGCCCATGATGGCGGCGACATGATCTTCGGAGAACTGTTCCAAGGACTTCAGAAGCAGCGCCTGCCGGTTTTCCGGCGCCATCCGCTCCAAGCGTTCTTGCGCGGTCCGTTCAAACAGCGAGCCATCCTCGCCGTCTGCGGTTGGTGTGGACGAGGACGACCAGAGCGCATGGAACACGCGATAAAGCGCAACGCGCGGCGGCAGGTCGCCGTCAAACAATGAGCGATCGGCGATCAAAGCCTCCAGGCAGGCGCGCACATAGGCATCGCCAGACTTTTGCGACCCGGTCAGTGCTCGGGCATACCGGCGCAAAAAGGGCAGGTGAGGGCGAATGGCTTCGCTGATCTTCGACATTGGGAGCTCCTGGCTTAAGGCAAGGCGTTTCACTGCAACAGCGAACGCAACATTGTGTACCGAAAAATGCGCGGTTACGAATATGGTTCCATTGTTTCCAAACTTTTTTGGAACTTTTCGTTTCGACCTGCGTTTAGCGGTTATCGAGGAAGGATAATTGAGCATGACTGGAGACCAGCCGCGCCCAGAGTCCGAGCCAAGCGTAACACACGAAAGCGATGATGAGGCCGACGTGAACACTGATGGACAAAACGAAGATTGGGTCGCCGCCAGCTTGAAGCAGCTTTACCGGTCCACTGTTGAGGAAGGCATTCCTGACGACATGCTGGCGCTGCTCGACGCGCTGGATGACGAGGAAGACAATGCCGACCAAGATGCGCCGCGTGATGGCGAAGCTTCCGACGACGAGGTTTCGCGATGAGTGCTGCGGTTAAAAAGCAATTCATCGATGCCATCCCGGCTTTGCGTGCTTTCGCGCGCTCCCTTTGCGGAAACGCTGTGCGTGCCGACGATTTGGTCCAGGAAGCCTTGGCCAAGGCGCTGACCAAGATCGATTCCTTTCAAGAAGGCTCCAACGCGCAGGCTTGGCTGATCACGATCTTACGCAACCAGTACTTTTCTGAAGGTCGCAAGCGTCGCCGTGAGGTAGAAGATGGCGATGGCCATTTTGCCGCCACGCTGGTCACGCCTGGTCGTCAGCAGGACAATCTGGAAGTCAAAGACCTGATGTCTGCGCTGCAAATGATCGCTGACGAAAAGCGCGAGGCGCTGCTTCTGGTCACCGCCAGCGGTTACTCCTATGAGGAAGCCGCCGAGATCATGGGCACCAAACCTGGCACCGTGAAAAGCAGGGTGTCGCGTGCTCGTGCTGAACTGGAGGAATTGATGAATGGCTCGCATGAGCTTTCCTCCTCGCCAAGCGTGCATGCGCAGTCAGCGCGCGAAATCTCCGACGCTTTCGATCGCGGAGCGGCCGCTTGAAAGGGTGAGGGCCAATGAGCGTCAAACCACCGAAAAATGTCGCCGAGGCTGCAGAAAAAGGCCTTGAACTGCGCTCGAAGTTCAACCGTGGCGGCACTGACGTCGGCGTGGCTCGGGCGCGCGATTTGAAAAACCAACGGCCCTGCTCGGATGAAACGATCGACCGGATGGTCAGCTATTTTGCCCGCCATGAGGTGGACAAAGAAGCCGATGATTTCGGCGATGACGATAACCCCAGCGCGGGGTACATCGCTTGGCTTCTATGGGGCGGCGATGCGGGCCGCGCTTGGGCTGAAGACATCCAGTCGCAGCGCTAAAGCAACAATAGGAGTGGCCCGACTGCCGGAAAAGGTGTCACAACGCCTGTCATGACAGTCAGACCGCTCATCGAAGCCGCGCGCGCTTATCCGGCCATGGAACGCCTTGTGCTTGGCGCGAAGGAATGCGTTTGGCTGGCGTTTCGCATCTTCGATCCGCAGACCAGGTTGCACAGCGAGGAAGCGCGTTCCCTAGGCCTCAAATGCTGGGCTGACGTAGTAAGATGGTCGTGTGCGCAAGGCGTGGAATGGCGTGTTCGCATCACCGATTTCGATGCGATCGGCGCAACCGATTTGCACGGTCTGAGCCACCGCTCTGTGCAGGGGTTTCGCCAGGCAGCGCCAAAGAATTTGCAGGCGGTGGCGGCCCTGCATCCCCATGAACTGGGAAGCCTGCCGCGTCTCGGGTTTTGGTGGCCGGCGCGCCTTCGTGTTGCCTCAAAAATCCACGCCATGAAGGCCGACGGCATGAGCCGTGAGACGATTGCCGCGCGGTATCCCGGTCTGACAGAACGGCTGGTAGATGAGGGATCGGGCGAGCCAACCATCCGCCGTTGGCCGCCCTTTAGTCTGCATCCCATCGTCCACCATGAGAAACTGATGATCGTCGACCGCGACCGCATGATTCTTGGCGGGTTGGACGTCAACGAGCGACGGTTTGACGATCTGGACCATGATCAGCCCGCCGACCAGACGTGGCATGATGTGTCCGTGCTGGTCGAAGACGAGCCCGCCACCGTTCGTGAGGCGTCACGCCATTTTGCCAATCTGTGGAACGATGTGATCGGCACCCAGGATCACGACCAGGACCTGACATCCATCGACCAGCCGGTCGATCGCGAAGCACCGCCTGATACTGACGAGGGGAAGCTCACATTCGTGCGCACCCTGTCCGCCAAGCGCACAGGGCCAATCGCGATCAGCCCCTATGAGAAGATCAAGGAAATCGAGGACGCCCATCTCGATCTGATCGCCAACGCGCAAAGCCTGATCTATCTGGAAACGCAGTATCTTCGCTCGCACATCCTCGCCGATGCGCTGTATGCCAGAGCGCGGGAGAACCCGGATTTGCGTTTGATCGCGCTCTTGCCAGCGGCACCCGACGATGTGGCGTTCGAAAACAACACCGGCCCGGATGCAAAACACGGAACTTGGCTCCAAGCCCGCGCCGTGGACCATATTTTGGAGGGCTTTGGCGATCGCGCCCTGTTTTTAAGCTTGGTTGGCGCCAAGGCACCCGCCGACCCGCCGGACAGGCCTGAGGAAGATGGACCCGATTTCGCCCGTGTGGCGCGGCAACCTATCATCTATGTCCATGCCAAAGTGATGATCGTTGATGGGCATTCGGCGATCGTCTCCTCTGCCAATCTCAACGGTCGCAGTATGCGCTGGGATACCGAAAGCGGCGTGGTGTGGCGCGACGCTGAGCCGGTACAAGCCTTTCAGGACGCGCTTTGGAAGGACCACTTCAAAGCCCTGGACCCGCCAGACTTCCAGGCCAATCACGTTGCCGGTGAGGTTTTTCCGCGCTTTCAGGCCGCTGCAGCGCCCGACGCGGACACATTTCTCATCGCTTATCCGCATCACCGCGCCAAACGCTTTGCTGCCTCCAAGTTCTATGTGCCCAACAATATGGTCTGAACGAATATTTGCAGGTTGGCTGCAACCATCCGTCGCAGTGCACGTTCTTAAGATACCCAAACGGATGAAAAGGAGAACGTCATGCTTGGTTGGGCACTCGCATTTCTGGTTATTGCTATTATCGCCGCTGTACTTGGTTTTGGCGGCATCGCCGGCGCCGCTGCGTCCATCGCGCAAATCATTTTTGTCGTTGCGCTGGTTTTGCTGGCCGTCTCGGCGATCATGCACTTTGTCCGTGGGCGAAGCGTCTAGCTGGTAGCAGCTTTACCGCGTAGATATATCGAAGGAGGGCTCGCTCGCGCGCCCTCCTTTTTTGCGCGCCGACCGTCAGCGGCCAAGCCAACGCTCCAAATTTTCGGCCACAAACGCATCATCGTTGAGGTCCGGATAGTCCCGGTAGATACGCTCGATCTCATCCATTTGGCCTGGCCCGAGTGTTTCGTCCGGGTTGAGGCACCAGATACCAGGCAACAGGCCCTGGCGGCGCAGCAATTCGTGAATGGCCGCGATACACCCGGCAAAATCGTTGCGCACATCGAACAAGACGCCGTTTGAATCGGTGACACGCGCATCGATGCCGAGCCATTCGCTGGCGCTGCGACCGGCCTCGTTGCTGTGGATATCGTGCAGCATCTCCACCGCGCGTTTCGTCCAAACCGCCCAGTGGCCGAGCAGCCCACCCTTGATGCGTACCTTTACGCTCTGCCCATCGCGTGGAAAGGCAAACTCGGTCAGCAGATCGGCGACGATGTGATCGTCATTGCCGGTGTAAAGGGTGATCCGCTCTTCGGCTCGGGCATCGACCACGGCGCGCACCACATCGAGCGTCTTGTAGCGATTGAACGGCGCGATCTTGATCGCCACCACATTGTCAATGGCAGCAAACCGTCGCCAGAACTCATAACGCAGCGTCTGCCCGCCGACGGCAGGCTGCAAGTAAAAGCCGACCAGCGGCATTACCTGCGCCACCGCCTGGCAATGGGCGATCAGTTCGTCTTCGCTTGCATCTTTCAGGGCTGCCAATCCAAGCAGCACCGCGTGGTAGCCAAGCTCCCGCGCAACCTCTGCGTCCGCAACCGCCTGGTCCGTCTTGCCGATGGCACCGGCCACCAGAAACGGCTCGCTCCGGTGGGCCTGTGCTTCCTCGGCGGCCAACTCCAGCACCGGGCGGAGCAATCCGTGGTCGCGAATTTCGAACTGTGTCGTGTGCACGCCCACCGCAAGTCCGATAGCACCGGCATCCAAATAATAGCGCGAAAGCGCCCGTTGGTGGCGCTCGCTGAGTTCCCGGTTTTCGTCCAGCGCCAGCGGGTGGGCTGGAATGACGCCACCGCGACGCAAATTGTCCCAAGGTGTTCGGCTGGTCATGATTGCTCCGTCAGCTCGCTGGCGCAGCGCGCAAAAAACCAAGCACAACATCAACGATGTGCGCGCGGCGCAGGGCAAAACACGCCTTCTGGTCCGGCAGGTCGAAGATCACCGAAAGCGTCGCGCGGTTGGCGGTGAAGAAGTAGGCAAGGCTCGCCACGGTGATGTAGAGCTGCACCGGATCGACGCCGTCACGAAAATCGCCGCGTTCCGCGCCGGCCTGCAATATGCAGGCGATGGTATCGACCAGCGGTGTGTTGAGGCGGCGGGCATCGGCTGAGGCCTTCAAATGCTCCGCCCCGTGCATGTTTTCATCATTGATGAGTTTGATGAAACTCGGATTGCCGCGCACATAATCGAAGGAGAATTCGACCAGCTTTTGCATCGCCGCGACCGGTTCCAGATGATCAAGCTCCAGCTCCTGCTCGGCGGCGCGGATCTTAGCGTAGGTCTGCTCCAGAACGGCGGTGAACAGATCGTCCTTGCTGGCGAAATAATGGTAGAGAAGCGCCTGGTTGCACCCGGCCAGATCGGCAATTCCGGCCATCCGTGTGCCCTCCAGCCCTCTGGTTGCGAAGATGGTCTCGGCGGCATCCAGGATGCGCTGCCGGCTCTTGGCAGCGTTGCGCGTGACTGGCGCGTCCCGTACGTCAGTAAGTGCCATCGCGGACCTCAAAATGGGTTGGTTTGCCAAGCGTTTTGCCGCCGCGCTGCAGCCAGTCGGCCACCCAGCCGATCATGGTTTCGGTTGATACCTCAGGTTCACCGAAAAGCTCTTGTTGCTTGGTCGTGTCGACAATCCAGGCTTGCGGCTGTTCTTTGCCGGCAAATATCGGCTCCTTACCAAAATGCTTGCCAAAAGCCTCGGCCAGGTCGCGCACCCGCTCCACTTTTGGCCCGGACAGGTTGAGAGGCACGGCGGGGTTGTCCGCCAGCGCCAGGGACCGCAGAGCGATATCGTTGGCATCGCGCTGCCAGATGATGTTGCAATGCCCGCTATCGATCTGAACCGGCTCGCCGGCAAGCACGGCCCGACCGATATCGTGAAGCACGCCGTAACGCAGATCGATGGCGTAGGAGAGGCGCAGCAGCACCGCCTTGGTGCCGTGAACATTGGCGAAATACTCGAACATGCGTTCGCGGCCAATGCAGGAGTTGGCGTATTCGCCTGGCGGCGTCAGCGGGTCGCCCTCTCTGGCGCCGGGGCCAGTCACATCGGCAAAACGATAGACGCAAGCTGTTGAGAACACCGCGATGCGCGAGTCTTTGAACGCTTGTGCGACGATCGCCGGCACATGGACATTCATCGCCCAGGTGAGGGGCTGATTGCCTTCCGACCCGAATTTGCGCCCGGCCATGAAGACAATGTTGGCGGTTTTTTCCAACGCGTTGACGGCCGCCTCGTCGAGCAGATCGCAGGCCACCGTTTCAATGCCGTGCCGTTCAAGGTCGTCGCGCACACCAGGGTCGGAGAAGCGGGCAACGCCGATGACCCGCTTGGCCGGAGCCGCCCGCTTGGCCATACGCGCCAAAGTCGGCCCCATCTTGCCGCCGACACCCAGAAGTGTGATGTCGCCATCAAGTCCAGCGAGTGTTTCAACAAGTGCCTCGCTCGGCGTCGACAACATCTCGTCGAGCATGGCCTCATCGGCAATGGCGGTGGGGTGGGGAGTCATGATCGTCTCCTTGTTTGGGCTTGGCGCCTCATGAGCCGGTCTCCGACAGACCAAGGCTCTCAAAATCCCAGGATTCGGCCGGCGTCATGGCGGCCATGTCGGGCGTGCACAGTGAACCGAAGCCTGGACCGTTGACTGTTTGTGCGGAGAGAAACCCGGAGCGGGTCCGCAAACGCGTAACGCCATCCTCGTCCCCGTAAAGGTCCGGATGGGCTGCCAATGCCGCATCGGCCTCGCGCGCGGTCAGGTGGCCGAGGCCGGCGAAATAATGGTGGGCGTTGCGCTCGCCATGCGCGATACCCAGGGCGGCGATCAGCGCAAGATCGGCGTTGAGGGAAAGAACGGGCATGCAGGTCAAATCTTCTGCGGACTGGAAATAGGTGTCGGGACCTGCCGCGCGGTTACGGTATTCTGCCAGCATAGCATTGAGCAGTGAGCGGAAAACGCCCTTGCAGTTTTTGTGGCTAACACCGCGATAACCAAGATCGATGGCCTCGTGAAAAGCCGTGGTCCGGCCATCGGCCTCGTCGATCAGAAGCGGCACGCCGATGGCATCGAAGGCGGCCTTATCCGGCGGATTGTCAAAGGTCATGCGCCGGTCGAGCGGCTGCTCGATGAAGAGGGCATCGTCCAGCATGCCGGAGATCGTGGCAGATGAGCGCAGGCGCTCGGTGAAATCGGCGAAGTCTGCCAGGCTTTGAAATTGCTCATTGCCGTCCAGCGTGAAGGCGATACGCCGACCGGACTTGGCCATCACCGCGCCGATCTGGTCCAGGCGCGCGCAATCGGCGTCGACGTCGCCGCCAAGCTTGATCTTGAGGAAAGAAAGTTGGTCGTGCGCCAGATAGTCTTCCAGCGTTTCCGGCAGGCCATCCTTCTGGCGATTGTCTGGATCCAGATCGGCAGCCGTGATCGGATCCACCATGCCGACCGTGTGGCGCAGCGCGACCTTGTCGAGAGGCCTGTCGGGCATCGCATCGCCCGGCGCCATGGAACCCAGTTCAGGGAAAATCGCAGCCGCATCAAAACCCAAAGACGGCCCTTGCAGCAGCTCAAAGGTGTTTAGAGCGCGCGCCCGCGCGACCCCATCCATCATCGCCCGTTCGACCATTGCCACGCCAAACGACGCACCGAGGTCGTTGAACCCGACGTTAAGGGCGTGGGCGTGAACGGCCTTATCCAAGGCCTGCCAATGCTCGAACACGCTGGCATCGCCCAATTGCGTGGCGCTATCGAGCGCGGCGTTTAACGTCTCAAGCAGATCATTGATGTTGTCTCGCGGCGTTTTTTCCGGTCGCTTGTCGAACCACTTGTAGGCGAGCAGTTCCGACGCATACCCTGTGACGGGCTGGCCATCGACCATCATCTCCAGCGCCAATGTTGAGCTGGCAATCGCTTCAATCGTCACCGCACCAAAGCGAAACGGCATGCGCGCTTTGGCGTTGGTGATGCCGATCCGTCCCCGCAGGGCTTTGACCGTGGCAGTCTGTGCGGTCATGGCGAGTACCCGTTCATGGCGTGCACTCGTGCAGCGCTTCGCAAAGGCCTTCCACATAACCGGCGGCCAGCGCCGCGGCGGCTGGGCCGTTCGGGTGATAATCAAAAGGCTCGATACCGATAAGCCCGTCATAGCCATGGTTGGCGAGCACCCGCACAATGGGCATGAAGCAGTGCTCGCCCTGGCCGGGGCCGCGCCGATTGGACTCGTTGAAATGCACATGGCGGATCATCCCGCTCGGCAATTCCTGATCGAGCACCTTGGCCGGTGACTGGCTTTCCCCGCCCCAGGCTGCCGATGTGTCCAGCATCGTCGCCAGCCCTTTCGAGCCGGACCGCGACACCAGGTCTTGGGCGTGGGCCACCGTGTTGACAAAATCGGTCAGCGCCGGCGCCAGCGGTTCCAGGCAATAGGTGATCCCGGCCGCATGGGCCGCATCGCCAGCCGCCGTCAAATGGCCAAGGGCGATCTCCTCGGCAGCAGCCAGGCTCCCCGCATCGCCCACGGGGCGCTGGTTTGGCGAGCCGTGGACGAGAACACTGCCGCCGAGATCATGACAGAGGTCAACAAGGCCAAGCATGTGGTCGCGCGTCTTGGATTGGACGGCGGCATCGGTGCTGGTGAGCGATATCCCGTCCGGTACGTTCATCAGCCAATGCAAACCGGTAATGGTGATGCCGTTGTCGGTCGCCAAGGCGCGCAGGCGTTGCCGCTCGCTGGCCGGCAGGCGACAGGGATCATCGGACAGCGTAAAAGGTGCCACCTCCAGACCCACATAGCCAAGACCAGCCGCCAGCTGACATTGCTCGGCGAAATCAAGCTCCCGGATCACTTCGTTGCAGAGCGTCAGTTGCATGGATTATCCCGGCAGTTGGATGAGAAAGACTTCGGAAAACACCGCCCAGATCACCAAGCTTGCGACCACCGCGAGAACGGCAGCGCCGATGACGGTCTTGGCAAGCGAAGCGCGGCGATCTTCACGCATCAGTTCAACGCCAACCGTGAAAGCGAAGATGAAGGTGGTGGTCGCCGGCACGAAGGGCAGTTTGCCAAACAGCGCGAAGCCGTAAACGAGCAGCGCGCCCAGCGTGAACAGCGTGCGGCGGACGGCTTGCGGCGACCAGCTTGTGATCGAGAGCGGCCCATCGCTGCTTCGCCGCCGTGCACCGCGTACCGTCAGAATGAGACCCAGAACGAGAATGATCGCCCCGAGGAGACCTGGCGTGATGCCGGGCACCGTCAGCGGGTCGGCGGAGCGATGCTCAAAACGCGGCATGGCCAGCGCGCCGATCAGTATGGCCGATCCAAGCGCTGTAACGACCAGGCCGAGCACCGTGTCGGTGCGGTGCGAAGGTGCGTCGGCTACTGGGGTTGAGGACTGCTCGCTCACACCGCAATCCTTTCCACCGGGACAAAGCGCGTTGCCGCGATCTCTCGCGCTGTTGGGATCGCCGCCAACACGCGCGCCATCTGCAAGGCGCCATCGTGCAAGGTCACAAGTGGTGGCTTTGTGCCAGCAATGGTGGCGAGGAACCGTTTGGCGCTGCCTGCGAGCAAATGATCCGGCGTTGCCTCGGGAAAAGCCTCGCTCCAGGAGTTGGACGGAACGACCTCAAGGGTCGTGGAGCTCTGGTCGAACCGAACGGCCCGGAACGTCAGCCGATTGGCGTTGTAATCAAGCGTCAGGCACCCTTTATCGCCGACCAGTTTCAGCACCTTGTCCGTCTGGGCGCCGGGAACGAAGGCGTCGATCCCATCACCGGGCAGGAGCATGCCGAGCGCCAACCGTCCGGCAATGCCATTGGCGTGCCCGGTGCAAAGCATCAGATCATTGGCGCCCTGGCGTGTGGGCAAGGAGACGGCGTGTGCCCCCACCTGCGCAATGCTCGCGCCGGCAAACAGTTGCATCAGATCAAGGAAATGCACGCCATCATTTTCCTCCAGTGCCACACCGAGATGCTGGCGTTTCCAGCCGCGAAACTGACCGTCCATCAAGGCAAGTTGCCCAATGTCGCCGTCTTCCAGGACGTCAAGCGCGCGCATGGTCATCGGGTGGGCGCGCAGCACCATATTGACCTGCACCAGGCATCCGCTGCGTGCCTGCGCCTCCATCAGCGCGTGCGCCTCATCGAGTGTGGTGACGGCGGGTTTTTCCACCAGAACAGGCTTATCGGCGGCTAGCGCCTGTTCGGCGAGCGCAAGATGGGTTTTTGGCGGCGTGACGATGGCGACGCAATCGGCCCGCTGCAAAAGGTCATCCGGCACCGCGGCAACATCGTCCGCATCGATACCGGCAACAATGGCGCGCCTGCGTGCTTCTTCGCTCGGATCGCACACCAAAACGTGCGCGCCCAGCGACCGCCAGGCCGCATGGTGGCGTGCGCCAAAAGCGCCAAACCCACAGAGAAGAACAGTCGGTCCGTTCATTCGCTCACCTGTCCTGATCGGTTGAAGACACGCTGATGGGCGTTGGCGATCCCGCGTCGCACCCAGGGCATCGCAAGCAGGATCGACAGCAAAACCAGCCCGGCAATGATGGCGCTGATCGGTCGGGTCACGAAGTCGATCGGATCGCCCTGGCTCAGCGCCAGACTGCGCCGCAAATTGGAATCCAGGATCGGCCCCAGCACGACGCCGAGGATCATCGGCGCGACGGGAAAGCCCGTCTCGCGCATCAAGAACCCAAGAATGCCGAAACAGATCATCACGCCGACATCGAAGGGCCGTGAGGCGATGGCGAAAGCGCCGACCACGCAGAGCACGAAGATGACGCCCATCAGCCATTCGCGCCGCACTTTGAGGATCATCAGCAGAGGGCGCGTCATGAGCAGGCCAAGCACCAGCATTGCAAGGCTTGCCCAAAAGACCATGGCGACGATGGAGTAGAAGAAGTCCGGCTGGGTGATCATGATCAACGGGCCGGGGCGCAGCCCATGGATCACCATTGCGGCAAGCAAAACGGCGGCAGGCGCCGATCCGGGGATCGCCAGCGTCAGCACCGGCACGAAGGCGCCCGGCACGGCGGCATTGTTGCCGGTTTCAGCGGCCAGAAGCCCTTCCACAGAGCCTTTGCCGATCTCATCGGGATTTTTCGAGGCGCGTCGCGCGGCAGCCAGCGACACCCAGGCGCCCATATCCTCGCCGACCCCGGGTACAACGCCCATGAATGTGCCGATCAGCCCAGAGCGAATCCAGGTCTTGGTGTATTTGGTGAAGGCAAAGAACGAGGCGCGGGACGTTTTGGCGACATGGTCCACCATTTCGCTGGCGCGGTTGCGCATCACCGACAGCACCTCGGCGCATCCGAAAGCGCCGACCAAAACCGGCAGCAGGCCAAGTCCGCCTTCCAGATCCTGCCAACCATAGGTGTAGCGCGAATAAGCGTGGATGCTTTCCTGGCCGACCATGGCGATGGCGAGACCGAAAAATCCGGCGATCCAGCCCTTCAGCGGGTCACCCATGGCGGTCAGTTGACCGCAGATGACGATGCCGAAGATCGCCAGCCAAAAGAACTCAAAACTGGTGAACTCAAGCGCGAATTCGGCAAGCAGCGGCGCGATCATGGCGAGGCCGATCATGCCAACCACCGTGCCGAGGAACGAGCCGATGGTGGCAATCACCATCGCATCGCCCGCCTTGCCTTTTAGGGCCAATTGGTGACCATCCAGCGCCGTGGCGGCGTTGGCTGGTGTGCCTGGAATGTTGAGCAAAATGGCCGAGCGGCTGCCGCCGTAGATCGCGCCAATATAGACGCAGACCAGGACCAGGATCGCCACGTCCTGTGCCATCGTAAAGGTGAGAGTGGCGACCAGCGCCACGCCGAGCGTCGCCGTCAGCCCCGGGATCATCCCGACTACGATGCCCAGAAAGGTCGCGCCGAAGACGTAAAGCATTTGGGGCGATGCCCCGATAGCCAGGGCAGCCGACAAGAACTGGCTGACACCGTCCATGGCGCGCGCATCACTCCGTCATTGAAATTGGAAAAGTCCGTCGAGCCTACGCAACACGTCGCCGCTCGAAAGGGCGACCCGGCATCGAGAAATGCGCCGGGTCGCTAAGTTTGGTCAGGGATTAGGGACGCGGAATGCCGAAGTCTTCCGGGCTGTTTTCTGCCGTACCGCCATCATATTGCTGCCAGGCATTAATGGAGAGCATCGGCATTGCTGCTTCCTGGGCTGCATCGCCATAGGACGGGTCAAACAGGGCGCCACGTTCGGCGGCGAATGCCCGCATCGCGTCAGAATTCATGATGGTGTTTTCCCACACCGCATCCATCGTATCGAGCACCTCCTGCGGCGCATCGGCGGGGATCCAAATGCCAAAATAATTGTTGGCGCTTTGAACATCCGGCAGCCATTCGGTCACCGGCGGTACCGTGCCATAGCCATCAAGCTCCAGCGGCGAGGACGCGATCACCGCCAACGGACGCAGCCGTTCAGCGCGAATCATATCCACCTGCTCGGTGGCCGTTTGCGAGGTGAAGTCGGTCTCGCCGGCCACCGTTGCGATCACAGCCGGGTTGCCGCCTTCATAGACGATCTGGCGGTAGTTGATCTCAGCTGCCCCTTCGATTGCGCCCATGGCAATGGCACCGGCAGAGGTGAGTCCGGCGGTTGCAACCGTCAGCGGCTCGTCAGAGGTTTGCAGCGCTTCCAGCAACTGGCCAAAATCTTCGATGTCGCTATCGGCGGGCACGGAAATAAGGCCAGGGTTGGCCACGTGCAGGTAAAGCCGCCAATCGGGGAGCGTGGCATCAAGCATGCCGAGAACCGGATAAGCGCCAAGATCGGCGGCAGCGCCGGCAGCCCACATCATACCGTCATGGGGAGCGTCCCAAACCGAACGGGTACCGACCGAGCCGGACGCGCCAGGCTGGTTGATGATCACCACATTCTGGCCCAATGCCTCGGTCAACTCACCGGCAAGCACGCGGGTCACGGTGTCGGTGGACCCCCCGGCTGACCATGGCACCACGATGGAAACCGGACCATCCGGCTGCCACTCGGCCTGCGCCATCGGCGCGCTGACGACCATGGCGGACACGGCCGCGACGGCACTCAAAAAACGGTATGCACTTTTCATGACGTTCCCCTTTTTTTAATTAAATGGTTAGTTAGTTAGCGAGGATGTGCGAGGGGCAAGGTCCTGTCAATGGACGGAAAGCGCGAAGCATGGCGCACGAACCGTTGCATCGGTTTCGTTTAAGCAGGCCAAGGCCGCCGGAACCGTGCGCGGCGATACGCCTTGTGATTAGGAACCTGCTGTAAAGATTGTAGATTGATACTAGAACGCTACAGCCAGGCTGCCATCTTGACGGTAGTGCTGCATCCGAACCTGTGCCGGGTGCAGCGCCATGCCTAGCCGGGCAGGGGACGGTACGCGTAACTGAGTTGGGTCGGACATCGCCACTGTGAATGCGCCACTGCGGCTTGCCCGCACCATCTTGCCGGAAACGGGCACAGCTTGGTTGTGCGCCGTATCGATAGGTATTGTCCTTTCGATTGCTGCGGTACCCGTTGGATCGGCAGCAGCGTTTGAACTGTTCGGCGTCCAGCTTTTCGGCGCAGCCGATGAAGAGGATGCTGCCGAGTTCAGCATCGGTGTGCCGCTGCCTTATGAGGTCGAGGTCACCATCACGGCCGATGCATCCGGCGAGGCAGACATCGATGAGGACGCGTTGCGCAATGCCTCAGCCCTCTGGCGTGGCCGCGACGAACCAGCCCTCGGGTCTTCAGGTCTGCTTGCTGATGCCCGTGGCGACTATCGGCGTATTCTCGGCGCTTTGTATGCGCAGGGCCATTATGGCGGCACGATCTCGATCCGCGTGAACGGTCAGGAAGCGGCGACCATCGAGCCCGATGCCGACTTGAGCGCGCCGACCAATGTGGCGATCAGTGTCGATCCCGGCCCGCTTTACCGGTTCGGAAATCTGCAGATCGTCAACGCGGCCCCAGCGACCACCGATCCGCGCGATGAGGTGCCAACGCTCTTGGAGCTTGGCTTCGTTCCGGGCGCACCAGCTCGATCGGGCGTGATCCGACAGGCCGAGCAGGCGAGCCTGCAAGCCTGGCGCGAACAGGGCCATGCCCTGGCCGAACGCGGCGACCGGTCGGTGGAAGCCGATCACCGCACGCGCACCGTCGATGTTGTCCTCGCCTTGGCGCCCGATGGCCGCGCGACCTATGGCGCGCTGGCAGTTGAAGGCGCGGACCGCATGGACGCCGATTTCATCGCCTATATGGCTGATTTGCCGCCGGGCCAGGAGTACGACCCCGACGATATCGACGAGGCCAATGCCCGGCTGGCGGCGCTTGAAGTGTTCCGTTCGGTGCGGATCGAGCAAGCTGCGTCGCTAGCCGCTGATGGCAGCCTGCCGCAAACGATCTTCGTGCAAGAAATGCCTTTGCGACGGATCGGTGCCGGCGGCAGCATTTCCACCATCGATGGGTTGGGGCTGGAAGCCTATTGGCTGCACCGCAACCTGTTCGGTCGCGCCGAAAGGCTGCGGGTCGATGGCCGCGTCTCCGGCATAACGAGCACCGACCCGGAAGACTTCACCTACCGCCTCGGCGCCGCTTTCACCAAGCCCGGCGTGATCACACCCGATACACGGCTGATTGCGGCCCTTGAAGCCGAGCGCGAAGTCCTGGAAGCTTACGACCGAACCTCGGTTTCCGGCGAGCTAGGGCTGGAACATCCGTTCACGCCGGAACTCACCGGACGGTTTGCCATCGAAGGGCGCCACGCCCATTTCGACGACGCGGTGTTCGGCCAGCGCGAGTTCACCAGCGCGGGCTTCGAAGCGCGGCTCACCTATGACAGCCGCGATATGCCGGCCGATGCCACCTCCGGCTTCTTCCTGGAAGGCGCGGTTGAGCCTTTCTACGAGTTTTCGCGGGGCAATCCCGGCGTGGTGGTTTCTGCCGAAGGGCGCGCCTACCAATCCTTAGGTTTCGATGACCGTCTGGTTCTTGCCGGCCGCTTGAAGGTTGCCTCCCTCTTTGGCCCAACCATTGCCAACACGGCACCTGACCGGCTGTTCCTGGCCGGTGGCGGCGGATCGGTGCGCGGCTATGAGTATCGCAACATCGGCGTCACCCAGCCGGGCGGCCAGATCACCGCCGGGCGGTTCCTTATGGAAGGGTCCGCTGAGCTGCGCGCCCGGGTCACGGACACGCTCGGCGTGGTCGCGTTTGCCGATTTCGGTCATGTCGCCGACGACAGCCTGTCCGATTTCAGCGAAGATATCCGGGTTGGCGTGGGCGGCGGTATCCGCTACCTCACGCCGCTTGGCCCCATCCGGCTCGACGTCGCAACACCGCTTGATCCGCGCGCCGGCGATCCGGACGTGGCGGTCTATCTTGGCATCGGGCAGGCGTTCTGATGGTCAAGCGTTTGTCCTTCTTGTTGGTTCTGATCGCAGTCGCTTTGACGGCTGCGTTTCTGGCTTTGCCGGTGCGCGGTCAGAACGATGAGGCGCAGGAGCGCTCGCGCTTCCTCGCCTTTGTCGAGGAGCAACTCTCCGCACCAGGCCGCGAGATCCGCATCAACGGCATCGATGGCGCGCTGTCCTCCAACGCGACCATTGGCGAGATCACGATTGCCGACGAGGAAGGTGTGTGGCTGCGACTTACCGGCGCTCAGATCGTCTGGGATCGTTCCGCGCTGTTCCGCGCCCGCCTCGACATTGAAAGCCTGTCGGCGGACACCATCGATTGGCCGCGCATGCCGTTGCCGCAAGACCGACCGCCATCGCCGGAGGCCACGCCTTTTGCGCTGCCCGATCTGCCCGTGGAAGTGAATATCGACCGTTTGGCCATTGGTGAGGCGGTGCTGGGCGAGCCCCTGTTTGGGCTGGCGGCGACCCTGACCGGTGAGGGCAGCATCGCGCTCGCCGATGGATCGCTCGATACCAGCTTCGACGTCACGCGTTTA
The DNA here is from genome assembly GCA_046290415.1 of Hyphomicrobiales bacterium. Taxonomy (GTDB): domain Bacteria; phylum Pseudomonadota; class Alphaproteobacteria; order Rhizobiales; family MH13; genus MH13. The sequence continues at coordinate 114,254 of JBKAGN010000003.1, forward strand.
GATGGGCCGGGCGGATCGCTGCGGTTGAGCGCTGCCTACCAGGAGCGCTCGACCGAGCTGACGCTCGACTTCCAGCTTGAAGAGCCTGCCGACGGTGTGGTCGCCAACCTGCTGAATCTGGAAGGTCGCCCGCCGGTCGATCTGTCACTGACCGGCAATGGTCCGCTGGACGATCTCACGGTCGATCTGGCGCTTGATACCGATGCGGGCCGCGTGCTTGGCGGCGGCCTGCGTCTTCAAGAGGCCCAGGGCGGTCGCGCCTTCAATGCTGACCTGAGCGGTCCGATTTCCGCGCTCATCGCGCCAGCCTATCGCGGGTTCTTCGGGGCGGACTCCACGCTGGTCGCCAATGGCACCTTGCCGCGCGAAGGCGGGTTTGTCCTTGAACGGCTGGACCTGGAAAGCGGCACCTTGGCCCTGCAAGCCTCCGCCGCCACTGCTTCCGATGGCTTTCTGACGGCGCTCGACCTCAACGCCAGCTTCGCTGCCCAGACCGGCGCCAGCGTTCTGTTGCCCGTGCCCGGCGAAGCCACCCGCGCTCGCGCCGGAGCGCTCGAGGTCGCCTATGGCGGCGCGAATGGTGACTGGCAGGCAATCTTGGGTCTTGATGGCCTCACCACCGAGGCGCTCGGCATCCAAACCGTGCGTTTTGATCTTACCGGCCAAAGCGCAAACCTTGCCAATGCTGGCAACCGGTCTTTGACCTTCCAGGGTTCCGGCCAAGCCACGGGTTTCTCGGCCGATGATCCCGCGCTTGTTGAAGCGCTAGGACAACAGATCGCTCTGCGCCTTGCCGGGGGTTGGCAGGCGGGCAGCCCCGTGTCGCTCGACGGTCTTCGCGTGGATGGCGATGCCTTCACCTTGGCCGCTGATGGGCAGATTGGAACGGGCGTTTTCGACGGCCAGATTGTTCTGGATGCCCGTACGCTGGCCCCGTTCAGCGGATTGGTGGGCCGTGACCTTGGCGGTGCGATGCAATTGGTCGCGCGCGGGTCGCTCGATGCGCTGTCGGGTGGCTTCGATCTTGATCTCGACGGTAACGGCAACGCCTTCCAGATTGGCGATGACATCGCCAACCGCTTGCTCGCCGGGCAAACCCGCATCACCGGTGGCTTAAAGCGCGATGCTGAGGGCACGCAGGCCCGCGACCTGCAGGTGCGCAACAACCAACTCGCCCTGCGCCTGGATGGCACCTTGTCCTACACTGCCGCTGACCTTCTGCTGCAAGCGCAATTGGCTGATTTAGGCGACGTCAATCCTGGTGCGTCCGGCGCCGCCAACCTGAACGCCACCGTGGAAGGCGAGGGCGGTCCGTTTGCGCTCAGCGCCACGCTCGCCGTGCCCAATGGACGGGTGTATGACCAAAGCTTGCGCGATGCCGCGATCACTCTGTCCGGCCTGCTGGAAGACGCGATTTTTTCCGGAACGCTCACCGGCGCCGGCCAGTTCGGCAACGCGCCGATCGATCTGACCGCAGACTTGGTCGCCGGACCGGATGAGCGCCAGATCACCGGCCTGCGCCTCGACACCCAGGGCGCCGCACTTACCGGTAATGTCCGCCAGTCGGTCGATACCGGCCTGCTCGATGGTGCCATAACGCTGAACGCCAGCAACATCCGCACGCTTGCGCTTTTGGCGTTGCAGGACGCATCCGGCGCGGTCAATGCCGATGTCACGCTTCAGGCGGCCCCTGACGGGCAAGCCATCGCGCTGACCGGAACCGCGCAAAATGCGGCCTTCGGTGAGATAAGCTTGGGCGCAGCCAGGTTCGACATAGATGTCCGCGACGCGTTTGGCTCACCGGACATCACTGGCACCGTCAATGGCGAGCGGCTGCGCGCCGGGGAGATTGCCGTGGCCAGCCTACAGGCGACAAGCCAATCCTCCGGCGCCTTCACCGCCGCCGCCGATGGCATCACCGCCCCGCAATTGCGCGCTGCCGGTTTGAGCTCTGCTCAGCTGCGCGCCGATGGCCGTTATGCCGGTAATGTGATCGATCTTGCCAGCGCCTCTTTGAACGCCGGGCAGGGCGTCGAAGCCAACGCCAGCGGGCGTATTCCGCTCAGCGGGCCCGGCCTCGACCTTGCCGTGCGCGGCGCTGTGCCGCTCGGCCTTGCCGAACGGTTTGTGGCCGATCGCGGTCTGCAGGCCTCCGGCCTCGCATCCATCGATGCGCGCATGACCGGCAGCCTCGATAGTCCCCAGGTGGCCGGATCGGTTTCGGTTGCTGGCGGTCAGCTCGTCGATCCAGCCTCCGGCATTCGCCTCACCGATCTGACCCTGGCCGCCCGCCTGGATGGCGAAGCGGCAATCATCGAGCGTGCATCAGCGCAGGTGCGCAGCGGCGGCACGATCAGTGCCTCCGGCCGTCTCGGGTTGGGCGAGGGCCTGCCCGCCGATCTGCGCATCGGCCTGAATGGCGTGCGCTACGCCGATGGCACGCTGATCGTCACAACGGTTGACGGCGATCTGACGGTCACCGGCCCATTGGCGCGTGCACCGTTGCTGGCCGGCATCATCAATGTGCGTGAAACCGAAATCCAAATCCCGAGCAGCTTTGACTCCGCAGCCGGCCTGATCGAGGTCGAACATATCGCCCCCTCGGACCGCGTACGCACGACTTTCGAGCGGGCGCGCGGCGCTGATCAAGGAGGTGGCAACCGCCAGAGTGGTGTTGCCCTCGGCCTCAACGTCTTGGTGAACGCCCCCAATCAGATTTATGTGCGCGGGCGCGGCGTCAACGCCGAGCTGGGCGGCCAAGTGCGGCTCACCGGCACTACCAACGCTGTCCAGCCCGTTGGCGCGTTTGAGCTGCTGCGCGGCCGGTTCGATATTCTCGGCCAGCGCATCGCGCTCAGTGAAGGCTCGATCACGCTGGTCGGCGACATGGACGCGTTTCTTAACATCGTCGCGCGCACCACCGGCGATGCCATCTCGGTGGTGATTGCCGTGCGCGGGCGCATCTCCGACCCCACGCTCACGCTGTCATCCGAGCCGGAGTTGCCGCAGGATGAGGTACTTGCCCGGCTCATTTTCGATCGTGGCCTCAACGAGCTCTCCCCGCTTCAGATTGCGCAATTGGCGCTCGCCGCCAACGAGCTTGCCGGCAACTCGCAAGGGTCCGTGCTGGGCGATCTACGCGATGGCCTCGGCCTGTCCGATCTGGACGTGATCACTGATGACGAAGGCAATCCGGCGGTGCGGGCGACGCAATATGTGCAGGAAAATGTCTATGTCGGCGTCGAAGCAAGCACCGCTGGCCAGGCGCGCACGACGATCAATCTGGACATCACAGAGGATCTGACCGCGCGTGGATCGGTCGGCTCCGACGGAGAATCCTCCCTCGGAATCTTCTTTGAGCGTGACTACTAACGCCAAGATTGCACCATCGCGCTCAGGTTAGGGGCGCTTGGCGGGCATTTTCGCGCATTGCTCACAATTTCCTCGTTTGCACCATTTCGATCCATCGGGCGCAAGATGGGCGGTCGTCAGCCTGCTTTTTATGCAGCGCAACAAAGTTTACGCTCGTCAAACTGATCAAAAATTCATCACTGGTCAAAACCTAGCCAAACTACGTATTTGCAACCAGAGGGACCCCTTTGCTTAGCTCGCGCCGTTCGCTCGCCTGACACCCGATTTCCGGGACGATGCAGGCAGTCGCAAGAGCTTTAGGAGTCTCCCCCCAATGACCAGATCTGTGTCTAAGAAGTCTTTCATGATGACGCGCCGTGGTGCGCTCGGCCTGATGGCCACCACCGCGCTTCCGTTCACGCCACTGCGCGCACTGGCACAGGGCGAGCCGATCAAGATCGGCATCCTGCACTCGCTGTCCGGCACGATGGCCATTTCTGAAACCACACTGAAAGACACCATGCTGATGCTCATCGAGCAGCAGAACGCTGCCGGTGGTGTTCTCGGTCGTCCGCTCGAAGCGGTTGTTGTCGACCCGGCGTCCGATTGGCCGCTGTTCGCTGAAAAAGCCCGCGAACTGATCTCGGTCGAGGGCTGCGATGTGATGTTCGGCTGCTGGACATCGGTGAGCCGCAAATCGGTTCTTCCGGTGATCGAGGAGCTCAACGGTCTGCTGTTCTATCCGGTTCAGTATGAAGGCGAAGAGTCCTCCAAGAACGTCTTCTACACAGGCGCTGCACCAAACCAGCAGGCGATCCCGGCCACTGATTACTTTCTGGAAGAGTTGGGCGTTGAGAAGTTCGCGCTGCTTGGCACCGACTATGTCTATCCGCGCACGACCAACAACATCCTTGAAAGCTATCTGCAATCCAAAGGCATTGCCGCTGAAGATATCTTCGTCAACTACACGCCGTTCGGCCACTCGGATTGGTCGTCCATCGTCGCCGACGTCGTCGCGCTCGGTGCCGACGGCCAGAAGGTTGGCGTTATCTCGACCATCAATGGCGATGCCAATATCGGCTTCTACCGCGAGTTGGCCGCTGCCGGCATCTCCGCCGACGACATTCCGGTCGTCGCGTTCTCCGTGGGTGAAGAAGAGCTGTCGGGCCTCGACACCTCCAACCTTGTCGGCCACCTGGCCGCCTGGAACTATTTCCAGTCAGCCGACACGCCGATCAACGAAGAGTTCATCGCCGCGTGGAAAGCCTTTGCTGGCGAAGATCGCGTGACCAACGATCCGATGGAAGCCCATTACATCGGCTTCAACATGTGGGTGCAGGCGGTCGAACAGGCTGGCACGACCGAGGTCGATGCGGTCCGCGATGCGATGTACGGCCAGACTGTGCCGAACCTTACCGGTGGAACGGCGGAAATGTTGCCCAACCATCACCTCACCAAGCCCGTGCTCATCGGTGAAATCCGCGATGATGGCCAATTCGACATCATCTCGCAGACCGAGGAAGTGCCGGGCGATGCCTGGACGGATTACCTGCCTGAGTCGGCGGTGCTGGCCTCCAACTGGCCCGAGCTTGGCTGTGGCATGTACAACACCGAGACATCGACCTGCGTGCAGATTGAATCGAACTACTAAACGTTCGTTTCCTTCTTAGTCCCGGTGGGCGGGGAGGGCAGAGCGCTCTTCCCGCCCATCGCGTGAGGTTTTCCGGTTTCATGCATGCATCCACGCGCTTTCGCGCCTTTCTTATCATCGTAGCGCTTGTTTCGGCGATCTTGCTGGTCGCCGGCCCGGCTCTGTCGCAGGACGCTCTGGCTCAAGAGTTGGGACCGGTCCAAACGATCCTTCAAGACAATCGCGAACTGATCGAAGAAAGCTCGCGCCGCACCATTGGACCGGCCATCGATGCGCTTGGCGGCAGCGGGCTGGAGCGCGCACCGGTCTTTCTTGCCGCCTGGCAAGCCCGCACCGTCTACCAGCGCGACGCCGACGGCCTTTTTTTTATTGGGCAAGAGATCGACGGAACCGATCAGGCGATCGATCCCGACACCGGCGAAGCCGTCGAAGCGATCACCCGCGATGGTTTTTCCCAGCTCCGCCCCAATGGCGGCGTACGATCGATGATCGGCGCGGCGCTCGTGCAGTTTCAGCTTTCCGATCCCAACCCGGATACCCGCCGCGAAGCGTTGGACGCTATCGCGCGCGATGCCGAGGAATCGCATTTGGGCGCGCTGCGCGCCTCGCTTGATGGCGAAGACGATCCCGATATTCTAGCCGCCAAGCAGCGCCTGGAACGCATCCTCGCTATCACCTTCGAGGACAGCGAAGCGCTGCGCATCGCCGCCATCGAAAGCTTTGCCGGGGACATCGGCCTTGATGTGCGCGCCGCGCTCAATCCGCTGATCTCCACACGCACAGAAGTCACCGCCGCGCCTGAACCACCCGCCACCCGTAATGTGGCGCGTGTGTTGGAGCCGGGGTCGGAGGAATTGTCGCGCGAGGATGCCTACGCCCAGCTCGTCGCGGCGCGCCTGGCACCAGCCATCGTCTCGCCAAACGATATCCGCGCCGCATTGATCGACAACATCGTCGATGGCGAAGTTGCCGGCGTTCTGGTCGAGACGCTCGACACAGACGAGGCGCGCCTGGCCGCCTATCTGGCATTGGCTGAGGCCGGGACCGTGCCGACCACGCCGACCGAGGCCGAGATCGACGCGGCGCTCGCCGTCCATACGTTCTTTGAAAGCTATGCCGAGCGCTCCTCCGCCGTCACCGATGCAGCCAACGCCACACTGCAGTCCATCGAGATCAACCTGATGGCCAACCAGGCGCTGGACTTCTCGCTCGATGCACTCTCTTTGGGCTCGATCTACTTTCTTGCCGCCATCGGTCTGGCGATCACCTTCGGGGTGATGGGCGTCATCAACATGGCCCATGGCGAGTTCATCATGATGGGCGCCTACACCGGCTATGTCGTGCAGCTGTTCGTGCCCGACCTGACACTGTCCATCCTCATTGCGCTGCCGCTTGCCTTTGCCGTCACGTTCGGCGCGGGTGTCGCCATGGAGCGGCTCATCATCCGTTGGCTCTACCACCGCCCGCTGGAAACGCTGCTCGCCACCTTCGGCATTTCCATTGCGCTCCAACAACTGGCCAAAAACATCTTCGGCACCCAGGCACGCCCGTTCACCGCGCCGGACTGGCTGAGCGGCGCGTTCGTGCTCAATGATGTTGTCTCGATCAGCTACATACGCATCGCGATCTTTGTGCTGGCGCTGGTGTTCCTGGCGATCTTCCTCTTCGTCATGAACAAAACCCGCCTGGGGCTGGAAGTGCGCGCGGTGACACAGAACCCAAAGATGGCCGCCTCCATGGGCATCAATCCCGACAAGATCAACATGCTCACCTTCGGCTTCGGCTCAGGCATTGCGGGCATCGCCGGTGTGGCGATCGGCCTGTTCGGCCAGGTCACCACCGAGATGGGCCAGCAATACATCGTGCAGAGCTTCATGACCGTGGTGGTCGGCGGCGTCGGTAGCGTGTGGGGCACGCTGGCGGGAGCGGGCATGATTGGCGGCCTGCAGAAGTTCATTGAGTTTTTGAACCCCTCGAACACGCTCGCCGCGCAGACCTACATGATCCTCTTCATCATCCTTTTCATCCAGTTCCGGCCCCGCGGCATCGTCGCGCTCAAGGGCCGCGCGGCGGAGATGTGATCATGGGAATGTGTGTCAGGACATGGCCTTATCTGCCCACCTTTGCGCGGCGTCATCCTCGGGCTCGACCCGAGGATCCATCCCGTGCACGATCAGCCTTGGTTTGTGACGGGGCCCATCAGAGCTGGATGGTCGGATCAAGTCCGACCATGACGGCTCTTGGGTTGTCTGCCCTTGAGGGTATCAAGTGATGCAGCGCTCCTTCCTCGTCAAAAACCCCTCGGTGATGATCTTCATTGCGCTGCTCGCGCTCTTCACCATCGCCGTCACCTTCCTGTCCGAAGGCCTTGGTACCGGATTCGTCTCCACCGCGATGGTCAAAACGCTCGGCATGACGCTCTGCTTCTGCCTCATCGCCATCGCCATGGATCTCGTCTGGGGCTATTGCGGCATCCTCTCGCTCGGCCACTTCGCTTTCTTCGGGCTAGGCGGCTACATGATCGGCATGTGGCTCATGTACGCTCGCACCGAGGACATCGTGATCGCCTCGCTCGCCGGAGCAAACCTACCGCCGACAGAGCAGGAAGTGGTCGATGCTATCGGCACGCAGATCTTCGGCGTGGTGGGCTCCTCCGAGTTTCCCTGGGTTTGGGCCTTTGCCGACAGCCTACTGATCCAGCTCATTCTGGTGGTCGCCGTACCGGGCCTTCTGGCGCTGGTGTTCGGCTGGCTGGCCTTTCGCAGCCGCGTGACCGGCGTCTACCTCTCCATCCTCACCCAGGCGATGACGCTGGCGCTGTCGCTCTATCTCTTCCAGAACGATTCCGGCCTGCGCGGCAACAACGGGCTGTCCGGTCTGCAGAACCTCCCGGGCATGGCCGATACGCCGCAGGCGGTGCTGTCAGTCTGGTTCCTCTGGGCGTCCGCGGTGGCGCTGGGCCTTGCCTACATCTTCGCCGCCTGGGTGGTCTCGGGCAAGTTCGGCTCGGTCATTCGCGGCATCCGCGATGACGAGGCGCGGGTGCGTTTCCTCGGCTATCCGGTGGAGGGCTACAAGCTCTTCGTCTTCACCGTCACCGCCGTCATGGCGGGCATCGCCGGCGCGCTCTACTACCCGCAAGCGGGTATCATCAACCCGGCCGAAGTCGCGCCGATCGCCTCGATCTACCTGGCGGTATGGGTGGCAATCGGCGGGCGCGGCAGGCTCTACGGCGCAGTGATTGGCGCGGCCTTCGTCTCGCTGCTTTCCACCTGGTTCACAGGCGGGCGCGTGCCCAATGTCGATCTCGGTTTTTACACCATCGAGTGGGTCAGCTGGTGGCAGGTGGCGCTCGGTCTTTCCTTCGTGCTCGTGACGCTGTTTGCGCCCAAGGGGATTGGCGGGCTGGTTGATCTGTTCATCAATCGCAAAACGCCGGATCGCCACGGCGCCGATCTCGGCCCGGATACCGGCTCGCTTCGTGAGAAGGAGGCGGACGTATGAGTACTCTCCTCGAAGTCTCCGGCGTCTCGGTCTCGTTCGACGGCTTCAAGGCCATCAACAACCTTTCCTTCGCCATCGGCCCGGCGGAGCTGCGCGCGATCATCGGCCCGAACGGTGCGGGCAAAACGACATTCATGGACATCGTCACCGGCAAGACCCGGCCCGACGAGGGCCAGGTGCTCTGGGGCGAGACGAGCACGTCTCTGCTGCGCTTGTCGGAAAGCCAGATCGCCCGCGCCGGCGTCGGGCGCAAGTTCCAGCGCCCCACGGTCTTTGAAGACCAGTCGGTGGAGGGCAATCTGCTGCTGGCGCTGAAAAAGAACCGCTCGCCCTTCTCGGTTCTGGCCTTCAAGAAAAGCACCGAGGATGCCGATGCCGTCACCAAGCTGGCCGACGAGATCGGCCTGGGGGAGCAGCTGACCCGCAAATCAGGCGAACTCTCCCACGGGCAGAAGCAGTGGCTGGAGATCGGCATGCTGCTCGCCCAGGACCCGCAGCTTCTCCTGGTCGATGAACCGGCAGCCGGCATGACGCTGGCCGAGCGCGAGCACACCACCGAAATCCTCAAAAAGGCCGCTGAGACCCGCGCGGTTGTGGTGGTCGAACACGATATGGAGTTCGTGCGCCGGCTGGAGTGCAAGGTGACCGTGCTCCATGAGGGCTCGGTGCTCGCCGAAGGTTCGCTCGATCACGTGACCCAAAACCAGGACGTCATCGACGTCTATCTAGGCCGTTAAATATGCTCAGCGTTAAAGACCTCACCCTGCATTATGGCGGCTCGCAGATCCTCTACGGTGTCGATTTGGAGGCGAAAGCCGGCGAGGTCACCTGCGTCATGGGCACCAACGGCGTCGGCAAGACCAGTCTTTTGAAAGCCCTGGCCGGTGTGCACCCGGCCTCGGGCGGTACGATCACGCTGGACGGCGAGCCGCTCGGCAAGATGAGCGCCCATGCCCGCGCGCAAGCGGGGATCGGCTATGTGCCGCAGGGCCGGATGATCTTTCCGCTGCTCACGGTGCGCGAGAACCTGGAAACCGGCTATGCCTGCCTGCCCAAGTCCGAGCATAGGGTGCCGGACGAAATCTACGAACTGTTTCCGGTGCTCCAAGAGATGCGCGGGCGGCGCGGCGGCGACCTTTCAGGCGGGCAGCAGCAGCAATTGGCCATTGCCCGCGCGATGATCCTGAAGCCCAAAGTGTTGCTGCTCGACGAGCCGACCGAGGGTATCCAGCCCAACATCATCCAACAGATCGGCCGCGTGATCGACTATCTGCGCGATCAGGGCACCATGGCGATTGTGCTGGTGGAACAGTATTTCGATTTCGCCTACGCCCGCGCCGACCGCTTCACCGTGTTGCAGCGGGGTGAGGTGATTGCGGCGGGGAGCAAGGCGGAGCTGGCTGAGAACCAGTTGCGAGATGAAGTGAGTGTGTAACTTTGGTGTTGGCCGTCATCCCTGTGCGTCACGCGAGCGTCTGGCACAGGAATCCATTCCTCTGAACGCTTGGCAACTAATGGGACTGCCGATAGCTCATTGAAATGGATCCCGGCTCAAGGCCGGGATGACGATAGTGCAGATGTTGAGCACAAAGTTAGCCCCAGCCGTCATTCCTGTGCTCGTCACAGGAATCCACTCCAACAGATGGTCGGTCCGGTCTCGCGTTAAATCAGCGATGATCTCAGATCGTTCCAGTCGGGATTGGTCGCCTCAATGGCGTTGACCTTCCACTGGCGCGGCCATTTCTTGATGGTCTTTTCGCGCGTGATGGCGGTGGCGATGAGGTCGTGCTCTTCAAACCAAACAAGTCGTTTCACACCGTGTTTGGTCGTGAAAGCCGATCCTTTGCCGGTTTCGTGTTCAAGCACGCGTTGAGCAAGATTGGACGTCACGCCGACATAGAGCGTGCCGCCTTTCTTTGATGCCAAAATGTAAACGTAGCCCCTGCGCATTCTTGCATGTTCAGTGGAATGGATCCCTGTGACAAGCACAGGGATGGCGGCGATGTGAATTCGAGAACTCACCACCTTCGCACTCGTCATCCTCGCCGGTCCGCGAGCCGCAGGTCTCGCTTCCATGGCGGGGATACATTTCCGTGAACCATCGGCGGCCTCGGGGTCGGCCAATCGAGAAGCGGAATGGATTCCTGTGACGAGCACAGGAATGACGACCCCTGTTCAAGATATCAAAAAAACGCCGCGGTTTCCCGCGGCGCTTTGTTCTTTCCTCATTTAAACCAACCGCTTACGCCGCCAGATCGAACCGGTCGGCGTTCATCACCTTGGTCCACGCAGCGACGAAGTCGCGCACGAACTTCTCTTTGTTGTCGTCCTGGGCGTAGACCTCGGCATAGGCGCGCAGGATCGAGTTCGATCCGAACACCAAATCCGCGCTGGTGGCGGTCCATTTGACAGCGCCGGTGGCGCGGTCGCGGATCTCATAGGTGCCATCGTCCTTCGGATGCCAGCTATAGGCCATGTCGGTGAGGTTGACGAAGAAGTCTGTCGTCAGCTGACCCTCGCGGTCGGTGAACACGCCGTGCTTCGACCCACCATGATTGACGCCGAGGCCGCGCATACCGCCCAGAAGCACCGTCATCTCATTGGCGGTGAGGCCCAAAAGCTGCGCCCGATCGAGCATCATCTCTTCAGGGCTCGTCGCGTAGCGCTCTTTCTCAAAGTTGCGGAAACCATCGGCCAGCGGCTCCAAAACATCGAAGGAGTCGGCGTCGGTCTGCGCGTCCGTAGCATCGCCGCGACCCGGCGCAAACGGCACTGTCACATCGTGGCCAGCGGCCTTGATGGCCTGCTCAAGACCGACAGTGCCGGCCAGAACAATGACGTCAGCGATCGAGGCGCCGGTCTCGGCAGCAATCGGTTCCAGCACGCCGAGCACCTTGGCAAGACGCTGCGGCTCATTGCCTTCCCAGTCCTTTTGCGGAGCCAAGCGAATGCGCGCGCCATTGGCGCCGCCACGCTTGTCCGAACCACGGAAAGTGCGAGCCGAATCCCAGGCGGTGGCGATCATCTCAGCGGATGTGAGGCCGCTTGCGGCGATTTTCGCCTTCACGCCATCCACGTCGTAAGAGGTTGAGCCAGCGGGGATCGGATCCTGCCAGATCAGGTCCTCGGCGGGCACGTCTGGGCCGAGATAGTTCACCTTCGGTCCCATGTCGCGGTGGGTCAGTTTGAACCAGGCGCGGGCGAAGGTGTCGGCGAAATACTCCGGATCGGCGCGGAATTTTTGGCAGATCGCGTTGTAGATCGGGTCGACCTTCATCGCCATGTCCGCGTCGGTCATCATCGGGTTGTGGCGCACCGATGGATCGCTCGCATCGACGGGCTTTTCCTCTTCCGGCATGTTCACCGGCTCCCACTGATTGGCACCGGCAGGCGACTTCGTCAGTTGCCAGTCATAGCCGAACAGATAGTCGAAATACCCCATGTCCCACTGGGTCGGGTGCTTGGTCCAAGCGCCCTCGATGCCCGAGGTGAAGGCGTTGGTGGCCTTGCCGCCATGGCCCGGGTTGGCCCAGCCAAAGCCTTGCGCTTCGATGCCCGCCGCTTCCGGTTCAACGCCGATATTGTCAACGTCACCGCGACCATGGGCCTTGCCGACGGTGTGGCCGCCGCAGGTCAGCGCCGCGGTTTCTTCATCGTTCATCGCCATGCGGGCGAACGTTTCGCGCACATGCAGCGCCGTGCGCGCTGGGTCCGGATTGCCGTTGACGCCTTCCGGGTTCACATAGATGAGACCCATATGGACGGCGGCCAGCGGATTCTCCAGCGTCGAGGCGTCGTCGAGATCCTCGTAGCGGTTTTCGCTCGGCGCCAGCCACTCTTTTTCCGCGCCCCAATAGACGTCGGTTTCCGGTCCCCAAATGTCCTCACGGCCAAAGCCGAAGCCGAACGTCTTCAAGCCCATCGACTCATAGGCCATGTTGCCGGCGAGGATGATCAGGTCGGCCCAGGATAGCGCGTTGCCATATTTCTTTTTCACCGGCCAAAGCAGGCGGCGGGCCTTGTCGAGGCTGGCATTGTCCGGCCAGGAGTTGAGCGGCGCGAAGCGGATATTGCCGGATCCGGCGCCGCCACGGCCATCGCCCATGCGATAAGAACCGGCGGAGTGCCACGCCAGGCGGATCATCAGGCCGCCATAATGGCCCCAGTCGGCGGGCCACCAGGGCTGATCGTTGGTCATCAGCGCTTTGACGTCTGCTTTGACAGCTTCGAAGTCGAGCCCCTTCACCGCTTCGCGATGATTGTAGTCCGGGTCCATCGGATTGGTGCGCGCGCCGCGCTGGTGCAGGATGTCGAGGTTCAGCGCATCCGGCCACCATTTGGTCACTGGCGTACCGATGGCGGTGTTCCCGCCATGCATCACCGGGCAGCGGTTAAGGTCTGAAAGGACGGCGTCGTCCATGGGGTTCTCCGATCTTGGTCTGTTCAAACGGCGGCCGCCGTGATGCCGCCAGATAGGGCGGTCAAGCATCACAGCCAGGCGACAGGATGATGTCATTCTGCAAAACTTCGCGTGGCAGCCGTTGAGCCGCGTCAATCGCACGCTCAATCGGCGCCACGCCACACTCTCTAGCAAGGGATGTCGATCAGAAGAAGTTGTATTTTCTGATCGCCAGAATAAGAGTGGCTTATGAACAATCTGACGATCAAACAGCTGCGCTATGTCGAGGCGCTGGCAAGCCATGGCCATTTTGGCCGTGCCGCCGAGGCCTGCGCAATCTCGCAGCCGGCCTTGTCCATGCAGATCAAGGAGTTGGAGCAGGGACTGGGCGAAAAACTCTTTGAGCGCAGCGCCCGCGAGGTGCGCCTGACCGGCTTTGGCGAGGCGTTTGCGCTGCGGGCGAGCGCCATTTTGCGCGCCGTCGATGAGCTGGGCGATTTAGCCCGCGCCTCGCGCGATCAGCTTGCCGGACGGCTGCGTATCGGCGTGATTCCGACCATCGCGCCCTATTTGCTGCCCACGCTGATCGGCAATCTGGCCCAAAGCCATGCCGGGCTCGATGTGCATATTCGCGAGACCATGACGCCGCGCCTGATCCAGGAGCTGAATGAGGGCCGCATCGACACCGCCATTCTCGCCCTCCCGGTTTCCGAACGCGCGTTTACCGAAGTGGCGCTGTTCGACGAGGCGTTTTTGCTGGTGCGCCCGCGTGCTCAAGCCGACGAACCGGTGCCGACCGCCGACGCGCTGCGCCACCAACGCCTGCTGCTTCTGGAGGAAGGGCATTGCTTCCGCGATCAGGCGCTCTCCTTCTGCAACATCCAATCCATGCTGCCCCGCGATGGGCTGGATGGCAGCTCGCTCTCCACGCTGGTGCAGATGGTCGGCGCCGGCATCGGCGTCACACTGATCCCGCACATGGCAGTCGCAGTGGAAACGCGCTCGGCGCCGGTTTGCGTGGCGCGGTTTCCCAGCCCGCAGCCCTCGCGGACCATCGGCATGATCTGGCGCAAGACCAGCCCGCTTGCCGAGCGCCTGGCCGAGGTTGCTGAGGTCGTGAAGCGCTCCGCCGCCGACTTGCAGCAGGCGAGTTAGAAGCTTTTTTTTAGCCGAAATGGCACCGGTTTTGCGCCCAGAAACTGGACCAATACAACGCGATCAAGACTATGTCGAAATCGGCACCAGAGCGTCCAGCGTCTCCCGGTCCAGCGGTCGGTCGGTACCGACCGTCTTACGCGCGACGACAAAATCATGCGGCGCGTTGACCGCTTCCACCGCCACCGGGTCATCGCCGCGCATGTGATAGACCGCGAAGGAGCCTGATGCCGGATCGCCCTTGATGAAGCTTGCGCAGTCGCTTGTCGGTATGCCGACGACCTGCAGTTTGGCGTCATACTGATCCGACCAGAACCAGGGCACGGCGCTGTGCGTGTCACCCTGGCCGAGGATCGCCGCCGCGACCACTTTGCCCTGATCGATGGCGCTCTGCACGCTTTCAAATCGCACTTTTTCAGCAAAGCCTGCGTGAACATGCCGGGCGCAATCACCGGCGGCAAAAACATTCGGGTCGCTGGTGCGGCCTTGTGCGTCGGCAAGGATGCCGTCCTCAACCTCGATACCCGCCGCGCGCGCCAGATCATCGTTCGGCGTCACGCCAATGCCTGCCACGACGATGTCGAACGGCAATTCGGCGCCGGACTCACACACGATCGCGCGGAAATCGGGATCGCGACCAACGCCGGCAACCGTGTCGGCGAGCTGAAACCGCACGCCATGGCTGACATGCAGGTTTTGAAAATGCACTGAGATCGTCGGCGATGCGGTGCGCTGCATGGCCCGCGCAGCTTGATCGACCACCGCGACCTCCGCCCCCAATTGCCGTGCGCTGGCGGCCACCTCCAGGCCGATATAGCCAGCGCCAACCACGGCCACATGGACCCCCGGTTTCAGTTTCGGTTGCAAAGCATGGGCATCGTCCAGCGTGCGCAAGGTAAAGATCGCCTCCTCCGGCACGCCCATCACCGGCGGCAGGGTTCGGGCCCGCGCGCCGGTCGCCAGAACCAGAGTGCCATAGCCAAGCGCAGAGCCATCATCGAGCGTGACCTGTTTGGCCGCCCTATCAATTGACTCGACGCGAACCCCGCGGCGCTCCTCGATCCGCTGCGCCGCATAGAAAGCATCCGGTCGATACCAGAGCGTCGCCTCGTTGAGCCCCTCTTTCAGGGCGGCCTTGGAAAGTGGCGGTCGATGATAGGGCGGATAGGGCTCATCGCCCACCATCACAATCGACCCATCAAACCGCTTCTGCCGCAGGCTGGCCGCGACCTGAAAGCCTGCTTGTCCAGCACCGACGATCACCACATCGGCGTGCCCGGTCGGTTTTTCGGGCGCGCGCGAAGAAGGGGCAGGGTCGGACATGGTGGGAACCTTGGATGGGGGTGGGGGAGCCGCTGAGGTAGCATGTCGGTACACCTAAGCAAGAGGCGTGCCCATCTTGGTTGCCACAATCGCCATCCATCCCTAATGTGGCGGGTAAGTGACACGGGGCATCCGGCCATGCCTGGCCGGGTGTGTTGAGCCCGAAGAAAGCAAGCAAGCGGGACTGCGGCCACCTGAGAAGCCGTGTTACCCGCCGGACAGGTGCAACGTGGAAGAGAGCGGACCCAAAAGCGGGCCCCCTGCAATGGCAGGTGCCCGCATGGATGGCAGTTCAGACGTCAACCCGGCGAGCGAGGCGCCGCCTCATAGCCCCTTGCTGCCTTCCGTGGCCCAGAACCAGGCTGCTGAGCCACGTGGCGACCACGCCAAGCGGCCAGTTGTCAGACACGACAGGCCGCCATCTGATCGTCCCGCCTATGCCGCACTCGACCTTGGCACCAACAATTGCCGCTTGCTGATCGCCGAGCCGACGCGCTCCGGCTTTCGTGTTGTTGACAGTTTCTCCCGCATTGTACGCCTTGGCGCTGGGCTCACCCACCATGGTGCGCTGGGCATTGAAGCCATGGACAAGGCGGTTGAGGGCCTGCGCATCTGCCGCACCAAAATGGATGCGCGCAACGTCGTGCGTCGCCGTCTGATTGCCACCGAAGCCTGTCGCCAGGCAGCCAATGGCGAAGCGTTCATTGCGCGGGTGGAAAAGGAAACCGGCCTGACGCTGGAGATTGCCGACCGCCGCACCGAGGCGCGATTAGCGGTGTCGGGCTGCGCCACACTGGTCGAGCGCGAAGCCGATGGCGTGATCCTGTTCGATATCGGCGGCGGCTCCACCGAACTGGCGTTCCTGGATTTTCGCAGTGGCAAACCTCGCTTTCATGCCCACATGCACCGCTTCATCCGCGCCTGGACCTCGCTGCCGGTGGGCGTCGTGACCTTGGCGGAGAGCTTCGGCGGGGTCTATGTCGACCGGCCGATCTTCGAGCTCATGGTCGCCGAAGTGCGCCAGATGATTTCCCGTTTTGCGGCCCGTGAAATGATGTCCCAATGCGTGCAGGGCGGCAACGTCCATCTGCTCGGCACGTCCGGCACGGTCACCACGCTGGCCGGCGTGCATCTGGGCCTGGAGCGCTATGATCGCCGCCGCGTCGATGGCACCTGGATGGGCGCCGACGATGTGACGGCCATGACCGACCGGTTGATCGACATGACGTTTGATGAGCGCGTCGCCAACCCCTGTATTGGCGCAGACCGGGCTGATCTGGTGCTGGCAGGCTGCGCGATTTTCGAGGCGATCCGCCGTGAATGGCCCTGTGGCCGCCTGCGCGTCGCTGACCGGGGCCTGCGCGAAGGCATGCTGGTGGAACTGATGGCGCAGGACGGCGTCTGGCGCCGGGATAGAAACGGTCAGAACGGACCCAAGGGCCGCCACGGACGGCGTGGCCGCTATCGTGGCAAGCGACCGGCGCAGGCACAGCAAAACTGATGGTCAAATCCACCAATCCCCGCGGTGACCTTCACGTAAAGGTCAAGACTGCGAAAAAACGCACCAATGCGTCGGCCCGCTGGCTGGAGCGGCAGTTGAACGACCCTTATGTGGCCGAAGCCAAGCGGCAGGGCTGGCGCTCGCGCGCTGCCTTCAAGCTGATCGAGATTGACGACAAGCACAAACTTTTAAAGCGCGGCACCACCGTGATTGATTTGGGCGCAGCGCCAGGCGGTTGGGCGCAGGTGGCCGCCAAGCGCGTTGGCTCGATGGAAGAAGATCCGATCATTGTCGGCATCGACAAGCTGCCCATGGATCCGATTCCTGGGGTGATTTTGCTGGAGGACGATTTCACCGACGATGACGCGCCGGACAAGGTCATGGCGGCCATGAAGGGTCGCCCTGTGAATGTCGTGCTGTCCGATATGGCGGCGGAAACCACCGGCCACCGCAAGACCGACCATCTGCGCACCACCTATTTGTTCGAGCTCGCCGCCGACTTCGCCTACCGCAACTTGGCGCCCGGCGGGGCGTTTTTGTCGAAGGTGTTTCGCGGCGGCACTGAGGGCGATGCCCTGCGCGATCTGAAGGCCGCGTTTGAAACGGTGCAACACGTCAAGCCGCCCGCCAGCCGCAAGGAGAGCCCGGAGCTTTACGTGCTGGCCAAGGGGTTCAAGCAAAGCCCGTATTAGGTGGGCCGTCGGATTTTATTGTTCGCGGACAGCGGATTTTCATAACAGGTGTTGTTCGGAAAACGCCATCAGGATTTTTTCAAAGTAGCGCAATGATAGGCGTTTTTCTTCTGGACGTCCCTCATTGACAGTCTGAAGCAGTTTCTCGACTCGTGCCCACACATCGACAGCACGCGCGGCCGACGTTGGGTTTGTGCTGAAGCCGTCATCAAAGTGACTTAGGGATCGAATGACGTGACGATCAGGTTTGGCTGCTACGCCAAAATCGGTCAATAAGTGTAAGATGGTGATGCAACCCCAGCCGGTACCCAGGGAAATTTGCAAGTCTTTAATTATCTTCTTACGTTTTTGCCTCGGGGCCTCTTTGAACAAATTTGCTGGTTGGAAGGCTGGACTTATTTGAGACCGATCTTCCCGCTGTTGGGCACGCCACAGATAACGTGCTGCACCATAAATACTGTAGTGGCGCAAGGCGCTGATTGACGGATGCAGTTCTGTCTTCTCCCCGTCGAGGAGAAACACATGTTTATCTCTCCCCTCTGTGCTCTTACATAGCTGATAAGTGCCAACCTTTTGACCCCATTCTCGCCATAGGCCGACTGTCTCCGGACCTATTTCTTCCACGAGTTTCTCTATGGGCTCAAATTTTCGAGCGGCCCACAGTGGTTTGTCCCAGAAAATAGACCATACCTGTTCCGGATCAGTGGTAGCTGGCGAAACGACGTCATTTTGGAGTTTTAATGCGCGATTGACGATGTTTGAGTGCTGAGAACGTAATGTTTTGTGCAACTTTTCAAATTCAGCAGATGGATTGGTCATCGTAAGGTCCTTTATTTATTTTTTCTAACACATTTTTCAGCCTTTGCCTTTCAAAGGCCTGGTTGGCACCGAACTTGGCCGTCTTGACCCCTCACCATCGCGTGGTAAGGGTCATCACCGGCGCGCGACTCGCACGTTTCGCTCGGTTTTACGGAACAGAACCGGACGGAACAGACGCATGGCGCACCTCGTTGAGCCGCTGCATGGCGGCACCGCTTTAACCTTCGATGATGTGCTGCTTTTGCCTGGCCACAGCCAGGTTTTGCCCGGCGAAGCCGACGTCGCGACGCGGCTTACCCGTGCGCTGTCTCTCAACATTCCCATTGCATCCTCGGCCATGGACACGGTGACCGAGGCGCGGCTGGCCATTGCCATGGCGCAGGCCGGCGGCATCGGTGTGATCCACCGTAACCTTGATCCGGAAACGCAGGCCGAGCAGGTGCGGCAGGTGAAAAAATTCGAATCCGGCATGGTGGTCAATCCGATCACCATCGGGCCGGATGCGACGCTCGCCGACGCACTGGCACTGATGAAACATCACCGCATCTCAGGCATCCCGGTGACGGAAGGCGGTGGCACGGGCGAGCCTGGCGGCGGGCGTCTGGTTGGTATTCTCACCAACCGCGATGTGCGCTTTGCCTCTGATCCGGAGCAACGCGTTTATGAGCTGATGACCCGCGACAATCTCATCACGGTGCGCGAGTCGGTGAGCCAAGACGAAGCCAAGCGTCTGCTGCACCACCACCGCATCGAGAAGCTGCTTGTGGTCGATGACTCCGACCATTGCGTTGGGCTGATCACGGTGAAAGACATCGAGAAAACTCAGCTCAACCCCAATGCTGCCAAGGATGAACAGGGCCGCCTGCGCGTTGCTGCCGCCACGACCGTCGGCGAGGATGGCTTTGAGCGTACGCAGCGCTTGGTAGAGGCCGGGGTGGATGTGATCGTCATTGACACCGCCCACGGCCATTCGCAGCGGGTGCTGAACGCTGTGGAACAGGTGAAAAAACAAACCAATCACGTGCAGATCATCGCCGGCAACGTCGCAACCCGCGAAGGGGTGCGGGCGTTGATCGACGCCGGTGCCGATGCGGTGAAAGTGGGCATCGGCCCAGGCTCGATCTGCACCACGCGGGTAGTGGCTGGCGTCGGCGTGCCGCAGCTTTCCGCCGTCATGGAGGCCGCCGATGAAGCCAGCAAGGATGATGTGCCGGTGATCGCCGACGGCGGTGTCAAATCCTCCGGCGACATCGCCAAGGCCCTGGCGGCCGGCGCCTCTTGCGTGATGGTTGGCTCGCTGCTGGCCGGCACCGAGGAAAGCCCCGGCGAGGTCTATTTGCACAAGGGCCGCTCCTACAAAGCCTATCGCGGCATGGGCTCAGTCGGCGCCATGGCGCGCGGCTCAGCGGACCGTTACTTCCAGGCCGAAGTCACCAACGAGTTGAAGCTGGTGCCGGAAGGCATTGAGGGCCAGGTCGCCTACAAAGGTTCGGTCGATGGCGTGTTGCATCAGCTCACTGGCGGAGTGCGCGCCGCGATGGGGTATGTCGGCGGGGCGACCTTGCCGGAGTTTCGTGCCAATGCCCGGTTCGTGCGCATTACCGGAGCGGGCCTGCGCGAAAGTCATGCTCATGATGTGCAGATCACGCGCGAAAGCCCGAACTATAATACTGGGCTCTAGCTGTGCGTTTGCCCGGACGGTTGGCTGCCGCGATCGAAGTTCTGGAAACACTGGAGGCGCAGCGCCGCCCTGTCGCGCAGGTTTTGAAAGACTGGGGCAACGCCCATCGCTTTGCCGGATCGGGTGATCGCGCGGCGATCGGCAATCTGGTGCACGATGCGCTGCGCCATCGCCAGTCGCTCGCCGCCAGGATGGACGATGGTTCACCGCGCGCTGCGATTTTGGCGGCGGCGGTTTTTCTGCCCGGCTATCTTGACGGTGATCTTCCCGAATTCGAAAGCGATCAGCACGCGCCCGCGCCCTTGTCGGACAAGGAGCGGCAGGTGCTCCAAATGTCGCGACTAGGCCCAGTTGTTCCAGACGAAACAGCGGGGAATTCTGGCATTCGTCCTGACTATTTGGACGTTCGTCGCGACGATACGCCGGCTAACAGTCCTGACTGGCTGGCACCGTCTTTTGAACGCGTTTTTGGTGGCGATTGGACGCGCGAAGTCGGCGCCATGGCCGCGCGCGCACCGCTCGATCTGCGGCTCAACCCGTTCACCTCCAAACCCGAACGCGTCGACAAGGCGCTTGCCCGCCATAAGCCGCAGCGCGATCCGCGCTTCCTGTTGCTACGACGTATTCCGGCGACAGAAGGCTTCCAGCGCGCGCCGCACATCACCTCTGACGTGGCCTTCCAAAAGGGCTGGATCGAGGTGCAGGATGCCGGCTCGCAACTGGCCGCTGAGCTTGCCGTCGCCGGCATCAAACCGCGCACCGTACTTGATCTCTGCGCCGGGGCAGGGGGCAAGGCGCTAGCCCTTTCGGTCTTCATGGGCGGCAAGGGGCAGGTATTTGCGCACGACATCGACCGGCGCCGCATGAAGGATATCTGGCCGCGGATCAAACGGTCCAAAGCCCATAATATTCAAGTGGTTGACCCGGATGCGCTGGCGACCCACGAGATCGCCGCCCAGGGCGTGGATTGCGTCCTTGTCGATGCGCCTTGCACCGGCACCGGCACTTGGCGCCGCCATCCCGACACCAAATGGCGGGTATCCGAAACGGCTTTGGCGACACGCATCGAAGAGCAGAAAACCGTGCTGAATCAGGCCGCTGGCTTCGTCAAACCCGGCGGGCGGCTCGCCTACATCACCTGTTCGCTGCTCGCCGAAGAGAATGAGGATCAGCTGGTGGCGTTCCTGCGTGAACATCCTGATTTCAAGGCGGAATCGGCTGAGGCGATGGTCGCGTCGCTGAAGCGCGATGAGGTGCCGGACACCCTGCCATCCATTGCCGTGGATGGTTTTGCGCCAGGTGCTCTTGGTCTACGCTTGACACCGGCGACGTCTGAGACCGATGGATTTTTCATCGCCTGCCTGACACGAGGTCCCGCATGACCGACACACCGACACTGACCTGGGGAAACACCCGCATTCTGTTCGCCATGGCTACAGACCAGGAGTATGGCGTCGAGCTGCAAAAGCGCCTGCCGCCGCTCATTGTCGGCGTGGGCCCAGTTGAGGCCGCTCTTGGTATTGGTGCGGCGCTGGCAACGGTTAAGCCTTTGCCCGACCTGGTTGTTTCGCTCGGTTCGGCAGGCTCGGCCAAGCTGGAGCAGGGCAGCGTTCACGAGATCAGTTCGGTCAGCTACCGCGACATGGATGCAAGCCCATTGGGGTTTGAGAAGGGCGTCACGCCGTTTCTCGATCAACCGGCAACGATCCCGGTGAAGCCCATCATTGACGGCGTACCGAATGCCACGCTGTCCACCGGCGCCAACATCGTTTCCGGGTCCGTTTACGACACCATCGACGCCGATCTGGTGGATATGGAAAGCTTCGCGATTGTGCGCGCCTGCCAGACCTTCGGCGTCGATTTTTGTGGCCTGCGCGGTGTCTCAGACGGGGCCGAGGAGCTGCGCCATTTCGGCGATTGGGCCGACTATCTACACATTGTCGATGAGCAACTTGCCAAGGCGCTCGACCAGCTTAAGCTGCAACTTGAGGCGGCGACCTGACGGGCTTGTCAGCTATCTGGTTGCCGTGTCCCGCAAGGCTTTCTCATTGTGAATGAATCCAATCTTCTCGCAATCCTGTGGGCGGACCTGACCACGCCCGGCTCGTTTGTCGGCCACCTGTCCTACGTGCTTTTGGTGCTGTCGATGATGATGCGGACCATGGTGCCGCTTCGCGTCGTGGCAGTCAGCTCTGGCCTGGCCTCGATTGCCTATGGCTGGATCTGGCTGCAGGATCCGCTGGTCGTCATCTGGGAAATCCTGTTCACGCTGACCAACCTCGTGCAACTGGCGATCATGCTTTACGAGCAGCGGCGACGCGATCTCACCGACGATGAGAAAACCGTGGTTGATGCTGTTATCCCCGACGCAAACACGGCGCAGATCCGCAAATTTTTGACGCTTTGCAAGCTTCAGGATGCGCAGACCGACACGGTGCTGTATCGCCAGGACGAAAGGCCCGAGCGCTTGATGGTGTTGACCCGTGGTACCGTTCAGATCGAACGCAATGGTCGCGTCATCGCTGCGTGCGGGGAGGGCGATTTTCTCGGCGAAATCAGTTTTCAATCAGAGGGGAACGCAACGGCCGACGTCATCGTGACCAATCCCGTGCGTTACATGGCCTTCGACAATGCCGCGCTCAAAAAGTTTCTGGAGCGCCACGCCGACATCGGCGCAGCCTTCCAGACCAGCCTTTCGCGCAATGTGGCGGCAAAGCTGGATCGCGCCAGCCATGCCGCCTCTTCGACAGTGCCTTGAAGTCCGATACCTAGCTCCCCGGAAGGCTTTCAGCATTGCCGAAAACAATGCGCGTGATCGGCCCCAGATCCTTGCCCTCGCCATCGACATAGCCGATGCGGCCCGGCGCGTAACTCAAGCGCCATTCGCCGGACGGACCGTCAATCCAGTCAACGTGGTAGCCATCGTCGGTGAGGTGCCAGCTTCCGGAAAAAGACGCACCATCAGGCAGCACCATATGCGCAGCCGATGCGCTCTCATAGAAGATCACGGCTTCTTGCGGTGCGCCGATATCGACATAATGCGTTGACCCGACCATGATCACGGCCATCGTTGTCTGTGTGAGGAAATCCATGAAATGTCTCCGTTCCATTGTGTTAGTCAAGTTAATTGACTATATCGATCGTATGGACCTTGTCATAAAAGTCAAGTGCGTTGACTAAAGCGCGTCCCACGCCTCTGCCCGAGCATCTCGGTATCCGGCTGCACCGGGCCTATGAAAGCTGGCTGCAGATGTTCGTGGCGGAGATGAATGCCGCCGGCCATGACTGGTTCACGCAGGCGCGGGCCAGCCTAATCGGGCACATTCCGCGCCAGGGGTGCCGTCAGTCAGACCTGCTCATCAAGACCGGCTGGACCAAACAGGCGTTGCAGCAGATGCTGGATGGCCTGGAACGGCACGGCGTTTTACAGCGCAGTGTCGATCCAGCGGATAAGCGTGGCCGGTTGGTCGATCTGACCGACAAGGGCCACAGCGCGCTCGCCGATGCCGACCGGATCAAAGGCGAGTTGACGACGGTCTTCGAGCAGCGGATGGGCAAGGACAAGTTGGCAGAACTCGAGGCCCTGCTCGATGCAATGGTCGAGCGGTGAGGGCGCTCGAGCCAATGATCGCCGAACCGCCATCACTGGGCACAGTGGACAAACCCGCTAGGATCGCAGGCGGCGCAACAGGTCCATCGATGGGTCGCCCGTGACCGGCAGGCCTTGACTGCGCTGGTAGGCGCTGATCGCCGCTCTGGAGTTGGTGCCGATCACGCCATCGACCCCGTCGGTGTCAAAGCCCAAGGCGGTCAGCCGTTCTTGCAATTCCTTGCGGTCGTCTTTCGTCATCCCGTTGGCGTCCGGTGGAAAGAGTGTTTGTAGCGGGCCACCGCCGGCGATCCGGTCGGCCAGATGGCCAACGCCGATCGCATAGGAATTGGAGTTGTTGTAGCGTTTGATGACATTGAAATTGCTGGTGACCGCAAAACGTGGGCCGCCGGCCTGCGGTTGAATGATATCTCCACCGCCGCCGCTGCCCGTCACCTCGCGCCCCCACGGCGTGCCGCGCGTCCAGCCGTTTTGCTGGAGGTAGGCGGCGGCCGAAGCCAGCGCATCGCTGGGGTCGTCGGACCAGATGTCGCGGCGTCCATCGCCCGTGAAATCAACAGCGTAGGCCTCATAGGATGTGGGAATGAACTGGGTGTGGCCCATGGCGCCAGCCCAACTTCCGGTCAGCAGGTGTGCTGGAATGTCACCATTTTCGATGATGCGAAGCGCGGCCATAAGCTGCCGCTCGAAAAACCGACCACGACGGCCATCAAAGGCCAGGGTTGAGGTGGAGGAAATCACCGAAATGTTGCCGCGCCGGTCGCCATAGGAGCTCTCTAGCCCCCAAATGGCGGTGATGATCTCTGCGTCCACGCCATAGGTCGCTTCCAGCCGCTCAAGTTTGCTGCGGTGCGTCTGAAATGCCGCACGCCCATTGCGCACGCGTTCCTCCGAGGCGGCAATTGCCAGATAATCCTCAAGGGTGCGGGTGAACTCGGTCTGGTTGCGGTCCCGCCTCACGACACCGGGCAAAAAGCCGGCATTGCTGAAACCGGCGTCCAATGTGGCCTCGCTGATGCCCTGGCTTCGCGCCCGCGCCCGAAAGGCCGTCACCCAGGCGTCGTAAGCCGGGTTGGGCGTCGGACGCAGATCGTCCGCCAACTCCGTGCTGGCGTAGCTGTAGGCGTCGATAAGACCGCCACTGGTGCACCCGGCAAGGGCAGTCGTCAGCAGTCCAAGTCCTACGGTGCGACGTGTCAAAGTCATGGTCTATCCCGCTGAGCTGAGTCGTTGGTGATTTGGAAATCGTAATCCTAAACGTTGTTTTTTGCGCCAATAGGCTTAACGAAAATACACCATTGCTGCAGCTTTTGCGCCTTGAATGGATCACGTTTTCGGTTTCCGGGCACATCAAGCGGCGCAAATGGGCCATCAACATTTGGGTTTTCTAGAGTGACCACCTTCTATGTCGATGCCGATGCTTGCCCGGTCAAGGATGAGGTCGAGCGCGTGGCGACCCGGCTTGGCATTCCGGTGGTGCTCGTCTGCAATGGTGGGATACGACCCTCGCGCAACCCGCTGGTCTCGCTCCAGGTCGTCGCCGAAGGACCGGATGTCGCCGACCAATGGATTGCTGCGCATTGTGGGCCCGGCGATGTCGTGATCACTGGCGATATTCCGCTGGCCGATCGGTGCGTGAAGGCCGGCGCACTGGTTTTGCAACATGACGGACAAGCGCTGACCACCGCCAACATTGGCGAACGGCTGGCAACGCGCGACCTGATGCAGGACATTCGTGCCGCCAACCCGTTTCAGCAAGGTGGCGGGCGGCCTTTCTCGAAAGCTGATCGCTCCCGGTTTCTGCAAGCGCTGGACCAGGCTGCGCGGCTGGCCCAGCGGAGCAATGGCCAGCCCACGGTTTGAGCGCCAGGCTGAGTAGAGCGTTCGTCGTCCACTCCTCCACCGCTAAATTGGTGTGAGGATTGATCGCATCGAAACCCGGCTCTAAAGCTTGGCGATGCAAAACACCCCCCAAAACGACGCCCCGCAAGCACATGACCACGCGACGGTTCTCATCGTAGATTTCGGCAGTCAGGTCACACAGCTGATCGCCCGACGCATCCGCGAGGCGGGCGTCTATTCCGAAATCGTGCCCTTCCAATCGGCCAATGCTGCCATCGATCGGCTGAAACCTGTCGCGGTGATCCTTTCAGGCGGTCCGGCATCGACCAGCGATATTGGGTCGCCACGCGCGCCGCAGCGTGTGTTTGATCTTGGCGTGCCAGTGCTCGGCATCTGCTACGGCCAGATGGCGATGTGCATCCAAAATGGCGGCAAGGCCGACGGTTCCGACCACCGCGAGTTTGGCCGCGCCTTTGTTGAGGTGCACAAGGCTTCGCCCCTGTTTGAAGGCGTTTGGGACGTTGGCACCCGGCACGAAGTCTGGATGAGCCATGGTGATCGGGTGATCGATTTGCCTGATGGATTTGACGTGCTGGCAACCTCGCCGGGCGCGCCGTTCGCCGCCTATGCCGACGAGCAGCGCAAATTTTATGGCGTCATGTTCCACCCCGAAGTGGTGCACACGCCAGACGGCGCCAAGCTGCTCGCCAACTTCGTGCACAAAATCGCCGGCGTAGAGGGCGACTGGTCGATGGGCGCGTTTCGTGACGAAGCCGTCCGCCGCATCCGTGAGCAGGTGGGCGACAAGCGTGTGATCTGCGGGCTGTCGGGCGGTGTTGATTCCTCTGTGGCGGCGGTGCTGATCCACGAGGCGATCGGCGACCAGCTGACATGTATCTTCGTCGATCACGGCCTGATGCGGCTGAACGAAGCCGAGGAAGTGGTGGGCATGTTCCGCGGCCAGTACAACATTCCGCTGGTGCATGTGGATGCCTCTGACCTTTTCATCGGCGAACTGGAAGGCGTCAGCGATCCGGAAACCAAGCGCAAGATCATTGGCCGCCTGTTCATCGAGACCTTTGAGGCTGAAGCCAAGAAACTCGGTGGCGCCGACTTCCTGGCCCAAGGCACACTCTATCCCGATGTGATCGAAAGCGTGTCGTTCACCGGCGGGCCATCGGTCACCATCAAGAGCCACCACAATGTCGGCGGGCTGCCCGAGCGCATGAACATGGGCCTCGTCGAGCCGCTGCGCGAACTGTTCAAGGATGAGGTGCGCAAGCTGGGCCGAGAGTTGGGTCTGCCCGAGAGCTTTGTGGGTCGCCATCCCTTCCCAGGGCCGGGCCTCGCCATTCGTTGCCCGGGCGGCATCACCCGCGAGAAGCTCGACATCTTGCGCAAGGCCGATGCGATTTATCTCGAAGAAATCCGCAACGCCGGGCTGTACGATGGCATCTGGCAGGCTTTTGCGGTGCTGCTACCGGTGCAAACGGTCGGCGTGATGGGCGATGGGCGGACCTATGACTTCGTTCTCGCGTTGCGCGCTGTGACGTCCGTCGATGGCATGACGGCAGATTTCTATCACTACGACATGCAGTTCCTGGCCAACACCGCCACCCGCATTATCAATGAGGTGAAAGGCGTCAACCGTGTGGTCTATGACGTCACCAGCAAGCCCCCGGGTACGATTGAGTGGGAATGATCTAAGGTCGTTTCAGACCATCTCGCGCGGTGCCGGAAACTGCTCGATCACTCTGACTACAAAGGATAATTTTTCCCACCCCGTATCGCTGCATGTCACCCCAACCTGACCACTTTGTTGGCAGCGATGTTGGTATGGCGCAGGATGGTCGAGAAACGGGCCTTCGCTACCAACAGCCTGTCTTGTTGGTATCCGTTCGCCCCAGAACGAATGCAAATTTATGGGCAAACTCACTGATAAAGAACTGAAAAACCTGAAGCCGAAGGCCAAGCTTTACAAAGTGACGGACGGCGATGGGATGCATGCGGCCGTCACGCCAACAGGCGTCCTCTCGTTCCGGTATCAGTACCGTGTAAACGGGCGGCAGGAAGTTCTGACCATCGGTCGATACAGCGCTGAGGCCGCGCGCAAGATGACACGGGCATCCGACGCGCTGGAATACGGGATGACGGTTTCGCTTGCGGAGGCCAGGACATTGCTGGCCCGAGCTAGGTGCCAGGTCGAGCGGGGCGAGTCACCGTCTAAAGCCAAGGTGGAGAAGCGCACGGCGTCGGCCGCAGCGTTCACGTTCGGTGGCTGGGCTGAAGCCTACTTCAAGCACAAGGCCGACCCGAAGTCGGGAGCGGAGAGATTGGCCGACAGCACTTTGGCGATGCGCCGATCAGTTTATGATCGTGCCATTGCGTCAGAGCTGTCGAAGCTCAAGCTGCAAGAAATCACGCCGCAACGCCTCAAACGTTTGTGCGATGAGGTTAAGGAAAAGCGCGGGCCGGCAGTCGCAGTGCATGTCCGCGAGATCGTGCTCCTGGTGTTCCGGCACGCCCAGGCATGTGGTCTGGATGTAAGCAATCCGGCTGAGTCCATCCGGACGAGCGCTATCGCCACATTCGAGCCACGCGACCGCGCCTTATCGCCGTCTGAAATCCGCGCGGCGCTGGCGGCTTTAGATCATGTCTCGGCGGCACCGACGCTCCGCCTAGCCGTGAAGTTCGTCTTGCTGACCGGTGTTCGGAAGTCGGAGTTCATAGACGCTACGTGGACGGAAATTGACTTCGCCGGTGCGCGCTGGACAATTCCGGCCGAGCGAATGAAATCTGGAAAGACACATATTGTGCCGCTGAGCGATCAGGCGCTCGACATTCTAACGGCCTTCCGCACCATGTTCGGTGCGAGCCGATATCTGCACCCTGGCCGATACGACTCCGAAACGCCCATTAGCAATGCCACGCTCAATCGCGTGATCGATGCGGCTGTAAAGCGTGTCCGCGAGAATGCCCCGGATTTTCAGAGCTTCGGCGTGCACGACCTACGCCGCACGTTCTCGACCGGCCTGAACCGGGCCAAGTTCGATGATCGGTGGATCGAGATGAGTTTGGCCCATGCGCCTCGGAACCGGATCGCTTCCGTCTACAACGTGAACAGGTATCTCGCCGAGCGAAAGATCATGCTGCAATGTTGGGCCGATATGCTCGACGCTTGGATGAGAGGCGAATCCGCGAAGGGACTAATCGCCGACGCGAAGCGACGTGCTGCAGAGATTCATGACGACGAGCTGGATGACGATCTCTGAATGACGTGCCGCTCATTGTAATTCCCGTTCCGGCCTTTCGCCGTTGTCA
This sequence comes from Hyphomicrobiales bacterium, assembly GCA_046290415.1. Classification (GTDB taxonomy): domain Bacteria; phylum Pseudomonadota; class Alphaproteobacteria; order Rhizobiales; family MH13; genus MH13. Next base: position 143,103 of record JBKAGN010000003.1, read on the forward strand.
TTCGTGGTCGCGAGTCAGCGGCAAGGCCGACTACCGTTTTGCTGTCATTGGCCGTTGATCCGCCGATCAATCATCGAAGTCGAACTCGTTTAACGGTCGCCATCTGACCGGATCGGCGACCCAGCGATCAATATCGGACTCCCGCCACCCGGCACCGTTGAGGCTGATCCTGATCTGGGCCGGAAACGTGCCCTCTACGATTTTTCGATAGATGGTGGAGCGGGACAGACCAGTCCGGGAAAGGACGGTCTTTAAACGAACGATACGATCTGGTTGATGCATGGCTGCGCTGCCTCCTACTGGTCGTTTCTGACAATTGCAGGGACCAGTCAGAGAAGAGATTTGTCGTTCTGCAAGAGATATTTAGCCGACGTAGGGCCATGGCGTACAAGCGGCCCTAAATAGGATGGGTCTCATATCCCGATCCCTCGACCTCTTCCGAGGTCAAGACCGTGAGAGAAGGCGAGAGCAGCCCCGAGTCGGCGGCCTGTCTCCATATTGATGCCGAGCGCAGCCTTGCGATTGGCGAGAAGGGATTCAAGCTGCGGATCGCGTTGAAGGCTCTTGGCCATATCGCCCATCGCCGACCGCGTGGCCTTGTAGCCGGACATGTCGCCAGCCTGGTATTGACGGTGGCTGGTGCGGTCGAGCTTCTGCCAGCGCTCCACGAAACGGTCGGCGCGGCTGCCCTGATCGGTCCCGCGTCCGGTGCGGATTTCGGTTTCTAACTGCAGCGCTTGAATGGTGCGGTTCACGCGCCCCGATCCGGCTTCGCGGGCGAGGCTGTTGTCCTTGCTGTAGGCCGATTCCGCATCTTGCCAGCCATGGGGTCGCACCTCATCAAATGCACGCCGTGCCGCGCCAAGCTCCTGTCGCTGCTCGGCGGATGGTGAAAGACCACGGTGTTTGGCTTCAAGGACCGCATCGGATGCGCGGGCATGGCGGATTAGCGCATCGGTGCGAGCCTTGCGCAGCGCTGCGCCTGCTTGCTGAACCTCGCCAGCGTCCGACCCTGACCTGTCAACGGGCGTTGCAGGAGGCCGCAATCCTTCGAATAGACCGCGCACTTTCTCGGGCACCTCGCGCACGATTTCGGCGACGCGGGCGCGGAAGGTGATGCCGCGCCGCTCGGCATAGTTTTGCGCCGGCTCAAGCTGGTCGTAATCGCTGGCCATGTCCTTGGACCGGTCGCGCGAGAGGGTGGCGATCAGCTTTGCCTTTGTGGCGAAGTCCTCTCGGGCATAGTGGAGGTCCACGCCGTCCCGGTGCCGCGACAAGGCAACATAGCTGCCATGGGTGTCCATGCCCGGCGTCGCCAGGACATGCGTCCGGTTAACCGTCATGCCCTGAGCCTTGTGGATGGTCGCGGCATATCCGTGGTCGATGCGGTTGTAGTCCTTGAGGTCGAAGGCAATGGACCGGCCATCGTCGGCCTGCACCGTCATGCTCTGCGCGCTGACCTGCTCAATGGTGCCGAGTGTGCCGTTCTTCACCCCAAGTCCGCGTTCGTTTTGTAGGAACATGACTCGATCCCCGGCGGCAAAACGGCGCTGACCGCGCTCAACGGACAGTTCGACGTCTTGGCTCAATACTCCACTCGCCCGCATCCGCTCACGGGCAGCCTCGTTGAGCGCACGAACCTCAGCATTGGTGTGGGTGAGGATAATCCGGCTGCTGTCAGGCGAGGCCTGCCGGTCACGATCCCAGCCCTCGATAAGGTCCATGCGCGCGCCTTGGCGTGTTTCGGTGACTTGCACCATGCTGTGATCGTCATAGGCTTGGATCGCCGCGCCGGTCCGGCCGGTTGCAAGATCGCGGGTAGCCTCGCGCTGCCAATGCTCGTGCTGGCGACGCACCGCGCCGATCTGCGCCCCGCCGTGCCGTTCATAGAGCGATCGGAACGCTGCGCCCGCCTCTATGGATTGTAATTGCTGCGGATCGCCAACAAGCACAACCTTTGCGCCTTGATCGGCGGCATGGCAGAGCACGCGCTCCAACTGGCGCGTGCCGACCATGCCCGCCTCGTCGATCACCAGAACATCGCGTGACGTCAGAAGATCGCGGCCCTGAGCCCAGCCATGTTCCAGGCTAGCAATGGTCCGCGACGTGACGCCCGACCCGCTTTCAAGACCCTCTGCCGCGATGCCCGATAAGGCGACACCACGCACCTCATAACCGGCCGCCTCCCAGGCATCCCGGGCAACGCCGAGCATCGCGCTCTTCCCCGTTCCGGCATGGCCGACCACGATGCCGAGATCACGCCCAGATGTAACATGCGCCAGTGCACCGACTTGCTCGCTTGAGAGGTTCAAGCCACGTTGTTCGGCACGCGCCAGCGCTATCGTCCTATTCCTGTCGCTAACCGCGTGGTGTTTCTTGTCGGCCATCAGGTCTGCCGCGCGGTGCAGGCGCTGTTCGGCCTCGATCATGGAGCGGGTCGTGAAGCGTTCGTCACCGCGTCCGCCCGTGCCCAGCACGACCAGATCAGGCGCGGCGCGCATGGCACGGCGCACCGCGTTGAATTGCTCGACCCCGTCGCTGTGCCGATGCGCAAAACGCGCCATGTCGCGCTGCGTGAAGGTCGATTGCTGATGGGTGATCGCGTCCAGTGCCAGCGATGGATCGGCGATGATCCGTTCGCCGTTTCTTCGTGCGATCTCGCGATGCATCTGCGCGCGATCAGCTTCCAGCCCAGTGTCCGCGATGCGCAGCGCCGGCGCGCCGATCTGGCTTTGCGGCTCCAGCGCAAGGCCCTGCGCCGCAAGGCTGCGATGATCGATCCGCGCATCGATGTCGAGTTCGGCTAGTCGTTCATTGGCAAGATCCGCCCAGCGTTCTCGCCAACGCTCGACCATCTTTGTGCTGTTCCAGTCACGCACCTTCAGGCCGAAGCCGGGTGTGTCCCCGTTTGCTTCCACCTCGCGCATCGTGAGCATGACATGCGCATGGGGTTTGGGCAGGCCATCTTCTCCAAAATCCCAATGCACATTGAGATCGGCGATCATGCCACGGTCGACGAACTCAGCTTGTACGAAGTCCCGTGCGAGCGCGATGCCCTGAGACTTGGTCATCTCGCGCGGCAGGGCAAACTCCACTTCACGGGCAAGCTGAGCATCCTTGCGGACCTCGAACGCTTCGACATCATTCCAAAGCCGCTCGCGGTCAGCCCAGACCTCCGGCGTGCCGTCCGGTAGCAGTACTTGCGAATGCACCACGCCGCTTTTGGCAGAGAAGTCATGGTTGCGCTCGATCCGTTCATCGCGCAATCGAGAGCCCGAGCGGTAGGCAGCAGCCGCCACTGCGCTGGCGCCGGAGCTGCGCCCGATGGTTTTGACATGAAGGTGATAGATCGCCATGGCAACCAGATCGGTGCCACAGGACAAGCCACGTCGGAACGACGTATAAGCGCGCCCTCCTTCGATAAAATCTCCGGAGCGATCAGCTCGTGGCAGGCCGTCTTGGCAAGCCTGAAGCCTTCAACCCAACAAGCGCTTAGGATGACTCCATCAACAGCTTGTGGAGGAGACCATGCGTAAACCAAGGGATTTTGATGCCGAGCTGAAGGCATTGGAAGACAAAGCCAAAGACCTCAAGGTTCGCAAAGTGCAGCAGTTGGGCGAACTGGTTATCACGACTGGGGCCGACGCGTTCGGCATTGATGAACTGGCCGGTGCGCTGGTCATGCTGGGCGAAACGCACGACGCGGGAAAGCTGGAGGCTTGGGCCAAGCGCGGTGCCGAGTTCTTTCGCAGCAAAGCGCGGCGACGTCAAAAAGCGCCTGACCGCGACCCAGTCGGCGCTGCGTCGCAACCTGGCAGCGCGCAACCGGCGTCAGGCCGCGCAGGCGCGGCATGAGATGCGTGATTGGCAAGTCGAACGCCGCAAGCGCACCCGGCACCTGATCGAACTGGGCGGCCTCATCGTCAAGGCCCGCCTCGTGGACCTGACCGGCGACGACCGTGCCTTAATCTACGGCGCACTTCTGTGGATGGCTGAAAAGCTCAAGAGCGAGGGCGGCGAGCACGCGCGACAGGTGTGGACCAAAACAGGGAAAAAGGTGTTTGACGCGGACCGGGAAGAGAGCAAAATCTCCGCACAAGAACGAGAGACATGATGTCGACCAATACGATTGATCACTCCGGCTTACGTTTAAAGGATCGCTACCCTCACGTGTTCATAAGCAGCGGTGCAACGGGTTTTGAAGTGCCAAGACAGTGTTGCGCCCAACGTTCGAGCAGCTTTCTGCGCTGATCCAGATAGTCGGTCCGACGGTAGCTTCGAACGACTTTGCTATCGCTCATATGCGCCAGGACGGCCTCGGCAACTTCGTGCGGCGCGTTGGTCTGTTCGGCGAACCATGTGCGCAAGCTGGCGCGTAGGTCTGCGCTCCAATGTTAAGCCACTGCTTTCCAAGTTAGCTGTCTCAGATCAAGGGCGCGCGGGTTGAATTGCTCTTTGCTGCAAGAGGCTGAACTAAAGCATGGAAATACTATTTCAGAATCAGCTCATAGGGCAGGATCGAATCACCAAGGTTCTGCCCTGCTACAAGTGCTTCCATTCCTGACAGGGCGTTTGCCGCAAATCGCAGGTGCGGCACACGTACCGTGCTCAACCACGGTGCAAGCCATTGATTCAATGGGTTGTCATCGAACCCGAAGACGCTTGTTTCATCGGGTACCGCGATATCCAATTCCGCAAGCCGGTGGTGGACGCCATAGGCGATTTGGTCGTTGCCGCAAAAAACCGTTTCAAACTTGCGTTGGGAGAAAAGCTGGTTGGCGGCGGCGTACCCGCTCTCGATGGACAGCTCAGCTTCGATGATGGCGTCGGCCTCAATGGTACAGCCCATCGCAGACGCGCTCTCCAAAAATCCCTCCAGACGCCGCCGCGAGGTGTCGGAGCTTTTTGGGCCATGGATAACACCAATCGGCCCGCTGCGTCGTTTTACCGCCGAGCGAAAAAGATGCTGGGCCGCTGAATAGTCATCAATGCCGACGAACGGAACATCCTGGATGCCGGGAACGCGGCGGTTGATAAAGACGCATTGTTCGCGTTCGGCAGTATCAGCCAGTTTGTCGCTTTCCACCGCGCACATGAAGAAGATACCGGCCACTTGTCTGGAGCGTGCATCGTCCAGACAATCATCCTGGATCTTTGGATCCTCGTTGGACGTATAGAGTAGTAACCCAGCACCACGCTCGGCAATGAGCCGTTCGAGTTCCCACGCGACCGCAGAAAACAGGTTGTTCTGGATGTTGGAGAGAATGAAGGCGTAGGTGTTGGTCGTTTGCGCTCGCAGCGCTCGACCAATCTGGTTCGGCGCGTACTTTAGTTCCTCTGCCGCTCTTAACACGCGCTCTCGGGTTGCCGCCGACACGTTGCCTGTTCCAACATTCAGGGCGCGCGACACGCTGGCAATGGAAACGCCGGCAAGCCTAGCCACATCGCGGATCGACGCCGTTTGGACCTTGTCCTTTTGCGGCGTAGTTGCCTGCAACCTAGGTTGGCGACTTCGTGACATCAGCTATTGGTCCAAGAATTCCCATGCCAGATTGTAGGTGCAAGACGCGCCTGCGGCGAGCAGGTCGTCGGCATTGTCGCTCAAAATCGTTTGCGGCTCGATCCCCAGCGCATAGACGCCTGACTGGAAAGCTCGCCACAGCGCGGTGCAAGGAAGAACCTGCGAATCAAAACGCAGTATCATCGCCAAGCCAATTTTAGTGTTTCGGATGCCCAGCACACCGTCATTGGGAGAGGTATCCACATTCACGATCTCCACATGATCGTCGGCAGGTTGAGCGTTTGCCTCGTCCAATCTGTCCACCAATGGCCATGATGCTCCGAGCAACCGTGCTTGCGGCGATAGCATGGGATAACCAAGGTTGAAATGATACAGAATGCCATGCCGCGTTGGCCGGAAGCCTCGGTTTGTAACCGTGTCACGCAACGACAGGCTCGGTGTTTTCAGTCCCGCCGTGATGGTCCGATCCAATTCCAACACTTCGCCAAATACGGTGGCTTGGCGAACAGTCAGACAAATAACAATCTCGCCAGCTGTCCAGTCGATATGGCGTGTCACCAGTTCGGCTTGCTGACCATAGATGCGTCCGTGAAGCGGGTGATGGTTACGTTCACGAAGCGGGTAGTTAAACGCATCAGCTGAGCTGGTCGTTGGTACACCATGGTGATCTAGGCCGCAGGTAACGAGAAATCCATCAAAGCCGCGCAGGAACCCAAGTCCTTCCTCCGCGTCCGCCGTTGGCCATGGTGTTTTTCCAGCGACAGCGCTGTGCCACCCGATTTCACTGCCTTTCCACGCAAGGCGAAGGATGTCGCCACCGCGATCCAGAGCGATATCAAAGGAAAGCCCCGTGGGTGTGCGAACTTCCAACAGTCGCCCACCTGCACCGCTACCCTCTATCGCCTGGACCAATCGAATGTCGGCTAACCCGCGCATGAGCGCGCTGTGCCGCTGAATATCTCTAATCTCTGCATCTTGCATGGGTCTCTGCCACCGGTGCGTAAAAAGCGGAACAAAAAGGGGATCGGCGGGAGGAGGCCGATCCCCTTGGGTCTGGTTTCTCGCGCACGTTTGGCGTTAGCCAGACAGTTTCGTCCAAACCCCGCCCTGTTTGCTGGAGGCAATACACGCTTCGATGAACTCAAGGCCGCGCACGCCGTCGCCCACCGTAGGCAAGTCTGTTGCAAACGGATCAGGGTCGCGCTTGTCCTTAGCGGCCCAGATGATCTCCGCGGCGTTGGAGTAGATGTTGCCAAACCCCTCAATGTAACCTTCCGGATGCCGAGGCGGCATACGCGTGCCGGCATTGGCAACATCCATCGCTCCAGGACCGCCGCGCGTGATGCATCGCGTCGGCTCGCCAAAGGGTGTGTAATAGAGGTTATCATTGTCCTCACCCACCCATTCAAGCCCACCTTTGGTACCGTAAATGCCAATCGACAACCGGTTGTAGTTTCCTGGCGCCACCTGGCTGGTCCAAAGGTTGCCCGATGCGCCCCCTTTGTAGCGCAGCAGCACGTTGGCATTGTCATCAAGCTGGCGTCCGGGCACGTAGGACTTCAGATCGGCGCACACTTCGTCCAACTCCAGCCCGGAGATGAAGGCAGCCAAGTTGAAGGCATGAACGCCGATATCGCCAATGGATCCACCACCACCAGCAAGCTTGGGATCGGTGCGCCAGGCAGCTTGTTTTTGGCCTTCTTGGTCGAGAGCGGTGGTCAGCCAATCTTGAACATAGGACGTGCGGATCACTTGGATATCGCCCAGCGTCCCATCGGCCACCATGGCCCGCGCTTGGCGAACAAGCGGGTAGCCAGTGTTGTTTTGGGTCAACACGAACACAAGCCCAGACTTCATCACGATTTGTTCCAGCTCGCGGGCTTCGGCCAAATTGAGTGTCATTGGCTTGTCGCAGATCACATTGATCCCAGCCTCCAGAAAGGCTTTGGCCGGGCCGAAATGCAGATGGTTGGGGGTGACAATGGAGACGGCATCGATGCCATCTTCGCGCGCTGCCTCTTTCGCCGCCATGTCTTCCCAGGATGTGTAGGTGCGCTCAGCGTCTAAACCGAGGTCAGCTGCCGATGCCTTAGCGTTTTCTGGGCTTGCCGAAAGCGCGCCGGCAACGATTTCCCATTTGTCGTCAAGGCGTGCCGCCATGCGGTGGACAGCGCCAATGAAGGCGCCACGACCCCCGCCGACCATCCCGAGCCGCAACTTACGTGCGGCTCGTTCGGTGCCGAAACTTTCAATGGCCATGATCCTTACTCCAATCCAAGGATCGCGCGGGCGCCGGACGTATCACCCTTACCGCCAGCAAAATCGTCAAAGGTTTTGTCCGTTACCCGCCGAATATGGTCGCGGATGAACTGCGCTCCTTTGGGTGCCGCGTCTTCTGGATGCTCAATGCAATCTTCCCATTCGTACACACACCAGCCCTCGAAACCGTACTCGGTGAACTTGGAGAACACCTGGCCAAAGTCTGTTTGGCCATCGCCCAAACTACGGTCGCGCGCGGCGCGCTTCAGCCAGGGCTGATAGCCGGAAAGGAAGCCTTGCTTGCCGGTTGGGTTAAACTCGGAGTCCTTCACATGAAACATTTTGATGTGCTCATGGTAGAAATCGATGAACTGCACATAGTCCAACCCTTGCTTCACGAAATGGCTGGCATCGTAGTTGATTGCGCATCGTGGGTGCTTGTTCACCGCCTCATAGAACATCTCGAACGTCACGCCGTCGTAGAGATCTTCGGTCGGGTGCAGCTCGAAGCAAAGATCAACGCCGCAATCGTCATAGACATCCAGAATCGGTCGCCAGATGCGCGCCAACTCGTTGAAGGCCTCGTCGATCAGGTTCTGATCGCGCTGCGGGAATGGATACCAGAATGGCCAGGCGAGGGCGCCGGAGAAGGTGGCGTGTTCGGTTAGGCCCATATTCTTCGAGGCCCGTGCGCACATTTTGAGCTGTTCCACGGCCCACGCTTGGCGAGCGTTACGATTGCCGCGAACTTCAGGCGGGCATAGTCCATCCATCCAGGCATCGTAAGCGGGGTGAACCGCGCACAACTGACCTTGAATGTGGCTTGCCGTGTCACAGATGACGACGCCATTTTCCTTGGCGATGCCATTCAACTCATCGGCGTAGTCTTTGCTCTCTGCGGCTTTTGCCACGTCGATGAAACGACCGTCCCACATGGGAAGTTGCACAGCTTCAAAGCCAGAATCAGCACACCATTTCGAGATGGCGGCTAAGCTGTTGAATGGCGCTTTGTCGTCCGCAAATTGGCCCAAGAACAGACCGGGTCCCTTAAGTGTTTTCATTTTTTCCTCCCAGACCAGTGCGCATGACAGCGCCTGGCGGCATCGTAACAGTTTGTTTTGATGGACCGTTATGGAAACGTTTCCTTTTTCAGAGAACAGAAACAGGCGCCAACTGTCAAGCACTCCATAAAACGTCTTATAGGAAATTAGTGAAGTTATTGACAGGCAAAAAAGTAAAATAAATAAATATATCAGATATTTAATATCAAAAATTCGCGCTCATGGCGATGAGTTTTTCGGTATTGATTTATCGGTTGTCGTGGTTACACCAATGCGGAGTGGCGCAAATTCAGCTTGACGACTGGAAACGTTTCCTTTTACCGTTGTGGCAATTGCGATCAATCGCTCGAAGGGCGTCAAACGCCACATTGAAGGGAGGAGTAAGATGAAAAACTCCAATTACACACGTAGAGCCATTCTGAAATCAGGTGCGGCGCTCGGAGCCATGACAGCGATCGGAATCAATCCGCGCTTCATTCGTCCGGGTATGGCGCAAAATTACGCGCCCGGCATGACCGGTGGCCCGACGGGTTTCCCGGGGGCAGAACGCTTCCAGTATAATGAAAGCATGTCAGAAGGTCGGGCGATTGAGGGTATTCGCCAGATCGTCGCGGCAGGCGACGCACCCAGCAAAATCACCATCTTGCTGACAGATGGCGCCATTGGCCAACTCACCGAGCCATTTCCATCTGGCCCGTCTGTGAAGGAGGTTTGGGAAGCTGAAACGGGCATTGAGCTTGAGATCATCGGCGCACCAGCCGGTGATATCTGGGCCCGCGTGCTTCAGGACGTCACCACACAGTCTGGTGCATTTGATATCTACACGCACCCCTGGAACAGCTTGGGCGACCTGGTCGAGGCTGGCGGCGCTATGAACCTAAACGATTTCGTTGCCGAGTATCAGCCCGATTGGGCCGATGATGAGCGCGGCACACCAACAGCACAAACAGCCGAGCTACTCTACAAGTACGGCGGCGACTTCTACGGCGCCTCGCTCGACGGCGATTTCCACACTTGGGTCTACAACAAGGGCTACTTTGAAGATGATGCCCATGCTGGCGCATTCCGCGAGCGCTATGGCCGCGATCTTGCTCCGCCTTCGACGTGGGAAGAGAGTGATCAGATTTCTGCGTTCTTTACCGGCCGAAGCGGCTTAGGTGGCACCACCATTTATGGCAACGGCAATGATATGGCGCCGTTCTGGGGTCTGCCACGCTTCTATGCACGCTTGGCCGCTCAAGCGATGCCGAACATGTACTGGTTCGACGATGATGGGAATCCTAATCTCGCCACCCCAGAGGCCATCAAGGCTGCTGAAGAGTATGTCCAGTCACGAGAATGGGCTCACCCTGATGCGTTGTCCTGGACATTTGCTGAGGGCTACTCTGGTATCGGCTCCGGACAAACACCCCATCTGACCACATACACAAATGTGGCCAAGTTTGTGGACCGGATGAATGATGACGGCACGCCAGCAAGCCCAGCATCCGGTCAGCTGTCAGCGTACATTCCACCGGGAGTACAACATGATGGCGGTTTGGTGCGTCGTTCAGTGATCTATTACAACATCACCGGTACCGTATCCTCGCAGGCGCAAAATCCCGAGGTGGCCTACCTGTTCCTACAGTGGCTTAGTTCAACACGCATCTACACTTGGATGACCGGCAACCCGGCTGGCTATTTCGATCCGTTCCAGAAGGCGAACTTCAATGAAGAGTTCGTCCAAGAAACGTACCATGACTACATGATGGATGCGATCCGCGAGACGATCTCGCGCTCGGTTCCAACCATCAACTTCGCTGGACAAACCGCGCTTGATGCAGCCCTCGACGAGGAGCTTCAGGCAGCGCTCACCGGTCAAAAGACAGCCGAGCAAGCGATGATGGATGCGAACAGACGGTGGCAGAGGGTCATTCGCCGACGCGGCGAGGACAAGATGATTCCGATCATCCAAGCCAGCCGTGCTGCCTGGCCGACCATCGTCGATTAACGCTCTCCTCCGGAGCTTGGGCGCGGCTTGTGCTGTCGCGCCCATCTTGCCTGAAACCACACTAGGTACGATTGATGCTGGGACTGTTGCTCAGAACCCTTGCGGTTGCCGTTTTTGCGGCGCTTGCGCTGCTGCCGATCAGCTGGATGGCCACGATGGCATTCAAGCCGCCAGCAGAATGGACCAGCGCTGCTTCAGACCTCACGTTTTTTCCGCAAAACCCCACACTGGGCAATTTCGTTTACGTCTTCACCGGCGAGGCACCCGATCAGATCGTAAGCCTCGACAGAACGGTCTGGTGGCCGTTGTTTGCGAGCCTGCTAACGTCGATTTTAGGGACGCTCATTGCGGTCGTGTGTGGCACCGCAGCAGCCTACGGCGTGAGCCGAGAGAAGATCGGGGGTTCCATCGGTCTTTCCCTGCTGCAACTGCGCATTTTTCCGCCGCTTGCCGTCATGATTCCGGTAATGATCATGTGGGCGTTCCTCGGCATGATCGACACGTGGTGGGGGCTGTCGCTCATCTACGGTATTGTCACGCTGCCCTTCTCGTTCTGGCTGATGAAGGCCTATTTCGACGAGTTGCCACGCGAAATTGAAGAAGCAGCAATCGTCGAGGGCTGTTCTCCCTTTGAAGCCTTTTATCAAATCACTTTGCCGATTGTGGCCTCCGCGGTGGCCTCTACAGCCCTGTTTATCTTCATTCTCAATTGGTCGGATTATCTGATCGCGCTGCTTCTAACACGCAGCGATTGGACAACGATCCCCGTCTATATGAATGCGCTGGCCTCAGCTGCTTCCGGGCAGCTTTACGGCGCGAAGGCCGCGCTAGGCCTGATCGCAGCGATCCCCCCCATTATCCTAGGCATCTCCATCCAACGCTTCCTGGTGCGCGGCTTGACGTTCGGAGCGTTGAAACAATGACCGATACCACGTTGCCCTCAGAACGCACGTCCAAAGCTGAAACTGCACCATTGGAAAGCCTGGCGGAAAGCCGGCGAAGCCTGGCCAAAAAATTCATACTGCCCACGCAGGTGTTGCTTGTCTTCATCGTCGCGTTTCCGCTGATCATGCAGGTCTATATCAGCCTAACCTGGTGGACGCCGCTCGATGGCGAGCCTTGGTACCGCGCTTATGAGAGCTGGAACTGGTTCGACAATTACGTCGAGATTTTTCGCGATCCTGGATTGCATGGTGCGGTCTGGCGCACGCTGCTGTTCGTCCTTATCGCCGTTCCAATTGAGTTCGGCTTAGGCCTTCTGCTGGCCGCGCTGTTTTACGAAGGCGTGGCGGCGCGCCCGGTTTTCTACAGCCTGATCCTCATGCCGATGATGATCGTGCCTGCGGTGGCTGGCTACATCTTCTTCCTCATCTTTCAACAGACCGGTCCGCTGAATGCGCTGCTCGGATTGTTCTGGGAGGGTGCCTACGATGTGAACTGGTTGAACGATGTCAATCGCGCGTTCTTTGCCGTCATCGTCGCCGATGTCTGGCAGTGGACACCGTTGATGTTCCTCATTCTCTTTGCCGGGCTGATGAGCGTGCCGCAGGACCAGATGCGCGCGGCGACTATTCTTGGGGCCAGCTGGCGTCAAAGGTTCTGGCGCATCGCCCTTCCACGCATCAAGGCGGTGATCTTTATCGCTCTCGGTCTGCGGGTGATCGAGTGCTTCAAGATTTTCGACATGCTTTTTGTCATGACAGGTGGCGGTCCGGGTGTCGCGACAGAGAGTCTCTCGCTCTACCTCTACAAACAAACGTTCCAAAGCTTGGAGTGGTCGTATGTGGCGGCCATCGGCATCACCGTTCTGGTTGTGCTTAGCGTTATCACCGCCGTCATCTTGGCGCGCACCGGCAAGAAGGAGGACGCGTAATGTCCTCCGTCACGCTGGAAGCCACCACCAAACAATTTGGCGACTTCACCGCTGTTCAATCAATGGATTTGATCATCGAAAATGGTGAGTTCGTCGCGATCCTGGGTCCGTCGGGCTGCGGGAAAAGCACCACCATGAATATGATCGCCGGTATCGAGGATGTTACCTCAGGTGCCATTCGTTTTGACGGTCGCGATGTCACAAACGTCCCGGTTCAGAAACGCGGCGTTGGGTTTGTTTTCCAGAACTACGCCATCTTCACGCACATGTCTGTGCGCGATAATCTGGCGTTCGGCCTGGAAATCCAGGGTGTTTCCAAACCTGAAGTCGATCGCCGCGTCGATGAGATGGCGCAGTTTATGGCGCTTTCACACAGGCTGGATGCGAAGTCGTCCGCCTTGTCGGTCAATGAACTGCAAAAGCTCGCTATCGGTCGATCGGCGATCGTAGAACCCTCGATTTTTCTGCTTGATGAGCCTCTCTCAAACCTCGACGCGGCCTTCCGCGAAAAGATGCGCGCAGAGCTTCGCGACCTCCAGCGCGCGCTCAAACAAACCATGGTCTACGTCACCCACGATCAGATTGAGGCGATGGGATTAGCGGACCGTATCGCTGTCATGAACCATGCTGTCTTACAGCAGTTCGACACGCCGGACGTTATCTACGCTAAGCCAGCAAACGTATTTGTGGCTCGGTTCATCGGCGCACCGAGCATGAACATTTTGCAGGCACGCGCCGTTGACGGAGGCGTGGCGCTTGGCGGTCGCGAGGCCGATTTCGTGGCGCTCCCTGACCATTTGATGGCAGTGATGCGCGCGCGGCGATCCCCTGAGGTTCTGTTCGGTTTCCGGCCGGAAAACCTTTCGCTTGCGGAGCCTGGGAGCCCTGGATCGTTTGCCGCCGAAGTGGTGCTCGTGGAGAGTGTCGGGCGTCGCAACATCGTTCATCTGACTTCAGGCACATCAAACTTCTTGGCGGTTTTTGGACGCGGCACCGCACCGCGTCCCGGTGAAGCTGTTGGGCTCATAATCGATCCTGATCGCGCGCATCTTTTCGACCCTGACAGCGAGCAACGGCTGGTGCCAGAGGAGGCTATGCTCCATGGCTGAAATCAAGCTTGAAAATGTCAGCAAGCGCTACGGCAATGTGGCGGCGCTCGATCACGCAAACCTGACCATTAAAGATGGGTCATTCACGTCGGTCTTTGGGCCTCCGAGCTCAGGTAAATCGGTCCTGTTGCGGGTTCTTCTCGGCTTAGAGCCCGTGGACAGCGGGCGAATTTATATCGATGGGAAAGACATAACCAGCGCGTCTCCCAATGAGCGCAATCTTTCCATGGTTTTTCAGAACCTGGCGCTTTTTCCGCAACTGAGTGCGCAAGAAAACATCGTCTTTCCCCTGCGACGCCGAGCGGCACGCGAGGAAGAGATCAACGCGCGTCTCGACCAAGTGTCCAGCGTGCTTTCCATTGCCCACATCCTTCATAAAAAGCCCGCCGCGCTCTCCGGCGGTGAACGCCAGCGGGTGGCCATCGGACGTGCGCTCATTCGTGACGCTTCGGCCTACATGATGGATGAGCCTATTGCGGCGCTTGATGCGCGGTTGCGAGATACCATGCGGGTTGAGCTGAAACGCCTGCAGACCGAGCAAGGCCGGACTTTCATCTACGTCACGCATGACTGTGAGGAGGCGATGAGTGTCGCCGACCGAATGGCAATCCTGGAGGCTGGTCGTATTGTTCAGGTCGGCAAACCCGACGACGTTTATGCCAAGCCGGCAAGTCTTTACGTCGCCAAGCTGGTTGGCTCTCCAGGTATCAACGTGCTGGAAGGCCAGAGCGACAATGGCGCCATTGCCAGTGCCATGGGGCCTATCACAGGCACAACCGGCAGGCGTTTAACACCAGGCCAAAAAGTGCGTGTCGCTTTACGACCGGAAGCGCTGACCCTCGGCAATCCCGATCAATCTGAGCTCACGGGCGACGTCTGTGACGTTGAACGCCTTGGCAGTTTTTCGGTCATCACCGTCAACAATGGCGCTGGCGAGTTGCGTGCCATCGCATCGGGGGATGCATCGCTACAGATTGGAGAGCGGGTTGGCGTAACCGTTGACCCAGCTGGCCTGCATGTTTTCAGCGCCGATGACGGCGCGAGGATCGGGTGATGGCAGTGCTCAACGCATCGTCGCGCATTGCCCTGATAGGCACCGGTATTATCGGTCAGTCTTGGGCCATCAGCTTTGCTCGCGCTGGCCATGGGGTGCGCCTGTTCGATCATATGGAGGGTGCGGTGGAAGCAGCATTGCCGTCAATCGCGCAGATGCTGGCGAGGTTGGCATCACGTGATCTTTTGCGCGAACAGACGCCTGAATCGATCCTTGAACGGATAACGGTGGCCCATGGCCTAAGTGCTGCCCTGGAAGGGGTGGACTACATTCAGGAAAGCACGCCGGAAAAGATCGCTATCAAGCGAGGGATTTTTGCTGAACTCGATGCGCATGCTGCGCCGAACGCGGTAATCGCCAGTTCAACATCGGCACTCCTGCCGTCCCAGTTCACCGAAGGCTTGCCGGGTTGTCACCGATGCTTGGTCGCCCATCCTCTTAATCCGCCACACCTCATCCCCGCGGTTGAAGTTGTGCCAAGTGCGCAGACTGCACCAGCATGTGTGAAAGGCACTGTTCGGCTTCTTGCCAGTATTGGCCAGGAGCCGGTGATCGCACGCAAAGAAGTCGCTGGTTTCATCATGAACCGGCTTCAAGGTGCATTGCTTGATGAGGCATTTGCCTTGGTGCGAGACGGGGTAGCAAGCATTGAGGACATCGACACAGCAATGCGCGACGGACTGGCGCGCCGCTGGAGTTTTATGGGGCCGTTCGAGACAATTGATTTGAACGCGCCCGGCGGCGTCTCAGCGTTCTTGCAGCGTTACCAAGATGCGTATGACGAAATCGGCAAGGGTCGGCCGGACCGTCCGGCATGGAACGGTACACTGGCCGACGAAATCATCGCCGCATGCCGCTCGGTCCGACCACTCGATACGCTGGATGATCGCCAGGCGTGGCGCAACGAACAGCTCGCCGCGCTTTCCGCCTTCAAGCAACACAACGGGAAGGCGTAGAGCATGGCCGCACGACGCAAAGCGATCATTACCTGTGCCTTAACCGGCGCGATCCACACCCCTTCCATGTCGCAATATCTGCCCGTGACTCCGGATGAAATCATTGCAGAAGGGCGGCGGGCGGCAGATGCCGGAGCTGCAATCCTGCACGTCCATGCCCGCGATCCTCAGAGTGGGCGTCCGGACCAAACGGTTGAGGCCTTTGGGCGGATATTGCCGGCGCTGAAAGAGACTGGAGCGGTGATCAACATCACCAGCGGCGGTAGCCCTTTCATGTCCGTTGAAGAGCGCGTGGCACCGGCTGCGCACTTCAAGCCAGAGCTCGCCTCTCTCAACATGGGATCGATGAATTTTGGTCTCTACCCAATGAAAGAGCGCTATCAGGACCTCAAGCAGGCTTGGGAAGAGGAGCATCTGGAAAACTCCCGCGACCTGGTTTTCAAAAATACGTTTAAAGACATCGAGCACATCCTCGACACATGCTCGGCTAACGGAACGCGTTTCGAATTTGAATGCTACGATATCGGGCACCTGTATTCGCTGCACCACATGGTTGGACGCAGCAAAGTCTCTGCCCCTTTGTTTGTGCAGTCGGTGTTCGGCCTCCTAGGCGGAATCGGCGGTCATCCCGAAGACGTTCAGATGATGCGACGAACGGCAGATCGCCTGTTCGGCAAAAACTATGAATGGTCGGTCCTGGGTGCCGGTTCCAACCAACTTCGTATCGGCGCCTTGTCAGTTGCCATGGGCGGACATGTTCGCGTTGGACTGGAGGACTCGCTTTGGCTGGGGCCAGGCGAACCAGCGACGTCTTCGGCGGACCAGGTTGAGAAGGTCAAAAGTATTTTGGATGGCCTCTCTGTTGATGTGGCTACGCCCGATGACGCGCGCGAAAAACTCGGTCTCAAAGGCGCTGGCAAGGTGGGGTTCTAGGCCATGCAGCTGGAGGTCCTCATCGATGTTAAGCCGCTTCTTGGCGAAGGGCCTCTTTGGGATGTTGAAACCCAGCAGTTGTATTTCATCGATGCGCTCGGTAAGCGCATTTTCCGCTGCACCGAACATGGAAGCGACGTGCGCTGTTGGACCGTTCCGTCAAGGATTGGTTCCATGGCCTTGCGGGAAAACGGTGGTGCCGTGCTCGCGCTGGCCGATGGCTTTCATACTCTAGACTTTGAAAGTGGAGAGGTCACGCTTCTGGTCGATCCAGAGCCGGGCGCCACGTCCAATGCGCTCAACGACGGCAAGGTCGATCCACGTGGGCGCTTCCTATGTGGCTCCATGGACATGAACGAAGAGGCGCCAAGTGGGGCGCTGTGGAGACTTGATCAGGATTTTTCAGTCACCAAGCTTGATAGCGACATCATTTGCTCCAATGGCCCGTGTTGGTCGCCAGATGGTGGCACACTTTACTTCGCCGACAGCTTCGCAGGAACGATCTACGCTTACGACTACGATGTAGAAACCGGCGCAGCCACCAAGCGAAGAACCTTTGTCGACGTCGACACCAGCCGTGGTGGATCCCCTGATGGCGCGACTGTCGATGCAGAAGGTTTCGTCTGGTCGGCCACTGTCTTTGAAGGCCGCATTTTCCGATACGCACCAGATGGTTCCGTCGACCGAGTGATCGAAATGCCCGTCTGCAAGATCACGAGCTTGGCGTTCGGCGGCTCTGATTTGGACCGCCTGTTTGTCACCTCAATGGCAGAGCCGCCGCTTCCAAAGTATCCCGGTGATGGGCCGCTACGAGGCTCCGTTTTTGTGATCGATGGACTTGGCGTCCAAGGCCGCCAAGAGCCGCGTTTTGCTGGGTAGAAAGGATATGAGGCATGACAGATAGATCTGCGCTGATAACAGGTGCTGCCCAAGGTATCGGACAAGCAACGGCGTTTCGGCTTGCCAAAGAAGGTGTGTCACAGTTTCTTCTTGTCGACAGGAACGCCAGTGGCTTGAGTGAAACCGTTGCTGGTCTTGAAAAGGCTGGCGCCAGCGTCCGCACATTGGCAACGGATCTCACGGATTTGGATGCTTGGCGCGGCCCGCTTAATGATGAAATCAAAGCGCTTCGAAACGTAGACATTATGGTCAATGCGGCCGGCTCCACGGCTAGGGGCGGCATTGCGGACACTGATCCGCAGACCTTCGATCTGCTCTACGCTCTTAATGTCCGCGCGCCCTTCTTTCTGATGCAGGCAGTGATGCCGCACATGCCGCGAGGCGCAGCCATCGTGAACATCTGCTCGATGCTCGCCTATGGCGGCCCACCATTTCTGCTCGCCTATTCCTCTTCCAAGGCTGCGCTGGTGGCGCTGACCAAGGGCACGGCCAATGCCGTCAAACGTGGGGACATTCATGTGTTCGGAATCAATCTTGGCTGGACCTGGACGCCGGGCGAGCAAGAGACCCAAACCAAAGTCCATGGCCTTCCCGACAACTGGCGAGAAACGGTGGGTGCCAACCAGCCGTTTGGGCGCTTGTTGATGCCGCAAGACCCCGCCGGCCTCATCGCATTTCTTACGTCGCCTGACGCCGCGATGATGACCGGAGCCATCATAGATCTTGACCAATTCGTCGCCGGAACGGTCGACGATAACCCTGGTGCAGCTTAGCAGCGCCGGATAAAGCCCGAATGGGCGCCATGAACTAAAGTCTAGGGAGACTGACAATGCAAACTAGAAAAACGATAAAGGCAACCTTAGCCGGGTTGCTCCTGTGTTTTGTGCCGCCAGCTGTCGCCCATGCCGAACTCGTCGTGGGTATGAGTTGGGCTAACTATCAAGAAGAGCGCTGGCAGATTGACGAGCAGGGTCTTCAAGAAGCTTTGAGTGCGATGGGCGCAACACTTGTGACCGCCGACGCACAAAGCTCAAACGCCCGGCAGGCCAGTGACATCTCGGGCCTTATCGCGCGAGGCATCGATGTCTTGGCCATCGTGGCGTGGGATTCTGAGGCTATTTTGCCATCTGTCGAACAGGCGCTGGCTGAAGGTATCCCTGTCATCGCCTATGAGCGTCAGATTGAGCATCCAGACGTTTTCTATGTGGCCTTTAACCCCATTGAGGTGGGTCGCATCCAAGCCCGGGAATTGGTCGCCGTTCAACCCGAAGGTCGGTACGTTCTCATCAAGGGTAGTCCAACCGATCAGTATGCTCACTATGTGCTGACCGGTCAGCGGGAAATCATTGATCCGTTCGTGGATGATGGCCGCATTGAGATTGTCGGCGAGCAGTGGACGGAAGGCTGGGTTCCTGATCGCGCGCAGGCCAACATGGAGAACATTCTGACCGCTACCAACGATGAAGTGGATGCGGTGCTTGCGTCCAATGATGGAACAGCCGGCGGTGTCGTCGCGGCGCTTACGTCTGTAGGCTTGGACGGCATTCCTGTCTCTGGTCAGGACGGTGATATTGCAGCTCTCAACCGCATCGCTCTTGGCACCCAGACGGTAACGGCTTGGAAAGATGCCCGCGAGCTTGGTCGTTTAGCTGCAAGTGTTGCCGCTGAACTGGCCGATGGGACTGCTCCTGGCGATGTTACCGATAGCATCGTCTGGGACTTGGGCCCTGCCGGTGTTGCGCAGGATGCCGTTGTTTTGGCTCCTGTTACCGTCACTTGGGAAAATCTTGATGTTGTCGTCGATGCGGGCTGGATCTCGCAAGATGATCTGTGCGTCGGGGTTGTCGAAAACGCACCGTCAGCTTGCCAATAGTGCATTGGGCTACGAACAGGGCGGCTAGACCGCCCTGTTCTCTTTTTTAGGTCGAGGGTGATGTTCAATTCAATTTTAAGCACGCGCATGCTGTCGCTGCTGAGCCTGCTTGTGCTCATAGCCGTCGTGTTCCATGTCTTGTCAGGCGGGCTGTTTCTGACTCCGCGCAACCTTTACAATCTGGTCGTTCAAACCAGTGTGGTTGCCGTCATGGCCACTGGCATGACGCTGGTCATCATCACACGCAACATTGATCTGTCGGTGGGTTCGGCGCTTGGCCTGGTCGGGATGGTTATTGCTCTCTTCCAGATCGAAATTTTCCCTGCGGAAGCCGCTTGGAATTGGCCGTTATCAGCAGCTATCGGGCTAGTCTGCGGAGCTCTCATTGGAGCTTGGAACGGTGCCTGGATTGCCTTTGGCGGCATTCCATCCTTTGTGGTTACGCTGGGCGGTCTGCTTATTTTCCGCGGGCTTGCGTTTGAAACAGCCCAGGGTCGCACGCTGGCGCCCTTCCAGGAAACGTATCAGGTTTTTGGTGGCGGGCTGAATGGCGCTCTGGGTGAATCCATGAGCTGGTGGATGCTGGTTGTCATTCTAGTTCTTTATGCCGTCGGAGAGTTTTTCATTCATCGTCGTCAGATGCGCATTGGTCACGCACTTCCGCTGACCCTTCGAGCACTTCGAATGGCGATGGTTGCCATTCTTGCGGTTGGTTTTGTGTTTGTAATGAATGCCTACGACCGCCCCAGAACCGATATCGGACGAGGCGTGCCTGTTCCGGCATTGATTTTACTCGTCACCGTTCTTGTCATGGAATTCATTGCCCGCTTCACGACTTTTGGCCGTTACGCCTATGCCATCGGTGGTGACGTGGAGGCGGCAAGATTGGTCGGCATTCCCACGCGACAGACCGTCTTTTGGATCTACGTGCTGATGGGTGTCCTTGCAGCGGTGGCGGCCGTGATTGCCACCGCGCGGCTGAATGCTGGAACTAGCTCGACCGGAGAACTCCTAGAGCTCAGCGTCATTGCAGCGGCTGTTATCGGTGGCGTGTCGCTTCTTGGTGGCCGTGGAACGGTATCGGGCGCTGTGATTGGGGCTGTTATTATCCAAAGCTTGGACTCTGGGATGGTGCTGGTCGGGGCTTCAAGTTCGGTTCGGATGATCGCTATCGGGGTCATTCTTACCCTTGCCGTCTACATCGACAAGCGGCTCTCAAAGGAGGCTTGAGCATGACTGCGTCACCTAACCATCAGCAGCCGCTGGTTGAAATGAAGGGCGTCTACAAGGCGTTCGGAGGTGTTCACGCTGTCGAGAATGTCGATGCAAAGCTCTATCCTGGCGAGGTCGTTGCAGTGCTTGGCCACAACGGTGCGGGCAAAAGCACATTGATGAAAATGCTGGCTGGCGCCTACAGCCGTGATGCAGGTGACATACACGTTCATGGTCAAGCTACGCCGCTCTCCACTCCTGCTGAAGCGCATGCATTGGGCATCGAGACGATTCATCAAACATTGGCGCTGGCTGACAATCTGGACGCTGCTGCCAACTTGTTTCTTGGCCGGGAGCCTGGCTGGACTATCGGGCCGTTTCGCTTAATGGACAGCCAAACGATGAAGGATCAGGCGCGCAAAGCCATCCAACAACTCAATCCGAATTTCGATAAGATCGACGTCCCCTGCCGAGATCTTTCAGGCGGACAGCGTCAGACGGTTGCGATTGCCAGGGCGCTGCATTTTAGAGCTCGAGTTCTGATCATGGATGAGCCCACCGCAGCGCTTGGGCCGGAAGAAACAAAAATGGTGGCAGACCTCATCACGCGGTTGAAAGCCCAGAACATCGGCATTTTTCTTATCAGCCATGATATCGAAGACGTGATCGAACTTGCCGATAGGTTTATGGTTATGAAGGGCGGTCAGGTCGTTGGCCACGGGCAGATCGGCGCCGTCGAAAAGGATGATATTCTCGCGATGATCATCATGGGCAAATGCCCAAACAGTGTTATCGCGGGGCCTGGCGCTGATAACGGGTGAAAACTTTTTCCAAGGACGTAATGGTGTACAATTGTCCGTCATCAGGGTTTTCTGGACAGATTGCAGCTTTGGGTAAGCGAGTATCTGGCTCATCTGTTATATTGGTTTAGGCGGCCTGACTGCGGTATTGCAAGCGGCGCTGGTTGATGGTGGTTTGCTTGATCCTTTCTCTTTGCTGCAGGATTTGATCGCCTCGTCCGAAGTAGACGTCAGCGGGGGTCAGGTTGTTCAAGCTCTCATGATATCGGCGATGATTGTAGTGGCTGGTGAACCTGCCGATCTGGCCCTTGAGGTCACCGGGCAGGAAATAGTTTTCCAGCAGGATGCGGTTCTTCAGGGTCCGGTGCCATCGTTCAATCTTGCCCTGGGTTTGTGGATGGTAGGGTGCACCACGAACATGGTCCATGCCCCTGTCGTCCAGCCATTTCGCCAGTTCGGTCGCGATGTAACTGGAGCCATTGTCCGATAGCAGCCTTGGCCGGTGCCGGATATTGACCTGATCACAGCCTGAGGCCTGCAAGGCGAGTTCCAGTGTATCAGTGACATCACTGGCCTTCATCGTCGTGCAGAGCTTCCAAGCGATGACGTAGCGAGAGAAGTCGTCGAGGATGGTCGACAGATAGAACCAGCCCCAGCCGATGACCTTGAGATAAGTGAAGTCCGTCTGCCACAGCTGATTGGGGGCTGTTGTCTTGTCGCGGAACGCATCAGCGGCCTTGATCACCACGAAGGCCGGGCTGGTGATCAGGTCATGAGCCTTCAGAAGCCGGTAAACGCTGGCCTCGGACACGAAGTAGCGCTTTGTGTCGGTGAACCTGACGGCCAGTTCCCGTGGCGAGAGTTCCGGCTCCTCCAATGCCAGATCGATGATTTGCTCCCTGACATGATCTGGTATCCGGTTCCAAACCCGTGCAGGCATGGGAGCCTTGTCCTCCAAAGCATCCACGCCGCCAGTCTGATATCGGTCATACCAGGCGTAGAAGGTTGATCGCGGAATGCCCAACCGATCCAGTGTCTGCTTGGCTGGGAGATGCGACTGCTCAACAAGCCGGATGATCTCCACCTTCTCGGATGCGGGATATCTCATTCGTCGTCTCCCCCATCCCCGATCATGCTTTTTTTGAGCAAGCGAAGCTCCAGGGCCTGTTCTGCCACCACCTCCTTCAGATCCCGGGCCTCCTTACGTAGTCCTTTGACCACATCGGTGTTGGCTTCGCGCATGGCGTCCCCGGCCAGCCGCTTCTTGCCCGCCTCCATGAACTCTTTCGACCAGGAGTAATATTGGCTCTGAGCAATCCCTTCCTGGCGGCACAACTCGGCAATGCTGTCATCGCCACGAAGGCCAGCAAGCACAATCCTGATCTTCTCTTCTGCGGAAAACCGACGCCGGGTCTGGCGCTTGATGTCCTTCACAACCCGATCGGCATCATCGGTAAAGCGTTCGTTTTTTCGTCTCATCATCTGCTCCAAGATTAGCAATGATGAGCCACAATCACCCCCTTAAACAATCAGCACGATCTGTCCATTAGGCGCTGACGGGGAACAAATTGGTTTGTGTAATTGGAAGTTTAATTTTGCAGAAAAGATAAATAAATATCTCGATTTTCGCCTGATTTGAAATCTGTTACTCTGTTCTAGAGGATGTGCTTGCGCCTACGATTCTGTCCAACTCTCAGAAAAAAGCGAACGGCGAGCTTAAGACCAGTCAGAAACATCAACGAGCAGTCAGTTTGGTTCCTGCGTCAACCAATGCCAGGCCAGTGCGGTCTAAGTTGACGTCGGCAGCTTATTCTTTTCGGTTTTGTGGGGCAGTGAGATGGCTAATTTGTTTTCCGCCGAACCTTGAAACAAGCCCCAAGCTGAACACTACAACCCATCCTGTCGCCAAGCCTGCGATCCAAACACTGGATCCAGATGGAGCCACAACCGCTGCCAATCCGCTCAACCCAATGATCGCACGAAGTGGTCCATTTAAAGGGCGAAAGCACCATCCACCAAAAGCGATGGCCCAAAGCGCGGTTGAGACCAGCAATCCAATTGAACTGGAAGCGACCTGTGCGGGCTCACCTTGACCAAGAATTGCAAGGTCGAAGACAAAACCAAATGGGATGAAGAAAGCGACTAAGCTCAATCCAAATGCCGAAACACTCGTTTTGATCGCCGACGCCTTGCCAACAGCTGCGGCTGCGAAAGACGCTAATGCGACAGGCGGCGTTACCATCGACAGCACGCAGTAATAGAAAACGAAAAAGTGTGCGGCCAATGGAGGAACCCCAAGGTCTTGAATCGCCGGCACAAACAGAACGGCACCGATGATGTAAGCAGCAACAGTGGGAAGGCCCATACCCATGATGATGCAGCCAAACATCGCCAGAAGCAGCGATGCGTATATTGAGCCCTCAGACAAGCTGAGCAATGAACCTGCAAATTTCAAAGCAAGGTTCGATTGAACGGCCACCGCGATAACCAGTCCGATTGCTGCAATGGGAACCGCGACCTCGGCGGCCTGTTTTGGCGCGTCACGTAACGCGTTGATAATGTGTCCTCTCCCGATCCACGTCGATCGGCGGAAAAAAGGAACGATGAGGCAGGCTGCTGATGCTGCAACCGCAGAGTAAGCGGCGGAGAAACCGCTGACCAACATAACAATCAGCAAAATCGGCGGCAAAATGAGATGAAGTCTTGGTCCTAGGGGATCACCGCTTTTCGCCTCTGCAGCGGTGAGCGCCCGTGTGCCCTCGCGCCTGGCTGTCAGATCGACGACCAGAAGCAAGGCAAGATAAAAGGCTATGGCTGGGATAAGCCCCGCCAAGGCTATGTCGATGTAGGGCATCCCCAGGAATTCAGCCATGATGAAGGCAGCCACGCCCATCACCGGGGGCATCAATTGTCCACCGGTCGAGGCGATAGCCTCAGTGCCTGATGCTCTGTGCGCGGAGATACCGGTGCGCTTCATCAGAGGAATGGTAAAGACCCCGGTGGAGACGACGTTTGCCACGGCGCTGCCGGAGATTGATCCCATCAACGATGAACCGATGATCGCGGCTTTCGAAGTGCCTCCAGTTGCGCTACCCGCCAATCGAATGGCCAGGTCGATGAACAGTTGGCCGCCACCAACCGCTCCATAAAAGGCGCCAAAAAGGATGAAATAGAAAATGAAGCTGACCGAAGTGGACGTGGTGATACCCAGGACGCCCGCAGTTGTCATCGTTGCGATTTCGGTTGCCGCTTCAATACCGAAACCGCGAAAACCCAACCAACCCGGCAGAACGCTGCCGTAGAAAGCGTACGCGATAAACGCCAGCAACACCCAGACCAATATCCAGCCCACCGCTCGTCGTGATCCTTCAAGCAACAACAGGATGAGGGCGGCACCAGCAGCGACATCCACCGGGAATACCGGGGAGACGTTCTCCATCCGGGTCGTCAGCCGATCGAAGGTGAAAACGTAATATGCGGCCACCGCAAGTGTCATCAGGATGAGACTTGCGTCGATCGCTTTGCAAAACCAGCTTGGAAGCCGTGCAATTTCCAAACGTTTGTAGAGGAACAGCAGAACCAGCGCTGCCACCAAATGCAAAGGGCGCTCAAACAGGGGCTGCTGTGGATTGAACAGGAGCCAGATTTGGAAAGCTGTCAGCGCCAGGCCAATGAGAAAAGCCCACGACGTCGTCTTGAAGATAATCTGGTGCATTGAGGCGTCCCGCCGGTGCTAGCGCCACGTGACCGAGCCGATGCCACCAAGCACCGGCTCCAGACAGCTTAGTTGAGCAGTCCCGCCTCGCGGTAGTAGCGCTCTGCTCCGGGATGCAAGGGCACTCCAGTGTTTGCCGCTTCCATAGCCAGTTCCGGATTAAAGCGGCGCCATGCACCGTGGGACTCCTGCAGTTGAGCCGCATTTTCGATTATGGTCTTGGTGATCTGGTAAGCGGTATCATTTGGCAAATCTGCATGTGCGATAAGAACTGTGCCGAGATTGGCACCGATGGTCGCTTCCTCCTGGCCTTCATACCACGGGCCATAAGTCCCAACGGTCAAGCCGTGGTTTTGCACCTCGGCCTGCGCGGCTTCGGAGAGATCAAGAAAGGCAACTTCGTTCGTCAGCGC
This sequence comes from Hyphomicrobiales bacterium, assembly GCA_046290415.1. GTDB lineage: Bacteria > Pseudomonadota > Alphaproteobacteria > Rhizobiales > MH13 > MH13. The sequence goes on from JBKAGN010000003.1 coordinate 168,772, forward strand.
CACTTCGGTGATCGTGGGATGACCAAAGATCATCGTGTCGATGTAGATGTCGGCGTTGCCGTTACGAAACTGATCAGCAATCTGGCTGGTTGCAACCTGAATGATGTCGCCTCCATTGGCCCTGATCTCATCAGCATTGGTTCCAGCGGCGGCCAAAATCATCTCGGCAACGGGAACCGCAGATGACCCGGTTGGCTTCATAAGGATGCGTACCGGTTCGCCCGATGTGAGGATCGCATCCAGATCGGTGGTCCCCATGCGTTCAAGGAAGCTCGCCCGTGCAATGACCCCGACAAACACGTTGTTGAGACCACCGACGAGCGCTCGGATATCAGGTGCACTCGCGCCCTCATAAACATCAGCCCCCTCGGCAGCCCAAATAGCGGAGGCGACATTGGACAGCGCAATCTCCGCTCTTCCATTCTGCACGACCATGGGGTTGGCGACACCGCCACCACGGGCAATAACCTCGACGGAATTCGCACCAAGTATCGGCTCGATCATCTGCTCCAGCGTGGCTGCGAAGACATACCAGGCAGAACCTTCTCGCATTGCGCCGATCCGAATGTCGCTGGCGGCGACCGCCGTAACCGTGAGCACCGTGGCGGCAAACGCCAGAACAAGGTTGCGTGCCTGTTTTCTGAGATGTTTTATCATTTGTTTATCCTCCCAATTTTTATGGGCCCCGTGCGGTAAACGCAGGGGGCTTTATGGTTAAGCAGCTGCCAGAAGGTTCTCCACACGACCGACATTTGCTTGTTCAAATGCCGCTTCAATGTCGCGCTCAGCAGCCTCACCCAGGTCCTTGAGAGGCTCGCGGATCGTGGCATGATCAAGAAGACCGCGATGCCGCAGGCCAATCTTGAGAGCGACCGTGCCTTCCATGTGTGAACCGCGATGGTAGACAGCCTGTGTAATAGGCAGCAAGCGTTCAAAGATTTCACGTGCTTGCGGATAATCCTGTGCTTTACCGGCGCGGATCAAATCGATGAGAAGCTCCGGCGCAACATTCCCATATCCAACGAGCAATCCATCAACATCAAACATCGTCGGTAAAAGCCACTCATCGTGGCATGACAGGATTTGCAGATCCGGATGGGCTTTGCGCAACTCGGGTATTTCAACATACCACCGCTTCATATTGCGCACGCCATTCTTGGTTGCGACCACGCCTGGCTGCGCAGCAATATCAAGCTGCGTATCCAGATCGTAGCTCGCCTTTGTCGCATCGGGGTACTGAAAAAGAATGCATTGTAGGCCGGACTCTTCCCAAATCGCTTTGTAGCGGTCCTGTGGTGCGCCTTTTTGGAACCCGAAGCGGAGCCAACCATGGTTGGGATAAACCAGAGCTCCTGTCGCACCAGCCGCTTTGCATTTGCGGGCTTCTTCGGCGGCTACCTTTGTGCCTTCGCCAGTAATTCCAGCCACGATGGGAATATCAACGGCCTCAGCGTAAGCGCGAATAAGGTCAAGCCGTTCGCTTTCAGTCAGGAAAGTTCCTTCGCCGGCATGGCCCAGAATGACCAGCGATTTTACATCGTCAAAAGATGCAAGCCATTTTGCGATTCGAACGTTCGCATCGAAGTCGATGTCTCCGCTCTTGGTGAAAGCGGTTACCGGGGCGGGGCTAAGCCCACTCATATCCATGGGTTTCATTCTGACCTCTCCAAACAAGAAGTCGCCGATCAGCGACTGGGAACGATTGTGGGAACGTTCCCAAAATTTCATTGCCGCCTAGGAATGTCAAGTGCTATCGGTATGCGATGCAGTGAGGGAAGAATTGTGAACGACAGACTGAAGGCAAAGAACGCTCGAGTGACGCTGCACGATGTGGCTGCCGCCGCGGGCGTTTCAAAATCCACTGTATCGAGGCTTCTGGACGAACGATTGCCCCGGTCTGGAAGCGCGAAAGCCGAGCACATCCGGCAGATTGCAAGTCAGCTCGGCTATGTTCGTGATGAATCCGCTGCCAGCCTGCGCCGTGGGGCAACGGGCATGATTGGTGTAATCGTGCCCCGGCTTACTGATACTGTGATGGCGATGCTTTATGAGTCGCTCTCAAAAGCCGCTACGCGGGCCGGACAGTTTACGGTGGTTGCCTCGACCGAAGATGATCCCGCAGCCGTAGAGCATTCCATCGACAGGCTGCACCGACGCGGTGTGGATGGGCTGGTGCTCGCGACCACCAGACTCAACGATAGCATCACCAGGAACCTTGCCGATGGTGGGTTGCCTTTCGTGTTGACACTGCGAACCGATGGGGTGAGTCCATCGGCCATCGGAGATGACGAGCTGGGCGGGTATCTGGCAACACGTCACCTGATTGATCTCGGCCATTCCAGAATAGGGCTGATCGCGGGGCCTGAATACGCCTCCAGTTCAGCCGGGCGAAAAAAAGGGTATCTGCGCGCGCTGGGCGAAGCCGCCATAGAACCTGACCCGAACCTTACAATCTCCTCCACTTTTAGCATCGAGGCTGGCGTCCAGGCGACAGATGAGCTGATCGCGCTGAAAAGGCCTCCTACCGCCATCTTTGCAGTCAATGACAACACGGCAATCGGAGCGCTGTCGCGACTAAGCGCAGCTGGCATCGAAGTCCCGCAGGATATGTCTCTGGTAGGCTATAATGATGTGCCCATCGTCCGCCACCTTCCCACGCCGTTGACCTCCGTACGAGTGCCGTTCGATCAAATCGCGACAGAAGCCTTAGACCTGCTTTCGCGCAGCGACAGTGAGGCTACGGAGCGTATCCGACTGCTACCGCCGACACTGATTCCGCGAGCGTCGTCCATCAGATTGCGATAGCTAGCGATCACGTTCACCAAGACCACTGAACGAACTTGGTCACTGCAGCAAAATTGTAGCGCCCTGCATGCATCGGTCGTTTGACAGACATGACAAACAAAGCGCTTTGCAAGAGCGACTGGCTACAGCAGCAATGGCGGCACAAATTTCGTAGGTTCCGTTCTATAGGTAGCAAGCTCCGATGAGCTTTACCCAGCACAACCGAGTAGCAAGCTCGGCACACGAAAATAGAATCTTTGAATGACCGTATTGGGCGGATTGTGTTGATAAAGTCGGACTTGCTGATCTGGCGAGGGTGACCCTCTGCCCCTTCGCCGTTGCAACAAGACATGGACGCTAAGACAGCCGAACTTACGATGTTCGGCTGTCTTAGCGTTTTTCGCTTCGCGAGAGGCCGCATCGTCGGGCCGGAAGCTTCGATTGATCCGCGCCGAGAAGTATTTCCAGCCGGTAGTGTCACTTCAAATTTTGTGGGTCGGCTCGCACTTTTTGCGCACCAGCGACAGACTTTCACAATTCTAACGCAATCAACTCAACACTTTTTCCGGCAGGAAGCCGAGAGAATGTGGTTTTTTGGTATCGTTGGGCACGACGAACCAAGTGCCAGGTGTAATAATTCTCCAGAAGAATTAAGAATAAAATTAATTCATTTCTTTAATTTTTGAATGTGCTGTACGCCAAAGCGACCTTGGCCATCAGGCCAGGAAGTACTCTTTGATCGATCCACGCTTCACGGGAGATTTCGAGACCATCATGGAACCTGTGGCCCTTCCTACAAAGCCCCTGATTTCAGCGATTTGCGACAAGCTTCGCGGCGCTGCCGAAAGGAAATCGTTCGTGGATGGGCAGTGGGTCACAGCGATGTCGGGACGATCGCTGCGAACCGTCAACCCACATGACGGCACGGACGTCGCCACGATTCCTGCGTGCGACGCATCGGATATCGACGCTGCGGTTCGGGCGGCCGACCAGGCGTTTCATAGGGGTTGGGCGACAACTTCGGGAGCCGAGCGTCAAGAGATTTTGCTGCGCATGGCGGAGATCACCGACCGACGCTGGACCGAGATTGCGGTCGCCGACGCGTTGGACATGGGCATGCCAATCAAACGCGCATACGCCAATGGCCGCCGCGTTGTTGGTATGTTCCGCTACTTTGCGTCTCAGACCCGGGCGCTTTCGGGGCGCGTCATTGACAGCGGTCTAGGCCCTGACATGGTGACTGAGACGCTCTCTTTTCCGCTGGGCGTGGTCGGCGCAATCATCCCCTGGAACTCCCCGGCAACCGCTACCCCGCAGAAGATCGCACCGGCCCTGGCTGCTGGGTGTTCCATTGTGCTCAAACCTTCGGAAGAAGCGTCGCTCGTCGCTTTGATCTTTGCCGAGATATGTGAAGAGGCCGGCGTGCCGCCTGGAGTGGTGAACATTGTAACTGGCACGGGGGCCGAGGCTGGCGATGCCCTGGCCCGTCATCCGTTGGTGCGCAAGATTTCTTTCACCGGTTCGACCGTTACGGGGCAGAAGGTTCTCGCAGCCGCAACTCCCACGCTAAAACGCGTGACGCTTGAGCTGGGCGGCAAGTCCCCGATCGTGGTTTGCAACGGCGCGGACCTTGAACGGGCCGCCGACCGGATCGCCACAGGCATCTTTGGCAACTCAGGACAAATTTGCTTTGCTGCGTCGCGGCTTTATGCAGAAAGCGCTGTGTTCTCCGACGTCACGGCTCGTATCGCCGAACGTGCGGCAGCGCTGCGAATGGGTGATCCGCTAGACCCCGAGACTGACCTCGGGCCGTTGATCAACTCGACCCAGCACGAGCGCGCGCAGTCTATCCTGCAACGGGCCGTCGAGGCGGACGGAGCCCAAGTCCTGAGTGCCGCGCGCGACGCCCTGCCCAGCCCGAACCACATGGCGCCGATGGTGTTGACCAATATCGACGAGGGCATGGAAATACATGGCTGCGAGGTATTTGGTCCGGTGCTGAATTGCTATGAGTTTTCCGATTTCGATAGCGCGATCGAAGCCGCGAATGGCACCGATTATGGGTTGGGCGCCGGGTTGTTTGCTAAGGACCTCAGCCAGGTTCACCGGTTTAAATCCCAAATCCGTGCGGGCATCGTCTGGGTCAATTGCTATGGCGCCCTTGATGCCTCGCTGCCCTTCGGCGGCACAAAGATGAGCGGAATGGGGCGCGAGGGCGGCGCAGATCAACTGATGGACTACCGAGAACTCAAGACCATCGTACTGGATGCCTCAGCCTAGCTGCATCGCGCGCGCTGCAAACAGGAAAGCGAAATTAGATGAGCGATTTTTGGCAACGACTGAAGGGCCCGGCTCCCTTGGTCGGTTATTGGTTTGTCTCGCCGACCATGGCGGCGGTCGAACGCGTAGCGCGGCTGGGCTACGATTTTCTTGGGTTCGATGGTCAGCATGGGCTGGTGGATTACCGCGACATGGTTGAGTTTCTAATTGCCAAGGATGCAGGTGCGGGCGGCAATCAAGTCGGCGGCGTGGTCCGGGTCAGAGCTAATGACCCCAGCGAGATCGGGCGCGCGCTTGATGCCGGGGCTGAGGCGCTGATGGTGCCGATGATCAATACCGCTGACGAAGCCGCAGCCGCCGTGGCAGCCATGCGCTATCCGCCATATGGGGTGCGGTCTTTCGGGCCCATGCGCTCTGGCTTGCGTGTCGGCCCCGCGCCCAGCGTCAGCAACGAAAAAGTGTCGTTCCTGGCATTCATCGAAACCGCCGACGGGCTTGCCAATGTCGAAGCCATTGCCAAGGTCGACGGGGTCGATGCCCTTTACATTGGGCCATCTGACCTGGCCATCGCCCTAGGGGCGGATGGACCAACTGACACGTCGGTACAAAGAGAGCTGGAGCAAGCAATAGAACGTATCCGTTCTGCCGCTCATGATGCCGGGATCCCAGCTGGAATACATGTACGCGCCGGGAATGAGGCGGCCATGGAAATCAGGTCTGGTTTTGCTTTTGTTTCGATTTCTTGCGATCTGGTTCACTTGGAGGCCAGCGCAAGAGAGCATCTTGCCGAAGCGAGGTCGCAACGACCATGACCGGCTCAGGTGGCGAAGGCCTTTTCCAACTCCCGCATGACGACATCAACGTCTCTCGTTCCGCTAGAGAAGTCAGCGCGCATTGCGCCATATTCGAGTGGAATTGCGGGAGACATCGGCATTGCCACGGTCCTGAGTGGGAAGAGCTTGGCTGAAAAGGGATCGGACAGGGCCACCCCAAGACCGTTGGCGGCAAGTTGACACCGGCTGATGGCCGAGGTGCATTCGATTTGCGTGTTCGACTGGAGATCGGACCATGTTTCGTTGTTCTCAAGGCGACTTCGAAACATCTGGTGTGCCGGGAGTATGATGGTTTCCCCTTGAAGATCCTGGCGTTCGATTTTTCCTTTTGATGCCAAGGCGTGGTCCTTTGCTACGACCGCCATAGCACAGAGGCTCGCGAATTTCGAAACTCGAAGCCCACGGTTGATGGCCGGGAGAAGGGCTAGCCCGAGATCACATTGATTGCGCAGGACGGATTCCTCCACTTCTTGCCGATGCTTTGTTTCCACTGTGATCCTGAGATTGGGCAGTGCCTTCTGGGTATTGGCAATCGCCATTGCGAGCTCGTTAGCGCCCGCAATCGACCACGTTACCCCGATCCGCAAAAAACGGTTTGATTTAAGGCGTACCCGGTCAGCGATTTCTGGAATGCGTGCATAAGCCGCTATTGCAGCTTCCGTCTCACGCCGAAATTGCCTTCCGTCTTCCGTTAGCTTCATCGGCCCTCCACGCCGCCGATCAAAAAGGGTCAGTCCCAGCGTGACTTCAAGTGACTTAATTTGCTTGGTAATTGCGGGCTGGCTGAGGTTCAGGAAGCGTGAGGCCTGGGTGATCGAACTGACCTCTGCCACACACAGGAAGATGTTCAGTTGCATGTACGTCGGCACTCTGTTTGCATTCATCATTATGCCATTTTCGAATTATCATTTCGTAATAAGTCATTTTGAGTATTCATGGCTACTCGATATCCTCTGTCAGATCAACGGGGATTTCTATGACCAGACCGAATGTCTTGATGATTTGCGCCGATCATTGGAGCGCGGGACTCCTGGGTGTGGCGGGGCATCCGGCGATCAAGACTGCGGGGCTGGACGAACTGGCCGAATGCGGCACGCGCTTCACCAATGCCTATTCTGAATGCCCTGTGTGCATTCCCGCTCGGCGGTCGCTGATGTGTGGCCAGTCGCCACGCGCTCACGGCGACCGGGTCTTTGCCGAAACCATGCCCATGCCGGACGTCCCGACACTCGCCCAGTCTTTCCGTGACGCAGGGTATCAGGCCGACGCTGTGGGCAAGCTTCATGTCTATCCGCAGCGCGACCGTATCGGGTTTGATTCAGTGCTGTTGGAGGAGGAAGGTCGTCGCAAGACCATCACTCATGACGACTACGACGCCTTCCTCGGCGAACGGGGCCATCTTGGGGCGCAATACGAACACGGGATGTCGCCCAACCAGTATCACTGGCGCCCCTGGCATCTGTCCGAGGATACCCATGTTACCAACTGGGCCGCCAAGAGCATGGCGCGCACGATCTTGCGGCGCGACACGACTCGGCCCGCCTTCTGGTACCTTGGATTTCGCCATCCGCACCCGCCGCTGGTGCCGTTGCAGACCTACTACGACCTCTATGATGGCGTCGAGATTGACCCGCCCCAGATCGGCGATTGGGTCGAAAGCGCACCGCCCGCTGTCCAGACGGCCATCGGGACCACTAGGCTGATGACGGAAGAGGGCATTCTCCAAGCTCGGCGCGCATTCTATGCGCTGTGCACCCAGATCGACCACCAGATCCGCTATCTGATTGGCACGCTGAAATTCGAGGGTCTCTTGGACGACACAATCATTTTGTTCACTAGCGACCACGGCGAAATGCTGGGCAATCACAATATGCTAGCCAAACGCCTCTTCTATCAAGCGGCGTCGAACGTTCCTATGATCCTTGTGCCCAACGCGGGTAACAAAAAAATCGGTGAAGGCGTGGTCGACGACCGACTGACCGGTTTGCAAGACGTGATGCCCACGCTGCTCGACGCCTGTGACATCGACATTCCCGGCAGTTGCACGGGCCGGTCAATGCTGGGCGGAGATCGGCGCGAGCATCTGTATGGCGAGTTCGGCAATGGCTCTATCGCCACGCGCATGATCCGCCAAGGCGATTTCAAGCTGATCTATTACGCCAACGGCAATGTCCGGCAGCTCTTCGATCTGGTCACCGACCCGCATGAGACCCGCGATCTGGCGGGCGATCCGGCCCATGCTGCGCGACTGAACCAGATGACCGAACTACTGGCCACAGAGATTTATGGCGAAGACGCCGATTGGCTGGAAGGGGTAACGCTAAAAGGACGCCCGGAACAGCCGTTCGAGTGGCGACCGACCAAGAGCCTGCGAACCCAGCGCGGTACGTCGTGGCCTCTGGGCTAGGCGAGCGGCGGCAGTCGCGGGGGCGAACATGAAACGACGCGTGTACGAGTTGGCATGGTTTGCCAGGCGACGATCAAGGTGACCAGTGGCGGCCTCATGTCAGGGGTATCGCGGCGGGTGAACATAAAGGAGGAAGAAAAGATGATAAAGATCAAACGACAGGTACTTGGACTGATGGCCGCAGCGGGGCTTGCCCTGATCACGGCCCCGGTCCCCATGGCCCAAGCATCCGAGGGTGGTACGCTCAATGTGGCGCATGTCACTTTTACGATGGATTGGTCGCCACTGCGGGGCGGGGGTGCGCATTTCCGGTGGAACTCGCTGTGGAATGCCTCGCCTATGTACATCGACGCCGAGGGCGAGCTTCATCCTTATGTATTCACGTCCTGGCAGGCGAATGAGGACTCGACCGAATGGACGTTCGAGATCGACCCCGATGCCGCGTTCTCTGATGGCTCGCCGATCACCGCCGCCGACGTCAAAGGCAGCTGGGAACTGTCGGCACGTCCCGGAACCCGGAACCAGCGTATCCCGCAGGTTCTGTCGGGTGTCGAAGGTTATGCCGAAGTGTCCGGCGGCGACGCGAGTGAACTAACCGGCGTGACGGCAGGTGATGGTACGGTTACAGTACGCCTGACAGACCCCGACCCGATTTTCTTCCAGAAGGTCGCCAACCAGATCGCGCCTATCGTCAAGGTGGGCGTTGCGCGCAATGAGGCGGGCGACGAGGTCGAGGAATGGTGGCATGTCGACAACGGCGTTGTGGTCAGCGGCCCATTCATCCCGACGGAGATGGATCTGGACGCCGGCCGTGTCGTCTTTGAGCCGAACCCCAACTTCTTCGGGCCTGCGCCCATGCTTGACAGAATCGTGCTTCGCACCGTTGAAGACCCGGTAACGGCGACCTCGCTTCTGCAATCGGGTGAGATGGACGCGCATACCAGCCTCAACACCCCTACCCGTATTCAGGATCTGGGTGCCGAATTCGCATCCGGCCCGATGATCCCCAAGGGGCATCATTTCTGGTTCAACAGCTTTCGTGAGCCGATGAACGACCCCTTGGTGCGCGAGGCGCTTGTCAGGGCGGTCGATCCCGCTGGTTTGATCGCGGTGACCTATCCCGATGGGCCCAACCAGCTTGCCAACCAAATCTTGAACGCCGTCAATGGCGTGGATGAAGACTGGCCGGGCTACTCCTTCGATCCCGAGGCTGCGCGGGCTGCACTGGCGGACTCTTCCTATGGTGGACCAGAAGG